>NZ_JAJKFT010000004.1:603724-1207448 GCF_020966755.1 Blastopirellula sediminis
TCGAGCGAAGCGTTGCTGCACTTGGAAATCTACCAGCGTCGCGCCGACGTGAAGAGCGTCGTCCACTGCCACCCGCCGCACGCGACCGCCTTCGCGATGGCTCGCGAACCGATTCCGCAATGCGTGCTGCCGGAAGTCGAAGTCTTCCTGGGCGACGTGCCGATCACCAAGTACGAAACCCCCGGCGGCAAGGCCTTCGCCGAAACGATTCTGCCGTTCGTCGACAAGACCAACATCATGCTCTTGGCGAACCACGGTACGGTCAGCTACGGCGAAACGGTCGAACGCGCCTACTGGTGGACCGAAATTCTGGACGCCTACTGCCGCATGCTGATCCTGGCGAAGCAGCTGGGCCGCATCGAATACTTCACCGAAGAAAAAGAACGCGAACTGCTCGACCTGAAGCAACGTTGGGGCTGGAGCGATCCGCGTAACACCGAAGAGTACAAGGACTGCGACATCTGCGCGAACGACATCTTCCGCGACAGCTGGAAAGATTCGCTCGTCCAGCGGAAAGCGTTCCCCGCTCCGCCGGCGATGGGCCCGAAGGCGCAAGCCGCCGCTCCGGTCCTGGGCAACGATCAGGAAGCCCTGATCCAGGCGATCACCACCCGCGTGATGGCCGAACTGGCGAAGCGTTCGTAGTCGAAAGAGTCGAAGTGCCGCCCCACACTATCCCGCAGCGCAAGCAAGGGAATGTGCCTGGCCACTTCAACAGGTGAGGCGCCGCGACATGCCGGCGCTTCAGGCTACGAAGAACCAAAGACGCAGAACACACCCTGACTGGTTGAGAGAGACATGAAAGTTAGCATCATCGGCGGCGGCGGTTTGGTTGGCTCGTGTGCGGCGTTCGCGCTGCAGTGCGGCGGCATCGCTCGCGAAATCGCGCTACTCGACCTGAACGCCGATCTGGCTGGCGGTCACGCCTTGGATCTGTTGCATGGCGCCCCGAGCGTTGCCGATCAGATCATCACCTCCGGCAGCTACGAACATATTCCGGATAGCGACGTGATCTGCATCACGGCGGGTCTTCGTCGCAAGCCGGACGAAAGCCGCTTGGACCTGATCAATCGCAACGTCGACCTCTTCCTGTCGATTCTGGATAGCGTCAAAAGCGCCGGCGTGAAAAAGGACGCGATCTGCTTCGTCGTCTCGAACCCGGTCGACATTCTGACCTACCTGGCCGCGCAGCGATTGAACCTGCCGTCGAGCCAGGTGATCGGTCTTGGTACGCAGCTCGACACGATCCGCTTCCGCAGCTTGATCTCGCAAGAGATGAAGCTGGCCCCGACCCAGGTCAAAGCCCTCATCCTGGGCGAACATGGCGACAGTATGTTGCCGGTCTGGTCGTACGCGACGGTCAACGGCTTGCCGCTTGAGAAGTTCCCCGGCTGGAACCCGAACAAAGCGAACGAACTGTTTGAACGGACCCGCGGCAGCGGCGCCGAAGTGATCAAGAAGAAAGGTGGCGCCGGGTTCGCCGTCGGCATCGCCATCCGCGACGTGATCGAAACGATCGCGCTCGACAAGAACCAGGTCATGCCGGTCTCAAGCGTGCAGAACGGCTGCTACGGCATCCGCAACGTCGCCCTCAGCGTGCCGACCGTCGTTGGTCGCAAGGGGGTTGTCGGAACGTACGAACTCGACCTCTGGCCGAAAGAAATGCAACAACTGCGTCACAGCGGAAACGTGCTGCGTCAGACGCTGGAAACCGTGCTGAAGCGAGTCGGCGGGAAGTAGTTTGAGGTCGTTTTTGGGGTGCCACTGCTGGCTTGCCCAGCAGTGTTGATTCTCAACGTGACTCGATAAAATGCGCCTTTAACTTGCGACGGGGGAAAGGATTTCCGACCTCTTCGCGAATCCTGTAGGAACACTGCTGGACAAGCCAGCAGTGCCACCCGGTGCTGGTTTAGAACTGGTTCGCGTCTTGTTTCCGCGCCGCGGCATCGGCGGTGCGAGCGCTGCGGGCCCCTTCGGGGCTGGTGTCGATGCGGATGGTGCGCGACTCGCCAGGCAAGCTCATCGTGGCGTTGGCCTGTTCGATCGAAGCGAGCAGTTGCTGCGGTTCAAGCGATGCAGCGTCGATTGATCGCCAGACGTTCAGAATCTCAATCGCTTCGTTCTGCATACCCAAGGCAAGCAACGTCACGCTCAACCAGCGCAGGCAAAGCGCTTCGCGGCATCCGTTGCGGAAGGCGGTTTCGAGGTAAGGCCGAGCCGCGACCCAGTTCTTTTGAGCGGCGGCCGTCGCGCCGCGAACGGCGCTTCGATAGGCTTCGCGATTCGGGAAGCTCTCCGGCAGCAGTTGCACGTGCTCCATCGCTTCGGTGCGACGAGCGTACTTCACATGCATGTCGATGATCTGGCGGCGGAGGCGGATCGAAAGCGGATGTTCGGCGAGCGCCTCGTTCAAAATCTTTTCCGCTTCTTCCGGCTGTCCGGCAAGTTGCGTCGCCAAGGCGAAGCAGGAGACGGCGATTTGATCGATGTCTTCGATGTGCCAGGTCTCGGGATTGATCTGGCCATATTTGTAGGCGGTTTCAAACGAGCGAATCGCCAGTTCGAGATGCCCCTGCGATTGCAGATAGCCCCCCATCGCGCACAACAGTTGGGCGTCGAGCGGATAGTATTCGAGCGCGGCCAGGCAGGTTTGAATTTGCTTATCGAGCCCGTCTTCTTGTTCGTCGTAGGCGGTCAGCACGCCGTAATACGCTTCGAGCGATTCGGTCGAATTCGGTTCGGCCAGTTGGCCCGCTTGTTGGTAGAAGGTGAGCGCGTTCTGGTGATCGCCCAGAGCTTGCATCGCTTCGGCCATGCAGATCAACAGGCGAGCGCTCGGTCCAACTTCGTGGATTTCGAGGTTAACCAGTTGCACGTCGCGGACCGCCTTGCGGCTCTTCCGCTGCGGATCATGTTCCAGATGGCTGCGGCGAATCGGAAAGGGGAGGGCGTCGAGCTGCATTTCGCACTCGGCGAGGGAAAGGATCGGCGTTTCGCGAACGCGTCCTTCAAAGCGAATCTGTCCGTTGTTCGGGAAGAGGCGAATCTTGCCGATCTGTTCCGAGCCGATGCCGCCGGCCGTTTGCGGAACCTTGACGATCATAACGTACGCCATGGCGGCGTCGGCGCCTTCGTTGACGAAAGCGCGAAGCTCTTGGGCGTCAATCGCGTCGAGCGTTTCGCCGGCGTCGAGCCAGAGGACCCAGTCGCCGGTCACTTGCGACAAGGCGAAGTTACGGGCCTCGCTAAAGCTGTCTTGCCACGGATGCGAAATCGCCGTGACGCCGCGGGCTTGGGCCAAGGCGAGCGTATTGTCTTGCGAGCCGGTATCGACCACGACGATCTGATCGGCGATCTGTTGGATGGAGTCGAGCGTCGCGGCGAGGGCCTCTGCTGCGTCGCGCACAATCATGGCGACAGACAGTTTTCGCGGATTGGCTTCCATACTCATCGTGCGATCCATCCTTCTGGGAGCAAACGTCGTAGCTGGCGCCGTGCGTCAGAAAAAAACGGACGGCTGAGCGGAGAGTGTAACGCTATCCCCCAATTGAAGACAGGGCGATTTCGCCGCGATCGCAGCAGTGCTAGCAGGGTGCTCGCAACACTAACCCGAGGCGCAAGCCGAGGGAATGCGGCCGGAGTTCATCGGACGCGAACGGCTTCGATTCGAGCCGCAAATCTACGAACGACGCTTCGCGCAATTCCCGACGCTTTCCCTCGGCTTGCGCCTCGGGTTAGTGTTGGAATTGTTCACCATTGACGCTGGTCCGCGGAGCGGACACTACGTCGAGTAGTCGGCGTTGAACTTCACGTAGTCGACCGTCAGATCGCTCGCCCAGACGCGGGCCTTGGCGTCCCCTTCGAAGAGGGTGAGCTGGACGTGAGTCTCAAAGCTTCCTTTGATCGACCCGGAGACGGTCTTCGCGTCGAACGTGACCGGCGTTCCTTCCTGGTAGAGGAGGATGTCGTTCAGACGCAGCTCCAGCTTCAGCGGATTAAACGGAACGCCGGCGTAGCCGACCGCCGAGACGATACGTCCCCAGTTCGGATCGCCGCCGGTGATCGCCGTTTTGACTAGCGGGCTATCGGCCACTTCGATCGCGATCTTCTTGGCGTCTTCGCGCGTCGCACAACCTTCGACGTCGATCTTGATCAAGTGCGTGGCGCCTTCGCCGTCGGCCGGGATCAGCTTGGCCATCTCCTCGCAAGCTTCTTTCATCACCGCTTGCAGTTGATCGACCTGCGAATCGGTGAGCGGGGCGCCTCCTTCGGCGCCGCTGGCCAACAGGAGCAGCGTATCGTTGGTGCTCATGTGACCATCGACCCGAATGCAATTGAAAGTTTCGTCGGCGACCTGGCCCAGGACCGATTGCGCCTGTTCGGCGGTCAGCGGCGCGTCGGTCAGAACGATGCTGAGCATCGTCGCCATGTTTGGCGCGATCATCCCGGCGCCTTTGCACATGCCGGCGATCTGGAACGTGCGGCCGTCGATCGTCGCAGTTCGGGAAGCGAGCTTCTTGCCGTTGTCGGTGGTCAAAATGCCGCGAGCGGCGGCGATGAACGCGGGCGCTTCGGTTCCGGTCTGACTCGCGGCGGCGGCAATGCCGCTGCGGATCTTCTCCATCGGCAATTGCACGCCGATGATGCCGGTCGACATCACGAGGACGTCGTCAGCCGCAGCGCCAATGTGCTCGGCGACGATCGCAGCCATCTCGGCGCAGTTCTTTTCGCCTTGCTCGCCGGTGCACGCGTTGGCGTTGCCGGAGTTGGTAATGACGGCGCGGATTTTATTGGAGGGAGTTCGGCTTCGATCCCAGCGGACCGGCGCGGCGAAGACCTTGTTGGTGGTGTAGACGCCTGCCGCGGTCGCCGGCGCGTCGCAGACGATCAAGGAGATGTCTTCCTTGTTCGGATTTCGTTTCAGACCGCAATGGACCCCGGCGAAGCGAAATCCAGCGGGAATTTTGATCTGTTGAGTTGATTCGTCCATCTTGCCGTCGCTTATCTGAATTTGATTGGTTAGCTGTGGAAACGCCGACAACGGCCGTTAGTCGACCAGGGCGGTCGTCTCCGCCAGGTCGTACATCAAATTGAAGTTTTGTACCGCGGCGCCGGAGGCGCCTTTGATCAGGTTGTCGATCACCGCGATCACGATGATCCGATCGTTCACCACGCGGGCGGTTAAATGGCAATAGTTGGTGCCGCTCACGCTCTTGGTCGCCGGCATTCCGTCGATCACCTGGACGAACGGTTCGTCGGCGTAAAACTCACGCAACGCGGCGATCGCTTCGGCGGTCGTCACCGGACCGGTCGGCTTCGCGTAGCAGGTGCTGAGAATGCCGCGATCCATCGGAACCAGGTGAGGCGTGAAGATCACGCTGCACTTCTGCCCTGAGGCTTGCTGCAGGTTTTGTTCGATCTCCGGCATGTGGCGATGCGTGCCGACGCCGTAGGCCGAGAAGCTTTCGTTCACTTCGCAGTAAAGCGTTCCCAGCTTCGGCGTACGTCCGGCGCCGCTGACGCCGCTCTTCGAGTCGACCAGGATGTCGGTCGGCTGGATCATGCCGTTCTTCAGCAGCGGCGCAAGGGCCAACGTGGCCGAAGTCGGGTAGCAGCCGGGATTGGCGATCAGTTCGGCGCCGCGGATCGTGTCGCGGAACAGTTCCGGCAAGCCGTAAACCGAATTGGGCAAGCGGGCCGGATCGGGATGCTTTTCGCCGTACCATTTTTCATAAACGGCGACGTCGCGCAGCCGATAGTCGGCGCTGAGGTCGACCACCTTCAGGCCGCGCTCCAGCAATCCGGGAACCACCGCGGCCGAAGCGGCGTGCGGCAAGCAGCCGAAAATGCAGTCGCACCGTTCGGCCAGTTCGTCGAGCGAGAGGTTTTCCAAATGGAGGTCGAGCCGCCCGGTCAGTTGCGGGTGAACCGACGAAACATGGGGGCGATCGTCTTGGCGCGTGGTGAGTGCGGTAATCTTCGCGCCGTTATGACGGAGCAAGATCCGCGCAAGTTCGAATGCCGTGTATCCAGTGGCGCCAAGAATGCCAACGCGAATGGTCATGTTTCGAGCTTTCTCAAATTCCTCAAAGGGGACGGCCAAACGCCGCGATTATCCCCAAGTTCGCTTCAGTATAGAACTTCGCGGCTTTTCAGACACGGGGAGTCCCCCAAGGTTCAGGCACGCTTTTCCGCTAGTCCTGGCCAGACTGGAGGGCCTGCACAAAGTTCATCAAGATGTGGTAGGTCGCTCCCCATAACAGGCTGCCGCCGATCTCCAATGCGGGGCCTGCCAACTGTAAGCCGCGGCGGTTTACCTGGATTGTCGAGCGAATCTGCTCGTTCCAAAGGTCGGCGATCGGCAGAAAGATCAACTCGGCCACTTCGCGGTCACAGGGTGACCACGCAGTGATCTCGGGGCCGACCGAAACGAAGCAGCGAACCCAGAAATTGCTCACATAGATGTAAACCGGGGAAAGTTCGCCGGCGATCTGCTGCGGGGCGATCGCCACGCCGGTTTCTTCTTCAAATTCTCGCCGCGCAGCGTCGGCGGCGGTCTCTTGCGGTTCGATCATCCCGCCGGGGAGCGCGATCTGCCCGGAATGAACGTCGCCGACGTCGGCCCGGCGGACCAGGGGAAACGACCAGACGCCCTCGTGCGGAAACATATGGATGAGAACCGAGGCAAGTCGCGCGTCATGCCGCGGCGGCCCATTGTGGCGTGCGTAGACCAATTGCGGCGAATAGGGGCCGCTAATCGGCGTAGTGGGAAGCTGGGCGCCAAGTTGGGCGCAGATCTGGCTCGTCCACTCGGCGCTGGGAGCGTTATTGGACGCGAAAGATTTCATAGGGAGAGTCGGAGTTTTCGTCGACCGGATAAACTCGCGGAAAATCCCAGCCGGCAAAGTCGGGTCGCGAATGGGTGTCTACTACAACGTAGCCGAAATGGTAGTCGCGACTCAACAGCCGAATTTGATTGCTGGTGAGACGCTCGTAGCGCATCGTCCGCCAGCGGCGTTCTTTCCAGCCGAGCAAACTAAGCGCTTCCTGCGGAACGTCTTTATGCGTCACCACTTCGCTGCGCTGCGCGTCCCACTTGAACGAGCCTTGATTCAGCGGCGTCAGGAAGGTCGCGTCGGCGGGCGTGTTCTCGCGGATCCAACGGCACATTGCGAGCCACTCGGTATAGTCCGAGACCGACGCCATGTCGTCGGCCGGCGGAATCGGCGAAGCGAGTCGCGCTTGAATCCGAATGCCGAGGGCGATCGTCGTCGCGAGCAGCACGATCGCGATGGACGCGCGGCGAACGAGCGAGCGGCGTTCTTCTTCCGCCACGACAAACAGTCGCAGTCCGACGCTTAGAGCAAGTCCGAGCGGCACGGCGACGTCGCTCAGCCGGAACCAGTAGAAGCGGAGCAGCTTGGCCGCAAGGTCGAAGTTGCTGAGCCAATAGCAAAAGACTTGATCGATCGCCACGCCGCAGCCGGCGATCACCAGGCTGCCGATTGCAAAGGCGTTGACCAACTTCATGCGTGGATCGCGCCGCGTCGACCAGGCGAAGATCGCCCAGCCGGCCGTCACCGTCGCGAAGCAGAACTGCCGGAGCGGATCCATTCGGTGGACCACCAAGTGATGCGGCAAGCGATAGAAGACGTAGAGCTGATGCGCTTCGCTCTGCATGTCGGGCGGTACGCCTGCGGTGAGCAGCAAGGCCGGGACGAGTCCAAGGAGCGAAATCAATCCGCCCCCCATCAAACCGGTCAGCATCGAAAAGAAGGAGGTCGACTTACGGCCGACCAGCAGCCAGGCGATTCCCAATGCGACGACTGACCAGCCGCCGACGAGAATATGAAACGCACTGGCGATGCCGAGCGAAACCCACGCCGGGTTCCAGCGGTTTTGCAGCGCCAGTCCCAGCGCGAGCAGTACGAAGGGATAGGCGAACGTTTTTCCTTCGACGCCGCCGACCGCCCATTCGCCGGCCAAGTGGCCGTAGTGAACCGTCGCCAGCCAGATCACCGCCGTTGCGACGCTACACCAATGACGCGGAATCAGCAGGAAGCTGAGATACCGCCACGCCGCGGCCAAAGCGAGCCACGAGATCAACCGGCCGATCCACGCGACGACCGGCAGCGGCAGGAACAGCGTCAGCCAGCCGAGCGTCCAATAGAAGGTGTAATGGGCGCCCGGCGCCGAGAGGAAGAAGTCGTTGGGGAGCCACTGGGGATTCCAGTAGTGCTTCGCTTTGCACAGGTAGTGCGGCTCGTTGACTTCGGGGCCGAGGGTCGCAACGTAAAGGGCGAAGATCAGCGTGATCGCCAGCGTTTCCAACAGAAACCAACGCCAATCGCCGATTGCCGACGAAGCGGGAGGAGTTTCGGCTGGAGTCGCCTGGTTCATGGTGGGGCCAAGTGCGGCGGAACTGCGGAAACGCGGTTGGATACGAACCGTTATCGGTTCGGCTCGCGGCGCGTCTCAAGCTGGAAAAGCAGGGGAGGGGATAGGGTCTCAGGCTAATTGCCCGTTCGGAGCGTCGCAAACCGCAACATCGCCCGAATAGCGTTTTCCTTGCCACGAGTCGCGACGTTCCAGTTCGTCGGCGATCGCCTTCAGGGCGGACGGCTTGTCCAGGCACCAGGCGGGACCGACGAAGTAGTCAGGCGGAGCGTCGCCGATCGTTCGTTCGACCAGCATGTGCGGCGGCAGCAGTTCGAGGAAGTCGACCAACGTACTGGCGTACTCGTCTAGTTCCATCAAGCGAACTTCGCCGGCGGCGACCTGATCGGCGAGCGGCGTCTTTTTGACGCAGTAGAGGTTGTGAATCTTGACCGACTGGATCGGCGAATCGGCGATCACGCGAGCGGTCGCCATCATGTCTTCGTGCGACTCGCCGGGGAGACCGAGCATGACGTGCGCGCAGATCTCGAAGCCGAGCCCCTGACTGCGCTCGATGGCGTCGTAATAGGCGTCGACGTGATGCCCGCGGTTCATCCAGTCGAGCGAGCGATTGTGAATCGTTTGCAGGCCGTACTCGACCGACAGATAGGTCCGCTCGGCCATCTCGGCCAGTAAGTCCATCACCGGCGGCGGAACGCAGTCAGGACGCGTCCCGATCGCCATGCCGACTACTTTGTCGTGCGAGACCGCTTGCTCGTAGAGAGGACGTAAGCGTTCGACCGGAGCGTAGGTGTTGGTCGCCGGTTGGAAGTAGGCGATGAACCGCTCGACCTTGTAGCGCATCTTCAGGCGGCGGATGCCGTCATCGATCTGATCGGTAATCTTGCGGATCGGAACGCGGCGGCTCGGGCTGAAGCTACGATTGTCACAGAAGGTGCAACCTCCTTTGGCGACCGTACCGTCCACATTAGGGCAAGTAAATTTTGCGTCGACGCTGACTTTTTGGATTCGTTGCCCAAACTTCTTGCGTAGAAAGAAGTTATACGAATGGTAACGATGCCCGGCGAGACGCCAGTCAGGTACATTGGGGGGTAGAGTGTCGACCAACGGATTGTTGACTGCAAATGTTAAGTTGTTAGAGTGATCCGTAAGGCCAATGATCATCTCATCTTAAATGATTTTCGTCGTGGGCCAAGGGACGGAAAATAGAAGAGGCATCATCTATGTTCGGAGAGCTCATTCCTGTGGGCGGGGGGGATCCCATTCCCCTGTTGAAGAAGAGTCTGTTGGTTGGACGTCGAGAGACGTGCGACATCGTGTTGCGGTTCGCCAACGTTTCCTCGAATCATTGCCAGTTGTATGTCAACAAAGGGTATTGGTTCGTAATTGACCAAAACAGTCGCAACGGCACGAAGGTGAATAACCAGCGCGTCCAGACCGGCGAAAAGCGAATCGATCCCGGCGACAAGATTGCGATCGCCAAGCACGTTTACGAGCTGAAGTACGATCCATCCGAGTTGGGCGCCGTTGGACCGCCGCCGGCAGAAGAGAATGTGATGGAAGACATCCTCAGCAAATCGCTGCTGGAACGAGCCGGCATCAACAGCAGCAATCGCCGCTTCGGCAGCGAGTAGTCGGCGAACTTCGCAAAGCGAAAAAACATAAAAAAAGCCCCGCAACCTGCGGGGCTTTTTCTTTGTTCGGGCCGAAGGATCCGCGGCCAAGGACGTGGACTTAGTCCTCGTCCTCTTCTTCGCCTTCCTCTTTTTCACTCTCTTCCTCTTCTTTTTCTTCGTCGTCGTCATCGAAGAAGTCGGCATCGGAGTCCGAGTCGTCGTCGTCAATCAAGAGGTCGTCGTCGAAGCCGTCTCCCAGTTCTTCCTGGTCTTCGAATTCCTCAAAGTCTTCGTCGAAATCGTCGTCGAAGTCGTCGTCGTCAAACGTGTCGTAGTCATCCACGTCTCCGTCGTCCGACAGGTCGGCGATGATTTCAGGGAGCGCTTCGTGCATGGGATCGGCTTCCAATGGGGAAGCGACGGGGAAAACGAGCGACATGGAGAAAACCTACCAGGATTTCGCAGAGGGTTAAAACCGGCCTACGCGACTCAAAGGGACGATTTTGCACGGACTTACGCCAAACCGTCAACAGGAGTGAGCCCCAGGAAGCCCGCATTTTTTTCACGAATATTTTCCCCAGGCTCGAACCTTGGGGCTGCCATGGGGTATCTATAGTGTATAGGATACACTAACAAAGACGCTGGAGGCGAAACCATGTTGCCTACTGTATATCGCGGGTCGCTCGCACTTTTAACCGACCTTTATCAGCTGACGATGGCCTACGGCTATTGGAAACGGCAGCGTGCCGACCGCCTGGCGACGTTCCATCTCTACTTCCGCAAACTGCCGTTTCAGGGGGGGTATGCGGTCGCGGCCGGTTTGGAACTGGCGATCGACTATCTCCGCCAATTTCGGTTTGACGACGAAGATTTGGGCTATTTGGCGACCCTTCGCGGCAACGACGATCGGCCGCTGTTTGAAGAAGGGTTCTTCGATTACCTCGCCGAGCTTCGCTTTACCGGCGATCTGGAGGCGATCGCCGAAGGGACCGTCGTCTTTCCGAACGAACCGCTGGTTCGCGTGACGGCGCCGCTGTTGGTCGCCCAGTTGCTCGAAACTCCGCTCCTCAACCTGATCAACTTCTCGACCTTGATCGCGACGAAGTCGGCTCGCATCTGTCAGGCCGCCGAAGGGGAATCGGTCCTCGAGTTTGGTCTTCGCCGAGCCCAGGGAATCGACGGCGGTTTGACCGGCGCCAGAGCTGCGTTCATCGGCGGCGCCGCCGCGACGTCGAACGTGCTGGCCGGGAAGATCCTGGGGATTCCGGTTCGCGGGACGCACGCACATAGCTGGGTGATGGCTTACGGCGACGAGCGGGAAGCGTTCGCCGACTACGCCGCCGCGATGCCGAACAACTGCGTCTTCCTGGTCGACACCTACGACACGCTCGAAGGGGTTCGCCACGCGATCGAAGCGGGGGAAGAGCTGCGGCGTCGCGGACACAAGATGGTCGGCATCCGACTCGACTCGGGAGACCTGGCCTACTTGAGCATCGAAGCGCGTCGCCTGCTCGACGAAGCAGGCTTCCCCGAAGCGGCGATCGTCGGCAGCAGCGACTTGGACGAGTATTTGATTCAAAGCTTAAAGCAGCAAGGCGCCAAGATTTCGGTCTGGGGCGTGGGGACGCGACTCGCGACCGCCTACGACCAGCCGGCATTAGGAGGCGTTTACAAATTGTCTGCGATTCAAAACGAACGAGGTGAGTGGGAACATCGCATCAAGCTCTCGGAACAGCGGATCAAAACGACGATCCCGGGACGTTTGCAAGTGCGACGCTACTCGCATGATGGACGCGTCGCCGGTGACCTGATGTTCGACGAACTGTTGGGAGAACCGGACGGTAAGGCGATCGTCGATCCGGCCGATCCGCTGCGTCGCAAGAAGCTGTCGGCCAACTGGGAATGCGAAACGTTGCTGACTCCTGTTTTTCGTCAGGGAGAAGTGGTGTATCAGAATCCGACCCTCCTGGAGATGCAGGCCAGAACGAAAGCGGAGCTGGCCCGGTTTCATCCGAGCGTGCGGCGACTATTGAATCCGCACGGTTATCCAGTCGGGATCGATCAAAAACTGTTCAAAGAACGGGAACGGATGATCCACGAAGCGAGTGCGTTGGACGAGGAGGAATAAGCGATGGCGTTCGTTTACGAATATGCTCGACCTTCGGTGACCGTCGACTGCGTGATTTTCGGGCTGGATGACGACGGCTTGAAGATCTTGCTGATTCAGCGGGACGCCGAGCCGTTTGAAGGGGGTTGGGCGTTACCTGGCGGGTTCGTCGAAATGGGAGAATCGCTCGATCAAGCGGCGATGCGTGAGCTGCAGGAAGAGACCGGCGTTCACGAAGTGTTCCTCGAGCAGCTCTACACGTTTGGCGAAGTGAATCGCGATCCGCGAACCCGCGTGATCACGGTCGCCTACTACGCCCTGGTCAACTTGAAAGATCACAAAGTCGAAGCGGCGACCGACGCCCGAGCGGCGGCCTGGTTTGAACTGGACGACCTGCCGACGCTGGCGTTTGATCACGACAAGATCTTGCAGATGGCGCAGGAGCGGCTGCAAGGAAAGGTCCGTTACCAGCCGATCGGCTTCGAGCTGTTGCCGGAGAAGTTTTCGCTGCGGCAGTTGCAACGGATGTACGAAATCGTGCTGGGGCGTTCGCTCGACAAGCGAAACTTTCGCAAGAAGGCGCTCAGTCTCGGCGTGCTGGAAGATTTGAACGAAGTGGAGCGGGACGTTTCGCATCGAGCGGCGCGGCTGTATCGCTTCGATCGCGAAAAGTATCAACAACTGGTCAAAGACGGATTCAACTTTGAACTGTGACGAGGAGGCGAAGATGCGGGCCTTACTGCTGGTTGACGTGCAAAACGACTTTCTGCCTGGCGGAAGTTTGGCGGTCGCCGATGGGGATCAAATTGTGCCGGTGATCAATGAGGTCATGGGAAAGTTTGACCTGGTCGTCGCCACCAAGGATTGGCACCCAGCCGAGCATGAAAGTTTCGCCAGTCAGCATGAGGACCACGAGATCGGCCACGAGATCGATCTGCACGGCCTGCCGCAGATCTTGTGGCCGGATCATTGCGTGCAGCAGTCGGAAGGAAGCGAGTTTCCGCCAGAGTTGGACGCGGCGACGATCGATCACGTCATCTACAAGGGAGACAATCCGCAGGTCGACAGCTATAGCGGCTTTTTTGATAACGATCGTCGGCACGACACCGGACTGAACGCTTGGCTGCAGGGGAAGAAGGTGACCGACGTCTATATCGCCGGACTTGCGACGGACTACTGCGTGAAATCGACGGCGCTCGATGCGATTGCTCTCGGCTATCGGGTGTACCTGATCGCTGACGCGTGTCGCGGCGTCGATTTACAACCAGGGGATGTGACCGCCGCCATCGAGCAGATGGAAGCGAGCGGCGTCGTCCTGGTAAATAGCAAAGAGATTGAATAATGGATTGAAAAGAATATGGATGAAAAACAGCTCAAATCAACGAGCAAATTTCTAAGTTTGGTTTTGCGGCATCAGCCCGATAAGATTGGAGTCGAACTCGACGAGCAAGGTTGGATCGACGTCGACACGCTTCTCGCTGCGATGAATCGAAGCGGGAAGAAATTGACCGTCGAACAACTGCGCGAAGTGGTGACCAAGAACGACAAGCAGCGTTTCAAGTTCTCCGACGACCAGCGACGCATTCGTGCGAATCAGGGGCACTCGGTCGAGGTCGAACTCGGCTATGAACCGGCCGAGCCGCCGGAGTTTCTGTTGCATGGGACGCCGGCAGGATCGGTCGCGATCATTTTGGAGACGGGACTCAAGAAGATGGCTCGCCATCATGTTCACCTGCACCATGATCGTGAGACCGCCAGCGCAGTCGGACAGCGGCGAGGGAAGCCGGTGCTATTGCAAGTCGCATCAGGGCGGATGCATGGTGATGGTTATTTGTTCTACGTGACGCCGAATCAAGTTTGGCTGACCGATGAGGTTCCGCCGGCGTATATCCACGTTTTGCAGTGAGGTCCAATGAACCAGCCAGGCAAAGTCGTCGCGGTCTGCGTTTCCGCTTCCGGCGGCATTCCGCGCTATGCGGTCGATGCGATCGAGTTGACGCCGCAAGGAGTGGTCGGCGACAAGCATCGGTTTGTCGAGCATGAGACGAACGAGCGGGCGGTGAGCCTGTTCGACGCCGAGTTCTACGAGCGACTCTTGATTGACGGCGTCGCGCCGCCGCCGGGAAGCGTGGGAGAAAACGTCACCGTCAGCGGGCTTGGTCTGAGCGAACTCAGCGAAGGAGCGGAGGTCGCGCTCGGCGCGGCGATCGTTCGTTTGACGCGGCGCTGGGCCCCCTGTCATGCGCAGCATCCGGAGACCGGCCAGACGCGGCCGAACGACGAAAAGTTGGCCGGTTGGTTTGCGATGGTGCTGGAGGCGGGCCGGATTGCGCCGGAAGACGCCGCGACGCTCCGCTGATTTTTTTCTGGCATTTGCGGGTACCAACCGGCGCTTTCTCGCCAGCGAGCAAGTACAATTGCCGATTGTCTTGCGGCTGGGATTGGTCGCCGGGCAAAGCGGAGAAGCGTTCGTATTATCCCCGAAAATACGACACCTTTCGCCGTGAGAGGAGTTGGTTCTTTGAGCGATGACGCTATCGAAGCTGTCTCGTCGTGGAGTTGCGATGGCGTCCGTTTGGGATCGCCAACGACCATCGCAGCACGCCGCAGTGGCGCCGCGAAATAAATGTCAAATTATTTGACTTTCACGAGGACAGGTTTCTTATGGTTCGATTGTCGTCACTTCTCTGCGCGGGCGCTTGTTTGGTCGCGCTTCCTCTCTCTGCAGCTCAAGCGGCGGATCACTTTCTGACGGTCGGCGGGGGCCCGGCGGCGAAGAGCAGTCAGATCTCGCTCGAAAACAACGTTCTCTATTTTCAGCGGACGTTGGCTAAGCTGGGACTCGACAAGCAAGAGCATCTGATTCTGTTTGACGACGGCGACAATCCGCAGCCTGATCTGCAGTACGAAGATGTCGAACGGGGCTCGGAAGAGCTGCGCACGCTGCTCGCCGAAATCATCGGTCCGAGCAACGGCATCCGCTTCAGCTATCGCAACTACGAAATCCCCGGCGTCAGCGGCGCGGCCGAACCGGAAGTGATCGAGAAGACGCTGAAAGATCTCTCGGAGCGGTTGAAGGGAGACGATCGATTGGTCTTCTACTTCACCGGACATGGCGGCAAGTCGAAGCCGGAAAGTGCACGCGGCTCCGAGAAGAAGGAATCGGAAAAGAAAGACGAAGAGAAGAAAGAGGGAGAAGAGAAAAAGGAAGAGCCGAAGAAGCGGGAAAAGCCGCTGGTCAACAACCTGACCCATCTTTGGAATTCCAACGAGATGACGGTGACCGAGTGGACCGAAAAGCTGGACCAGTTGCCGACCGAGACGCCGGTAGTTGCGGTGATGGTTCAGTGCTATAGCGGCGGCTTCGGCAACCTGATCTTCAAGGGGGGCGATCCTGAAAACGGCGTAGCCGAACATCTGCGGTGCGGATTCTTTTCGACGGTCCCGGACCGGACCGCCGCCGGATGTACCCCGAACGTTCAAGAAGCCGAGTACCGCGAATACTCTTCCTATTTCTGGGAAGCGCTGACCGGCCAGACGCGTACCGGGCAATCGGTCGACAAGCCGGACTACGACGGCGACGGACAGTGCACGCTCCTCGAAGCGCATGCCTACACCGTGCTCACCTCCAATACGATCGACATTCCGACCCGGACTTCGGACGCCTTGCTGCGTCACTATTCGGCCACCAGCGGCAAGGATGGTCTGCTGAACATCCACTCGCCGATCGCGGCGCTGTTGGCCTCCGCTTCCGCCTGCGAACGGGAAGTGATCGAAGGGCTGAGCGGACGGTTTGAACTGACCGGCGCCGACCGCGGTAAGGACGCCGAAGAAGCGATCAAACGGCAGCAGGAAGAAAAGAAGAAGCTGGAAGGCGACCTGCGCGAGAAGCGGCAAGAGCAGGGGAAGGCGAAGATCGAAATCGCCAAATCGCTCCAGCTGCGCTGGCCGTCGCTCGGCAGCCCGTGGCATCCGGAAGCGGGGCGCCTGATCACGGAAGAAGCGGAGACCGTGAAGCAGGCGATTCTCGAACATGAGAAGTACGCCAAGCTGAAGGAACTGGATACCGCCTGCGAAGAGCTGCAGGAGAAGATCGAAGAGCACGATCTTAATGTCGTGAAACTGGAACGGCTGAAGTATTGGCTCGAGACGCGCGCCTTGGCGGTCAACCTGCCGGTGATGGCCGACGAGAAGGTGCAGAAAGATTATGACCGACTGCTGAAGCTGGAATCGCAACAGTTGGTCAACACGCCTCCGGCGGTTGCAGGGAAGACGTAGCGAAATGGGTGGCACTGCTGGCTTGTCCAGCAGTGTGCAGCGCGTACCGGGGTCCCACTGCTGGACAAGCCAGCAGCGCCACCCAACTTGAACAATTCGAAAAAAGAACAGCCGTCAGAGCGACTCTGACGGCTGTTCGCGTTTAACCTGGTTCAGCGAAGCGTCTAAGCGCCCAGTTCGGTATCCCAGTACGCTTCGCTGATGAATTTCGCCCACGATTCGATTCGTACTCGGCGAGCCGCGTAGACCGGCGACCAGCGAGGACGAACGGGAATCGAGTGAAGCGGCATCTTCGCTTGATCGGGCGTACGGTTCGCCTTCGAATGGTTGCATTCGACGCAAGCCAGTACGCAGTTCTCCCAGCTCGACTCGCCCCCTTGGGCGCGAGGCAGAACGTGGTCGATCGTCAAGCTTTCGCTTCCCGGACGCGCGCCGCAGTATTGGCACGTGTAGTTGTCGCGCTTGAAAACGTTACGACGGCTGAACGTCACCGTGTTGCGCGGGACGCGGTCGTAGTTCATCAGCGTGACCACTTCCGGTACGCGGATCTTGAGCCGCTGCGACGAGATGAAGGGTTCGTCCTTGTTCGGAACAAGTTGCGACCAATCTTCCCAGTCGTACAATTGATAGCTGAGCGGATCGACGATCCTCGCCGTGCCGCTGAACACCTTGGTCAACGAGCGGGCCACCGAAGCGACGCCGACAGGCTGCCAGTTTCGATTTAGTACGAGCGTTGGGCGCTCGAGAATTGCCGACATCCATCTCTCCCTGAGGTTATTGTCGATGACGACTGATCGGGTTCGAACCGATTTCTAACCGTTGGAACGGACGCTCTGCCTAGTTGAGCTACAGTCGTTTAGGCTCGATCAAAGGAACTTTAGTAGGGCTGGATTCCGACCCCAGTTGGGGTGAGGAGGGGAGCGAAGTCAGGCCCCTAGCATAACACATCTGCGATTTTGACAGCAACGTTTCATTGCCGAACCTTTCGGCGTGAAGTTTGATCGGTTGCTGCCGGTTGACCGAAACGGTGTGAAGAGTTGAGGTAGCCGATCGGTTTGGGAGCGTCAAAACGCTCGTTTTTCCCAGCTTTTTCGCACTTCGTCTTCGTTTCGGCGTCTGGCTCCAACCAAACTTTCGCGCCCGCCGAGGCTGGCTTGAAGTTTTGGTGAATCCCCATCAAGGGATCGTCGAAATCGCGCTGACACTATTCGGAGGGATCTCTTCGGCAGGGGGTTCGCGCAGCGGAAGAGAAGGCCGCAATCAAAAACGGCCCGGTTGAGTCTTTGCGTTTTAGAGATGTCAGGTGCGTGCTTTTGTATTCTTCGCGGGTTAGACTGCCGCTTGAACCCCCTTCTGGCTGCTTCTTCCCAAATTGTCGCCTTTCCGCGAGTCGCCCCATGCTCGTCTCCTTTCGTCTTGGCCTCCTGCTTTTGCTGCTGGCCGCCGGATCGCTCCCAGCGCTAGAAGTCCGTTTTGACCGTTATCGAGCCGACTCCGGCGTGGAGATCACGCGGGCTGCGGACCAACTGTTCGTGAAGTGGCCGATTAGCGACCAGGAGACCGGCGTGGTCCAATTGAGCCTGGCCGAAAACACGCCGCTGTTCGAAGTTCTGGCGATCCAAAGCGAAGCAGGCGAAAAGCGAATCGCCGAAAAACTCCGCCCAAAGTATTGGCTGACCGTCGGCAGCCGCAATCTGGAGCCGCAAGGCTGGAACGCGTTTTTCGACAATCCCCCGCGCCGATCGCACGAGACGTTCCCCTGGAAGCTGACGCCGACTGACGTAGAAGTCTCTAGCGCAGGACGGAGCAGCTCGATCTATCTCGACGGCGCGGCCGCGGGGCCATTTTCCGGCGGTCTGCTCCTCACCTTTTATCCCGGCTGCCGGTTGATTCAGACGACTGCGGTGATGCGCACCGAGCAGGATGCGGTGGCATTTTTGTATGACGCCGGAGTGGTCAGCGATCAGCCGGACGCCTGGCGGCGTTTCGCCTGGATCGATTCGCACGATCGGCTGCAAGCGGTCGCGGCCAAATCGAAGGACGAAGCGGAAGCGGTCGACGCTCGCTATCGTGCGATTGCGGGGGAGACCGAAGGGGGCTCGCTGGTCGTCTTTCCACCGCCGCATCAGTTTCTCTACCCGCTCGACTTCGCCGACAACTTCAAGTTCGTCTGGCGAGGAACCGGCTGGCGGAAAGGGGAGGGAACCGGCCTCGGCGTTCGGCAACCGCCGGAAGGGGACGGGCGGTTCGTGCCGTGGGTGAACGCGCCGCCGAATACCGACCAGCGGCTCAGCTTCTTCATCGCTCTGAGCGGCGGCACAACCGACGACGCACTCGACGAAACGAAACGCTTCACGCATGGCGATCGGTTCAAAAAGCTGGAAGGATATCGCACCTTCACCAGTCATTACCACATTGAGCATACGCTCGACTACCTCCGCAAGCAGCGCGAACAGCAGACGACTGGGATCCCGGCAGGATTGGAATCGCCGCCATTTGTGAAAGCGTTCCAGGATCGGGGAATCGAAATGGTCCACCTGGCCGAGTTTCACGTGCATCATTCGCCGGACTTTATCGAGCAGCGTTTGACGCAGCTTGCGCTGCTGCATGAAGAGTGCCGGCGGCTTTCGAGCGACGACTTTCTGTTGATCCCCGGCGAAGAGCCGAACGTGCAACTCGGCGGGCATTGGATCAGCATGTTTCCGCGGCCGGTTTATTGGCTGCTGCACCCGCCGCAGGACGCGCCTTTTGAAACCAAAGTGGATGGGCTCGGCACGGTCTACGCGATTCACAGTCCGGAGGATGTGCTCCGGCTGATGGAGAAGGAAGAGGGGCTGATGTGGACGGCGCACGCGCGGACGAAGTCGTCGTTCGGCTATCCTGATCGTTACCGCGACGCTCCCTTTTACAAGTCGGATCGCTTCCTCGGCGCCGCGTGGAAAGCGATGCCGGCCGACTATTCGCGCTCGCGACTCGGCGTGCGGATTCTCGACCTGGAAGACGACATGGCGAACTGGGGCCAGAAGAAATATATCTTGGGCGAAGTCGACATCTTCCGCGTGATGCCCAATTACGAACTGTACGGGCACATGAACGTCAACTATCTGCGACTGGGCGAAGTCCCCAAGTTTGACGAAGGCTGGAAGCCGGTCGTCGACGCCTTGCACAGCGGCGCCTTCTTCGTCTCCACCGGCGAAGTCCTGTTGCCGAGCTTTACCGTCGGCGGAAAACGAAGCGGCGAAATCTTGCCGGCCGCCGACGCCAAACAGGCGAACGTGAAGCTTCAACTGGAATGGACCTTCCCGCCGAACTACGCCGAAGTGATCTGGGGAGACGGCAAGCAAGTCTATCGCCACCGTATCGACCTGCGGCAGGAAGAAGCGTTCGGAGCGAAAGAAGTCACGGCGAAACTGGATCTCTCCGTCGCGAAGTGGGTTCGACTGGAAGCGTGGGATGTCGCCGCGAACGGGGCGTTCACGCAGCCGGTTTGGATTGAGTAAGCTCAACGTTCTCCTGAGCGGCAATCATCGCCGCCGAGATTAGATTGATCAACGTTGCTAACCACATTCGGCGTTGGACCATTCCGAAGAATAGACGCAGTGGCGCCCGGCAAGAATCTTAGAGATAGAAAAGCATGGCAAAGTATCTGATTTCCTTCCCGAGTAGCGCCATGAATGTGCCCGCTGGTGAGTTGGAAGCGGTAGGGGAAGACGCTCGTGCCGTGATCCGCGAGGCGAAAGAAGCTGGCGTCTACGTTTTCGGCGGCGGGATTGACGAATCGGCGCCGCCGGTGCTCGTTGCGGCCGATGGCTCTGTCGCCGAGGGAGGCTACCCGTGGGCGCCTCCGCTGAATGGTGGATTCACGGTACTGGAGCTGCCTTCACGTGAGGAGGCGATCGCATGGGCCGCACGTATCGCGAAAGCGTGTCGCTGCGATCAGGAGCTGCGGGTGTTTGGGTTTGATCCGGAGTCGTGAGGCGGGAGCGTTGCTGCACATTTTGGCCAGCGTATTGACGCCACTCTTCTGTTATTCGTAGAGGATGAACGTGGAATCTGATAGTGACGATCTTGTGCCTGTCTTTATGCCTGCGTTGGTCGTGTTGCTTGTCCATGCCGAAGACAAGAAAGGAACGCCTCTCACGAAGGAGGAGGTAAACGCGATTCGCGACAAGGGCGCCTGTATTATGATGGATGCGGCTCGGGCTCGAAAAATGGATGATAGTCGCGGATACCGCGACATTGATCCGAAAAACTGCTGGCACGATTGGCAAATGGCTCGCCGCGAGATGGGTCGGGAACCGGAGATTGATCCAGGCCCACGTTTCAACCACGTTCGATCAAGCGATCCGGCTTACCAACAAACGATTGCGGACGCACATCAGTTCCTCTCGCGATTTCGCGACATGCTCCCTGCCGACGGCACGCCGCGGCCAGATGCACTCGTAAAGACTCGGATTGCCGATGGAGACAACGTCGCATTCATGTGGCTCAGCAACGCCGCGCTCGACGGCGATACCTTCACTGCCGAACTATTCGAAGTTCCCGATTCTCTTCCGAACTATCGCGTTGGCGACCGTCTAACAGTGACCCTCAAAGAGTTGATGGACTGGATGGTCAACGAGAACGGTCGTCTCACCGGCGGTTTCTCGTTGCGATACAGTCGCGATCGCATGACAGAGGACGAAAAACAGGACTTTGATCAGCACATCGGCGTAACGGAATACTTATAACCGCGCAATTCTGCTCGACGCCCGGCTTTCAAAACTGTTGACATGCGAATCCAGGACGCAACAAAAAATCGCGGCCGAGAGCAATCTCTCGGCCGCGATGCGAATTTCATAGGGTAGCGTGAAGCCATTGGTTCACGCTGCTCATTTGGATCAAGCGATCTCGACCTACTCCTGATCAATAATCGAAATCTTCATCTCATCCGAGTTCCCAACCAGTTCCGGGGCGTACATCGCTTGGGCGATGGCCGGCAGGGCGCTGAACTTGCCGGGGATTTCGGCCCGCAGCTTGTAGGTCAGGCTATGCTTGCCGCGGGGGAGTTGGCGGACGAAGAAGGTGACGGCGGGGTGGCACTGCTTACCGGTCTTTTCTTCGGGTGCCACTGTCGTCAGCGACAGTGCTCTTTGCATTTCCGCCGCGTTGCGAGGAATGCATGGTCAGGGCGTCAAAAAATCGCGGCCGAGAGCAATCTCTCGGCCGCGATGCGAAGTTCATAGGGTAGCGTGAAGCCATTGGTTCACGCTGCTTATTTGGATCAAGCGATCTCGACCTACTCCTGATCAATAATCGAAATCTTCATCTCATCCGAGTTCCCAACCAGTTCCGGGGCGTACATCGCTTGGGCGATGGCCGGCAGGGCGCTGAACTTGCCGGGGATTTCGGCCCGCAGCTTGTAGGTCAGGCTATGCTTGCCGCGGGGGAGTTGGCGGACGAAGAAGGTGACGCGATCGTCGCGCAGTTCTTTGTAGGCGCCGAGGCTGTTGCCGTCGTAGCCGCTGCGGAGATCGACCGCTTCGAAGCCGGCCGCTTTCTGGTCCTCGAACATGACGTACTCGTAGTCGTTCTTCGACTCCAGCACGAGTTCGATTTCGACCAGGTCGCCGCTGACCAGTTGGGCGCCAACTTCCAGCGGTTCGCGACGGTACTTCTCGACCCGTTGGTTGACCGCCTGACCGCGATCGCCGGCGACTTTGATTTCTTTCTCTTCCGGCACAAGCTTGTAGAAGCGTCGTTCGACCTTCACTTCGAGCCCTGCCTTGGTGATGAAATCTTCCAGCGTGAAGTTGGTCAGGTAGGCGTTGAAGTAAACGGCGCCTTCCCCTTGGCGACGGATCTCGATCTTGTGATCGCCGCCGGTGACGTTCTTGCCGATCAGTTCAAACGTGTTGTCGACCGTGAACAAGTTCTCCTTGGTGAACTCGGTCGCTCCCTTCTTTTCGCCGTCGATCCA
The DNA here is from genome assembly GCF_020966755.1 of Blastopirellula sediminis. NCBI lineage: Bacteria > Pseudomonadati > Planctomycetota > Planctomycetia > Pirellulales > Pirellulaceae > Blastopirellula > Blastopirellula sediminis. Next base: position 626,082 of record NZ_JAJKFT010000004.1, read on the forward strand.
AATCTCGACCGTCATGTCGGGCTTCATTTCGCCGGTCGCACGCAAGTAGTCGGACATCGCCTCGATGCAGAGGCTGGTGTCGCGCGTCGACGCCCAGTAGGTCGCATGCTTCCGGTTGTTCAGCAGGTACTTCACCAATCGCGGCGACGTCTTGCTCTGCGGATCAACCTTCGTCAGCAACTTCAGGTAGTAGGCGTTCGCTTCGATCGGATCGCCGTACCAGTTCCACCAGTAGTTGTCTTCCGGCATCTTCAGGTAGGCGGTTTCGTTTTCCAGATCGGTGACCAGGTACTGCTCGATGTTGCGCTGCAGCATCGCCAGCTTGTCGGCGTCCTGCATCTTGTGCAGGCCGAGGGCGTACATCGCCTTGGCGTAGACCGACAAGTGGGTTCGATCGCGATAGAGGAAATCACGCATCGCGCGGTTTTCTCGACCGGCGTCGACCAGGATCATGTAAACGAACGCGTCGACGTTATCGGCGGTCGTTTTCCACGGATGTTTCTGGCCGTCGGCGTTTTGCAGCTTCTGCACTTCGGCCGCCTGGTAGGACGAGAGCCAATCCAAGCCGCCGTTGATCACGCCGGGAACGATCGCGACGTCGTTTTCTTGCGCGACTTGCAGCCCGTGCACGACCACGGCGGTGGTGTGAGCGTAGCTTCGTTCGTAGTAGCCGGAGAACCAACCCCAGCCGCCGTCGGCGTTTTGCATGTCGGTCAGACGTTGCACGCCGTCGGCAACCATCTTGCGGACGGTCTCGATTTCAAAGACCGGGTTCCGCTCGAAGCGTTTCCACTGCTTGGCTCGCTCGGCCGGATCACCAAGTTCTTGGGCGTTCAGGTTGTTTCGCTTCTCCTGAATCGCTTTCAGATCGAGTTGCATGTCGAGCAGCACTTTCTGCGTGATCACGGTCGGCAGGAAGCGGTTGAGCGTTTGCTCGGTGCAGCCGTACGGATAGTCGACCATGTAGGGCAACGCGTCGACCATCGCGCCGGCCAAGGTCGGCGTGTAGCGGACGACCAGGCGGCTGTCGTCGATGCGACGCTGCTGCGGCACGGTGACCGTCAGCGAAGCGGTATCGACTTCCGGCTGAACGGTGCCGGCCCACGATTCGGTCTTCAGCAGGCCGTGGACCTTGACCGGGAAGCTCATCTCCATGGCGTCCGACTCTTCGTCGGTGAGCGCCTTCATCCGAATGACGGCGGTTCCTTCCGAGAGTACTTTCACGCGCCAATCGACTCGCAGTTCGCCGCCGGCTTCGATCTTGACCGCCTGTTCGGACGGATCGAGATGTTCGAGCAAGCCGCCGGGCGTTTCGAGCGAAACCTGAACCGCTTTCGCCGTCTTCAGGTAGTTATGGACGTTCGCCGAGAGGACGACTTCGTCGGTCTGGACGAAGAAGCGGGGAGCCTGGAGGCGGATCAGCAGGTTCTTGGTGGTAATGACTTCCGCTTCGCCGGAACCGACGCGCGTGCCGTCTCCCATCGCCCAGGTTTTGACCTTCCAGGTGGTCAAGTTCTCCGGCATCTTCAGCGAGACTTCGGCTTCCCCTTGCTTGTTGGTCGTCAATGCGCCAACCCAGAGGGCGGTATCAGCGAAGTTGGTGCGGACGGTCGGCTCGACGGTCTGCGCCGCTTGCTGTTGGGCTTCGCCGCCGCCAGGCGCCGCCGCCGCGAAACCGGAAACTGCGTCCATCGCCATCGTGGCCGACTCCGATTTCGCCATCGCGCCGCGTGCCATCATCATGCCAGGGGCGGCGGACATGGGGGCAGCCATCCCTTCCATCATCGCGTTTTGCGCCACGCCGCCACGATCGGACATCTCTTTCTCTTTGGCCAGTTCGTCGGCGACTCCTTGGCCGAAGACTCCCAGGAAGCTCATTCCCGGCTTGCCAGGCGGATTGAGGTTGTACGACGCCTTCGAGAGGCTGTCTCCTGTCGAGGGATGGTGATGGCGACGCCATTTCCAGAAGAACTCGCGAATATCGCCGACGTTCGATCCGCCGGAGATGTACTCAACCGCTTTGTCGTAGATCGAGACCACAGTCGAACCGAAGAAAGGCTCGCCGGTCGCGTCGGTCAGTTTGATTTTGACCGTCGCTTCTTCGCCCGGCTTGTACTCCTTCGAGGAAGGATCGACCGCGACGTTGATGATCCGCTTTTCAGGCGGAACGACGATTTCCTTCGTTTCTTGATAGACGGCGCCGTCATAGACGGTGACCGCTTCGACAAAGAAGTTGGGCATGTCCTTCTTCACGACGGCGACGTCGACCACGGTGCTCTTGCCGGCCAGTTCCAGACGTTGCGGCGGCAGGTAGACGCCGTTGGTCGGTCGGAGGAAGAGAAGAACGGTCGTGCCGGGACGATCGGTGTTGATCTGCAGCTTGACGGTATCGCCTGGGGCGTATTCCTTCTTGTCAGGAATCAACTCGAGGTGATTGAAGCGATAGTCCGACCCGGTGAACCCTGCGCCGATGATCGTGAAGATGAAGGCGCCTTCGATCTCGTGACCTTTGGAGTCGGTCACTTTCGCCGACAAGCGATATTGCCCCGCGGCGGTCGCTTCCATTTGCAAATGGGTGAGACCTTCCGGACCAACCTCCTGCTTCCAGGTTTGAACTTTGGTCTCGACCGGTTGGCGATCTTTGTCGTAAGTGATCTTGTAGAGGACCAGTTCGGCGGGACCAGAGACCGGTTTGCCGTCGAGCGTTTGGGCCTTGATGTTGGCTTGGATCGTATCGCCGACTTGATAGTAGCCGCGATCGAGCCAGGTGAAGACCTTGAACGGCTCGCGAGCGACCAGCACGTCGCCGCTGCCGACGATCGTGCGACGCGATTCATCGCGAACTTCGGCGGTGATCGAGTACTTGTGGTCCTTATCGGCGTGAATCGCTTTGGCGAGTTCGGTATCGATCTCGACTTTCACGGTACCGTCGGCGCCGATTTCGACTTCCTGTTCCGAGACCAATTCCGGCGGATTCTGCGGGAACGGGAACCAGAACGGATAGGGACGCGTGCAACCGACCCAGCTGCGATAGCCGGGATACCAGTTGTAGTCGTAAGCGAACCACCAATACCCTTTGCCGTAGAACCAATCCCACGGCGCGATCGGATACCAATCTTGGCGATAGTCCGAACGCATGATCTTGTACTTCACGGTGGCGTTGGTGACCGGAGCGCCGAAGAAGTACTTGGCGGTGATCGTCGCTTCGATCTTTTCGCCCAGCATGACCGGTTCGGTCGGGGCGTCGACTTTCACTTCGTATTCCGGCTTCTTGTACTCTTCGACCCGGAACGAGCCGCCGCCGTGATCGGTGTAGATCGAGTAAGAGCCGAGCTTGGCGTCGGCCGGAATCGGCCACTCGCCGACCATGCCGCCGAACTCGTCGGTCGTCAGATGCTTTTCGTAGACCTTTTCCCCTTGCGGATCGTTGATCTGGACGCGGAACTGACGATTGGCGAACGGATTGGGCCCTTCTTTGTCGTACTGCGCGTGGCCGATCCAGAACTTGAAGTTGGCGGTCTGGTCGGGGCGATAGACAGGGCGATCGGTGATCAGGAACGCTTTGGTCTCGTTGTACTCGGGGTCATGGCGTTGGCCGAACCAGATTCCGTCAAAGCCCATGTAGGCGAGACCATGTCCCTGCGGCCGGGCCATGATGATCCACTGCATCCGATCGTCGATCTTCGACTTGTCGATTTTGATCTGGCCGTCAGCGTCGGTCTTCTCGGCGAAGTTCTTGGTAGTCACCTTGAACTTGTTGGTGCCGCGGATGTTGTCTTGGCGGAAGCCGAAGAACTCGACGTTGACGCCGGACAGCGCTTTGCCGGTAACGGCGTCGGCGACGTAGTAAAGCTTCGCCTGATCGAGCTGCTTCGAGACGATGGCCGAGTCGGCGATCCAGACGACGATGTCGACTTCGTTCCCCCCTTCCATCTTCGCTTTGACCAGGTATGCGCCGGCGTTTTGCAGCGGCGCGGCGATCGTCACTCGTTTGTCGAAGTGGTTTTCCCGCGGCGCGAGATCGACGCTCCACTGAGCGACCGGTTTGCCGACGTACTTGCCTCCACCTTGATGGATGATGCGCGAGCCGAGGTCCTGGATGTTGACCTGTTGGTAGTCGACGCGATCAGGGTTCGACTTCAGGTAGTTCTTGACGTCGGTTAATAACTTTTCAACGTCAATCGGCGAAGCGGTCAGGCTCACCTTCTTGCCGTTGCGGAAGAGGTACTGCAACTGAGCCCCTTGTCCGGCGGCGGCGATTTCGCCTCCTTGGAACTGTCCCCAATTGCCGACGATCTGGTTCAAACGATCCTTGCGGAAGTTGTTGGCGCCGGGGCCGAACTTGGCGATCGCATCGCGCCACAGCTGCGCAGCGCGGGGATATTGGCGGCGGTTTTCAAAAATGCCGGCCAACTGCATGTAGGTCGACTCGACGTAGCCGTCGTTCTTCAGCTCCAAGATCTGCTTGTAGAGCGCAATGTGATTGAACTCGTCGGGAATCTCGAAACGTCGGACGCCGTTGGCCAGGCGAGCGATCGTTTCGTTTTCTTTCAGCGTGTGGAGCGCGTAGGTGCCGGTTTCGGGTTTGTCGTCTTGTTGACCGCCGCGGGGAAAGAAGCCGAACTGCTGCATCGTCTGCACGCCGAACTGCTGCATCGCGAAGTCGGCCCGTTGACGCAGCGCGGCGCCTTTCATGGCGGGCTGATTCTCGACCATCATCGCCAACGCCCAGCGCCAGCGCTCGCCATCGTTCGCCGCTTCCTTCCACGACTTCGGTTCGCTGTAGTAGATCGGCTTGCCGTTTTCGTCGACCGGAGCGCCTTGGGTCGAACCGCCGTGGCCGTAGCCTTCTTCGTAGTCGGGAAGCTTATCGGTTTCAGTTAGATATTGCAGACGCCAAGCCTGGCCATATCCGCGTCCGTTGAGGACGAACTGAGCGAGCTCTTGGTAGAAGCTGGCGACGGCGCCTTTTTGATTCTCCTTGGCGACCAGCGGCAACGCTTGTTCGTACAACTGCATCGCGCGGACGCGATCGCGTTCGACGCTGTTGGTCCATTGGCCCCGATTGCGGCGGCCGCCACGGACAAACTTGTTGTCGATCATCTGGCCGTAATGCTGGATGCCTTGATACTGCGAAGCGACGCCAGCCAAGACTTGCCACTTTTCCGGATGGGCGGCGACCACTTCTTCGAGAAAATCGGCCTGCTCATCGACGCGGGCCAATTGCTGCAGCGAGCTAATCATTTGGTAGAGATGCGATCGAATCTCGTTCGCATCGGTATCGGCCTTCAAGAACAGGGGCCGACCTTGCTCGTAGGCCTCTTTGTAGTTCCCGTCCCGATAGAGCTTGTCGAGCTGTGCGAAGTCGATCGGTTGATTCTGCACGACCAGGGATCCTAATTGTCCGGCCAACAGCGCGCCTAAAACTCCGATGACGGCCAGAATCATTCCAAATTCGACAAAGCGAAACCTTACGGCAAATCTCTTGTTCATATTCCTAACCTAATGCCTAATCACTTGCGGCTATGCCCGGTTGCTCCGCATCCTGTCAATCAACAACCATGACGCCGCAGGGGCCCAAATAGTTTTCTGGAAACTTTGGAAGCGAATTTGCGGCTTCGTCAGGGAGGGGGAAAACGATAAAGTAGATTATGGCAGTTTTATAGAAAAAATTGTGCGAAACCAACGAAGATACTTTGGTGAAAAAGAAATAGTCGTCTTGTCGCTTCTTTGCGGTTTTGCGAGGAAATGACGACGCCAACTATGATAAAGTTTCAATTATCGGACCACCCCAGAGGACTGGGGCCCGGTTGTTAGAAAACCAAACACGCTGCATCGTCGTCTAACGGAGAAGAGGCACTCCCCGTCGTGACGCCGACTCGCTGATAATATCCCGCCCCTGTATAGATGATTTGCCGTCATGACCGATCCGAACAACCCGTATTTCCGCTGGCTGGGACTTTCCGTTTACGGACGTCCCGATTACTACGCGCTACTCGGTTTGCGGACTTTCGAGACTGATCCGCAGACGATCGCCGCCTACGGCGAGCAGACGTTTCTGCGCGTGCAGACGCAACACGGGGGCGCTGAAGAAGCGTCTCGCCAACAGATCCTGCAAGAAATCAGCGCCGCTCGCGCCTGTTTGCAGAATCCTGCGCTCAAAGCGGTTTATGACCAACAACTGCAGCAGTATTACGCCCAATACGGCGGAGCCCAGTATGCCGCTCCCCAATATGGCGGAAATCCTGGCTATCCGGCTGCTCCGCAAGGAAACCCGATGGCGCCTGCGGGAAATTACCCAGGTCCCCAGGGAGGCGGATATGGAGCTGGTCCGGCGATGCCGACTCCGCCGGCTCCGGAGCCGAGCGCCGCGGAACCTCCGGTCCAAGTGGGCGGTGGAAGCGCATCCGCCGCCAAGCGGGCCAAATCGCGAGCCAAAGGTGGTTCTCGACTCTTCTGGGCTTCGGCGTTGTCGGTGTTGGCCTTGGGAGGCGCAGCAGCCGGCGGATACGTCTACTGGCAATCGATCCAACCCGAGGAAGAAGTCGCCGAAGCGGAACCGGAGCTTCCGACGCCAACGACCGAAGAGCTGGACGAGACCGATGAGTCGGATGGGAAGAAAAAGAAAGACCGGAAATATCTCTCCGGCAAACGCCCGACCGCGGAAGAGTTGGCTGGTTCGATTCCCAGCTTGGGAGATCCGAACGAGCGGATGAACGAAATGGGAGAGATGCCGAAGCCGCAACCTCCCGCTAAACCGCAACCGACCGCCGCCGAGAAAACGCAACTTGAAGGGGCGATTCAAACCGCATGGCAACATCTAGCGGCCGGCGACTTCTCCGCCGCCCAAACGACGCTGGCCGGCGTTTCGTCCCTCAACAAGACCGATGACGGCGAAGCCGAGTTCAAGCGTATCGACCAACTCGCCAAGAACCTGGTCGCCTTCCATAGCGCCGTCGACGCGTCGCTGGCCAAGTTGCAAGGAGGCGAGCAGTTGCAAGTTGGTACGACCGAATTCTCGGTCGTCTCCAAGACCCCGTCCCACTTGGTGCTCCGCGTTGCCGGACAATCGAAGTCGTATGAACTGGCCACTTTGCCGGAAGGGCTCCGCCGAGCGCTAGCGCTCTACAGCCTGCCTGGCGACGAGGCGCAGAAGAAGTTGGTGGAAGGTTCGTTCCTGCTCTTCTCCAGCATCGCCGATCCGAATCATGCGATGGACGTCTGGAAAGAAGCGGCCTCACAAGGCGCCGACATTTCGAGCTACGTCGCGCTAGTGGACGAGAAGAAGCGTTACGCTCCGGCGCCGCGCACGATGCCTCCGACCGTCGCAATGGTCGAAGAGCCGGCGACGACTCCGACGATGACGACACCAACCGCCATGACGCCGGAACCGATGACGCCGGCGACAACGCCTCCTGCGATGGCGCCGGTCGTCGGCGACGACAAAGCGAACGCGGTCAAGCTGGGGCAGATGTTGACTGCCGCCAAGCAAGCGCTCGTCGAACGTCGTCCACAAGACGCGCAGCGGATCCTGACCGATGCGGCGCCGTTGGCGACGCTGCCGGAACATCAGGAGAAAACGGCGCGCTTGCAGAAGTTGGCTGACAACATCCAGCAGTTCTGGACCGCCGTCAGCGAGGAAATCGCTGGGCTAACCGCCGACACCGACATCACCGTCGGTTCCACCGTCGCGCGAGTTGTCGAAAACCGAGCCGACTATCTTGTCCTGCGTCTGAATGGCGAGAACAAACGGTACACCCTGAGCGACATGCCGGCCGGTCTGGCGATGCATTTCGCCACGGAACATATGACCGCCGACGAAGGGGAAGCGAAGACGATTCGTGGTTCGTTCCTGTTCGTTTCTCCCGATGGCGGGGCCGATCGGGCCGACGCGATGTGGACCGAAGCGAAACTGGCCGGCGCCGACCTGGGAGACCTTCCCCAGATCATCAGCGACAACTATGACCTAGCCGACGACCTGTTGGTGCAAGTCCCGGTTCCGGCCGACGACACGCTGATGGAAGCGACTACCACATTCCAAGGGAAGTGGGCCGCGTCGTTCTCTAGCGCGAAACGTGCAAGCGATCACATCCTGCTGGCGAAGAAGTTGCTGGACGAAGGGAAGTCGATCGAAGGGGATCCTGAATTGCAGTTCGTCACGTTCCGCTACGCCTTGGCCGAAGCCGCCAAAGGGGGTGAATTGCCTTTGTGCAACGAGATCGTCATTGCCTGGGCGAAGCGGTTTACGATCGATCCGCTGGAGTGGGATCTGAAGTCGTTCCAGCTAGCAGCTGCTAGTGAAAGCTCGCAGCAGCAAGAGCGCGTCGCGCAATATGCGCTGACGCTAGCACCTCGCTTGGCGAAGGCGGGACGTCATGACGAAGCGGTTGCCGTCGCCAAGACGGCGGAAACTGCGGCAAAAAAGGCTCGCAACAAGGAATTGATCGACCAGATCGAGCAATTGCAGAGCTCTTTGTAGACCGCTCCAGATGATCGCGATTGTGCAGCCTTGGCCGCCTGATCCGATTAGTCGAATCGAATGCACTGCATGCGTCGCAAGACGCCCCTCTATTCGGGAGAATTCGGAGCGGGAATCCGCCGAAATATCCTTATGAACGTGTGCGCTCTTAGGATTGGGGGCGCCGCTTCATGGATGGTACTTCAAGGGACGGATTCTCGAGATGTTGCAACGGGTTGCACAAAGCCGCCGCGTTTTCGCGTTGGTCACGGCGTTGATTGGAGCGCTAGCCGTGCTATCGCTGATCGTTCCGGATCAGCCGGAAGCGGTCGCGGTGCCGCATACGATAACGCCGGGAAACTATCCGTATGATCCCGATTGGCCCGACGTTTATCTGATTCTGCAGAACAAATGCGCCGCGTGCCATCGTCCGAACTCGGACCGGATTGATCTCTCCAGCTACGCGGCGATGATCGACGCCGAAAAGTTCTCACACAAGCTGATCGTCCCCGGCAAACCGAAAGAATCGTTGCTGTGGGAATACGTCACTTGGAACGTTCACCAACATCCCGATTCGCTCTCGCCCCGCAAGCCGGAAATGCCTCCGGAGAAATCGGAATGGCTGACGGCGGGTCAACTCGAAACGATCAATCGTTGGATTACGAACGGCGCACTCGAATTCACGCTGCCGGTTCACTGCAAGCCGCCGGTCACCGAGATGGACTTCCCCAGCGCTCAGCAGTGCAAGGAATGCCATCCAAAGCAGTACGACGAATGGTCGCGTTCGATGCATGCCTATGGCCAACAGAGCCCGATCTTTGAGGCCTTCACGCTCACCCTGTTGGAACGAACCGGCGGAACGATCGGCACCTTCTGCACACGTTGCCATACGCCGATTGGCATCGCGCTGGGGGAAACGGGGAGCACGCGCAACGTACACCGTTCGCGGCTTTCGCTCGAAGGGGTGACCTGCGTTACTTGCCATCGCCGCAACACGGTTCACTACAAATCTTCCGGCCGCGTGCCGGTAACCCCAGGCGGGCTGCTCGAGACCTGCATGTTCGGTCCGTTTGACGATTCGCCGACCGGTCCCGCGACCGGTACGCACCCGTCGGCCGCTTTTCCGTACATGAAGTCGTCGCAGTTCTGCGGCGAGTGCCATGACGTTACCAGCGCAGACGGCGTTCGCTTGGAGGAGGCGTTCAGCGAATGGCAGAACAGCCCGGCCGCCAAGATGGGACAGACTTGCCAGTCATGTCACATGGGACCAGTTCAAGGAAAATCAATCGCCGACTGCAATCGCCCGCTCGGCTACGCCGCGGTGGTTCCAGGAAGCAAGCAAGACAAATTGCCGCTGCGTCACCTGACCGACCATACGTTCGCCGGACCTGACTACTCGCTGCTGCCGGACACCGAGTTTCCGGAGAAGCTCGACTGGATGTACGAGACCGACTATCGCGACTGGGATAACCTGACGCGGTATCAAAAGGAAACGTTGACCGCGCTGCGCAAGAAGAACCGTCGCTCACTGGAGATCGCCGACGCCAAACGGTATGAAGTGCTCAAGAACGCGGCGGTGATCCATGTCGACTCGCCGCCGATGGCGAAAGCCGGGCACAAAACCGCGGTCCGGGTCGACGTCGAGAGCATCATGGCCGGCCACAGTCTGCCGACCGGCTTTACGGCCGAACGCCAGGTCTGGGTTGCGATCACAGTCCGCGATCAACAGGGCCGCGTCGTCTTCGCTTCAGGCGACTTGGACAACAACGCCGACCTGCGCGACGATCATAGCTTCCAGGTCCTTTCCGGCGAAATCCCCTACGACCGCGACCTGCTCAACTTCCAGAATAAGTTTGTGGCGTTGTCGAACAAAGGAACCGACCGCACGGTGGTCTTGTCGGTCAATCGCAATATCCTGCCGATCAACGTCCTGCGTCCCAACAACAGCCTCTCGGCTTCGTTTGGTCGTCCCGGTACGTTCCGCATCGCGAAGGGGAGCTTGCCGCCGCTGTCGACGCGCGGCCAAACCTACAAGTTCGTCCCTGAATGCCCCGGCGTCTACACCGTCGACGTTCGTTTGAATTTCCGTCACCTTCCTCCCACGCTTTTGGATCACATCGGCACGCCGCACTTGAAGCACTTGCTTGAGATCGTCGTGATCGATTCGTGGAATGGCGTGATCGAGGTGACTCCGTGAGCAACCGCGTGATTCGTACATGGTTAGCCGCCGCGCTCGCCGCTGCCGGAATGTCGCAGCTAGCTTGCGAGGCCGTTGCGCAAATGCCGGGGCCGCTGCCGAACTGGGCCGTCAAGGCGGCGACGCCGATCAATCCGGTGCGTGGGCGCGAACTGATCGAACTCAATCCGTCGCGCCAGACGCAGCACTTTGAATTCGACGCAGAGATTGGATCGGGGCTCGCCAACGGGCCAATTCAACTGCTTCCGCCGACGAACCAGGAGACTCCGGCTGCCGATCAGGATCGAACCAACGTCGCATTCATGGTTCCCAGTCGCAAGCAGGCGACTGAGCGACTGCTGCCGCCCACGGATGAGTATTTCACGACGATTCAGCCGTTGCCCGAATCGATCGAAACGCCGGCTCCGATTGATGATCCCGACCTGCCGCCGCTCGAAGAAGAGCTTTGGAATCACGGCGGATCGTACCTGTATTGTCCCGAAGGGGATCGCCTGGGCTGGCCGACCGAAGAGGATCACGACCATTATGAGCTGCTGCGATTGCCGGAGAACTTCGTCGCGCCGCTGCCGCTAACCTATTTCGCTCAGTTCCTGGGGAACGATCCGATCAAGGTCTGGGACCTGACCTGGTTCCGCGGCTACAACAACTGGGAGCCGCGGTTCGTCGGTTACGGCAGTTACGAACTGATCGGCCTGGCTTACAAACAAGGAACGACGCGACAAGATGCGATCGGGCATCAACTGATCGCCGATTTCGATTTGCAACTGACGGGGACCGAGCGGTTTCATCTTCAGTTCCGTCCGATCGGCAAGGGGAACACCGGCGGTTCGTACTATCAATTCAATGATCCTGCGGGCTACGTCGACAACTCGACCGGCGAGCCGACTCGCTATTGGTTTGAAGGGGAGTTGGCCAGCATCTTTGGCGGCTACTTCAGTCCGTTTGCGGTGCGCGACATCTTTGTGACGGCGGGGCGTTTTCCATTCGCGCTGCAGAATGGGTTGTTGATGAACGACGAAATGCTGGGCGTCGTCGTTAACAAGAACACGATCTACGTCGGCAACATCAGCAACATCAACGTCCAGGGAATCTACGCGGCGACCGATGTCCGTAACACCGCGGATCCTGACTCCGGTTTGTTCGGCGTTAACGTTACTGCCGACTATGATCGTGAGTTGCATGAGTTCAGCGCCTTGGCGCTCAACACGCCAGACGCGCCTGGCCGCAATCAACAATTCGTAGCCTACAGCCGGACGAAGTTTTACGGCCCGGTCACGCTGACCGGCCGGGCGATGTTCAAGTTCGGGGACGAAGCGGGGATCGGCGAAGGGCAGTTGTTCGTGTTGGAGAGCAACCTGACGCGTTATTTTGAACATGAGTTCCTCGGCATCGACCACTGCGTCTATTACTGCAATGCGTTCTATGCTCGCGACGGATGGAACCCGGCCGGTAGCGGCAACTACAACCGGTTGCGCACCGCGTTTGAAGTCGATCCGCTGGTGCAGATCGCTTCGGGACGTACGGTCGGCCCGAATAGCGGCGTCGCGCTCGGCGTGCAGTACTTCCGTCATCATGAAGACGAATCGATCATTCCCGAAATCGCCTTCGAGGCGCCGACCGGCGATCCGGTCTGGGGTTTTGGTCTCCGATATTTGCGCAAGACGAGCCAACGGACCTATTTCGAGGCGCTTGGCGTAATCAACTTCTCGGAGACTGAGATTTATCGCCGCGACGGCATTTCGATCTCAGAAACCATTCTGTTCTAGTCGCGAACCGAGGGGGAACGGGGCGTAGTCCCCCCCAGTCGAACTCAGCGATTTGAGCTAAAATGGGGCGAAAATCCCCTTACGCTTTCTTTGAGAATTGACCGTGACCAGTCGAATTGAGATTACCCCCGCGCCGCCGATTCTGGGATCGATCCTTCCCCCCGGATCGAAGAGTCTGACGAATCGGGCGCTGGTGATCGCAGCCCTTGCCGAGGGGACCTCGGTTTTGACCGGCGCCTTGGAGAGCGAAGACACGCATGTGATGATCGAGAGCCTTTGCCGGCTCGGGATCGACGTCCAACATGATCCCCACGCCAAGGTGATTCGGGTCACGGGATGCGGCGGCGCGATTCCGGTGAGCGAAGCCGATCTGTTCGTCGCCAACAGCGGAACGACGATTCGGTTTCTGACGGCGATGGTCGCGACCGGCGACGGCAAGTATCGACTCGACGGCATTCCGCGGATGCGCGAACGCCCGATCAAGGACTTGCTTGATACGCTCGGCGAGCTCGGCGTCACTTGCATTAGCGAAACCGGCAACGGTTGTCCGCCGGTGGTGGTCGAGACGAGCGGCCTGGTTGGGGGCGTCGCCAAGATCGCCGGAGACATCAGCAGCCAATACCTGAGCGGCTTGATGATGGCGGCGCCTTACGCGAAGAACGGCGTGACGTTGGAAGTGGTGGGGGAATTGGTCTCGAAGCCGTACGTCCACATGACCGCCGCCGTGATGAGCGACTTTGGCGTGACGGTCGACGCCGGCGATTTGACGAAGCTGGTCATTCCGCCAGGCAAGTACGTCGGACGACGCTACGCGATCGAGCCCGACGCATCGGCCGCAAGTTACTTTTGGGGAGCGGCCGCGATCACCGGCGGCAGCGTTACGGTCGAAGGGCTCTCGCGCGATGCGCTCCAGGGAGACGTCGCTTTCTGCGAATGTCTCGAGCAGATGGGCTGCCAGGTCGAATATGGGACCGACTCGATCAAGGTGGTCGGCAGCCGGATGCACGGCATCTGCGTCGACATGAATGCGATCAGCGACACGGTGCAAACGCTCGCCGCCGTCGCCCTTTTTGCAGATGGGCCGACGACCGTGACCGGCGTCGCCCACAATCGCCACAAGGAAACCGATCGGATCGGCGACCTTGCTCATGAGCTGCGAAAGCTGGGCGCCATCGTCGAAGAGTTGGAAGATGGCCTGACGATCATCCCCGGCAAGCTGCAAGGCGCCGAGATCGAAACGTACAACGATCACCGGATGGCGATGAGCCTGGCTTTGGTCGGGCTGCGTCAACCGGGAGTCGTTATCATGAATCCCGGCTGCACCAACAAGACGTACCCGCATTACTTTGCGGACCTGGCGCGGCTGGCCGGCGTCAACTTCCAGTAACGCCGCGCCCGGTTTCTTCAGAAGAGCCGCCCTATTGGGGCAGCGGTTCGAGCGTCACTCGCAGCGGGAGGGCGCCCTGGCTCTTCATCTGCGGATCGGCGCCGCACGAGCGGATCTGGTCCGCCTTCAGTTCGGCGACTTCGAGGGCGCCGCTCCAGATGGGGCCGCGGCCTTGATTGTGAACATTGATCGTTAGCTGGATGCACTTTTCCAGCTCATAGCCGAAGATCTTGCGGAGCGTCTCGATGACGAAGTCAAACGTGTTGATGTCGTCGTTATGCAAGATCACGGCGTACGGCGGCTGACGCTTCGTCTGGTCGCGCGTGTCGGTCTTGGTGTCGGATTGCGTCGCGGGGGCGTCTACCACCGCCGAATCTTGTTTCGCCATGTTTTCGTTTCTCCCACCCTGGGGGACAAAAGTCGATCCCTTTTGGTTATCGCGGGGGAAACCGGTTTGTCAATTTTTTTCTCGCCCGGCGGCCTACAGGAAATCGCGCCGCAGCGGACCGACTTGTCCGCCGCTGGCGCGAGTATTTCCCGAAAGGTGCGAGCCCGTCAGATCTTCCCCGATCAAAACTCGGTTGGCGTCCGTGCCAATAAATCGCCGCCCGTGGCGTACTCGAGCGATCGGTGCGGAAGGAGCTGATTTGGGTTAGTCGTTCGGAATCATCGAATCGTCGACGACCTGAAGCAACTTGGAGATGCAGAGCTTGTTCATGCTGGTGCGACGCGTGTGGGCTTCGACGCGGAGCGACTCGTGCAGGCTCTTCGGCAGGCGAACGGTGATCACGCGGGTCGGCTCTTTCGATTCGGCCTGCGGGCTGGTCCGTTCACGCAGCTTGGCGATCATCAACTGGATCTCGCCGTACTCTTCGCATTTCTCAAAGTCGGTCAGTTGTTCCGGCACGTTGAACAAGCGACGGACGACCCCTTCGACGCCGAGGATCTCGCGGAAGAAGGTGACCCAGTCCGGCGATTGACGGAACAGGTCGCGAGCGACTCGCAGGGCTTCCTGCTTCTTTTCGGCGACCGGAGCTTGCGGAGCCATCGTGGCGACCGAGGTGGTCGGGCCGGCGGTGGTCGGCGTGGTCGGGCCTTGCGACAGCGGCGAGGTCGGCATCGGGGCCGGCTGGCTCAGTCGCTGCGGGGCCGCGGCGTACGGGTTGTTCTGGGCATAACCGGTTTGCGGCTGGCTCGTGTTGGCGAACGTGCTGCCGTGCTGGTGGAAATCGGGCATTTCGGGCTCCTTCCTTTCGATTGGAAATTGGCGTTCAGTCCTTCACCGTGAACGCGACGGTAAAGGGTATCCCAGAATCCTTGCCATCGAGTCAAGAGCAGCATCGAAATGATTGCAATGCAAGCACTTACAGCTGACAGCAGTGCATGCATCTTTTGGCGGCAGTCGCGCCACTTTTTTGGGCACGAGGTGAGTTGCACAAGTTTTAGGCAGCTTCGGTTTTCACATCGTGGAGAGTGTCCGCCTCCAAACCGCCAATTTTGTCGAAAATAGTTCAAAAAGTTTCCCGAATGGCCGTTTTGCGCACGAAAAAGCCCGGCCAGGTTCAAACCGGGCCGGGCGTGTGCCATGTCTTCTGAGCATGGCGGATTTCTGGCGTCGCTTGAGCCATGCGTTTCAGTTATGGCTCAACGCGTGGCGCTTGCTAGCAGGTTTCGGCTTAGCCGAGCTTCTCGGCGCAACGTTCCAGAAGCTTGCGGGTCGCGACGATCCCTTCGACTTCCGGTAGCTTGCTACCTTCGTATTCAACGCCGACATAGCCATGATAGCCATGCTTCTTGACGACGATTTCCATCATCTTGAAGTAGTCGGTGCGGGTTTCGTTCCCGTCCGCGTCGAAGTCGTGGCTCTTGGCGCTGACCGCCTTGGCGAACGGCATCGTTTCGTCGACCCCTTTGTAGCGGTCATAGTCATGGAAGTTGCCGAAGTCGGGCAGGGTGCCGCAGTTCGGCAGGTCGACCGTCTTCATCACGCCGGCGAGCCATTCGCCGTTCGACGACAGACCGCCATGGTTTTCGACGATCACGTTGATGTCGTACGGCTTGGCGAATTCGCTCAGGCGGCGGAGACCGTCGGCGGCCAGCTTCTGGCCTTCTTCGTACTTGGCGTCGGTCTGGGCGTTGACGCGAATCGAGTGGCAGCCGAGGAACTTGGCCGCTTCGACCCACTTGTAGTGGTTTTCGACCGCTTGGGTTCGTTTGGCGTCGTCGCTGGCGCCGAGCGGGCCTTCGCCGTCAATCATGATCAGCAGGCGTTTCACGCCCAGATCGTCGCTGCGGGTGATCATTTCGCCCAGGTACTTTTCGTCCTTGGCTTTGTTGGCGAAGAATTGGTTGACGTATTCGATCGCTTCGATGCCGCACTCTTCTTTGGCGACTTTGGCGAAGTCGAGGTTATCGAGTTTGTTGCCCTTCAGCGCTTTGTGGAGCGACCATTGGGCGAGCGAGATTTTGAAAGGAGCTTTGGCGTCGTCGGCAAATAGCGACGCGGTCGGCAGAGCGAAGGCGCCAGCGGCGGCGGCCGACAGTTTCAGAAACGAGCGGCGATCAAAATGGGTCATGCGTGAGGAGTCCTCTGATGGAGTGCGTTACTATCGTGGGGTTTTCACGGGATTCGTGACGTAACTCAAATATATCCCGGGAAAATACGGCACACAACGAACGCACGCCCGCGAAGGCTATTTCTCCGCGGCATTATCGGCACGACCCGACTCCGATCGCCTTGCAAGGGCGGCGAGCTCCGCCTTCGCCCCCTATTTGGCTGCTGGCGACGCTGGCGCGCTGCCGCTCGACTCGCGTGCGCCCGCCTCTTCTAGGATCTTCACCGTGCTGGTCTTTCCCGCCATCTTGGCGAACATGATCGCCGTCTGCTGCGTGGGGCTGGTCGAGTTGACGTTCGCTCCGGCGCTGATCAACGCCTTGAGCGTCTCGTCATGTCCTTTGAACGCAGCGCCGGAGACCGCGGTCAGTCCGGCGCGGTTTTGTGCGTCCAAGTCGACCCCGTCCGTCTTTAACAGTTCGGCGACCACATCACCGCTGTCGCGGTAGGCGGCGACGATCAGCAGCGTATCGCCGCGCGGGCTCCGGACGTTGGGGGAATGGCCGTCGGTCAGAAACTGCCGCACCTTGGCGGCGTCATCGTCGCGCACCGCCTGAAATATCTCATCGATCAGTTGGGCCGACGCTTCCTTGTCGAGGGGCACGCCGGCCGAACTGACGAGCGGGGGAGATTCGACTGGGGGCGTCATCGCAAACAGGCCAGCCATTCCGACGATGGCGAGCAGCGCGGCGCAAATCGCAAACTGGGCGGCGAAGCGAAGGAACATCAGCATGTCGGGCGACTCCAGTAGGGGGCTGCTGGCGAGGAGGAGAAATAGGGGCGCTTCGTCCGGTCAGACGACGCGGACGAAGCGCCTTTCCCACCCTATTCTCTTGCGGCGAGACGCCGCCGTCCTCACTGCTAATCATTTTCGCCCTAAATGCATCATGCTTCCAATGCATTATCGCGATATATACAATGCGTATCGGTTATTGATTCTCCTGGGGAGGCGGCGATGGAAATCAGTCAGTTGCGTTACTTCTTGAAAGTAGCCGAGTGGAAGAACTTCACCCGGGCGGCGGAAGATTTGCTCGTGTCGCAGCCGGCGCTCAGCCGTTCGATCGGCAAGTTGGAAGAAGAGTTGGGCCAGCCGGTTTTTGAGCGTCAGACCCGATCGGTCGTTCTGACCGAAGCGGGACGGCTGCTTCAATCACGCGCCGAACAGATCCTCTCGCTGATCGAAGATACGAAGTCCGAAATCACCGACGACGGTCGGACCGGGCGCATTCGAGTCGGCGCCATCCCGACGATCGCTCCTTACTTCCTGCCGGGGCTGCTGCAGTCGTTCGCCGAGTCTTCTCCCGAAGCGACCCTAACCGTCCAGGAAGAAGTTACCGAAAAATTGCTGCAAAGACTCGGCCAGGGAGAGATCGACGTGGCGCTGTTGGCGCTGCCGGTTTCGATGCAACATATCGAGGTCGAAAGCCTGTTTGACGAAGAGCTGTTTCTGGCGATGCCGGCCGGGCATCCACTGACGAGCAAGAAACGGATCACGATCGCCGACGTTCGTCCTTATCCCTTTATCTTGCTGGACGAGGCGCACTGCTTATCGGACAACATCGTTTCGTTCTGCCGGCAGAAGTCGTTCCACCCCGTTTCGATCGAGAAAACCAGCCAATTGGCGACCGTGCAGGAACTGGTCGCGCTGGGGCATGGGGTTTCGATGGTTCCGGAGATGGCCCGCCGTCTGGATCATGACCCGCGGAGGACTTATAGTTCGCTCAGTTCCCCGAAGCCGGTCCGGACGATTGCGATGGCCTGGAATCCCTACCGGTTTCAAAGTCGCTTGGTAGAACGGTTTAAGGCGGTAACCCGAAAATTTCGTTCCGCCGAAGCGGCGTGAACCTAATTCGGGGGGCGAGCGTCTCACCTGTTCCGCCGCGCAAGACTATTGGAGGTTTCGCGCGTCGGGCTAAGATAATGACAGAAGCGATTCTTTCACCCAACCATAGGTAAATACGAGGCCGCGTGACTCAACGAGAACGGAAACAAAGCGTTGCCGAAGAAAAATCGGTATTGGTCAAAGTCATCCTGCCAGAAACGGTTGTGAGCGACGATCCTCTCGACGAACTGGAAGGGTTGGCCACTACGGCCGGCACCGAAGTCGTCGGGAGAATGACGCAGCGGCGCGACAAGCCGGAGACGGCGAGCTATCTCGGTTCGGGGAAAGTCGAAGAGTTGAAGTTGTGCGCCGAAGCTTCTGGCGCCGACGTGATCATCTTCGACAACGAACTCTCTCCCGCTCAGACCCGCAACCTGGAACAGGGGACCGGTCTGAAGGTGATCGATCGGACGGAGTTGATCCTCGACATCTTTGCGACGCATGCGCGCACCTACGAATCGCGTCTCGCCGTCGAACTGGCGCAGTTGGAGTATTCGCTGCCGCGACTTAAGCGGATGTGGAGCCACTTGGACCGCATCAAGATGGGCGTCGGTATGCGTGGTCCGGGCGAAAAGCAATTGGAAGTCGACCGTCGCTTGGTGGAGAAGCGGATCAAAGATCTCAAAGACGACCTGGCGAAAGTTCAAGGTCGCCGCGAACGAGAAGTTGCATCGCGTCGCGACGTGATCACGATTTCGATCGTCGGCTATACGAACGCCGGCAAGAGCACGCTGATGAACTTTCTGACCGACGCGCAGGTGTTGGCCGAGGACAAGCTGTTCGCAACGCTCGATACCCGCACGCGTCGTTGGTATCTCCCGCACTGGGGACCGGTGCTGCTAAGCGATACGGTCGGTTTCATCCGCGATTTGCCTCACCGTTTGATCGCCAGCTTTAAGGCGACGCTTGAAGAAGCGCGTCAGGCCGACGCGCTGCTGCATGTCGCTGACGCGAGCAGTTCCGACGTTGAGAACCAGATTCGGGCGGTCTATGAAGTGTTGGCCGAAATCGGCATCGAAGAAAAGGATATGCTTCTCGTGCTGAACAAGATCGACGCGGTTGAAGATCGTCGTCGACTCGACATGCTGCTGGAGCGTCATCCCGACGCGCTGCTGATCAGTGCGAAGACCGGCGAAGGTCGCGAGAAATTCGCGCTCGCCGTCAGCGACGCGCTCAGCCGGAGCTTCCGTGACGTCGACGTCGAGACCAACATCGACAACGGCAAGTTGATGGCCTATCTGGCCGCGCATGGCGAAGTCATCTCGAAGACTTACAGCGAGACGCGCGTCCGGATTCATTGCCGCTTGCCGGCCCACTTCCTGGGACGGATCGATGACGCGGACACGGTGATTACGGATCATGTCCCGACCGCAACGGCGGTTGGCGAAGATTCGATCGAAGAAGTCGCCTGACGATGGGGCGTCGGCAGTTACGCGACCTGCGTGCCATCGTTACCGGCGCTTCGAGCGGAATCGGGCGAGAGCTGACGCTGCAACTAATCGCCGCCGGCGCCAAAGTAGTGGCGACCGCGCGGCGAGAAGATCGCTTGCAAGCGTTGGCCAGTGAAGCCGCCGCGCCCGATCGATTGGTCGTCGTTCCCGGCGACGTTTGCGATTCGCAGCTCCGCACGCAACTGGTGCAGACCGCGTGCGAACGCTTTGGCGGACTCGATTTGCTGATCAACAACGCTGGCATCGGGGCGCTTGGTCCGTTTGCCGATGGATCGTCCGAGCGACTCCGCACAGTCATGGAAGTCAATTTCTTTGCGCCGGTCGAACTGATTCGCGAGGCGATTCCGGCGCTGCGTCAGGGGAGAACGCCGGCCATCTGCAACGTTTCTTCGATCCTCGCCCATCGAGCTGTGCCCGCCAAAAGCGAGTACTGCGCCAGCAAGTTTGCGATCCACGGGTTCAGCGACGCCCTGCGGGCAGAACTCGCTAGCGAAGGTATCGACATGATCCTGGTCAGTCCCAGTACGACGGAAAGTGAGTTTTCGTCCGCCGTGATCGAAAAGTCGGGGCGTCAGCCGGCGAAAGGGAAGGGGGCGATGACCTCTGCTGCGGTAGCCAGAGCTGCGATTAAGGCGGTTCAATCCGGCAAGCATGAGGTGATTCTCAGCCTCGGCGGTAAGGGCTTGGTCTGGCTCGATCGATTAGCGCCGACCTTGTCGGATTGGCTGGTCGCCCGCTTCGGATTCGACCGCTGACCACTGGCGTCAGGAAAAAAGTCTTGGCGTAATGATTTCCAATTGAGCCGAGATCGTTTATCATTGCGGTAGTGCTTTCGCACTTATTCCTACCTTACGCGCAATCTTTTTACCCGCCTAAACGGAGCGCCACATGACTTTGAAGTCTCGTCGTCAATTCTTGGAACAATCGATGTTCGCAACGGCTGCCGCTGTTGCGGCCAATGCCGCTGCTCCGCTGATGGCGGAAGAAACGAAACAGAGCAGCAGCCCGAACGAAAAACTGCGCGTCTGCACGGTCGGCGTGAATGGCCGTGGTATGTCGCACGTCGGCGGTATGCTGAATCGTAAAGACACCGAATACGTCTACATCTGCGATTGCGATACCGACGTGGCGGAACGTCGCGCTCAGCAAGTCGCCGACAAGCAAGGCAAAAAGCCGAAGATCGCGACCGACATTCGTAAGGTGTTGGAAGACGACAGCGTCGACATCATCACGATCGCCACGCCGAATCACTGGCACGCTCTGGCCGCGATTTGGGCGCTGCAAGCCGGCAAAGACGTCTACGTCGAAAAACCGGTCAGCCACAATGTGAGCGAAGGTCGCCGCATCGTTGAAGCGGCCGCCAAGTACAACAAGATCTGCCAGGCCGGTACGCAAAGCCGCTCGAACCCGGGCATGATCGACGTGATCGATTTCGTGAAGAACGGCGGCATCGGTAAGATCAACGTCGCTCGCGGTCTCTGCTACAAGCCGCGTCCTTCGATCGGTCCGGTCGGCGATTACCCGGTTCCGGCGTCGGTCGACTACGATCTCTGGGCGGGTCCGGCTCCGATGGGTCCGGTGACTCGCAAGAAGTTCCACTACGATTGGCACTGGCAATGGCCGTACGGTAACGGCGACCTTGGCAACCAAGGCATCCACCAGATGGACATCGCACGTTGGGGGCTTGGCGTCGACGAACTGAGCTCGCAGGTGATCAGCTACGGCGGTCGCTACGGCTACGAAGACGCCGGCACCACGCCGAACACGCAAGTGATCATTCACAACTACGGCGACGCGTCGCTGGTGTTTGAAGTTCGCGGTCTGGTTTACGACAAGTCGTTGCCGGCCAGCAGCAAGAACTACAAGGGTTCGGCGATCGGCGTCATCTTCGAAGGTTCGGACGGCTACGTCGTGATTCCGTCGTACAACGGCGGCGTCGCTTTCGACAAAGATGGCAACAAGATCAAGGAATTCAGCGGCGGCGGCGACCAGCACCACTATGACAACTTCATCAGTGCGGTTCGCTCGCGCAACGCCGATAGCCTGAACGGCCACATCGTCGAAGGTCACCTCTCCAGCGCCTTGTGCCACACCGGCAACATTTCGTACCTGTTGGGCGAATCCGTTTCGGCCGGCGAATGCCTGGAACGTCTGGAAGCGATCGAAACGACCGAAAACGTCAAAGCGACGCTCGATCGTTTCACCGAGCACCTGAAGGACAACAAGGTCGACTTGGTGAAAGACAAGGTCAAAATTGGCCCGAACCTGAAGATGGACGGCAAGGCCGAAACCTTTACCGGCAACGAAGCGGCCAACAACCTGTTGACCCGCGAATATCGCAAGCCGTACGAAGTTCCGGCCGAAGGGAAGGTCTAAGACCCTCTCCTGCTGCAGATTCGTTACAACCGAAAACGCCGGCGCTCGCTCGCCGGCGTTTTTGTTTTTTCCGTCCGGCAAAGCGACGGAATACTTCAAAAGTTCTTACTCAATTCATCCAGCGTTCGAATTCGGGACGTAATTTATAGAGAAAAGAGAAAAACCCCTTATGCAAATTGGATCAGGAAGTCTTCCAATGAACGCTCTGATGACGGATTTAGAAATTACCGCCGGCGAAGATCGCCGCGCCTCTTCCGACGCCATTCTTACGACGGCCGTCCGGCAAATGCTGGATGCGAGCGGTCGGACGGAACTGTCGCGTCTGTACTGCGCCGCTTGTGACGGCGAAGTGGTCCTCTGCGGCACGGTCCCGACCGACTCGCTGAAACTGACCGCCGTGCAATTGGTCTCGCGCCTGGCGACGGTTCGCCGCGTTTCGGACTACATCGAAGTCGCTCACTCCTGCTAGTCGAGCGACTCTTCGCCGCTGGCGATGGTTAGCCGCATTCCCTTGCTTGCGCTGCGGGCTAGTGTGGAGGCGTCTGACGTGATCCGGCGTCGGTTCGCTATAATGGCCGGATGAACGAATCCGTCTCGCCCGGTATCGATATTCTGTACCAGCAGGGCCCCTGTTTCTGCGTCGCCAAGCCGGCTGGGCTTTTGACCCAAGCGCCCCCGCACATCGATAGTCTTGAGTCGCGGATCAAAGCGTTCATCAAGCGGCGGGAAGAGAAAACGGGGAACGTCTATCTGGGCGTCCCCCATCGATTGGATCGTCCTGTCTCCGGCGTGTTGGCGTTTGCGCGGCATGTGCGTGCGGCGCGGCGGATCTCGCAGCAGTTTGAAACCCGCCTGGTGCGGAAGGTCTATTGGGCGATGGTCGCCGGGCAGCCGGAAGCGGACCGCGGCGTCTGGGAAGATCCGATCCGCAAGATTCCGGACGTCGCAAAAGGAGAGATCACCGCGGAGTCCGATCCCGACGCACGTTGGGCGCGACTTACGTACGAAGTGCTGCAGCGGACAGAGCAGGGCGCCTGGCTTCAGATCGAGCTCGACACCGGCCGCTACCATCAGATCCGCGTGCAGTGCGCCGCGCACGGCTATCCGATTCTGGGAGACGAACTCTACGGCAGCACGATCGGGTTCGGTCCGCAACGAGTCGACGAGCGCGATCGACACATCGCGCTGCATGCACGTTACCTGCGCTTCAAGCATCCGATGGTTGATGAGATTGTCGCGGTGACGGCGCCGCTCCCCGAAACTTGGAGTGAGATCGCCGGTTGGCGAGCCGATTGGGAATCGCAGCACGTGATTGAGGATCCGACGTCATGAGCCGAGCGACTTGCTGTTATCAGGCGAAGTGGCTGATCCCGGTCGATCAGCCGCCGATCGAGAATGGTTTGCTCAGCGTCGCCGATGGACGCATCGTCGCTGTCGGCGAGAATCTTTCTGGCGCCGCGCCGATTGATTTGGGAGACGTCGCATTAGCGCCAGGTCTCGTCAACGCGCATACGCATCTCGAGTTTAGCGACATCGACGCTCCGCTTGGCGAAGCGGGGATGGAGTTTCCGCTTTGGATTCAGCAAGTGGTTGGTCGACGTCGCGCGGCCGGCGAACTTTTGGAAACGCAAAAAGCGGCGGCAATTTCGGCCGGCATTCGTGAGTCGCAAGAGCAGGGGATCGCCGCGCTCGGAGAGATCACGACGATGCCCTATTCGCTGGAGATGTATGCCGAAGAGCCCGGCGTCGTTTCGCTGCTCGAATTGATCGGCCTATCGCCGGAGCGAGGAGCCGAGTTGCTCGAAGCGGCGAAGTCGCATTTACAACAGGGTAAGTCGCGTGGGATGGCAGTTGGGCTGAGCCCGCATGCCCCCTATTCGGTTCACCGCGACGTCGTCGCCGTGGCGGCGCGAATGTCGGCCGATACGAAAACGCCGTTGGCGATGCACCTGGCGGAATCACGCGACGAGTTGCAACTGCTCGACTCGCAGAGCGGGCTCTTTCGCGAGATGCTGGAGAAGTTCGGCGTTTGGCGGGATGACGCCTTTTCGCCGCGGAAGCGTCCTGTCGACTATCTCCGGATGCTGGCGGTCGCCCATCACGCGCTGCTCATTCATGGCAACTACTTTGACGACGCGGAGATCAACTTCGTGGCGGCTCGCCCGGCGAAGATGACGGTCGTCTATTGCCCGCGGACGCACGCCTATTTCGATCATCCGAAACATCCGCTGGCCGAACTCCTTCGCCGGGGAGCGTCACTAGCGATCGGAACCGATTCGCGGGCGTCGAATCCCGACCTGGCGCTATGGCGCGACGTACAACTTGCCGCGAAGTCGTTTCCCGAGATTTCGCCGGAAGCCTGGTTGTCGATGGTTACCGAGTCGCCGGCCAAGGCGCTCGGGATTGAAACGGCCTTTGGCGCGTTGGCCGTGGGGAGAGGGGCGAAGCTGATCGCTTTTCCGCTGGCGACGGAAGTGAATTCCGCACAGCTGTTTGAAGCGATTCTCGAAGTTGAGCCGCAACCGGTCTGCGTTAGCTGACGCAGACCTTGCCGGTTCCGTCGACCACTTCGCCGATATCGAACGTCTCGAAGCCGCAGTCGGCGACCATGCTCTTTACGCTGTTGGCGTAGTACGAGCTGACGATCAGCGTCAGGCCGATCCCCATGTTAAAGACGCGGGCCATTTCGGCGTCTTCGACTTCACCCAACTTTTGCAGCCAGGGGAAGACGGCCGGGCGGGGCCAAGACTTGCCGTCGATTTTGACGTCGACGTTCTTGGGCAGGATCCGTTCGATGTTCTCGGCCAGACCGCCGCCGGTGATATGCGCGATGCCGTGGACGACGTTTTTCACCTTGTAGTGGTTCAACACTTTGCGAACCGGGGCGACGTAGATCTTGGTCGGTCGGAGGAGCGCTTCGCCGACCGTTTCGCCCAACTCTTCCACATGTTGATCGACCGACAACTTGGCGAGGTCGAACACGATCTTGCGAACCAGGCTGAAGCCGTTGGAGTGGACGCCGCTCGACGCGATGCCGATCACTTTGTCGCCGGCGGCAATGTGCGAACCGTCAATCAGGTGGGCCCGCTCGGCGACGCCGACGCAGAACCCGGCCATGTCGTAATCCCCGACCTGGTAAATGTCGGGCATGATGGCGGTTTCGCCGCCGACCAAGGCGCAGTCCCCCTGCAGGCAGCCGTCGGTGATTCCCTCGACCAAGTCTTCCAGCAGATCGGGATCGTCCTTCCCCATCGCGATATAGTCGAGAAAGAAGAGGGGTTCGGCGCCGCAGCAGATGGCGTCGTTAACGCACATCGCGACCAGGTCGACGCCGACCGTCTTATGAATCCCAGTTTTTTCCGCAATTTTCAGCTTTGTGCCGACCCCGTCCGTGCAGGAAATAAGGACAGGATTCTCGTACTTGCGGGCGAATAAAGAATTATCAAAGTCGAGCTTAAAAAGCCCCGCAAAACCGCCGTCGAGCTTCATTACTCGCGGGCTGTGGGTGCGGTGAATGAGACGCGGAAGTCGCGACATCGACTCGGCATAGATATCCAGATCGACGCCGGCGTCCTTGTAAGTTGCTTTAGCCATTGACTTTATTCGTGCAAGCTGCTGAAGAAAGAGGCTATTTTCCCGCTGCCGGTGCAGATTGTCAACGAGCCGACGAGGGAACGGTGGAACGCGGTTTCCCCCTGAAATTTCACTTAATTCCCACGAAATACGCCTTCCGGCCGCAGTGATTATTCCAGATGGCCCAATCGTTGCTATGATCCGTGTGGAAGGGATCGCACGGTATTTGCGAAATGTTGACCCACCACGAGGCATCATCGCTGGTCGTAGTCGGCAAGGTTTTCGCAGCACATCGCCGTTAACCCTAAGCTATTGTTTCGCCAGATGATGCAACAAGCGACTAGATTCAAAAAAACAAGATAGCGAGGGGTGAATTCAACGACACGGTCTGAAGTCGGGTGTTAGCTTTAAATCGCTGATGCGAGGAAGCCCGTCTGACGAAGGAGCAATGTCGTCACCTATGCTTATGGTTTATCCCCACCCGGAGTTGCAGTTTACTCACATCCTCCCGTACGGCGCTGTGCTGCACGAGCGAGGCGTTCAATTCGTCGTGTTCAGTCGCCATGCGACTGCAATGCGGCTGTTGCTGTACAAATCGGTAGAAGATACGGAACCGACTGAAATCATCGATTTCGATCGTGATACCGATCGCTGGGGCGATATCTGGAGCATTTTCGTCCCTGGCGTTTCGGCCGGACAACTGTATCACTTCCAGGCCGAAGGTCCCTACGATCCGAGCCGCGGTTTGCTGTTTGACGGCCGCGCTCGTTTGATCGATCCGTACGCCAAAGCGCTAGCCGGCACGTTCCAGGCCGCGTATGACGGAATCGTCCGTCCGCCGAAGTGCGTGGTGGTCGACGACCAGTTTAACTGGGAAGGAGATCGCCACCTCCGCCGCGACTTGTCGGAATCAATCATCTACGAGATGCACGTCAAAGGGTTCACCGGAAGCGAAACTTCCGGCGTGAAGAACCCCGGCACCTACGCCGGCGTGGTCGAGAAGATTCCGTATTTGAAATCGCTCGGCGTGACGGCGGTCGAACTGATGCCGGTCCATGAGTTTCCGATCATGGACATGATGACCGGCGAAAAGCCGAGCCGCACCAACTACTGGGGCTACGACACGATGGCGTTCTTTGCGCCGCATCGTGGTTACGCCGCCAGTAAAGAGCCAGGCGGTCAGGTTCGCGAATTCAAAGAGATGGTGAAGGCGCTGCACCAGGCCGGGATCGAAGTGATCCTGGACGTCGTCTTCAACCATACCTGCGAAGGAAACGAGATGGGCCCGATCTTGAGCTTCAAGGGGCTCGAGAACCCGGTCTATTACATGCTGGCCAACGGCGGCAGCCACTACAAGAACTACTCTGGTTGCGGTAACACCGTCAACGGGAACCATCCGATCGTCCGCGAGATGATCTTCCATAGTCTGCGACATTGGGTGCACAACTACCATGTCGACGGCTTCCGGTTCGATCTCGCGTCGATTCTTAGCCGCGATCGTAACGGTAATCTTGTGCCGAACCCGCCGCTGGTCGAAGCGATTGCCGAAGACCCGCTGTTGGCCGACACCAAGATCATCGCCGAAGCGTGGGACGCCGCTGGCGCCTACCAGGTCGGTTCGTTCGCCAACTTGCGTTGGGCTGAATGGAACGGTCGTTATCGCGACGACATCCGTTCGTACTGGCGCGGCGACCCGGGCAAGCTGGGCGCGCTGGCGACTCGTTTGGCCGGATCGAGCGATCTGTACCAACCGGGCGGACGTCAGCCGTACCACAGCATTAACTTCATCACGTCGCACGACGGCTTTCCGATGAACGACCTGGTGTCGTACAACGAAAAGCACAACGACGCGAACGGCGAACACAACCGAGACGGCGACAACCACAACATCAGCTACAACTATGGCGTGGAAGGCCCGACTCGTCGTCGCAGCATCGAGAAAACGCGTCAGCGCCAGATCAAGAACATGATGACCACGCTGCTCCTCTCGCAGGGCGTGCCGATGGTTTTGATGGGGGACGAGTGTCGTCGTACGCAGGGGGGGAACAACAACGCCTACTGCCAAGACAACGAAATCTCGTACATGAACTGGAAGCTGGTCGAGAAGAACGCCGACATGCGGCGGTTCGTCAAAGCCTTGATCGCGTTCCGTCGCGATCAGCCGACGGTCCGTCAAAAGCACTTCCTCAGCGGCAAGGGAACCGGTCGACGCGGCTTGTACGACGTCAACTGGTACAGCGCTCTGGGAACGGCGGTCAACTGGGACGCGGCTGAAGGAACGCTGATTTGCGTTCTGGCGGCCCCGGACCAGCACAATGATCCGCATGGGGTTGGCCGCGACGTGCTGTTGGTGATGAACGCCACCGCATCGCCGGCGCAGTTTATTCTGCCGCCGGTCGCCAAAGCGACCAGCTGGCGGATGTTCGTCGACACCGCCGCCGAACCTCCGGCCGACGTTTATCCCGATTTGAACGGGCCCCGTCCGCCGGCTTCCGGTAAGTTCATCATGCCGGAACGTTCGATGCGAGTTTACGTCGCCGCACGTTAAAACCGATATCTTCGGAATGATCGACATTCGATAGCCCGCGCCGCAAGGTGCGGGCTATTCTTTTGGAGACTGCCCCTGATCGTGGGGCTATCCCTCCACCATTGCCCCCGACATTCCCGTGGTACGCTGGAAAATCGTCTTCGCTTGCCAGGCGCTTTTCATCGCCCTTTATGTGATGATCGCGCCGATGGTCATGTACGCCATCGGACCCGATGGCGCAGCTTACGTTCAGCAAGCCGACTTCTTCGCACACGGCGATTTTTGGCAAGCGGCTTCCGGCTATTGGAGCCCACTTTTGCCAGCGCTCTCGGCGCCGATGATCTCACTGGGACTTGATCCGGTCGTTGCCTTTCGCATCGCCCAAGGAATTTTCGGCGTCGGCTACGTCGCCGCCGCGATCTGGGGCACGACGAAGATCTTCTCGATCGAAGCTCGCGGTCAGTGGATCATCGGACTCATTACATCGATTACCGCCGCCGTCTGGAGCGGCGCACTGACGACGCCCGACGTGGCGCTCGCCTGTTTTCTGCTCCTCTACTTCCCGTTCTCCGCTTCCGACAAGCTGCTAACCGATTGGCGTCATGCCGCGCTGGCTGGCGTGCTCGGGGCGATCGCGTTTTTGGCGAAGGCTTACGCGTTTCCCTTCTTCCTGGCCCACTTCACGTTTTGCGTCGCCGTTCGCTGGCTCGCGGATCGGCACGAAACCGCTTTTTGGCGGGCCTGCGCTAGTTGGGGTTTGGGGATCGCTGCGTTCGCGATCGTTTGCGGTCCGTGGATCGGCGCTTTGTCGACTAAGTACGGACGCTTCACCTTCTCGAACTCCGGCGCCTTTAACCACTATCAGGTCGGCATCCAGGACTTCGACTGGAAGGTCGTCTGGAAACTGCAGATGGCGGACGACGGTCGCTACAACATTTGGGAAACGCCGGAGCGGCTCGACTTTACCGATTGGTCCCCCATCGAGTCGAAAGAAAACTTCCTGCGTCAGGCTCAGCATATCCGCGAGAACGGTAAGAAGATTCTCGGCGGCTTCTGGACATTCGACCCGATTGGGTTGTTTCCGGCGATGATCGTGATCGCTGGCTTCACCGTTTGCGTCTTTGGCGACAAACGAGCGAAGTTCGGCGCCGTCTGGATGATCCTGACCTGCGGCATTTACGCCGGCGGCTTTTTGCCGGTGGCGTTTGAACCCCGTTATATGGCGCCGGTGCTGTTGCCGCTCTGCGTCGCCCAGCTATGGTCTTTCATTGAGTGGCTAATGACGGTCGAAGTGGAGCGGCCTTCGCTCAGTTGGACGCGCCGCTGGGCGCCGATTGCGCTCGCCGCTTACCTGGTGGTCGGCTGTTGCGCGCGACCTGGGTTCTTCTTCCTGCGAGACGCGTTTAACGAACGTGGTTCCGGCCGCGTGATTCGCCATTACGCCAATTTGCTGGCCGACAAGCAGTTCTCCGGCCCGGTTGCGCTGATTGGCGATCGTTGGCAGGATGCGCTGCTGATTTCGTATTACTCGCGAGTTCCGTTTCTCGGGAAGTCGTACGCCGCCGATTGGAACGAAGCGGAACAGGAATTCGACGCGTTCGGCGTGCAGACGCTGATCGTCGATTCGCGCGATCCGCTTTCCAAAGAAATCACCAGCCGCGGCGACTGGGAATTAATCGCCGAGTCGCCGGTACTGGATTACGAATTGCGAACCTATCGCAAGGTCGAGAAGAAGGCGCCGGAAGTGACGGCTACTTCTTCAGTTCGTCCTGACGCAGGATCTTAATCGCGAGCTCTTCAAGCTGCTTGCGATCGACTTCGCCAGGAGCGTCGGTCATCAGGTCGGCCGCACGTTGCGTCTTCGGGAACGCGATGCAGTCGCGGATGTTGTCGAGTCCGCCGAACAGCATCACCCAACGGTCGATCCCCAGCGCGATGCCGCCGTGCGGCGGAGCGCCAAACTGCAGCGCGTCGAGCAGGAAGCCGAAGCGTTCTTTCGCATCTTCTTCCGACATGCCAAGCAGACCGAAGACTTTCTGCTGGATGGCGTTGTCGTGGATACGAATCGTACCGCCGCCAGCTTCGCTACCGTTGATCACCAGGTCGTAGGCGACCGCACGGCACTTGCCCGGATCGCTTTCGAGGAACTGGAGGTCCTGCGGACGAGGAGCGGTAAACGGATGGTGCATCGCGACCCAGCGATCTTCCTCTTCGTCGTGCTCGAACATCGGGAACTCGACGATCCACGAGAAGTGCATCGTTTTCGGATCGTACAGCTTCAGCTCGGCGCCGAGACGCTTGCGGAGCGCGTAGAGCGCCTTGCAAGTGACGCTGAACTTGTCGGCGACGATCAGGATCATGTCTCCCGGTTCGGCGTCGAAGCGTTCTTTGAACTTGGCCAGCATCTCTTCGCTGAAGTTCTTGGCGATCGGCGAGTTGAGTTTGCCATCCGCTTCGCACTTGAACCAGGCGAGCCCCTTGGCGCCAAAGTCGTTCGAGACGAATTCGGTCAACTCGTCGATCAGACGGCGCGAGTATTTGTCGGCGGCGCCCTTGGCGTTGATGCCGCGAACGCGATTGCCTGCTTCAGCGACCGCCTTGAAGACGCGGAAGTCGCACTCGCCGGCCAGGTCGGTGGCGTCGATCAATTCCATGCCGAAACGAAGGTCCGGCGCGTCATGGCCGTAACGCTCCATCGCTTCGTCAAAGGTCATCTGCGGCAGCGGCAGCTGAACGTCGATTCCCTTCAGCTCTTTGGCCGACTTTTGGACCAGGCCGTCGATGATGCCGATCACGTCGTCCTTTTCGACGAACGCCATTTCGACGTCGAGCTGGGTGAATTCCGGCTGACGGTCGGCGCGAAGGTCTTCGTCGCGGAAGCAGCGGGCGACCTGCACGTAGCGATCATAGCCCGCCATCATCAGGATCTGCTTGTAGAGCTGAGGCGACTGCGGCAACGCGTAGAAGTGGCCGTGGTGAACGCGGCTAGGAACCAGATAGTCGCGAGCCCCTTCCGGCGTGCTGCGGCCGAGGATCGGGGTCTCGACGTCGATGAATTGGTGTTCTTCAAAATAGTCGCGCATCATTTTGATGATGCGGCTGCGGAGCAACAGCGTTTCCTGCATCACCGGACGACGCAGATCGAGATAGCGGTGCTTCAGACGGAGGTCTTCCCCCGGCAGGTCTTGTTGCGTCGGCAGGAACGGCGGGTTCTTGCACTTGTTCAAGACTACCAGCTCAACGCAGCGAAGTTCGATCTCGCCGGTGATCAGCTTCGGGTTGACCGTCCCTTCAGGGCGAGCGTGGATCGTGCCGCGAACTTTGATCACGTCTTCGCAGCGGAGCCCACGCGAAGCTTCCTGAACGGCGGCGCCGCTTTCGGGGCTGAAGACGACTTGCGTTTTGCCATAGCGGTCGCGCAGGTCGATGAAGAGACCGCCGCCGTGGTCGCGATAGCTGTCGACCCAGCCGCACAAAGTAACTTCAAGGCCGATCTGAGCGGAACGTAGCTCGCCGCAAGTATGCGTTCGTAACACAGGAGGTTCCCGAATATGGGCTGCCGGTGGGGGTGAAATCACGTATTCTAGACGCACAGGGCCAATGCGCAAAGGTTCCCCTGGCGGATCCAATCCCCCACGAGCGGCC
This sequence comes from Blastopirellula sediminis, assembly GCF_020966755.1. Classification (NCBI taxonomy): domain Bacteria; kingdom Pseudomonadati; phylum Planctomycetota; class Planctomycetia; order Pirellulales; family Pirellulaceae; genus Blastopirellula; species Blastopirellula sediminis. Next base: position 657,958 of record NZ_JAJKFT010000004.1, read on the forward strand.
GATCCAACGTTAATTTTCGCGGAAACGGCGGTTTGTGCGATTTGGGCGGATTCCGCGCGTCGCCTTCTCAGCCGGCCGAAAACGGGGTATACCCAGCGAATGACCGATATTTTGCACATCCCCGAAGTCGCCGGCCTGAACGTCAAACGCCAGGTCGTTCGTATTCCCCCCGAGATGGACGTCCCGCTATCGCCGCGGGTTCGGCAATTAATCGACTCGCCGGAGTTCCGTCGTTTACAGCAAATCAGCCAGTTGGGCCTGGTTTCGCTCGTTTACCCGGCGGCCAACCATACCCGGTTTGAACATTCGCTAGGGGTCTACCGGACCGCGCTCCTCTATCTGCAGCAGTTGGCTCATGACGAGCGATTCGCCGAGATCATCACTCCGGCCGACGCCGAACTGCTGATCGTCGCCGCTTTGCTGCACGACCTGGGGCATTGGCCCTTTTGCCATCCGATCGAAGACCTGCGTCTGGCCAACGTTCCACAGCACGAGATGTTCGCCAACAGCTTTTTGCTGGAAGGGGAAATCGCCGACTGCCTGCGCGACGACTGGAAAATCAATCCTCGAGACGTCGTCGCCCTGCTTTCGGAAAAGCCCCGTAACAAAAAAGTACAGGTGTTGCAAAGCATCCTCTCGGGGCCGATTGACGTCGACAAGATGGATTACCTCCGTCGCGACAGTCTGCATGCCGGCGTGCCGTACGGGATGAACTTTGACGAACAGCGTCTGGTCGGCAGCCTTTGTCTGAACCAGGCGGGTACGGGGCTGGCGCTAACCAACAAAGGAAAGACCGCCGCCGAGATGATGGTCTTCGCGCGGTACGTCATGTTCAGCGAAGTCTACTGGCATCACGCGGTTCGTTCAGCGACGGCGATGTTCCTGCGGGCGTTCTACATGCTGCATGATCAACTCGACTTGGATTCCCTCTTCCGCCAGGTCGAGCAGCCGATGATCGCGTCGATGCGAGCGGCCGCCGGCAATGGTCCGGCGCGGGATCTGTTGTTCGGGTTGTTCGGTCCGGTCCGTCGCGTTTACAAGCGACTGCTGGAATACAGCTTCGTCGAGAGCCCGGAGTTCTATGACTTGATAGCGCGTCGTCCTTACGCGTGGCTCGAACGTTTGTCGGCGGAATTGGCGAATCGACTGAGCACCACGATGACCCGCCGCATCGCACCGCATGAGATCTTGATCGACGCGCCGCCGATCAAGTTGGAAGTGCAGTTCAACATCGAGATCTACACTCCCAAGATCGATCAATATCGGATGCTGGGGCAGGTCTCGCCGATGGTCGAAACGTTGGCGAAACGGCAGTTTGACGACTACGTGAAAAAGGTCCGCGTCTTTGCGCACCCGGCGATCATCGACGATCTAAGGAAGATCGAGAATCTGGAAGAGCTGCTGGCCGACGCGATCGAAGCGATCGACTAGCGCAATAATAGCCCGCAGCGCAAGCAAGGGAATGTGCTTGGTAATTGCGAATAGAGTCGATCTGCTATTCGCGGCCGAAACCAGATTGGGAGTCTTCGCGCGCTGCCGTCCTCTTTCCCTTGCTTGCGCTGCGGGCTAGTGAAGAGCGAGACGCTTACGCTTGTTCTTTCATCGACGCCGAATCTTTGGACGTAGCGCGGGTGGCGGCGGTTTCGGACGGTTGGCGGGTGAGCGCCTGTTGTAGGCGTTCTTCTTCCGAGAGAGCCGCCGGGAGGGTCGCGAAGTAGTAGATCAGAACGACGAACGTCAGTGCCGCGAGGCCGACGACGTAAGGTTGGTAGAGAAACGGTTGCTGAGCGGCGACCAGCGGATCGATCTCGGCTTCCGGCGACGTCGGCAGGAACAAGTAGGCGAGCCAGCTTGACGCGGGGACTCCTTCGCCGCGCCATGCCATCATGCCAATCGCCAAGCTATTGTGCGTGACGTGGTAGGCCATACACGCGAACAGACTGCGCGATTGAACGGCGAGGAAGCCGATCAAAATGCCGACGACCGTCGCGGTGAACGTTTGGGCCAAAATGCCGTGCGTGATGCCGAAGAAGATCGCGGTGATGACGATCGCTCCCCATTTGTGCCCCATGTGCCGCAGCCCTGACAGGATGAAGCCGCGGAACGCGAATTCTTCACAGACTGCCGGTAACGCCGCCATCAGCAGCAGAACGACGAAGAAGGGTAAACCCTCGAACGCCGGCTTCAGCAATTCGGCAAGGTGCTGCGTCGTCTCAGCGTCGACCGGAAACTGCCGGCTCGCAAACGCGCCAAGCATGATTGAAAAGGGATGGACGGCGAAGGCCAGCAATACGGCGGCCGGAATCGTCAATGCGTAAGGAAGCTTTAACAGGAACGTCTCTCGCCAGTCGCGGGCCAACAGCGCGGCCAGCGCCGCCACAGGGAGGACGATCGTGATCAACTGGAGCGCCACGATGTAAATGACGAAGCCGGTCCCGGTGGTCGGAGTCGTGAAGTAGGGACTCGCAAAATAACGAGCCATCAGAATCAGAAGTCCGGCCATTACCGCAGTTCCGGCGCGTGGGGTCGCGTTCCGATCGCGATAGAGATGGATCAGCCAGAGCTTCAGATCGAAGCGTTCGTTCTCGCTGAAGAGAACCGACTCGTTGTTGAATTGATCGATCGCCCAGCGAACCGACAGCCAGATGCACGCAGCGGTGACCAGGATCACGCCGGGAGCGTAAATCAGCGCGTCGTGGTAGTTCCCTTCCATCAGCGTCTTCATCAGCAGCAAGACGCCGGTCACTGGAATCAGGCTGTTGGCGAAGCTGATTTCGACCGAAGGAAGAATCGGCAGAATCACCAGCGGCAAGTTGACCATCAAGAGCGGGAGCAGATAGTACTGACCTTCTTTGCTGCTGCGAGCCAGCGCCGCGACCGCCAACGCAAGTGCGCTGAAGAGAGCCGCCATCGGAATAAGCGCGAGCAACAACCAGCCGACCGACCAAACCGGCGGCGGACCGAAGTTGAGTCTTCCGGCAGCGCCTGCCGCGGCGAGTTGTCCCATCACCAGCGTCGCGGTCATACCCATACTCGCAAGATTGAGTAGGGACGTTGCGATGCTGAAGGTCATGATCGCCAGCAGTTTGCCGCCGACGATCTCGGACCGCAGAGCAGGGCTGGAGAGGAGCGTTTCGAGCGTGCCACGTTCTTTTTCGCCGGCGCACAGGTCGATCGCCGGATAAAACGCGCCGGTTAGCGCCCAGACCACGACGATGAACGGGAAGATCTTCGACCAGAGGAACGAGCGGCGTTCCGGCTCATCCGACAGATCGACTTCGTCGACGGTAAACGGGTTGGTCGCTTCAGGCGGGACGTCGTGGGCCGCCAGGTTTTTTTCGATGACCTTATCGCGCCATCGCATCAGGATCGTCCAGAAGCGATCACGGGCGACCAGCGACTTTTCGCGGGCCGAGTTGACGAAGATCTGCGGCTGCGGAAACTCGGCCGCCGCTTCTTCGGTCGACGACGACTGCTCGCTTTTCACGTGATCCTGGAACTGCTTGACCCGCTCGGCGAATCCATGCGGAAAGTAAACGAGCGCGTCGAACTGACCATCCTCGATCGCGTCTTGGGCGGTTTGCCGAACTACTTCCGGATCGATGGTCGCTTCGAGAACCTCAATCTCGAACATCTCCGGCGACCAGTCTTTCTGCATCAAGTCGGCCGCGAAGTTTTGGCCGTCCAATAGCGGGGGCGACTCGGGAAGTTCCGCAGCGCCGACGATTTGCAGACGCGCCGGGTTCTGCTGGCGGAACTGCATCACCTGCATCACCAGCAAACCCATCAGCGGATAGAGCAGGACCGGCAGGATGACGATCGAGAAGAGGGTGCGGCGATCGCGCATTTGATCGCGCAGCTCGCGAAACAGAATCAGTTTGACGTTGGACCAACTCATGCGTTTTAGCTCTGCTCAGCCCCCGCATGATCAGCCATGTCTTCCGGCTCGCCGATGAGGTGGAAGAAGATTTCTTCCAGGTCAGGCTGCGAGTAGCGATCTCGCAGTTCGGCTTGCGTTCCTTCCGCCAGGATTTTTCCCTTGTACATGATCGCGACCTGGTCGCATAGCTTTTCGACTTCGCGCATGATGTGCGACGAAAAGATGATGCATTTCCCTTGCTCGCGAAGCTCGGCGATGATTTGCAACAGAGCGCGGCCGACGAAGACGTCGAGACCAAGCGTCGGTTCGTCGAATACCAGTACCGGCGGATCGTGTACGATCGCGCGGGCGATCGACACTTTTTGCTTCATGCCGGTCGACATCTTCGAGCCGAGGACGTCGCGCATCTCGTTCATCCGCAGCCGCGAAAAGATCGTCTGCATTCGATCCTGCAGCAAGTCTTCTTCCAGGCCGTACAAACGGCCGAAGTATTCGACCGTTTCCCACGCGGTCATCCGCTCGTAAACGGCGGTGTTGGTCGAGACGAAGCCGATTTGACGGCGGACCATCGCCGGTTCGGTGACGACGTCGTAGCCGTTGACCTGAACCGATCCGCTGGTGGGACGCAGGACGGTGCTGAGGATGCGGAGGACCGTCGTTTTGCCGGCGCCGTTGGGGCCGAGAAGCCCGTAGATCTGGCCGGGCATTGCGAACAAGCTAACGCGATCGACCGCCACAAATTTGCCGCGGCGGAGATCGTCGTAGGCTTTGACAAGTTCGCGAACGTGAATCATTTACGACCAGACGAAAGGGGAGCGTCTGCGGCTTGCCGGATGGGCGAACCTGGGATCGGCGTTATCCCTCATTGTGCAGTTAATTCTAAATGATGCGAGGGCCCGAACGGGCCCTCCAGACGCCATGGGACGAAGAGAGTTCGGCTTTGCCCGCGGTCGTTTCGGTCGTGCGGGTTGGCGCGATTAAGCCGAATTAATCGTTGTCGAATTTCAGGTCGTTCTCAGTCAGGATACGGAAGTTTTTCCTGGACAACGTCTCCATCGCCATTTCAATGTTGTCGGTCATCAGCGCCACAGCCGGACGATCGTTCGGCGTGTTGAGCAGCGGATAGGCCTGGACGATGTTCACTTCCGCTTGCAAGAGCGCCGTGCAAACTTGCAGCAGCGGCTGCGGACCGCTCGGCAATTCGAGACCAATCAGATCGCTTTCGATCAAAGCGAGCCCGGCCCGTTCGAGAATCTCGCGCCCTTGTTCCGGATCGCTGAGCAGGAAGCGGACGAACGCACACTCGGTCGAGTCGTTGATCGACAGGGCGACGATGCGGACGTTCGAGCCTTCGAATCGACGCACGATTTCGAGGAGCTGCCCAACGCGGTTTTCGAGAAACACGGTGAACTGCCGCAAAGAGGGGTAGTCTCGCCCGCGCATGGTTAAATAATCAGTACCAGATTCGCCGCCAGAGCTCATGGACATCCTTTCGTCAGCAGAATCGCCCCTGCGATCGCAGCGGCGGGTGACGCCTTTCGATTTACCTAACTATAGAATACGCTTGACCTTCGGTCAACTTAAAGATAGCCCGACGGAGTGGTCGTGATCACCAAGTACGAAATGCACATTCGAGTCCGGTACCAGGAAACGGACGCCCAAGCGCGTGTTCATCACGCGAACTATATCACGTATTTCGAGGTCGTTCGGACCGAAATGCTGCGAGAGGCTGGCTTTAGCTACCGCGAGATGGAAGAGTCGGGGCTCTTTCTGGTGGTCGCCGAAGCGGAATGCAAATACCGGGCTCCGGCCGTTTTCGACGACTTGCTCTGCGTTTCGGTCGAGACGGTCCGCGCCAAAGGTGTCCGGATCGAGAACCGCTACGAAGTCCGGCGGGACGGCGAGGTGATCGCGACCGGGCGGACGCTACTGGCGTGCGTCGATCGGAATGGGAAGCCGAAACCGATTCCGAAGCGACTTTGCTTGCCGGAGTAATGTCTTACTTCATCAACCGGGTTTGAATCGCCTGCATGATGCCGGCGGCGACTTCTTCTTTGGGGCCGGAGAGGAGAGCGACTGACGTGCCGGCGCGGTCGAGGATTTCGACCTGGTTCTCGGCGGCGTTCATCGCTTCGGGGCCGTTGAGCACGATCAAGTCGCAGTTTTTCTTTTCGAGCTTCACCAGCGCGCGGAAGCGAGCGTCTTCCGTTTCGAGCGCGAAGCCGACGACCCATTGCTGCGGCTTCTTCTTGGCGCCAATCGTCGCGACCACGTCGGGCGTTTCGATCAAGTGCAGCGTGATCGGTTGGCCGGTCTTGGCGATCTTGTGCCCTTCGACTCGTTCGGGGCGATAGTCGCACGGCGCGGCGACGCCGATCAAGCCGTCGCAACTGGGAAACTCTAGTTCGCACGCGGCGAGCATCTCTTCGGTGGTGATGACCGGGATGACGCGCGCTTCGATTGGATAGTCGACCTGAACCGGACCGGAGATGATCGTCACGTCATGACCAGCGGCGATCGCGGCGGCGGCGAGCGATGCGCCCATGCGACCGCTGGAGCCGTTCGTCATGTAGCGAACCGGATCGATGTATTGTCGCGTCGGACCAGAGGTGATCAGAATGTGGGCCACGTTCGCCCCGCTTTAGGAAAGAGTCGCCAGGCGAGCTTGAATCGCGGCGAGGATTTCATCCGGCTCCGACATCCGTCCGGCGCCTTGATCGCGACAGCTGAGCCAGCCCGAACCAGGGCCGACCATTTCGACGCCATCTTCAATCAGCTGCGCCACGTTGCGCTGCACCGATGGCTTAGCCCACATCTCGCGATTCATGGCCGGCGCCATCAGCACCGGACCAGTAAAGGCGAGATAGATCGTGCTGAGCAGATCGTCCGCAGCGCCTTGGGCGGTCTTGGCCAGAAAGTCGGCCGAAGCGGGCGCGATGCAGAGGAGATCGACCGACTTGGCGATTTCGATATGAGGGCCGAGCGGATAGTGCGGATCAAACGCATCGAGAGCCGGCGGTTTGCCGGTCAGCGCGGCGAAAGTCGCCGCGCCGATGAACTTGGTCGCCGCGGAAGTCAAAACGGTCGTTACCTCAACATCCGACTGCACGAGCCGGCTGACCAGCATCGCCGTCTTGTAAGCGGCGACGCCTCCGGTAACTCCGATCGCTACGCGGCGTTTGATCATAGATCGCCGCCGAAGTCGTCGAAGAATTGACCGCCGTCACCTTCGCCGGTGATGCGGACTTCGTTCGACATGTCGAGATGGATCTTGTCCTGCTTGATCTCTTCGAGCACGATTTCCATCTTGTTCTCGCTGGCGATGTTGACCAGCGGGCGGCTGCCGGCGTTCAGCGCGACCAGTCGCTTTTGGATCAGGGTCGAAAGCTTAAAGCGACCGCCGACCTTGTTGATGATGTATTCTTCTTTCAGTTCTTCCATCATAGCGCATCGTCTCCCGAATCGTTTTGAATCACGTCGGCTAGTCGCTGAACGGTTTCGTTCACAGCGCCAGCGTCGTTGACAATCTGATATTTGTATTTGTTCATCGCGGCCATCTCGCGTTTGGCGGTGGCCAACCGGCGTTGAATCGTCTCTTCCGACTCGGTCTTGCGACCGCGGAGTCGGCGTTCCAACTCTTCCTCGGTGCCAGGGCTGAGGAAGATCGTCACGGCAGACGGATACTGCTTGACGATTTCCATCGCGCCATCGACGTCGATTTCGAGCAACACCGAAATCCCATCGGCCAGTCGTCGTTCGACTTCGCTGCGGAGCGTGCCGTACCAGTAACCGTTGCCGAACACTTCAAACGTCTCGAGGAACTCTCCGGCCGCTTTGCGCCGCAGGAATTCTTCGGTCGTCAGGAAGTGGTAGTCCTTGCCGTCGACTTCGCCGGCCCGCGGAGGGCGGGTCGTCGCCGACACGCTCAACTCGAGTCGCGGCTCGGCCACGCCGAGCAGCTTCCGCACGACGGTCGTCTTTCCAGACCCCGACGGGCCGGAAAGGATCACCAGTTTGCCGGTTCGAGAGGAAGCCATATCGCGCCGTCGCGGTAAGGTCAGGTTAGCCGTAGCGGAACTCATTCGACGTTTTGTATCTGCTCGCGAATCCGTTCGATGCAAGTTTTCATTTCCACGACGCGGCGAGCGATTTCCGAATCGTTCGCTTTCGAGCCGATCGTGTTGGTCTCACGAAACATCTCTTGCGTCAGGAACTCGAGCTTGCGTCCTGCCGAATCTTCGTTTTCCATGATCGAAGCGTACTGATCGAGGTGGCTCTTCAGCCGGACGATCTCTTCCGAGATGTCAGTCCGATCGGCGAAAACGCCCACTTCGCGAATGACGGAGGCCGGATCGGTCGTCACGTCAAACTCTTCCAGCAGCTTGTTGAGTCGTTCGGTAATGCGGCTGCGATAGTTTTCAACTACCTGCGGCGCCAATTGCTCGACTTCGGCCAACTGCGAGGCGATCTCCTGGCAGTTGCTCGACAAGTCGGCGGCCATCGCCTTCCCTTCTTCGCGACGCATCTGCGTGAAGCGAGTCAGGGCTTCGTTCAGCACTTTCTCTAGCAGCGGCCAATCGGCGTCGACGTCGATCGCTTCGGAGTTCTTTTCTTCGATCACCCCGGGCAATTGCAGCAGGCTGTCCCAGTGGGGCGTCTCAGCGATGCCAAGATCCGAGCTAACGGTCCGCAGCTGTTGCAAGTAGCTTTTCAGCACCGCCGAGTTCAAACGAAAGTCGTCGCCGCTCGCTTCGCGATGGACCCGATAGTTGACGTTGATCGTGCCACGCTTGGCGTGATTTCGGACCAGGGCTTCGATTTGCGGCTCGAAGCAAGCGTAACCCTCGGCGCCCCGGATGTTCAGCTTGAAGTAACGGTTGTTTACCGCGCGGACTTCCACGGTCACTGCCAAGCCGTTGAGCTGGGCATGCGATTCGCCAAAGCCTGTCATACTAAGCAGCACGGGCGGGACGCTTTCAAAGCGGGTCGGCGAGGACCGTCGGCCAATGCACGACGGTCGTAAAAATGGAGAGCCAGCTTACTCGGCCGGCTTTTCTTCCGACTTCGGAGCTTCGGCGGCCGGAACTTCAGCAGCAGGGGCATCCGTTTTCGGAGCTTCCACAGCCGGAGTTTCCGCCTTCGGCGCGTCGGTAGCCGGTTGATCCAGGGCCTTCATTTCGTCCGCGTTTTCAACTTCGGCCGCGCCTGGGTTGAAGCGTCCGGCGGGCGTCTCCGCTTTCTCGCCTTCGGCATCCGGCGTGGCGCCAAGCGTGCCGGTAATCGGCGCCGCGCCACCCTTTTGCAGCTTCGAGTCGCCGGAGGTTTGCAGCGTCGCCAACGCTACGCTGCAGAGCAGGATCCAGATCAACGTCACGATCGAGGTGACCTTGGTGAAGGTGTCGCCTGCCTTGGCGCCAAACGCGCTGGTGCCGCCGGCTCCGCCCAAGGCGCCGGTCAGACCGCCGCCACGACCACGCTGAACCAGAATCAGCAGGATCAGGAAGAGCGAGAGAGCACTCAGCACAAATCCGAATAAGTATTGCATCGATCGATCCGTGAGTAGTTGCAGGTTTCGGGCGTAGGCTTGCGTTACTTGGCGCCCGCGATGATTCCTAGGAAGCTGTCGGCCTTCATCGACGCGCCGCCGACGAGGGCGCCGTCAATGTTCGGCTGCGACAATAGTTCAGACGCGTTGTCCGGTTTGACGCTGCCGCCATATTGGATGCGGACTTTGTCGGCGACGGCCGAATTGTATCGGGCGGCGATGACCTTGCGAAGATCGGCGTGAACCGCTTCGGCTTGCTCCGGCGTCGCGACTTTGCCGGTGCCGATCGCCCAAACCGGCTCGTAGGCCAGCACGACGGTTTCCATCTGCTCGGCCGAGACGCCGGCGAGCGAACCGTAAAACTGTTCGGCGACGACGTCGGCCGTTTTGTTCGATTCTCGTTCTTCCAGCAGTTCGCCGACGCAGACGATCGGGATCAGGCCGCCATTGAGGGCCGCGTGAACCTTCTTGTTAATCAGCGAGCTGCTTTCGCCGAAGATGTGGCGGCGTTCGCTGTGTCCCAGGATCACGTACTGGCAACCGACGTCTTTCAGCATTGCGGCCGAAACTTCGCCGGTGAATGCACCGGAGGCTTCAAAGTAGATGTTTTGTCCGCCGACGCCGATCGGGCTGTCGCCGGCCGCCGTGACGATCGCGTCGAGGTAGATCGACGGCGGGCAAACCGCCACTTCTACCGAGCAATCAGCCGGAAGACCAGCGGCGATCCCTTGAACCAGGGCGATCCCTTCGGCCCGGGTGGAGTTCATTTTCCAGTTACCGGCGATAAAAGGTCGTCTCACGGGAGCAGTCCTCTGGATGGCTGGGAACAACGAGTGATATCGAATGAATGACAGCAAGCCGCCAAGAACGAATCGATCAATATAGCACGACTCCAGACCCGCCGTCGAGAGGAGGAATTTCGCCCCTTTCTCCCTTTTTCCCGCGAAAAGCGAGCTTGAAGACTAGTTCTGCAGGGTGGTGAGTATTGCAGGCGTGGTTCGTTTGGGGGCCTAATAGCATCTGCTGACTTGATTTGACCGCAAGGTTTTCCCAGTCGTTTCAATCTTTGAAAGTGCAGGCTATGGTCGCGACTCAATTGCGTCGTCAGTTTCAGAAGTTCGGGCATTGGATTCTTCTTGGCGTCTCCGTCGTGATGCTGGCGGTCGTCTTGGCCGGACCGAGCGCCACCAACACCGACGTCGCCTGGCATGGGCGACGTGTCTATCGCGCCTACTACGCTCCGGTTGTTCCTGTCGTTCCGGTTGTGCCGGTATATCGGCCTGTGATACGTCGGGCCTACTACGCTCCCGTCGTTCCGATCGCGCCAGTCGCTCCTGTTTACTATGGAGCCCCGTACGGTGGCGCCGTTGTTTCGCCTTATGCCGAAGTTTACTGGTAATCCGCGCCGAAGCTTATTAGGTAAAGCGTCGCTTGGCGTGATCGCTTAAGGATTGCCGTTTCGGTTACCCTCGCCACTGGGCGAGGGTGTTGCGATGGCGGTCGCTACGCAGCCAAGTTGAAATTTGCCAGCGAGAGAGTCTGCGCGGAGAGGCGTCGCTTGCGACGTCAGCGTCTGGCAATAGCTAGTCCCGATCGCTTGGAGGCGATCGGGAACGCATCTCCACTTGAAACTAACGGAGTAGTGAAATGAAAGCGGCTCAGTCTCGCCCGCACGTCCAAACCTGGGGACGCCGATTCTGTCTGTTTGCGGCGACGGTTGCGCTGACCTTCGCTTTTGCGGCGCCTGGTTTTATTGGTTCCGATTCGGCAACTGCATCCCCGGCGGAAGAAGTTGCGTGGAACGGCGAAGGGATTTACGGCCCAATCTATCGTGGTCCGATCTTCGCCCGGGTGAAGTATGGCTATAACCGCGGCTACGGCCCGATCTATGGTCCGTACTGGCAGCACCATCCCGAACGCAATGCGATTGTGAATCCGAATCCCAACTTCTACTGGTAATCGCCGCGCTTCGGCGAGGTTGGAATCTGAAACGACGCTCCGCTGCCGTCATGGCGGAGTGTCTACGGCGAACAAAAGAAATTGATCGACTCTGGCGATATTTTTCACCGCAGGAAACGAGGCGAAAGCCTGGTTTGCTCGGAGAAATCGATCGCATCTGGATCAGCATTCGGCGGCTCTAGGCATATCCTTTGCAATAGAAGGATGTCATGAATCGCTAAACGCTACATCTAGATAAGGAGTAGGGATCATGAGCGTTCCTCAAATTTGTAATCGCTTTCTCGCGATCACTCGTTGGCTTGTAGTTGGCGTTGCGACGGTCGGATTGGCCATCGCGTTTGCAGCGCCCAGTTTTAGCAGTACCGAATCGACGATCACGCCGCATTCCGCTAAGACGCAAGAGGTTCAAGACGTCGCGTGGCGTGGACGCGTCTACCGACGCGCGTACTATGGCGGCCCGGTCTACCGACCTTATTACGGCGCCTATTACGGACCCCAACCGTATTATCGCAGTTACTACGGGCCTGGCCCGTACTACCGCGGATACTATGGCGGTGGAGCGGTGGTGACGCCGTGGGCCAGAGTTTATTGGTAAGCGTCGTATCGCCGATGGCGATGAGCGCTAGACTTTCAAGGTGAACGTCCAGCGATCGGGAAGTCCCCACGCATCAATGGCAAAGCGGGGAGCAAGACGCGATCTTGTTCCCCTTTTTTTGAAGCTTTCTTTGTCGCGTTCCCGACGCTGTGCCCGCTTCCTTAAGGAAACGAAATCTTGACCGTCGTGGCGAAACGGCTACGCACGGCGACTAGTCGGTCGGCGTCATCTTCCGGAACGAACCAAGCACCTCGAAGCGGATCGTCTTTTTTTCCAGAGCGGCGATCGCGCGGCGGATTTTCATCTCGCTTTCGTGCCCTTCCATTTCGACGAAGAAGAGATACTCCTGATCGCCGCCGGAGACTGGAAACGATTCGATCCAGGTCAGGTTCAACCGATTCCGTTTGAAGATGTTCATCGCGTCGGCCAGGGCGCCTGGCTTATGTTCGGTCTGGAACATCATCGCCGTTTTGTCGTCGCCGGTCTTTTTGCCAGATTCGTTGCCAATCACTGCGAACCGAGTGACGTTTCGCGGATTGTCTTCGATGTTCTCGGCGGCGAAGTTGAGCCCATAGTTCACCCCAGCGGCGCGGCTGGCGATTGCGGCGACGCCTTCCTGCTGCGACGCCAACTGTGCGGCTGCGGCGGTGCTGGTGATTTCACAGACGCGAGCCTGCGGCAGATGCTTCGCGAGCCAGTTCCGGCACTGCGAAATCGCTTGCGGTTTGCTGTAGACTTCGCGGATCGCCGAGCGTTCGCACTTCGCCAACAGGCAGTGATGAATCCGGAGTTGGACTTCGCCGCAAATCTTCAGCGGCTGACGCGCGAACATGTCGAGCGTGTCGGTCACGCGGCCGTCGCTCGAGTTCTCGACCGGGACCAGCCCGAACTGGCACGTCCCGCGGCTCACTTCTTCAAAGACGGCGGCGATCGTCGCGACCGGGACCAACTCGGCGCTTTGGCCGAACCGCTCGATCGCGGCCTGATGGCTGTAACTGTACTCAGGGCCGAGGAAGGCGACTTTCAGACGAGCGGCCACGGTCCGGCAGCCGCTGAAGATCTCGCGGAAGATGGTCCGCAGTTCTTCCGGGGGCAGGGCGCCGCGGCTCTTTTCGGCCAGGGCTTCGATTCGCTGGTCGTCGTCGACCAGACCGTCGACGGTGTTCCCTTCGGCGTCGAGCTGGGTGGCGGCCTTGATCAGATCGGCCCGCTGCTGCAGAAGAATCGCTAATTCTTTATCGATCTGGTCGACGTCCCGTTTCAGGGAAGTCGGTGTGGGGCGCTTCACGCTCTTCTTTTTCGACATTTCATCCGTTCTCCGCCGGGGCCGATTCGCCCAAACCGGCGATCGTCAAACGAGTTCGCATCTATCGTAATCGACGACTGAAAATCGCGAACCCCCATCTGCCGCGCTCGAGAAATCCGCTGCCATATTGGCATCAGCCCGTAAAATCGGAATGGCAGTCAACGAGGTAAGTGATTGATTTGTTGGGACTTATGTTCGCGGCATGTGAATTTTTTCTCATTGGCATGTCGGTTGCTTTACTAAATGTCCGTCCACAAACGAGACGCAAACCGAGGGCGACCTCGAATCATAAGAGGAGGAATGAACATCATGGCACAAGGCGAAACGATCATCGGAATCGACCTGGGGACGACCAACTCGGTTGTCGCCATCATGGAAGGTTCTGAGGTCAAAGTTATTCCGAATGCGGAAGGCAACCGATTGACGTCCAGCGTCGTGGCCTTCACCGATAAGGGCGATGTCCTGGTCGGCGAACCGGCCCGTCGTCAGGCGGTCACCAATCCCAAGAAGACGATCTACTCGATCAAGCGCTTCATGGGTCGTCGACACAACGAAGTCGACGCCGAAGAAAAGATGATTCCTTACCAGGTCGTCGGTGGGGCCGATGAGTACGTCAAAGTCAAAATTGGCGACTCGGAATATACCCCGCAGGAGATCTCGGCGAAGGTTCTGCAAAAGCTGAAAGCGGCGGCGGAGTCCTACTTGGGCCACAAGGTCAACAAGGCGGTCATCACCGTTCCGGCTTACTTTAATGACGCCCAACGTCAAGCGACCAAAGACGCCGGTCAGATCGCCGGTCTGGAAGTCGCTCGTATCATCAACGAACCGACCGCGGCCGCATTGGCCTATGGTCTGGGGAAGAAGAAAGCGGAAAAGATCGCGGTCTTCGACCTTGGCGGCGGTACGTTCGACATTTCGATCCTCGAAGTTTCGCCTCCGGAAGGGGACGAAGAAGGGGAACGGACCGTCTTTGAAGTAATCAGCACCAATGGCGATACGCACTTGGGGGGCGACGACTTCGACGAAGAACTGATCCACTACGTAGCGGATGAGTTCAAGAAGGAGCACGGCGTCGACCTGCGTAACGACACGATGGCGCTGCAGCGTTTGCAGGAAGCTTGCGAAAAGGCGAAGAAAGAGCTCAGCTCGCAATCGCAGACCGACATCAATCTGCCGTTCATCACGGCTGATGCGTCCGGTCCGAAGCACTTGCAGATGTCGATCAGCCGCTCGAAGTTTGAAGAGCTGACCGACAACCTGATTCAGCGCTGCCGCGTGCCGGTCGAAAAGGCCTTGGCCGATGCGAACCTGAAGCCGGGCGAAATCGACGAAGTCGTTTTGGTTGGCGGTTCGACCCGCATCCCCAAAGTGCAGGAAATGGTCAAAAAGATTTTTGGCAAAGAACCGCACAAAGGGGTGAACCCGGACGAAGTGGTCGCCGCTGGCGCCGCGATTCAGGGGAGCGTGCTGTCGGGCGACCGTAAGGACGTGCTGCTGCTTGACGTGACTCCGCTTTCGCTCGGCATCGAGACGCTCAACGGCGTCTTCACCAAGCTGGTCGAACGGAACACGACGATTCCGACCGAAAAGAAGCAAACCTTCTCGACGGCGGAAGACAACCAGTCGGCCGTGACGATTCGCGTGTTCCAAGGGGAACGTCCGATGGCGGAAGACAACCGCTTGCTCGGTCAGTTCAACCTGGACGGCATTCCGCCGGCTCCGCGCGGCATGCCCCAGATCGAAGTGAAGTTCGACCTGGACCAGAACGGCATCTTGAACGTGTCGGCGCGTGACATCGGCACGGGCAAAGAGCAACACGTCAAGATCGAGCAGTCGTCCGGCTTGTCGGAAGCTGAGATTCAACGGATGCAGAAAGACGCCGAAGAGCACGCCGCCGAAGATAAGCGGAAGCGTGAACTGGCCGACCTCCGCAACCAGGCCGAATCGATGTGCTTCCAATTGGAAAAGCTGATCAAAGAAAACGGCGAGAAGCTTTCCGACAGCGACAAGCAGCCGCTGGAAAAATCGATCGAGAAGACTCGCGAAGCCGCCAAGGGAGAAGACGTCGACGCCATCAAGTCGGCGATCAGCGAACTGGAAGCCGCTTCGCACGCGGTCAGCAAAGCGTTGTACGAAACCACGGGCGCAGCTGGTGCAGCAGGAGCGGAAGCTCCGGGCGCCGAAGCGTCTGCTGCGGCAGGCGACGACGATGCGATCGACGCTGAGTTTGAAGTGAAGAAAGACTAATTGCTGTGCAGGTGATAACGCTGGGGACGAGCGATCGTCCCCAGCGCCGCTTGCCGGCAAACGGCCGGCTTCACGTCTTTCTCGACGCCGGCGCGACGCCCGCTCTGCGAATTTTTTGGCGGACTCTTTTTCGCGGCGATTTTTAGCCGCGACTGACGTATAAAAATAACTGCGCTCCCCGTACGCGCAGATTTCATAAGGAGGCGAGAACCATGGCGATACGATTCGACAAATTCACGCTGAAAGCTCAAGAGGCGGTGCAAAATGCGCAGTCCATTTGCATGGACGCCGGCAATCCGCAGCTGACTCCGCTCCATCTGCTTGCGGCGCTGATGCGCGAAGCGGAAGGCGTGGTGAAACCTCTGTTCGACAAGATCGGCGCCAACCGGAGCCAGATCACCGATCTGGTCACTTCGGAACTGGGACGCTTGCCGAAAATGTCAGGCGTCGCCGGTCAGCCGGGGCTTTCTCCCGAACTCGATCAAGTGCTCGGGGCTGCGCAGCGCGAAGCGGACGTGATGAAGGACGACTTCGTCTCGACCGAGCATTTGATTTTGGCGCTGACCCGCGTAAAGAGCGCCGCGCAAGAAATCTTGAAGCTTAGCGCTGTCACCGACAAAGAGGTGCTCGCGGCGCTTCAATCGGTCCGCGGCAGTTCCCGCGTCACCGACCAAAACCCGGAAGCGACTTTCCAGGCCTTGGAAAAGTACGGCATCGACCTGGTCGAAAAAGCCAATCAAGGGAAGCTAGATCCCGTGATCGGTCGCGATCAGGAAATCCGCCGCACCATTCAAGTGCTTTCGCGCCGAACCAAGAACAACCCGGTGCTGATCGGCGAGCCGGGCGTTGGCAAGACGGCGATCGCCGAAGGGCTGGCGCTGCGCATCGTGCAGGGGGACGTTCCGCAAAGTTTGAAGAACAAGCGGATCATCGCCCTCGACATGGGCGCCTTGGTCGCCGGCGCCAAGTACCGCGGCGAATTTGAAGAGCGACTGAAGGCGGTCCTGAAGGAAGTGCAGGATTCGGACGGGCACGTTGTGCTCTTCATCGATGAGTTGCATACCGTGGTTGGAGCAGGCAAAGCGGAAGGGGGCGCCGATGCGGCGAACCTGCTGAAGCCGGCGCTGGCTCGCGGTCAACTCCGCTGCATTGGCGCGACGACGCTCGACGAGTACCGACAGTACATCGAGAAGGATGCGGCGCTGGAACGCCGTTTCCAACCGGTATACGTCAACGAGCCTTCGGTCGAAGATACGATCGCGATCCTACGCGGCTTGAAGCCGCGCTACGAAGCGCATCACGGCATCAAGATCAAGGACTCGGCGCTCGTCGCCGCCGCGAAACTTTCCGATCGCTACATCACCGATCGATTCCTGCCTGACAAGGCGATCGACTTGGTTGATGAGGCTTCGAGCCGTTTGGCGATCGAATTGGAAAGCGTGCCGGCCGAGATCGACGTCGTGCAGCGTCAACTGACGCAATTGGAACTGGCCGATCGGCAATTGGCGGAAGAGACCGAGGAATCGGCCGTCGAACGTCGCGCTGAAATTCAGACCGAGATGAACGACCTGCGTCGTCAGCTCGCTTCGCTTCGCGAGCAGTGGGAAGCGGAGAAGCTGGGGATGGGGGACGTCTCCAAGGTTCGCCAAGAGCTTGCGCAAGTCGATCTGCAGTTCTCGCAACTGCACGCTTCGATTCAAGAGAAGCAGGCCAGCGGCGCTCCTGTTTCGGAAAGCGACTATCAGCAACTATTCGAACTGCAGAAGAAACGCGACTCGCTAACTTCGCGCATCGATGCGGAGGTCGATAATTCCGAACCAGCCAAAGGAGAAAAGAAGTCGGAGCGTCGTTTGCTTCGCGAGCAGGTTACCGAAGAGGAAATCGCCGAAGTGGTCAGCCAATGGACCGGGATTCCGGTCACCCGGATGATCGAGTCGGAACGCGCCAAGTTGCTGGTGCTGGAGGAACGGCTCCATCAACGAGTCGTCGGCCAGGACGAAGCGGTCGAAGCGGTCGCCAACGCGGTTCGTCGCAGCCGCAGCGGACTGCAAGCGACCAATCGCCCGATCGGTTCGTTTATCTTCCTGGGCCCAACCGGCGTCGGGAAGACCGAGCTTTGCAAGGCGTTGGCGGAAGTGTTGTTCGACGACGAGCATGCCATGGTTCGCATCGACATGAGCGAGTACATGGAGCGACACGCGGTGAGTCGTTTGATCGGCGCTCCTCCGGGATACGTCGGTTACGAAGAAGGAGGAAAGCTGACCGAAGCGGTTCGCCGACGTCCTTACAGCGTGATTTTGCTCGACGAGATCGAGAAGGCGCATCGCGACGTCTTCAACATCTTGCTGCAAGTGTTGGATGATGGCCGCCTGACCGATAACCACGGTCACACGGTCGACTTCACCAATACGATCGTCGTGATGACCAGCAACATCGGCAGCCAGGCGATCCAGCAGATCTCGGCCGAAGGTGGTTCCGATGACGAAATCCGCGAAGCGGCTCAGGCCAGTTTGCGGACTCACTTCCTGCCGGAGTTTTTGAACCGCGTCGACGAGACGATCGTGTTCAAGCCACTCTCGCAGGTCCAACTGCGGCACATCGTCGATCTGCAGGTTGGCTTCCTGGCGAAGCAGTTGCAGGAGAACGGCATCGAACTCGCCATCACGACCGAGGCGAAAGATGCGTTGGCTGCGGAAGGATACGATCCGACCTTTGGCGCTCGACCGCTGAAACGCGTGATTCAAAACCAATTGCAGAACGCGTTGGCGACGGAGATTTTGCGTGGGGACATTCAGGAAGGGGATGGCGTGCAAATCGACTTTGTCGAAGGCGCCTTCCAGTTTCGCCGGTTCGAACCGGATGCGACCCCTGCGTAAAAGGAGGCGAAGCGGAAACGAAAAAAGCCTTGGCGATTTCGCCAAGGCTTTTTTTATGTGCGTGAGGTAGCGGTCGGCGAATTAACCGAGCAGCTTCCATTCGGCGATCAGCATTTCAGCCGACGGAGTCATCTTGCGCAGCTTGTCAGCGATGTGGGCCTTCATGTCGGCCGACGGATTCTTGGCCAGAATCGCCTTGAACTTGGTGTACGCTTTGCGGCGATGACGGCGACGTTTCAGCTCTTTCCCACGTTCGCTAATGATCGGCACGTGACTCTCCTAGTACTCTGTATATTGTGGTAGTTGCGTTCGTAGTAAACGACTCAAGATACCGATTGGCCCGGTTTCCGTCAATGACCGAATCGCCGCCGGAAGCGAACCGCAAGGCCGAAATTGGGTCCTACCAGAGCGGCCCCACTAAGACGCGGCCGCCCGCTGTAACTTATTACGAGCCGCAGGGTTGCGTTGACAACCCGCCGCCCCGTCGATAAATTAAAACCCTTCCCAGCGGCCCACAGCGGCCGCAAGTACCTAACTGGAGGCGAGCCGAATGGTTAGGGAGCGGTCTTGAAAACCGTCGCGGGAAACCGTTGGGGGTTCGAATCCCTCCGCCTCCGCTTTGATTTTTATAGAGCTCGCAAATGCTTCTGAAAGTGGCGTTTGCGAGCTTTCTTTGTTTGATCGGGTTTCTCTCGACCGTTAGGTCAGGAACCGCTCGATCGGGCCCTTTTGGTTGATGGTCTTTAGGCCGACGTCGAGGGCGCCGAAGTGGTCGATTGGGTTGCCGTAGGCGTTGAGTAGGGTTGTGTACCAGTTGCCCAAGGTCTTGTGGCCTGCTTGTCCGTAGCTGGGTAGTCGGATGTAGCGGCGGCCGAGATCGAGCGGGCAATTGTCGCCGGCGAGGACGACGAACGGGAATTCGGTCCCATGCGAGTGATGGGTTTCGCCTGAGTCGGGGAAGTAGAAGATCATCGTGTTATCGAACATCGTACCGCCGGCTTCGGGGACGCTTTTCAGACGCGCGACGATTCGCTCGACGAGCGTCATGTGATGATGGCGGCAGCGGTCTCGGATTTCTTCCGCTGCGAGTCCGCCGATCGTTTTTCCATGACCGACGTCGTGCATGTTCACCTTTTCCCCTTCGATGCCGGGGATGCCGGTGTAGTGGTGACCCAACTCGTCGACGGTGAATGCGACGACGTTGGTGAGCCCGGAGATAAGCGCGCCAAGCAACACTTCGGTATGCCCAACCTGACGATCGAACGTGTTGACTTCGGGATCGAGATACTTCGGATCGAGCTCCGGAACATGTTGACGAATGACGTCGGCCATGGCGTCGATCTTGGAGTTCCGCGTGCGAATCATTTCGATCGAATCGGAGTAACTGGTGAGCTTCGACTTTTCACCGCCGACCAGTCCGCGGGCCGCGGCCGTTTCGTTCTCGGCGACAAACTCGAGCAGCATCCGGTCAAGTTGGTATTCGGCCTGGGCCGCTTTGCTTTCGGCGACTGTTTTGAAGAGTTCGGTCAGCGCAACGCGCGGCGATCCGTAGGCATAGTTCGGCTGTTGCGGGCCGCGGGCCGAGAAGCCTTGGGCGATGCCGTCGAGCGAACCGCGCGCGTTGCCGCCATCGAGCGGAAAGCAGGCGAGCTCGATATGCTCGACCGGTGAAGGAAAGAGACGAGCCAACTCAAAGTCGACGGTCGCCCATTTGATCGAGGAGATCCGTTCGTTCGCTTTGTAAACACCCAAAGAAGAGCACCACGAATGATGCCCGGTGGTGCACATCTTGCCGGAGAGCCCCTGCAGAATCGTCAGGTTGTCGACATGGTCGGCAAGCGGGCTCATCCACTGCGGAAGATCGTGACCGTCGAGGTCGACCTCATAGGCTTCTTTGCGATTCTCTTGCGCCATCCGCTTTTCGTCGAAGGAAGGTGGAACCATGACCTTCGGAAACAAGCCGTTGCCACGATGCAGGAAGATAAATCGCATCGGCGGCTTGCCTGGGGCGGCCAACAGGCGGTCGGGGCGAGAAAACGCCATGGCCCCAGCGCCAAGCAGGCTGGCATGCAGAAAATTGCGTCGCGAGATCATTAAGTTGGCTCCAGGCTATTTTTGGCGGGCGAACTTTCGTGTTCGCCGCGAGTGGATTCTTTGTTACTGCGGTTTGCGATACATGAACGAATCGGAAGTGAGCAACGAGACGATGACGGCCTGAAAACTGCCGTCGCTTTCGACGTACGCGCGATCGGCGTCGCGCAGCGTTTCCGCGTCGGACGGCATTTCGTTGCGTCCCAGGTAAAAGCGAAATGCATGGCGAATGATCGACTGACGGACGCGGTCGGAACGAACCAGGCGATCGATCAGGTCGAAGGTATCGTCGACCTGACCGTCGAGGCGGGGATCGGCGCCGACAAGTTCCCCGGTGGTGACGACCGGGACAGTTTCAAATTCATCGAAGGTCGACTTGCCGTTTCCTTTTTTGAGTTGGTGCTCAGGGTATTCCAGCGGTTCCTGTGAGCGGAAGCGGCCGAAGTCGTCGAAGGCTTCGAAGGCGTAGCCAAGCGGGTTCATCTGCTGGTGACACTTCCAGCATTCGTTCTTCTCGGTTACCAGTTCAACACGCTGGCGGAACGACTTGTGCGGATCTTCAGGGACTTGGGCGTCGACCGTGATTGGCACATCGGGAACGCGGCCTGCTAGCAGCTTTTCGCGGACCCAGCGACCACGGCGGACCGGGTCGGTATGGAAGTTGGAGGAGTGTGCGATCAGCCAGGCGGGATGGGTGAGGATGCCTAGACGGTTCTCGATCTTGAACGGCTGCTGCGTCGGGTAATCCCAATACTCGGCTTCGTCGGAATTCTTGCGATACTCGGTCGACTTCCAACTTCCATAGCGATCGACGGGCGGTGTGGGGAGCAAGTTGTAGAGCGGCGCGTGGTGCAAGTAATAGCCGTGCGCCCAAGGAGGCGTGGTGTACGGAGTTTTGCCTTGGCCGAACGACTCTTCGAAGTAGTGCATGTAGTTGAGAAATTCGCCGGGCCGGGATGCGTCGACAAGGCGGAGCGATTTGCGACTCTTGATGAATTCCAGATTCGCTTCCAGGACGGCCGTTGGGTTCTCTTTCCAGTCGGCGTCTTTCAGCGTTTCATAGACGCTGCGCCATTCTTCGATGATTTGTTGGCCGGCTTTGTTGTCTTTGTCGTGATAGACGAAAAACTCGTCGAACGTCAGCAGACGCTCGAAGACTTGCTGATCGTTTTCGACATGCACCGTTATGACGCGGTCGGCTTCCAGGACCAAGCGACCGGGCGTTCCTTGAGTGCCCCGTTCGGGATTCATGTATTTGCCAAGGCTGCGACTGCTATCCTTGAATACCTTCAAGGCGCCTGGGTAGCCTAAGAAGTCACGAAAAAAACGAACGGTGCGCGGATGGGGCGTTTCGTTCGACCGGTAGTGCTTGCCGTTGAGCGTCGGATCGATCTGGCCGCTATAGTAGTTTTGGTCGTTTAGCAATCGCTCGACTTCGCGGCGGTAATCCTCACGCGTGTTGAGTCGGCCTTCTTCGGCGGCGCGAAGCAATTGAGGATCGGGGCCGCGATCGCCAAGTGCGTAGGAAATCGCATAGCTCGCTTCGCGGGGGGAGAGTTTTTGGCGGCCAAACTGATCGGGCTCGCCGGCGCCAAACTCGAGTCGGTAGAGGAATTCCGACTCCAATAGGACTGCGACCAGCATCTGCTGTAGGCCCAGCGTGTTGCCACTGACCTGGATCGCGTTACGCGTCAAATCGAGATAGGCCGCCGTTTCGCTTTCGTCCGCAGGTCTTCGCAGCACGCGGTCGAATTGCGTTTGAATCGCTGCGGCGATTTCTTCGTCGGAGGGAAACCCCTTTTTGAGGATGATGGTCTCCAACGCCACCGGCGTCTCACGCGGCGCCCAGCGATCTTTCGCGTTGGGATATTCGTTGGGGCCGATTTCCTGCGTTTTGACGCGAGCGGCGCGAATCTGCTTGGCGGCGATCCATTTTGCGTTGTCCATCATCACCGACAAATGGCCGCTGTTGAGCGACTCGTTATCGAAGTAGCGAACGCCTGAGCGTTCGGGAAGCAGAAATGGATTGGTAACGCCGTAAAACGTGTTTCCCCGCTTGGAATAGGAGTCGCGTTCTTGCCCGGTTAGCCCGAAGACGTCGATTACGCGCTCATGAAAAATCTGCGGGCTCACCAGCCAACGTCGTGCGGGCGTGTAGGCTTTCTCTGTAATGGGCGCCGAGAAGAGGAGGTCATGATCGACCAGATTGCCGTTGCCGGGGTAGCGTATCTTGTCGTCCAGTTTCGACGCATCGCGACTTTTCAGCTCGGCGCGAATCCAGCGGCGGAGGTGGTTCAGCTCTTCGTTTTCCGGGCCAGCGGGCTGATCAGGGGGCATCAGGCCAAAGAAGAGTTGATCTTGAGCTCGATTGAGCAGATCCAATTGAGCGTCGAGACTCAATTGGTCGAGCCCGTCGAAGCGTACGTCTCCCTCTTGCGCATCGGCGCCATGGCAATCGCCGCAGTGAGCAGTGAGTGCGTCACGAACCTCGGGCGGCAATTGAATCGCGGTGGGCTGCGACTCCACGGCCAAAGCGGCGGAGCAGGGGATCGCCAGCACAAAGGCCAGGTGCAGGTAAAGCTTCATCGATCGCAACGTTCTTCTTTGGGCGTGACGCTGAGCGGGATAAAAAGCAGAACAGGGGGCTGTTGGGACTGCTTGGGCAAGAGCGGATCTTCGTCCGTCTAGTTTGGAGGGATATCGCCGGCGTAGACGATGTCGTAGTTGAAGACGAGTCCGCTTTCGGTGACTTCTAAATTGAAGTCAGGATTCGCCTCCGCTTGGAGGTTGAACTGTTTCGGTAAATAGTTGCGGGGAGAGTCGCCGCGATAAATCGACAACTCGACGACGCAGGGGCCGAGCGCGACGCCTGATTGCGTCGAAACGAATCGGGCGCGGTATCTTCCGCTGGAGTCGGTTTGAGCGACGGAGGGACGAATCATCGCTCGAGGGACAAAGTTGAGCGAGACCCCTTCGATCGGCTCGCCGTTGAGGGTGATTATTCCTTCCACTTCGCCGGTCGGGATGTCCGTGCCACGTTGGCATCCCGCGAAAACGCATAGCAGAAGGGGAACGCAAATCGACGTTGCCGAGAAGACTTTTGGAACCATTGGATTACTCGCGCGAATGAAATGGATGTCGAAGACGAATAACGCGGAGGTGCAATGAATGGGGTGTTGAACTAGCTTTCAGGGCATTGAACGTGGTTTGATCGTTCGGTTTAGTATTCGCCAACCGGGACGCCGTCACGTCGGTCGCCTAGTCGTTGGTAGGTGCCTAGGTTGCTGCTATTGGTGCTGAAACTTATCGTTTCCGAGATGAAATGAACCGACCCGTCGATGAATGCGAACTGTCCTCCGCCGGGATGGAAACTGCTGAAGGAGAAGCGTTCGGTGTTGGGGTTGCTCAACCCGGGATTCAGCGGGAACGCTACCGTGCTGGTGACGCAGGACGGAGGGATGGTATTGCCAGGGGATTTCGGCACGCCTAGCCAACTCGGCGTATCTTTGTCGCTTTGGGGAATCCCTTTCTCGCCGACCATGAAGGTGTTGCTGGTGCCGTCGACGATATCTCGAAACTTAAAGCTCTTGTTGTAAACGAAGATGCCGCCGCCATCGGCGCTGCCGGTGTTGGAGTTGCGGCCGTTGCAGCCGACGTAGGTCGCGCGAGCGACTCCTTCATCGCGACGGTAGCGGTTGCTGTACGTCGTACCGTTCCCATCGGTGAATGAACCGTCGCTGAATGACGTGAACAACTCATTGGCCGAACTCGGGCAGTTCCAGACTTCCAGAAAGCTACTCGTCGCGTATACGAAGCCTTGATACTGAGTCGGATAGCCGGAAACCGGAGTTGATCCGGGAAGGTCGCCGAGGGCGTTCAAGATTTCATACAGCTTCACTTTGCTGGCGCCGAGCGCGTCGTACTCGTTGTTCAACTCCATGAAAGGAAACAAGTCGACGTTCCACGCGAACTCAGGATTGCCGGCATCCGAAACGACGGAATCGGGAAAGCCGGTTGGGAAACTCCCATAGGTGTCATGGTGGTTGTGCGCGGCAATCGCAATCTGCTTCAGATTGTTGGTGCACGACATCCGTCGCGCCGCTTCGCGCGCTTGTTGGACGGCAGGTAAAAGCAAGGCAATTAAGACGCCGATGATGGCAATTACGACAAGTAGTTCAACTAATGTGAACCCGCGAGACCGACATTTCATGAAAATCTCCACAGACCAAAAGGCCCCAAAAAAGAAGAATGGTATGAAACGACTTGTTAGGAATCCGCCTGGCGCTCCGTGCCCCTTCCGTCAGAAAAATTGATTGCAATGCAGGGATGACAGCCGTATTGTAAATTTGCAGAAGCACGATTTCGGGAAAATCAGTATCGTTTTTAGGAAAGCCGGATGGGCAAGCGATCGAAACGAATTGCTTTAATGCTTGACCTGAACTGGCCCTACAAGCGACATGCGAGCGTCTATGCCGGCACCCAGAAATACGTCGAAGAGCAGGGGTGGGAGTCAGTCATCGACGAATATGTGTACGATTCGATCTCTTCGGCTCGGAATAAGGGAGAGGTTCCCTACGATGGCATCATCGCCAGAGCGTCGAAGCTACTTGCCGAACGGACCCGTAACTTGGAACTACCGGTCGTTAACGTCTGGTCGAGTTCCCCTGTTCGCGACTTACTACCTAGCGTATTTCCGGACTATGAAGCGTCCGGTCACATGCGGGCCGAACATCTATTGTCACGCGGCCTGCGAAAGTTCGCTTGCTTGGGATGTCGAACCGACTCGTCCGACGTCTTCGAGATCGCCGCGTTTCAAAATGCGGTTCAAGAGTACGGTTACGCGTGTCAAACGGCCTGGATTCCACTTGCGTTTTCCCAGACGCTAAAGAAGTGGAAAGACTCGGCGGAGACGATCGACGCTTGGATGCAGCGGTGGAGTTCACCCATTGGCGTCTTTGTCGGCGGCGATCAACTGGGCCGCATGGTCGTCCAAAAATGTCGTGAACGAGGTTTGCGAGTTCCTGAAGACGTGGCGATTATCGCAGGACGCAATGAAGAAGTGCTCTGCGAACGGCCTAGCCCGTCCATCACGAGCGTCGAAATGGGATTTGAGCGGGTCGGTTACGAAGCGGCGCGACTGTTGGGGCATTTGATGGACGGGGGCGAACCGCCTCGCAGGCCCTTATTGCTTCAGCCAGAGGGACTCGTCGTCCGCGAGTCGACCGATTTTTTCGCCGTCCAAGACGAGTTAGTCGCCGCAGCCCTGGAGTTTATCGCCAAGAACAGTCACAGCCGGATTGGTCAGGATGACGTCGCACGTGCGCTCGCCGTCGAAACGCGAACCTTGCAAAACCGGTTTCGCAAGGTCTTGGGACAGCCGATCGCCGCGACTGTTCGCAAGGTCCGACTGGAGCGAGCGAAACGAGAACTGGCGCAAACGGACCGCTCGCTGAAGAACATTGCTCGCGATGTTGGCTTCGGTTCGCCGATGCGAATGTACGAGCTGTTCAAGCGAGAGTTAGGCGTCACGCCGATCGAGTTTCGGCGGCAACGGAGAATCTGAGCTGATTTCATATGCTTAGAAAATCGGAATGAAGTTGACTTTTCCAGATATCGAGGATGAGGCCAGTACACGATTCGTCACAGGCATAATGGCGAAATCATTGTCGCACAAGAGGTTGCGTAAGCGGGAGAAAACCGATATCTCTGTCTCCAATTTGTGGCGAAAAGAGTTGGCGAATATTAGGGCTTGGTTTAATGGTATGAGTCCTGTAGACGATTCTTAAAACTAGTTTCTCAGACTGCCCAATTCGGGGTAATATTAGTCCCGTCACGGCGAGTGGCACCTGATTCAAAAGAGGACTTAAGGATTACCGCGGACGCCGCCACTAGTTCTGATTTGTAGTGTTCGCAAGACCAGGGTTACCTCCCAATGAGTGAGTCGTTGACGATGTCCGGAAATGCTACAGAATCCGAAATTGCTGCTTTGGACGCCAGGGTGGGTGACCTTTCAAGGAGACTGCATGCCGTCAATGAGGCGATTTACTCCGCAAACTCGAAAAGAGGGGTCAGGTGGTGTATCGTCTCATACTACTCGGTCGCGCTATTTGCAAACGGCTTGGTCGACAGGTTGGTGTTTTGGCGAAGTGGCGTGCTGTTAATGGTGTCAATTTGTGTTGGCGCATTGGGGTTTATCGCTGCTGACATAATTACGTCGCACCGTACATTCAGCATCGTCTCGGGCATTGCATGCACAGTGTTTGGGTTGCTTGCCGGGTACTTTCTGTTGTTCTGCGTAAACATGCAAGAAGCTAGACGCAGGCATGAAGATTTGTCCCTCGAATTCCAACGTCTCAACGATCAGATAAAGACGCTACGAAATGAAAGCAAAGACCTTACTTCGGAGATGATGCAGGTGCAAGCTCACCGCCAATTACTAGTTGAGCACCTTGAAGATCAGCGGAAACTGCGCTCGATGGAATATCGACGGAACCAACTTTTTCAGCGCAATTGGCGAGCAATGCGAAGCGTCGAATTTGAAGAGTATCTCGAAGAAGTCCTTCAACTGCTTGGCTATACGATCGAGACAACTGCAATAACTGGTGACCAGGGCGTGGACCTTATCGCGGTCAAGCAGGGAATCAGAATCGCTATTCAGGTCAAGGGATATTTGAACAGCGTTTCGAACTCTGCTATCCAAGAAGCTTTTGCTGGTATGGCCCACTACAAATGTGATTGTTGCGCCGCGATCACCAACAGTCGATTTACAAATGGGGCTATCCAGCTTGCGCAAAGCACTGGTTGCATTCTTGTTCACGAAGATAACTTTCGCGATTTTGTAATGGGACAGCTGGACCTCGTGCAAATGGCCAGAGGAAGATACGGTAAGTAAATAGACGCCGCTTCTAATCGCGGGATTAACGCAAAATGCGAAAACCATAGTTGCAGGTTAGAGAGGCGTTTAGTTGGTCTAGAGAGTGTTAGCGACCTGCTAAGCGTCGCGAAGGCGCCATGCCTCGTCTACGACTTACTGCTCATTGGAAGAACAGTTCAGTCGTAGTTGATCGGTTTCTTTTGGTGCCGGGTTGCGACTACGGGGTATTGGCGGGCTGGGTACGAGTTCGATAGAGGAACGCGTCTGACGTCAGCAGCGAAGTCAGCAGCGCATTCATGCTCCCGTCATTCTCTTTGTAAGCCCGATGGGCTTCTTGCAAGACCGGGGCGTCGTTTAGCGTTTCGTTGCGACCCATCCAGAAGCGGAAGGCATGGCGGACGAAGACTTGTTCGACTCGTTCGCTTTCGGCCAGTTTCTCGATTAAGTCAATCGCGTTGTCGACTTTGCCGTCGAGATTCGGATCGCCGGAGTCGATGATTACGCCGCTGGCGTCGACCGGCTGGTTGAGTTCCGTCGTGCGGTGGAGGCCGGCGTGGTTGAACATCTCGAACGGCAAGCCGAGCGGATCCATCTTGCGGTGACAGGTCCAGCAGTAGGTTTCTTGGGTCACCCGCATCCGATCACGGAGCGTATGGTCCGGTTCGTCGGGGAGCATCGCGTCGACGGTGATCGGCACGTCGGGAATGCCGCCGCCGAGAAGGCGTTCGCGAATCCAGCGCCCGCGGCGGATGGCGTGATTGTCCATCGCGTCGGAGTGGGAAACGAGCCAGCTGGGATGGGTCAGAATACCGAGACGTTCTCCTTCGGGCGCGGTGGCGAGGATGCGTTCCGGCTGCATCGATCCGGATCCGAAACTTCGTCGGCTGACACGAGCGAAAATCTGGGGCCCGGAAAGTTCGGCGTAGTCGACTTTGTGATTGACGTTGTTCTTCTTCTTGAAGTCGGCCGGTTTGCCGCCAGGGTGCTCCTGAAGCCAGGCTTCGAGCGCCTCTTTCTCTTTCTTGAGCGATGCGGCGATCTCTTGCTGTGACCGTTTGGTGCCGAAGTAGAGTCTGTCTCCTTTGGTGGCGACAACTTTGTCGGTCGTCAGGAGACGCTTCAGCACGTCCTTGTCTTCCTGCAGTATCAACTCGACCAGACGATCGGTGCTGGCCGTCGCGTCAAACATGGCGCTGTAGTGGGCGTTGCCGGATCCGGCGCCACTATCGGCCAGTGCTTTGGTGTCTTTGCAGATGTAGCCGCCCTGGTCGTAGTCGAAATAGTCACGGAAGAACTGCAGTACGCGCGGCTTACGAATGCTGTCGTCCGCCAATATCCGCTCGACTTCCCGCTTCACATCGTCTTGGGTGCGCATGCGCCCTGCGAGGATCGCGGTGCGGAGTTGTTCGTCCGGCTTGATGTAACAAAGGGCATGGTTAACGGCGAGGCCAAGTTCCCAATCTTGCAGCATCACGCGACCGTATTGGTCGGGCTGGCCATATTCGACCAGTTCTGGACGGAAAAGAGCGTCACGATCAAGGAAGATCGACGACAATCCCAGGACGGCGCCGTCTTCTTTGCCAAGCTTGTCGATCGACTGTTGTGCTATCGACAGGTACGCTTCCGACTCTTGCTTGCTGGGAGGACGGAAGGTTACCGCTTCAAACAAATAGTCGACGGCGGCCCTCAGACGCTGCTCGTCCACTTCCTCCGCTTCGAGCAGATCTTTGACCGGCGTCAGCGGACGAACGACCTTTGTGCTGTAGACGAGCGAAGTGGGGAGGCCGCGAATGTCTCCATCCCATTTGGCGACGACCGATTGCGTATCGTCACTGATCTGATAGGGCTCGGCGATGCTGAGTGGGCCGTAAGCCATATAGCGAAGGATGTCGTCCGCCATGCCGAGGACCTGCGTCGCTTCGGCGCTGTTGACGGTGTAGAAGTCGGGGTAGTTCTCCAGGCCGTGAGCGCGGGCCGAAGAGAGAACGGCCGGGACGCTTTTCACCGCGGTCGCATAGGCGACGGTTCCCCCTTGCCACTTGGTGATCCGATCAACGCCGAAGTAGAGCTTCAGTTCGCCGCCATGGTTGGTCGGAACGGCGTCGCCGTGGGTGCGCAGACCCGGCTTGCGCGGATCGTAGGTCGGTTCGGTATTGATCAGTTCGTTGAGCCGCGTGATATGTTCCTGCGGCGTGACGCGCCAGATGCGAGCCGGCGAAGAAGTGGGGCGAAGCTGAATTCCTTCCGGGAGCGGACCGAAGAGGAGGTTGTGATCGACGAAGTTTCCTTTGTTCGGATCGAGCTGGGCTTGAAAGCCCCCTTTGTCTTTGAGGACGTCGGTCAGCTGGTCGACGATCCAGTCGGCGAACTGGAGCCGCTCGATCACTTCCGGCTGCTCCTCTTCCTTGGGAGGCATTTCCTGCAAAGCGACCTGCGCCCAAACGCGGGTCCAGATGTCGGCGTTCACTTCGTCGACCGGACCGAGACCTTCCAGCGTCAGGTCCCCTTCCGGGAGCGTTTCGCCGTGACAGTCGACGCAGTGCCGCGTGAGAAACGGCTCGACGAAGCCGCGAAAGTCTTTCTCGACTTTCTGGCCGGGGACGTAGGTCTCGCCGGCGGCGGCCGAAGTGAGACAGCACCCCAGGAGGACCGCCAAGGCGTATCCAACCTTGCTCATGCCAGCACTTCCTTCAGCGGACCGTTGGTCGAATCGAATTTCTGGGCGAGCTTCTCGCTCATGTTGTAGCGATCGCAGTTAACCCCGGCGGCGTTCATGATCGCCGTGTAAAGAGAGTTGATCGGACGCGTCCCGTCGAGTTGCGTGAAGCGGCCGGTCTTGAACGCGCCGTCGAAGTTGCCGAGCAGCATCACGGGCCAGTTGGCGCCGCTGGTGTGCTGACTGTCGGCGTTGTTGCTGGTGTAGACGATCAACGTGTGATCCATCATCGTGCCGCTTCCTTCCGGAATGCTTTCGAGCGATTCGATGATCTTCACGAGCATACGGCAGTTGTACTGACGGATCTTAACCCAGATCGGATTGTTGGGCTGATCCATGTGCCCCAGGTTATGACCCTGTTGATCGATCCCCAGTCCCTTCCAGGCGCCAAAGATTTCGCCGCGACCGGAACCGATCGTCAGCGTGTTGGTGATGCCGGAGGTCAGGGCCGAAATGCCAAGGTCGAGCAGCGCGTCATGCCAGTCGGTTTCGAACTCGGGCTTGGTATATCGCTCGTCTACGGCCGGGGCGAACTTGCGCAGATGATCCGAAACGGTGTCGAGCCGCTCACGCAGGCCGTTAATGTCTTTGAAGCCGTCGACGTACTGGCGATAGCGCTGCTGGTCGGCGACCGGAAGCGACTCGCCTTTGGCGGCGGCTAGTTTTTCGATCTGGTCGAAGGCGTTCGAGCGGGCCTCGTGCTGACGGCGGATATCGCCGGTCGAGATGCCGCCGTAGAGCATCTGGTAGAGCTGATTCGGATTCGAGTACATAAAGACCGGCTGACCGGCGCCGCTGGCCGAGAGGGTCGCGAGAGTCGGCTTGGCCGTCATGTTCTCCATCGAGTCCATGCCGATGCAAAGATGCGGCAACAGCGTTTGCGGCAGGACCTTGCTCAATTCGTAGTCGATCGTCGCGGCGCTGGGAGGAACGCCATCGCCGCCACGATAACCGCCGAGCGCGCCGAAGAAGGCGCTATGGGAGGGGCTGGTATGTTTGCCATGCAGACCGTTGATGATATGCAGGCGTTCTTTGTACGGTTCGAGTGGGCTGATCGGATCGGGGAGTTTCACGCCGGCCAGGGAGCCGCTGTTTTTCATCCCTTGGGGGACGCAGGTTGCCGGATCGAAGCCTTGATTCTGCAGGAAGAAGATGACGCGTTTCGGCTGCGACGTTTGGCCGCTGGAGGCGAAGAGACGCTCGGCTGACAGGGGAAGGCCCAAAGCGGCCCCGGCTCCTGTCGCCACGGCTTGCAGCATTCTTCTACGGTCCAGCATGTTCGCTCCTTCTACGAAGTGAAGTGACGGTCGTCTTCGGTCGGCGCAGGGAAAGTCTTGCGGAGGGAAAACCAGCGATTCTCTGTCCCCTTGGGGTTAGGGGGAGATCACCGGCAAAGATACGGCAAATCGGGAGTGTTTCGGGCAGGGGGGCGACTTTTGAGTATATCGATCCCACGACGGGGAGACTACAGAATTCGGCCGAAAGCGCAACGGAAGATCGATGCAATTGCCATGCGGAATCAGCACAAGCACATTTTTTGCAACGTCGTGAGAGATCGCCATACTCTAGCGGGGGCGACGGTGAGGCTCGGACCAAGAAAGCAAAAAGCCGGCTGGCGATCAGTCGCCAGCCGGCTTTATTTCGGTTTTGCCGTGTGGGATTAGAAGACGAACAGTTCGTCCAGCTCGTCCTCTTCCTCGGTGAACAGGGCGTCCACCGTTTCAAAGTTTTCGCTGTCGCCGGTTAGCGAGTCGAGCAGCTGCTCGTCGACCAGTTCCCCGTCCAGCGACTGCTGGGCGACCACTTCCGCGTCGACCGCCTGGTAGGTAGTCGACTCGACCGACATGGTCGTCGTCGAGGTAACGTCGCTCGGGATCCAGAAGACCGGGGCGGCCGAGACCGATTCCCCTTCGATCGCGACGCCGCCGCTGATCATCGACTCCGAATCGTCGCTGGCAACCGGCGAAACGACCTCGAAGTACGAGGTGCTCGCGGCCGGCGCCGGAGCGGTCGACTCCGCCACTTCTTCCGCTTCCAGCGTGAAGCTGGACGTCGAAGGCGCCGAGGTACCGATCTTCTTGATGATCTGCGTCAGGTCGAGCAGGCTGACGACGCCGTCATGGTCGAAGTCAAAAGCCCACGCGACGTCCGACGGCAGGTTGAACAAGTTGCCGATCTGGCGAATGACCAGCGCCAAGTCGAGCAACGTGACGGCGCCGTCATGATCCAAGTCGGCCGCTTCTTCCCAGGACGAGCCATGCGACGGAGTCGGCAAGTTGATCTCGGGGAACTCGATTACCGGCGTCGGGTTTTGCGGCGGCGCGTCGGCGACCGGCGGATCGAAGTTGCCGACGATCGGCAGGCCGTTGTTGTTGCCGAACATCGCGTATTGATCCGGACCGAACGGATCGGTCAGGAACTTCGCCACGTTCCGGCCCAGCGGATCTTCCGAAGGCGGAATCATGCGATCCGGGTTTTCCCAGATCGGGCGAGCGACGCCGTTTTCGTCGCTGTCCGAAATCAACAGGAACCATTCCGCCTGACTGCTCGACGAGTTCTGTTGATCGGGGACAAACAGGCCGAGGTCTTCGACCCCGTCCGAGTTGAAGTCGGCCGAGACCGGACGTTCACGCACCCCTTCGAATCCGAACCAGAAGGTTTGGTCCGCCTTGCCGTCCCAGCCGTTTTCAACGCCGCCGGTCAGATCCAGGAAGAACTTGTCGTCTCGCCAGACGCCGAGATCGTCAAAGCCGTCGCCGTCCCAATCGCCGACGATCGGCTTGCCGACCAATTGCGTGTAGATCGGCGTATCGATCTGGTTGTCGTGGTTGGTGTCGATCCAGAAGGTGCCGGTTTCGCCGACGTAGACGCCGACTTCGTCACCGTTGTCGGCGTTGCCGTCAAAGTTGCCCGCGACCGGTAGGCCGTTGACCTGAATGTTCTGGATGACCGTCGCGTCAGGTGCTCCGTCGTTGTCAAAGTCGAACTGGAAGCGGAACTTGCCGTTCACCTTGCCGTAGACCGCCAGGCGATCGAAGCCGTCGGCGACGCTGCCGGCGCTGGGCGTGAACTGCCCGGCGAAGACGTCGTCGGTGCTGAAGCCGATCGCGAAGGTGAGGTCTTCGTTGGTGTCGTCCGAGTTCTCGGTGTCGACCATGAAGTTGCCGTTGATGTCGATCAGCGTCGTGCCGTAGCTGGTGACGCCGATTTCGGGATGGCTGTCGATCGTGAAGCGAGCCAGGAACGATCCGCCGGCGACGCCGTTGCCGGTGGCGAACGACGGATCATCTTGCGGTTCGGCCGCGTTGCTCTCGCCGTCCAGCATGTTGCCGGCCGGATCGGTGAGCGAATCGGCGATCTTCAGCGTGTAGCGATCGTCCGGCAAGGCTTCGAAGAATTCGAGCGTTACCGTCGAACGGGCTACCGAACCGGCAGTCGTGTCGTGCGTGATCGTGATCGACTTGATCGGGATCAAGCCGTTCGCGTCGCCGATCAGCTGGAACGTGCCGGCCTGCAGCGCGGTCGCATCGGAGATCGCCGGATAGAGGAAGCCGAAGTCGTCGACCGACGTGGGAGCGACGACGCTGGTGTTGAGCAGCGCGTTGGTGGTCTCATAAACGGCGGCGTCCGGATCAATGATCTGGAGTTCGGCCAAGTCCGAAGTCCCGACGCCGATCGCGTAAATGTTCTTCGCCACGGCGGCCAAATCGGCGGCTGCCGCGGTGTGGGCGCCCGGCGTACCGGAGAAGCCGTCAGCGAAGAAGAGGACGGTCGAGTTGGCGAATCCGGAGTTCTCCAGAATCGTCGTCGCGGCTTGCAGACCGGCGGTGTAGTTGGCCGAACCGCCGGCGTTAATCGACTCGAGGGCGTTGATCAGGTCGAGCTTGCCGTCGTTGTTGTTGTCGGCGGCGGCCGTGGTGAACTTCGAGCCGATGCTCAAGTCGAGCGAGACCGCGGTTCCGCTGACCATCACCACCAACGAGACTTTGGCGACGTCGCCCAGTCCCGCGTCGATCAGCTGCTGATTCGCCTTGATGATCGCGGCGATCTCGGCGTCGAGCTTGGTGTTGTAGATGCCGTCGCCGTTGAGGTCGCCAACCTGCGTGCCGGCAATCGCGCCCAGCGTGCTGGCCGAAGCGTCAATCACAAAGGTGACGTCAGGCGAGTTGCCAGTGGCGAACAGCTGGACGCCGGGGCGAATCGGGAGATCGCTGAAGTCGATGTCCAGACTGGTGATCGGCGGAGTCGGACCGTCGACCGAAGGCTTCGGTGCGAACAGGTCGTAGTCGGGCGAGCCGGTCACGCTGACGTTGTCGATCGTCGGACCTTGCGTGTCGACCATCATTTCGAGCGTCGTGACGATCGAGATGTTGCCGGCCAGGTCTTCCGAAGTGACCACGATCTGACGGATGCCGTCGAACGCGAAGTAGTTCGGGTTGTTCAGATCGTACTTGCCGGTCAGGCTCCAGAAGCCGACTTCCGGGTTGCCGTCGTTACCATCGAGCGGCGAAGCGGCGGTTAGACCTTGATAGACGTAATTGCCATTGAGGAAGGCGATCACATCGGCGGCCGACATGCCGTTCAGCACGGAAAGGGCGGCGCCATCCAGCGGCGTGTCGGTGGCGTACAAGCGGATCACCGAGTTCGACTCAGCGTCGCCGACAAAGCCGGTATTCGAGTCGCTGGTGATGTTGTCGGCCAACGTGTTCGGATCGCCGGTCACGCCGGTGTCGGTCGTGCTCGGATCGATTTCGAGCGTCGGAGCGTCCGGCGACACGGTATCAATCACCACGTCCAACAGGTAGTCGGTGCTGATGTTACCGGCACGGTCCTCAACTTCCAGTTTGAAGTCATGGTAGCCGTCGGCCAGCATGTCCATCGTGCGGCTGAGGTACTCCAGGTCGGTGAAGCCGTCGAGCAGCGGATCCATCGAGGTGAACTCGGCGGCCGAATCGTAGATCAACGTTTCGGAACCATTCTCCGCTCGCAAGTAAATGCGGAACTTGTAGTTCTCGCTGAACAGATGGAGCGGTTGGTTCGGATCAGTCGTCGTTATGTTGAAGGTCAACGTGTTGTCCATCGTCACGTTGTCTTCGTCATTGCGACCGGTGTCGCTTTCGGCGGCCAGATCCAAGTAGGGAGTGTTCGGCACGTAGGTGTCGACTTCCAACTTCGAGTCGGCCAGTTGCGGCATGCTGCGGTTGCCGGCCAGATCTTCGTAGACGGTCGAGATCACATAGACGCCGTCTTCCAGGGCGGTCGACTTGATCGTCCAGGTGCCGTCGGCATTGACGATCGTTTGACCGACCAACTCGGTATCGGCGTAGAGGAAGACTTTCGAGTTGACTTCGCCGGTTCCGCTGAAGCTCGGCGTGTCGATGTTGGTCACCCAGTCGTTGTCGAGCATGCCGCTGTCGCTCGACGCAAGCAAATCAGGCGCATCCCCGGTCGGAGCGACGGTGTCGACCGTCACGCCCAGCAGGAAGTCGGTGCTGATGTTGCCGGCACGATCTTCCACTTCCAACTTGAAGTTGTAGCGACCGTCGGCCAAAGCGCCGGTCTCGCGGGTCAGGAAGTTCAGGTCAATCATGCCGTCAGCGACGTTGGCGGCCGGAATGGCGCCGTCGGTCGACGAATCGTACAGCAGGAACTCGGCGCCACCTTCCGGACGTGCGTAAATCCGGTACTGGAAGTTGGTTGTGAAGATGTGCGACGCCGAGTTGGGATCGGTCGTCGTCATCGTAAACGTCAACGTGTTGTCGTTGGTGACGTTGTCGTCGTTGACCTGGCCCGAATCGCTCGCCGTGATCAAGTCGAGATAAGGCGTGTTGGGCGCCAGAGTGTCGATTTCGATCTGCAGGCCGGGCGAAGGAGCGCTGCGGTTGCCGGCCAGATCTTCGTAGGCGGCGCGAATGCTGTAGACGCCATCCGCTAGCGGAGAGACCTGGACCGACCAGTTCCCTTGCGAGTCGACCGTCCCTTGGCCGATCGGGTTAGTGTTGTTGTTGGCGAAGAGGAAGACCTTCGTATTCGGCTCGCCGGTTCCCTTGAAGATCGGCTGCGAAATGTTGGTCACTTCGTCGTCGGCAAGCTTGCCGCTGTCGCTGGTGGTCACCAGGGTCGGCATCGAGCCGCCAGGGGTAACCGCGTCGACAGTCAGGCGAACCGAAGTCGCCAGGTTGGCGTTCCCCTGGGTGATCGGCGTCTGGCCGTCGAAGACGACGGTGCGGGCCGAGAACAGGTAGTTGCCGTCGGCTAGCGAGTCGCCGTAGACGGTTGGATCGTAAACGAAGACGGTCGCCTGATCGGCCGGACCGACCGGATTGGCGAAGCGACGGATGGCGACGCCGGTCGTGAGGTTGGTGATCGTGACCTGCACGGCGTAACCGTCGGTCATCCCCAACACCGCTTCGGCGGCGGTCAAGATACGCAGTTCGCCATTGGCCGGTTCCGAGATGTCGTTGCCGTTCTCATCGACGAACTGCAGCAGGTCGTCTTGAACGTAGATCAGCGGAGTCGGGCTGTTGGTGACGTTATCCAGCGACGACGTGCCGGTATCGGACAACGGCGAAATCAGAATGCCGTGCGGCGCCGGAGCCTCGAAGTTCTCAACTTCCAGCGAATATTGGTTGACGTCGTCCGTAGTTCCCTTCACGCGGATGAAGTACTTCTGCTGACTGACGACCGGAATGATCAGCTGCTCGTTATCGTCGTTGGTGTTGACCGACGCGATGAGATCACCTGACTGATCGAAGACGTCGAGTTGCAGATCCCCTTGCGGAACGTTGGTGAAGAGGGCGTTGATGTAGAGCTTACCGGTAAAGTGAGCGGTGTACCGGAAGAAATCGACGTCGCTATCATCGTGGATCGACAAATTATTGATGATCACCGACTCGGGCGAACCGAGGATCGTCGCCTGAGCGATCGAGTCATTCGTTTCCAGGGCATCCGGGACGATGATCGTTTCGATGCTAACGTAGTTGATCGCCGCGTGGCTGCTGGAGGTCACTGAGCCGTTCGGAGTCGAACCGACGACCGGATTGACGACGCCATCCAGGTAAAGAGCCAGCACGTCGCCCGGCGGAACGTCCGGATCGCCAAAGATTGGGGCGCCGCCGTCGATATTGATGACGGTCGTCAGGTGAGGCGCGATCGTGAAGCGATCGAGTCCCTCGAACGTATTGACGAACATCTGGGCGACGTCGGTGAACTGGACGATATCTTGATAGGCGCCACCGCGATTGTGCTGGAAGTTGCCGGCGCCGCCGATCGACGGCGAATTGATGTCGACAACGTCAGCTTCGCCGGTCGTGGTGTTGTAGGTGAACGAGCCGACCATCATCAGCTGGCTGTTCTGGGCGTTGCCTTGATATTCGACGTCGGTCATCACGACGCTCGGCGTCGTGTTGATGACGAAGCCAGCCTCGCCGTTGTTGTTCAGGATCAGGTCTTCGAGCAGAAGCGATCCGGCGGTGGGGACGAAGACGCCGTTGCCGACGGTCGACTGGATCTGCATGTTTTGTAGAATGACGTCGCCGGCGGTGTCGATGAAGAAGCCGTGGGTAACGGTTTCGGTCACCATGACGTCGGACGGGTTCATCCCCTCGCCATGAATGGTCATGCCGCGGAGAACGATGGCGCCGGCGTCGTACGAGCCTTCACGGACGAGAACGTCGCCGTCGGTATCGACGTCGTCGACCCCTTCCTGGATCGTCGCGAAGGCGTTGATCTCGAAGAAGAAGCCGGGCAGGACTTCCTGGCCGGGGAGAACGCCCATCGCCCAGTCGTCGTCAACATAAACGGTCGGCGTCACGTCGGCGTCGCGGATCAGGACGACGTCATTGCCGTCGCCCCCATCGTAGAACAGTTTGTAATTCTCGCCGTCGATCGTAATCACGTCGCCGTTCACGAGGCCGGCGAACGTGCCGATCACGGCGTCCATCCCGTCGTTGTCGATCAGGACCAGTTGGTGACCGAGCATCGAGGTCGAAGGGGGCGGCAGGTCGACGATATCAAGCGTGGCGCCTCCCAGGTCGACCGTTCCGGTAACGACATACTGATCGTAATCGGTCCCGGCGACGTTGACGTCGTTGACTTCGACCGTCAACTTCGATCCGGCCGTCAGCGTCAGATCGGTCGAGTAAATCGTGCCGGGGCTGAAGCCAGCGTTGATGTTGGCGTCCGTGACGCTCGCCTTCAGTTCGCCGTCGAGCGTGAACTCGCCGCCGACAGTGACCGGCTTGTTGACGTCCAGGTTTTCGACGTACGTTCCGTAGAGGTCGAGGAAGTAGAGAGTCGAACCGTCCGTCGCGGCGTTTACGGCGCCTTGCAGCGTGCCGTCGTTTTGCTCCAGCGTGCGAACGACCAATCTGTCCTGGCTCGGCGTCATGCCGGGGATGAATTCGAAGTAGGCCTTCGGCGTCGTCATGCCGTCGACCAATGTGTTATCGTCGATGAAGTCGAAGAGCGTGTCGGGCGCGATCGAGAGCTGACCGG
This sequence comes from Blastopirellula sediminis, assembly GCF_020966755.1. Lineage (NCBI taxonomy): Bacteria > Pseudomonadati > Planctomycetota > Planctomycetia > Pirellulales > Pirellulaceae > Blastopirellula > Blastopirellula sediminis. Next base: position 696,543 of record NZ_JAJKFT010000004.1, read on the forward strand.
TCGACGTGTTGAGCAGCGAGACGATATTGGTGAAATCGCCTTGTAGCGCGGTGTCGAACGTGTTGCCGGTGATGACGGCGTTCTTGCCGCGAGCTTGCAGCGTCGAAGCGGTGCCGGTCGTCGTTCCCTTGAATTCGTTGCCGGTAATCGTCGCGCCGTCCGAGTCGATCGTCACCAGCGATGCGCCGACTTCCATCATCATCGCGTCGACGCCGCCGCTTACGCCTTCAATCGTATTGTTGGTGAAGGTGATGTTGGCGGTCATGCCGGTGTTGTCGTTGGTGCTGCCGCCGTTGATATAGACCAGACCACGGGGAACGTTGTTGGTGCTGAACTGCGGGCCGCCCATCGGAGGAACGACGAACGTGGTTCCGCCGATGATGTTGTCGTTGATCGTCAGGTTGGTGACCATCTGGTTGTATTCGGTCAAGATCGCCGAATCGCCGTTGGCCAGAATGCGGTTTCCTTCGATCGTCGTTCCATCGTTGTTGTTGTCGATGTAGATCGCGGCGTTTTCGATGGCCGGATTGCCGTTGTCGATGCCGATGATCGTGAAGCCCTTACCGCTTTCGCCGAGCTGCACGTTGTCGGAAGTGATCAGCACCGTCGCCAAGGCGCCGACGCCGGAGATCCCTTCGATCGTCGTGTTGTCGCGGTCGGCCGACGAGATGAGGGTCAGCTCTTTGTTGAGGGTCACGTTCTCGACGTACGTGCCGGCGTTGACCGTCACGGTTCCGCCGACGGTGACGTCATTCACGCCTTCCTGGATGGTGGAGAACGCATTGACCAGGTAGAAGAAGCCAGGCGAGACTTCGGTGTTGGCCGCCATGCCGGCGAAGTCGTCGTCGACCAGCACGTCCATCGACGCGAGCGTATCGCGGACCAGCGTCACGTCGTTGCCGTCGCCGCCGTTGTAGAAGATGCGGTAGTCTTCGCTGTTGAGCGAGACCACGGCGCCGTTGGCCAGACCGGCGAACGTGCCGGTCACCGCATCAACGCCGTCGTTGTCGATGATGGTGATCTCATCGAAGAGGGAGAGCCCCGCGGCGGTACCGGTCAGGGAGAAGGTGGCGCCTCCCAGATCGACCGTGCCAGTTACCTGATATTGATCGTAGTCGACGCCGGCCGTGCCGAGGGCGTTGAATTCGACGGCGAGCGTCGTAGCTGTCGTCAAAGACAAGTCGCCCGACGCAATGATGCCGGGGCTGAAGCCGGCCGAGATCACGGCGCCGCTGGCGCTAGCGGTCAGCGTGCCGGTTAGGTTGAATTCGCCAGCCACGGTTACCGCTTTGTTGATATCGACGGCGGCGTCGGTGTAGTTGCCGATGAAGTAGAGAACGTCACCCGGCGAAGCGTTATCGATCGCTTGTTGCATCGAGTTCACGCCGATCGAGCCGTTCACGAAGTAGGCGTTATCGCCGAAGTTATTGTTGTTGAAGATGTCTTCAAAGGTGTCCGGATCGGTCGACAACGCGCTGCCGTTCCACAGGAACAACGCGTTAGTCGTCGGCGTTTGATTCGTCAGATCGAACGTGTTGTTTTCGATTTGGGTCGAAACGCCGCGGGCTCGCAAACTGCTGCCGTACCGCGTGGTCGTGCCGGCGAAGGTATTTCCGGTGATTTCGGCGTAGTCCGAGTCGATCGTGACCAGGGTGTTCCCCTGTTCCTGCATCATCGCGTTCAGACCGCCGGCAGTACCGGTAATCTGGTTGTTGGTGAAGATGATGTCGGAGGTGTTGCCGCCGCCGGAGCCGCCGCCGATGACGACCAACTGGCGCGGGACGTTCGCTTCGGTGAACTGCGTGCTGAAGCCAAGCCCGGCCGGATTCGGACCGACGAACGTCTGACCCGAGAAGATATTGCCGTCGATCGTAAAGAAGTCGATCGTGGCGCCGTATTCGGTGATCAGGCCGCTGTCGCCGCGAGCGACGATGTCGTTATTCAGGATCTTCGCGCCGGAGTGCGAGCCCTGGAAGTAGATCGCCGCCTTCTCGAGGCCGGGAGTTCCATCCAGACCCAAAACGGTGAAGCCGTCGATCGTGACGTCGGTCGTGTTATTCTTGACGAAAATGGCGCCCAGTTCGGTTCCGGCATTGTTGCCGTCGATCGTGGTGAAGTCGCGACCATTGGCCGACTGCAGCGTCAGGTTCTTACTGATCGTGACGTTGCCCATGTAGGAGCCGTCATTGACCGTGACAGTTCCGCCGACGTTGACGTCAGCGACGCCGGCTTGGATGGTCGAGAACGCATTGATCAGGTAGAAGAAGCCAGGGCTGACTTCCGCACCGGAAGCCGTGCCGGCGAAATCGTCGTCAACCAACACGGACGCCGACGAGAGCGTATCACGAACCAGGACGACGTCGTTGCCGTCGCCGCCGTCGTAGAAGATGCGGTAGTCGTCGCCGTTGAGCATAACGGTGGCGCCATTGGCCAGACCGGCGAACGTGCCGGTTACCGCATCGGTATCGTCGTTGTCGATGATCGTGATTTTGTCGCCGAGCGTCAAACCGGTTGCGGCGCCGGTCAACGACAAGGTCGCTCCGCCGAGACTGACCGTGCCGACGACCTGGTACTGGTCGAAATCGGCGCCGGGCGTGCCGATGTTGTTGAATTCAACCGCCAGCGTCGAACCAGCAATCAACGACAGATCGCCGGAGGCAATAATGCCGGGGCTGAAACCTGCCGAGAGAATTGCACCGCTGTCGGTAACGCTGAGCGTGCCGTTAAGTTTGAAATCGCCGCCGAGGGTAATCGCCTTGTCGACGACGACGTTCTCAGTGAAGTCGCCGCTGAAGAGGAGGACGTCGCCCGCGGTCGCGGCGTCGATCCGCCCCTGAATAGAATCAATCGGATAGACCGTGTTGCCGATCGCGAAGACCGGATCGGAGAAAGTGTTATTGTTGACGACATCGCCGAGCGTATCGGGATCGGTCGAGAGGCCGCCCGAACCCTGGACGAACAATGCATTGGTGGTCGCTGACTGGTTCGTCAGATCGAACACGTTGTTTTCGATCTTGGTATCTTCGCCCCGTGCGCGCAAACTGCTGCCGTAGCGCGTGGTCGTGCCGGCGAAGGTGTTGTCGCTGATCGTCACTCCCTTGGCGTCGATCGTGACCAGGGTGTTCCCCTGTTCCTGCATCATGTCGTTCAGACCGCCGGCGGTTCCGGTGATCTGATTGTTGGTGAAGGTGATGTTGGAGGTGTTTCCACCGCCGGTACCGCCACCCATCGCGACCAGCTGTCGCGGAACGTTCGGCGTGGTGAACTGCGAACCGAATCCGCTTCCTCCGGCGGTGAGCCCGGTGAAGGTCTGCCCCGAGAAGATGTTGCCGTCGATCAGGAAGTTGTCGATCGTCGCCCCATATTCGGTCAGCAGGGCGCTGTCGCCGCGCGCGACGAGTTCGTTGTTGAGGATTTTCGCGCCGGAATGCGAGCCTTGGAAATAGACCGCCGACTTTTCCAGCCCCGGAGTTCCGTCAAGGCCGAGGATCGTGAAGCCTTCGATCGTCACGGCGGTCGTGTTGTTGGTGACGAAGACGGCGCCAAGTTCCGTGCCGGCGTTATTGCCGTCGATCGTGGTGGCGCTACGACCATTGACGGATTGCAGCGTCAGATTTTTGTTGATCGTGACGTTCTCGTTGTAGGTCCCGTCGCCGACGGTAACCGTACCGCTCGGATCGACGGCGTTGACCCCAGCTTGGATCGTGGCGAACGCGTCGACGCCGATTTCGGTGGCGGGGCCCATCGGTCCGTCAGGATCGACGCCGGCCATCAATCCGACCCAACTCGCATCGACGTAAACGTCGGCCGCCAACAGTTGGCGCGCTTCCAAGAATTCCGCTTGCTGCGTTTGTCGCTGACGATTTTTACGCAGTTGATTTTTCGAGAGAGCCTTGCGTCGCTTGCCGCGCTGGAATGAGAAACTCATTTCGTTCGATCGCCTCAGCTGGAGAGAAACTGGCCATAACGTCCCCCTGGGGAGGTGCTGCATCACTTTTCCGGACGATCGGTCCGGATGTAAGGATGGTAGCGATTGGGGTGTTTAGGGGGATTTTCAGAGCTGATAGTAACCGAATGTTTAGCGCATTCAAGTCGATTCCTGAGCCGCCAAATAATTAGGCGCATGAAAAAAACGGAACCTTCTCTTAAAAGAAGGTTCCGTTGAGTAATTTGTCGTTATTTTGCGCTTAGTGGTCGTTATTACCACACATACTCGATTTTGGCGGTCAAGCCGTCGAAAGTCATCCCGTTATTTAGACCAACAAAATTTGAGTTTTGCACTCCTTGGATCCACGCATCGGTGCTCACCGTGTTGAACCACGACTGGACGACGTAACCCGCCGTTAGTCGGAGATGATTGTTGTAACCTTGCCACCCGAAGCCGAGTTCGAGATCGAGGACCGGCACGATGCGACCGGCTTTCCAGTCGGTTTGGATTTCGAGCGGGTCGGTCGAGTCGAATTGGGTGTAGTCGCCGCGGAATTCGCCGGCCAAAAATGCCGCGTTTCCTTTGCTATAGATGAGCCACCCGCTGCAAGGAGCGTAACGCTCGGCGTCAAAGCCGAAGGTGAAACCGACGCCGTCAAAATCGAGTTCGGACTGGACGGTCGTCGTCCCGTTTACCGAAATCTCCGACTGAAACTGTTGTTGGATGCGACCATAGCGAACGCCGGCGAGCCAGTTGACCGACGCCGTTTCGGTAGCGCCCCAGATGCGGCGGTAGGTGATGTCGACCTGGTCGAAGCTGACGTCGAGCGACGCGTTGGCTTCCAAGCCGGTTGATCCGGCCGCGACGGAACCGGGATGAATGACCAGCGACGCGATCGACAGGGGAGCGTCGGTCGCCAGCGTGTCGGTGGTGTTGCTGCAGAAACCAGTGTACGAAACGCCAAGACTGGAGCGGCAATCCCACGCCGACCAGAAGCCGACCCGGAGACCGCTGCTGTAATCAGGATCGGCCACGGCGGTACGACCGAACGGCGTCGCTCCGTCCCGAATCTGAGCGTAGGCGACGTCCGCGTCGCGGGCACGCAGATAGAGGAATTCGCCGTAGCCGCCGGTGCGATGGGCCCAGCGTTGATCGCAGCAGCAAGTGTCGAAGCCGCAGGGACTGCAGCGTTGGCAATCGCAAGTGGCGGCCAGCTGCGATTCAAAGGAAACCGGTGTAACCGACGTGACCGCGTTTCCGGGCGAGTAGACGGCTGGAGCGGCTTCCGGCCATTGCAATTGGTCTACCGATTGCGGAACGGGAGGCGTCTGATTGCCGCCGTTCGGCTTGGCGAAGAAGCCAATGCCGTGCGCAGAAGAAACGGGAGCATCTTGAGCAAACGCCGGCGTCGCCAGCAACGCAGCCATTAAAACGAAAACGCTTCTCCGCATCACGCCTACCTTTGCCTAGGAGCAAAACCGTTTACCGGCAAATTGTTATTCCCAAGAGGAGATCGGAATTTGACGATTGGAAGGTCAGTCAATTCGATTCAATCGACAAGAACATTGCCGCCGGAATAACCGGATCGGGAGGACTTTGCGGATTACGGCAAGATTGCCATGTAGACGTAGCTAGCGGCGACTGCAGAACCGTCGCGACGCTGATAGCGTGGGCGCAAAAAAAGGCGCCAGGATTTCGTCTGGCGCCTGTGGGATTATCGCGTTGTTTGTCGGAACGGAATCGCCGCTTGATGAGCGGATTGCGCTATTGGCGCTCCGGCCAGAGGGTCTCTTCCTGGGGAATCGTGACCATCGGCCAACTCATCGGAAACAGGCGGACGATGCGACCCGGGCGGAAGCCTTCCAGTAATAGTTGCGGCTGGAAGCTGACTTGCATTCCGCTGCTGCCGGGGACACGATCGACGTCCTTAACGGAGACAATCGGGCCTGACTTGCGATCGTTGACTTGGTCATAACTTTGTAGGGTAGGTTCCGCGACGACGCCTTGAACCGAACCAGGGACTTTGAATTCTTCCAAAAGGTGGGGATCAACGCCGTCGAACAGAGTGACGGTTACGATCCGGTTCTGGTTGTCGACTTCGTCGATCCAGCCGGGAACGCCGCGATACTGGATATGCAAGCGGTGCTGTTCAAACTGCCGCTGACGCGCAACTTCACGGCTTTCTTCGTCGAGCCAGAGATCGGTGCAGCGGCCGATGCCGTAGAGCGTCGCCCAGGTAAGGTTGTAGAGGATCTGCTGACCCGGTTTGACGTCCTCAAGGGTGGCGAATTGTTTGCCCAGAAAAACGCGCGTCGCTGGAGTGACGTCGAGCTCAAACGTCTCTTTGTCCGCTTCGCCCGACTTGGTATCGACGCCGCGCAAGAGGAGCTTCTTCTTTTCAAGATCGATCGACTCTACGTTGAAGAGCCGCTTTTGCTCGTCATAGTAGCTGAAGTCGTCCATCAGGCGAATCGCCTTGTTGAAGGGGGACTCGATGCTCTCGCGATTGAAGTAGAACTTCGTCGCTTCCTCGTCTTTCCCCTTGGCGTAGTACCAGCCATGCAGATGGGTTCCGATCGGAATGTCGCGCAGCGCCGCGAGGGCGCCGTGATACTTGATCGAACCATACGGCAGCATGCGAAACGCGATCGGCACATCCCAGTGGTGACGACGCTGTTTGTCGGTACGCGAGACCCGAAGTTCGCCGGTGCGATGGACGTGGTCCATCTCGATCAACTCGCCGGCGAAATAGTGGGCCGAGTCCGCTGGCGGAAACTTGCCTGGCTCGATCTGAAACCAGGGCAACTTTTCGTCGTCGTTCTTATCGGTTCGATACGCCGCTTCTTCCGCCGCGACGGGGTGAGCGAAGTAGAGACCGGGAAGTAGAAACGCCAGCAGGAGTAAATATCGCACGCGACTTATCCCATGATTTCCGAAATGACGCCGTTGCTGTCGGCGAAGGAATCGACCGGAATGTCCATCTTTTGCATCATCGTCAGCAACAAGTTGCTGAGATGGGCGTCGCTGTCGACTGGACGAGAGCAGACGCCGTAGTGCCCGCGGGCGTCGGCCAGATTGTACTGACCAAGCTTCGGCAAGTTGTAGTCGACGTGCTGGCCATGCTTCAGGCCGAGACCTGATCCGCCGGCCAAGACCATCGGCAAATTCGCGTTGCCGTGGCTGTGCCCATACGCCATACCGCTGCCAAACAAGACCATGGTCCGGTCGAGCAACGTTTCGTTCTCTTCCTGATACGACTTCAGTTGGCCGATGAAGTAAGAGAGTTGCTTCGCGAGGAAGGCGTCGGTTTCGGTCAGACGACGCAATTGTTCCGGGTCGCCGTTGTGATGCGACAGTTCGTGACGCGTTTGCGCGACGCCGATTTCCGGAATCGCCAGACCGTTGCTTTCGCTGCCGCTCATGCAAGTGATGACGCGGGTCATGTCGGTCCGGATCGCCAACACCATCAGATCGTAAATGGTGCGATAGAGATCGCCGGCGTCGGTCTGCGGAATGTCCCGCGCGAGCTTTTGTTTCGTTTCGGCTGCGATCGACGGCTTCGGAATGTCGAGCCATTCGTAGGAGCGGCGCGTTCGCTTTTCGACGTCGCGGACCGCGTTCAGGTATTCGTCCAGTTTGTTACGGTCCTCCGTGCCGATCTGTTTACGGAAGCGATCGGCGTCTTCCAACAGCGTATCGAGCACGCTGCCGCGACGGCTTAGGTTCCGTTTGGCCGCATCAGCGCCGCCGGGCTCGACGCCGAACAAGCGATCGAAGATCACCTTCGGACGCCGTTCGGCCGGGAGCGGAATACCATCGCGCGACCAGGCGAGCGTGCCGCCGGTGATCGCGACTTCAAGCGACGAGAATCGTGTATGAGGCGAAGTTACTTCGGCCATCATCTGGTCGGCCGATACGCTGTTGCGGAACGCGCCCCCTTCTTGGCTGATCTTGGCGCCGGTCAGCCAGATCTTATCGCACTCGTGCGCCTGGCCGATGCCGTTGGGATGGTGGAGTCCGCTGATCGGCGTGATCTCTTGACGGTGCTCTTCCAGCGATTTGAGCGGTCCGCTCAGTTCGTAGTCGGTCCCGGCCTTTTCAATCTGCCACGTGAGCGTGTTCACACCGTTCGGGATGTAAATGAAGACCGACCGTTTCGGCTTGGCGAGCGCCGGTTCGTCTTTGACGTTTTCGGCCGCGACCATCTTGCCGGGATCCATGCAGTTCATCAGCGGCAACGCCAACGTTGCGCCGATCCCGCGCAGAACGTGACGTCGGTTGATTCTCCACCGATTGAAATTGAAGTGGCTCATGGTTCACCGTTTCTGAAATAGGTCGGAAAGTACCAGCGCTTCCACCAGATCACGCACGCGGTAATCGGCATCCTTGCTGCGAGTTGCGATCGCTTCTAAATCGGCCCGATCGTCGACCGTCATGGTTCGACGCAAGGCGTAGGTCGCCAGCTTGTTGACGACGGTCCGATTGAACGGATCCATGTCGGCCAGCAGCAACTGTTTGAATTCATGCGGCGTCGAGAACGCGCGGCCGTCCGGCAACGTCCCGCTCGCGTCGACCGGAGGATTGGCGCCGGTTCCTTGCGCGACGACTTCCTCTTCGCGCCAACGGCCGATCGCATCGAAGTTGTCGAAGGCCAGGCCGAGCGGGTCAATCTTACGATGGCATGCTGCGCAGTTCGGGTCATGCTTGTGCGCTTCGAGCTTCATCCGAATCGTCGCCTTCGGCGAATCGACCGGATTCGGTTCAATCGGATTGACGTTCGCCGGGGGCGGAGGAGGCGATTTGCCGAAGACCGACTGCAACACCCAGACGCCGCGATGGACCGGGCGATGACGCGTTCCGTCGGAGGTGAGCGACAACACCGCCGCTTGCGTCAGTAGGCCGCCTCGTTGATCTTCCGGCGGCAGCGAAACTCGTTGGTATTCGTCCGCTTCGATTCCTTCTATTCCGTAATGCATCGCCAGACGCGGATTGACCATCGTCCAGTCGGAATCGATGAACTCATGGAGCGTCAGGTTCTTGTCGAGCACTTCCTGGAAGAACGCGTACGTTTCTCCTTCCATGCTTCGTTCAAGATGCGGATCGTAGTCGGGGTAAAGTTCTTTGTTCGGCGGGAACATTCCGAGCTTGTGCAGTTGCAACCATTGCCGCGGGAAGTCGTGACTGAACTTCTCGGCTCGCTCGTCGGCGATCATCCGCTCGAACTGTTGTTTCAGAACGTCCGGTTCGCGCAGCTTCCCTTCGCGAGCCAACGCAAAGAGTTCGTCGTCCGGCATCGTGCTCCAGAGCAAGTAGGAGAGCCGCGACGCGATTTCATAGTCGTTCAATTGGGCCTGCGGTTTATCGAGATTCCCTTCGACGACGAACAGGAAGTTCTTCGAGCAAAGGATCGCCAGCATCCCGGTCTTCATCGCCTGGCGCAAATCTGCGCCTGCCGCGATTTCGCTTTCGACGATCTGGTAGTAGCGTTCGACTTCGGCCGTTTCGGCAGGTCGGCGGAACGCCGCTTCGCAGAGTCGTGCGACGCAGGCCTTCGCTTGTTCCATGTTTCCGTCTTCGTCCGGCATAAAGCGAGCCCGTTTGGCGACGAGCGCGTCCGGCTCCAGCGGTCCTTCCCACTCGATCCAGTCGATGATCAGGAAGGGATAGAGGGGCAAGCCTTCTTCATCAGTCAGCTTGATCTGCCACGGAATGCGGCCATCCTGCAAACTGAAGAAGGGGCGAGAGCCGCTACGTCCCGATCGCGGCAAGTTCGACGGGCCAGGGACGTCGTTGGTCACCTTGAACGTATGCCCGCCGGCCGGCAAATCGGCCAGAAACTCGACGACGACCGGCTGCTCTTCCGGCGCCAGAATATCTTGCTCAAACAACAAGCGATCAATCTTGTCGGCGTAGAAGGTCAAGTGCGGGGCGCGACCACCTTTCGGCTTCATTCCGCTGACCTGAATGCGGACTTTGAACAAGCCGCCGTTCTTCAGCATGTCTCCCTCGGGACCAGGACGTCCCCCTTGGATCTCGTGACCGGGCCACATATCGACGCGAACCTTGTCGACGAGCCCGCTCGCCTCGAGTTCTTTGACGACTTCGCCGCTTGGTCCGCCGCGAAGCTTGAGCGCATTTTTGCGAACGACCTGCGTTTGAACCGGTCGCGTCGGATACGCTTCCTCTAAGATTCGCTCGGCGGCGCTATAATACTTTTCAATATGAGATGCGGAGAGGGAAAGGACCGAACCGATTCGCTCGAAGCCGTGCCACTCCGGCTCTTCGTTGAGTCCGCTGGGATCGGAAACGCCGAACTGCACGCCAAACAAATCGTCAACCGTATTGGCGTACTCGTCGCGCGTCAGACGGTGGAACGAAACCGGTTGTTTCTGGGCGAGGCGAGCGGTGCGACCTTCTTCGATGCGGGTTGCCAACCACTCGACGATTTCGGCGTTCTGCTGGGCGGTCGGCAGTTCCGGTTCATCCTCCGGAGGCATCTCGCCGTTGTTGATTTTTTCGATGACTTCCAGCCAACGATTCACCGAAGGCCCATCGCCGACATCTTTGGAAAGCGTATCGACGCGGAAGTCTCCTTCCTGCAATTCGGCGCCGTGACAGCGGACGCAGTTTTTGATCAGGTACGGCTCAATCGCTTCCCCGAAAGGAGCGTGATTGGGCGATTCCGCATACGTGAACTGGGCGTTCGCGCACCCCCAGAGTATCAGCGCAAAGACGAACTGCTGAGTCAGTCGCGGCATGAGATTTTGTGGGATAAATTGGCGGGAGAAAAACGGGGGCGAGAAGGTTGGTTATAGTCCGTTTGAAGGAGCCGAGTCAAGGATTTTATGTAATCCGAACTCTTGCGAAGGAGTTTCGATTTGTTAATGGGAAGATAGGCTCCTTATAGTTTGTGTGCTATATTGTTATGGGGTGAGGGCATCAGGCGGAGATTGGTCATGGACCCAGCTATCGCGTGGATCGACTCGCAGCAAACGGCGATGGAGCGGCTGCTCATCGACTGGGCGTCGATTAACACCGGCACGTTCCATCTAGCCGGAGTGCAGCGCCTTGTTGACGAAGTTGCCGGTCAGTTTGAACCGATCGCGGAAAGTATTCTGCGGCTGCCGCTGGCCAGTCATCACGAAACCAATGCCCGCGGCGAAGCGATCGAAATGCCGCTGGGAGACGCGCTGGTGATCACGCGTCGCAGCGACGCTCCGCTGCAAGCGGTATTGGCGATCCATCTTGATACGGTCTATCCGGTCGATTCGCCGTTTCAGGCGGTTATTTGTTCGGATGAGCGAATCGAGGGCCCCGGCGTCGCCGACGCCAAAGGAGGTTTGGTCGTACTTCTCTACGCACTGCTGGCCTTCGAACACTACGTCGCAGCGACCGGCGATCAGCGACTCGGTTGGCGCGTGATTTTGAACAGTGACGAAGAGATAGGCTCTCCTTGCTCGGCCGACGTTTTCGCCAAGTATGCGGTTGGCGCTGACTTTGGCCTGGTCTACGAGCCGAGCTTGCCCAGCGGCAATCTGGTTGGCGAGCGGGGAGGCTCCGGCAATTTCGCGATCGTCGCGCGGGGAAAATCGGCACATGCGGGGCGTGAGTTCGCCGCGGGACGTAACGCCGTGATCGCCGCTGCGGAGGTCGCCCGCGAGTTGCATTCACTCAACGGACGCTGGCCCGGCGTTACGATCAACGTCGCGCGGATCGATGGCGGTTCACCTTACAACGTGGTCCCGGACGTGGCGATCGTCCGTTTCAACGTCCGTTACCCGAAGCCAGAATTGGAAGCGGAAATCTCCACAGCGATCGATCAGATTGTCGCTGGCGCTGCGGAAGGAATCACATTGACGCGGGAAGGAAGATTCTCGGCGCCGCCGAAGCTGTTTGACCCGCAATACCAGACGTTGTTGCGACAAGTCCGCGACTGTGGATTGCATCTAGGGCTCGACCTGGCGTGGGAGCGATCTGGCGGGGTCTGCGACGGCAATCGTTTGGCGGCGCTCGGCGTGCCGAACGTCGACACGCTTGGCGTTCGGGGCGGCAATATCCACTCGACTGAGGAGTTCATGTGGCGCGCCAGTCTGGCCGAGCGCGCCAAACTTTCGGCCAGTTTCCTAATTACCAAGAGTCTTGCCGGGAAATAGGCGAACTTCCCGCGATAACATTTCCACCTCTTTTCGGAGCAATACGTATAATTAATTGATAGTCAGCGTATAGGAGTCGATGGAATGGACGAGCCGAAGTTGACCGCGGATTTGTTGAAAGCGGACTGGAGAGTCGTGAAAGCGAAACGACTCCTCCGCGAGGCGCTCGCCGAACATTCCGAGAACCTGACGCGTCGCGATCCATCGCCAGAGCTAGAAGCGGACTATGCGGCGGCGCTGGAGCAGTTCGCCCAGTTGCGTGGCAATCCTCTCTACTTTCCCTTTCTCGGCAGCGGAGTCGGCCGCGGCAGTTTGGTCGAACTAGCCGACGGCAGCGTCAAGTACGACATGATCTCCGGGATCGGCGTCCATGTTTGCGGGCATAGCATGCCGGAACTGGTTGACGTGCTTACCGACGCGGTGATTGCAGATACCGTGATGCAGGGGAACTTGCAGCAGAATCGCGAGTCGCTGGAAGTGAGCGAGCGACTTGTCGCACTGGCCCGGCAGCAAGGCGCCCCGCTCGATCACTGTTTTCTAACTTCTAGCGGCGCGATGGCGAATGAGAACGCGCTGAAGATCTTGTTTCAGTATCGCCCGGGTTCGCACCGGATTTTGGCGTTCGATAACGCGTTCGCCGGACGTTCGCTCGTCTTGTCGCAAATTACCGATCGCCCGCAATATCGAGCCGGGCTGCCGGCCACCATCCCGGTCGACTTCGTGCCGTTCTTTGATCCCGATCACGCCGAAGTAAGCCAGCACGACGCGGTCGCGGCGCTCCACATGTATCTGTCGCGTTATCCCGGCGCCCATTGCGGTTTCATGATGGAACTCGTGCAAGGGGAAGGAGGCTACCGAACGGCGCCTCATTCGTTCTTCGCGGCGCTGTGCCAAGAGCTGCGTCAGGCTGGCGTCCCGATTTACTTTGACGAGATCCAGACCTTCGGCCGCACCCTGGCGCCGTTCGCCTATCAGATGCTTGAGCTGGATCAATATGCCGACATCGTCACGGTTGGCAAAATGACCCAGGTCTGCGCGACGTTGTTTGGCAATGCGATGAATCCGAAGCCGGGTCTGTTGAGTCAAACTTTTACCGCGTCGACGACGGCGCTGATCGCGGCGAAGTTCATTTTGCACAAGCTGGAACATGGCGGCTTCTACGGGCCCGATGGCCGCAACGCCCAGATTCACCGCCGGTTCTGTATCCGATTCGAAAAGCTCCATCGACAACATCCCGAACTGATTCGCGGCCCTTGGGGCGTCGGTGGGATGGTTGCATTTACGGCGCTCGACGGTTCGCCTACCGTCTCGAAACGGGTGTTGACCGAACTCTTCTCGGCCGGCGTGATCGCGTTCGCCGCCGGATCGGATCCGACTCGCATTCGATTTCTGCCGTCTCTGTTGGCGGTGACCGACGATGAGATCGATTCGGTTTGCGATATCCTGGAGCAAACCCTCCTCCGTCTTCACGAGGAATAAGGTGGGAGCCCTGTATGAGCGAAGTTCCGCTGCTTGTGGTGCGTCCGGTACGGATCGAAGATCTGGGGCAACTTAACGCGTTGGCTCATTTGACGGCGACCGGACTGACGACGCTGCCTCGCGATGAGTCGCTGATGGAAAAACGCGTAAAGCAAGCGGTGCGGACCTTCTCGCAAATGGAGGACGACTCGGCCCAGCACGAGCTGTTTCTCTTCGTGATGGAAGAGAAGCCGAGCGGGCAGATCGTCGGCACCTGCGGTATCGTACCGAAGGTAGGAGGTTTCAAGCCGTTCTACGCCTATCGATTGGGGACGGACGTTCACGAGTCGGAAACGCTGAAATTACGCTACGAACACAAGGTTCTACATCTGCTCCGCGAGCATGATGGACCGACCGAGATCGGCAGCCTGTTCTTGCGGAGCGAATATCGCGGGGGTGGAACGGGACGCGTGTTGTCCCTTTGCCGCTTTCTCTTCATGGCGAATCATCCCTCCTTGTTTGAGTCGGAAGTCATTGCCGAATTGCGAGGAGTGATCGACGACGACGGCGTCAGTCCGTTTTGGGAGGCGCTGGGGCATCACTTCTTTGGAATCGATTTTCCTAACGCCGACATGCTAAGCCTTTACAACAAAGAGTTCATCGAAAAGCTGATGCCGCGGCACCCGATTTACGTCACGCTCCTTCCCAAAGAGGCGCAAGCGTCGATCGGCGAAGTCCACCGACTGACGGCGCCGGCACGACGACTGTTGGAAGGAGAAGGTTTGCGGTGGTACGACTTGGTCGATATCTTTGAAGCGGGGCCGATCTTGCAGTGCAAGCGGGAGGAGATCCGCGCGGTCCGGGAAAGTCGCGTTGACGTGATCGCCGCGATCGATGATCACCCCGACGGGATGGGACCGTATCGCAAATGCATCGCGACGACGGTTGGCAAGTCGTTTCTTGCCGCCGGCGGTTTGCTTTACCTGCGTGAAGACGGCTTGGTGCTGGAGAAGTCGCTGGCCGCGGCGCTCGAAGTGCAGCCAGGCGAATCGGTCCGATACGTCGATCTGCGAGCGGAGGCGTAACTATGTTATTCATCGATGGCAAATGGAGACTCGGAGAGGGAGAGCCGTTCACGTCGACCAATCCGGCGAACGACCAAACGGTCTGGCGCGGCGCCGCAGCGAGTGCGGCGGATGTCGGCGAAGCGTTTGCCGCCGCCAAGAGTGCGCTCTCCGCGTGGAGCGTGAAGTCGGTCGAAGAACGCTCTCATGTGCTACGTGCCTTTGCCGAGGTTGTCCGGCTCAAACGCGACGAGTTGGCGGCGGCGATCTCCGCCGAAGTTGGCAAGCCGCGGTGGGACGCTGCGTCGGAAGTCGACGCGACGATCGGCAAGATCGACGTGACGATCGACGCCCATTTGCGTCGTCGCGCCGTCGAGACGATTGACTTGAAGGGACGCTTAGGGCGAACTTGGTATCGCCCTCTCGGCGTGGTCGCCGTTTACGGCCCTTTCAATTTTCCGGCGCATATCGCCAACGGTCAGATCGTGCCAGCGCTGTTGGCCGGCAACAGCGTTCTATTCAAGCCGAGCGAATTGACGCCGCACGTCGCGGAGTTGATGACGAAGTATTGGGGAGACGCCGGTTTGCCCCCGGGCGTTTTGAATCTGTTGCAAGGCGCGGCGCCGACTGGACGCTTAATCGCGGAACACCCTGACCTACGCGGACTCTTCTTCACCGGCAGTTTGCCGACTGGATTGAAACTGCGCGAGACGCTGGTTCATCGCCCCGAAGTTTTGCTGGCGCTGGAACTTGGGGGCAACAATCCGCTGGTGGTGATGGAACCCGATCAGAGCCTTGCGTCGCTCGATCAAGTTATTCAATCGGCGTTCATCACCTCGGGACAGCGGTGCACCTGCGTGCGGCGACTGATCCTGGTTGGAGAATGCGAACGTTTTCTCGCAGCGCTGCGTGAACAGACGGCGCAGATCGTCGTCAATTCGGCCGATGCGAATCCGGAGCCGTTCATGGGGCCGCTGATTCACGCGGCGGCGGTCAATCGGATCTTGTCGGAACAGCGGCGACTTGTCGAAGGGGGAGCCGTCGCCGTGCTGCCGAGCAAACGCTTGGCCGAAGGAGCCGCGTTTCTCTCGCCAGGGCTGATTGATGTGACGTCGTGCAAATCGCGCTCGGACGAGGAGATGTTCGGTCCACTGTTGCAAGTAATCCGCGTTGACGATTTTGACGCGGCGATTGCCGAAGCGAACGATACTCGGTTTGGGCTCGTCGCCGGATTGCTGGGCGGGGATCGCGAAGACTTTGAACGGTTCCGGCGGGAAGTGTCGGCCGGGTTGGTCAACTGGAACGTACCCACCACCGGTGCCAGCGGGCGACTTCCGTTTGGCGGGATTGGTTGGAGCGGCAACTATCGCCCGGCCGGTTATTTCGCGACAGATTTTTGCAGCGTTCCCGTTGCGGGACTCGCCCCGTCTGACGATCTGCCGAGGAGCGACGCGTGACGGTCGCCGGGGAAGTCAACTTCGACGGTCTCCTGGGGCCGACGCATCACTTTGGCGGGCTCTCGGCTGGCAACATCGCTTCCCTTTCGCACCGCCATCAAACTTCGTCCCCGCGTCGTGCGGCGCTCGAAGGATTGGAGAAGATGCGGCGCGTGGCTGAACTGGGAGTCACGCAAGCGATCTTTCCGCCCCAGCGTCGTCCTCATTGGGAGGTCTTGCGTGAACAAGGATTCTCGGGCGACCGCCGCGCATTGATCGAAGCCGTGGCGGAGCAGCGCCCAGAATTATTGAGCGTTGCTTACAGTGCATCGGCGATGTGGGCCGCCAACGCGGCGACCGTTTCGCCCAGCGCGGATACGGCCGACGGACGAGTCCACCTGACGCCGGCCAATTTGCGCACGATGCCGCATCGGCGGATCGAAGCGGCGCAGACGACCCAGTTGTTGCGTGAGATCTTCGCCGACGAGCGACTTTTTGTCGTGCATGATCCGTTGCCTGACCAGGCGAAATTCAGCGACGAAGGAGCCGCGAATCATACGCGACTCTGCAACAGTCACTCGCAGCAGGGAGTCGAATTTTTCGTCTATGGTCGCGGCGGCGAAACGGAGGAATCGGACGGACGTTTCCCTGCCCGCCAGACGCGGATGGCTGCGGAATGGATCACCCAGCAGCATCAACTTTGGCCCGAGCGGACCGTGCTGGCTCAGCAAAGTCGCAGGGCGATCGACGCCGGCGTCTTTCACAACGACGTGATCGCCGTTGGGAACGAGTCAGTTCACCTGGTGCACGAATATGCGTTCGCAGATCAAATCGTCACGCTGAAGGAGTTGGAGCAAAAGTTCGACGGCGAGCTGACGACGCTGGTCATTTCCGATCAAGAGTTGCCGCTTGAGGAAGCGGTTCGCACTTATTTTTTCAACAGCCAACTCCTGACGATACCGGACGGGACGATGACGCTCGTTTGCCCGGCCGAGTGCGAACGCTCCGACGCAGCGCGGAAAGTGATTGACCGTCTGCTACGGGACGCGAATCCGATTCAGCGGTGCGAGTTTGTCGATGTGCGCGAAAGCATGCACAACGGCGGCGGGCCAGCTTGTTTGCGACTGCGGGTGGTGCTGACGCCGGAAGAGTTGGCGGCGATTCCCCCGGTGATTCTCTGGACGCCGGAGTTGCATGAGCGGCTCCGCAACTGGATCGAGAGTTACTATCGGGACGAACTCTCCATCGCCGATCTGGCGGATCCAATCCTGGCGGACGAAGCGGAGCGGGCGCTCGACGAACTGGGGCGCCTGCTCGGGAACGAACGGCTGGTCGCTTAGCTGCGGCTGTCGGTGCTCTGAAAAATCTTGTCGGCGCTCTTGGCGACGAAGCCGGAGAAGAGCTCGCCGTTTGGCAGCGGGTAACGACGCGCGAATTCAAAGTAGCAACCGGGGACCGCATGAACGCCGTCGGTGAACTCGACATTGACCGTGGACGCCAGGGTCGACGATTGTTCGAGGAAGACTTCCGGCGAACCTTTGACGGCGCCCCCTTCGGCGTTCAGCTCAAAGCCTTTTTCCACCAGCAGCGAATTCAACTCTTGGAGCGACGCGACTGACTTTAACGCGTTGACGAAGACGGTGAAGTGATTCGCGCAAAAGCCGTGAGCGGCCATCCAAGCGGCGTACTCGCTGACGTCGCGGAGCAGCTTCCAATCTTCGTACGACGAACGCCAAGGTCGAGCGGCGATGCAGAGAGGATGATCGTCGTTGATCGCGTGGGTATCAACTTGATCGATCAGCCGCTCTACCGTTTTTCGCACCGGGGCGTCGAACTTCTCCAAAAGCAGCTCGCTGATAAAGATCTTCGGCATCTCCGGATCGGGATGCTCAAAGTGCTGCGCATAGAGCTTCTTCTCTTCGAATTGGTATTCGTCCCCGACGACGTATCCGCCGGCCACGAACGGCTTGGCGAGAACCGAGACGCCGATTCGCGGATCGTTGAACGTGCGAAACGCGATATGGTCGTTTTGCAGGCGATCGCCGCGCTCGGCGAGCAGATCGACGATCTGCCCCGCTTGCGGATTCATGTCGCGAAACTTTAACCACAGAATATCGATCAGTTCGAGGACGGGAATCGACATGCGAATTCTCCGCGGTTCCAGGGTGGGACGTGTAAGGACGTGCTGATCCCAAATTGTACGGCGCAGATGGCGCCGCGGCGAATTGCTAGCGCGCAATTAACCTTTGCGGTAGTCGGCTGGGGTGACGCCGGTATGTTCGCGAAAGGCGCGAATGAAGCCGCTGGTGCTGTCAAAACCGCTCCGGATGGCGACATCGACGATGCTAAGCGGAGTCGACGTAAGCAAATGCTGGGCATGACGCATGCGGGACAGCCGGATCTCGTGGGCGATCGAATGGCCGATCGCGTTCTTGAACCGCTTTTCAAGCGTTTTGCGACCGAGCTGCAAATGGTCAACCACGTCAGTCACCGTGATCGGCCGATGACAGCGATCACGTATGAATTCGATCGCCGCAACGACGTCGGCGTCTTCCAGGGCGAGAAACTGCGACGAGCGGCGGACGATTAGCTGTCCCGGCGGGACGAGAATTGGTCCCGCCGGCAGCTCGGCGCCTTCGATCAACTGATCGACCAGCTGAGCGGCGAGATAGCCGATCCGCTCCGAGTTCTGAGCGACGCTCGAAAGTTGCGGCGTCGTCGTTTCGCAGATCAAACGGTAATCGTTGACCCCGATCACCGAAACGCTATGCGGTACCGAACGGCCGATCGCCTTACAGGCTTCGACAATCTCGTGGGCGAACTCATCATGGCACGATCCGACGCCACAAGGTTCCGGCAACTGTTCGATCGCGTGTTGCAGCGCTCCTTGGTGAACCTGGCGGTTGATGGTTTCGAGCGACGTCTCCGACTCGAAAGCGATATCGATCGATGCGGCGTCGAAACCGCTTTCCGCCAATCGCTGGCGAAAGCCTTCTTGCCGCATTCGATTGTGATGCCAAGCGAAATGCCCGACGAAGGCGAAGTTACGGAGGCCGAGAGTTAGCAAATGCTCGGCCAGTCGCCGCCCGAGTTCGAAGTTGTCGGAATGGACGACCGGAACGCCGGCTTCCGGCTCGGCATGGAGCGTGAGATTTACGAACGGCATTCCTAGGCTCTTCAGGAAGTCGATTCGCCCCTGACTTTCGGCGTAGGCGATGATCCCTTCGGCGGCGACTTTATCGAGCAGCTCGATCGGAACGTACGGAATTGCGGCCCGCTTAGTAATCTGAATGCGCCCCGTTTCGGCCGCATATTGCATGACGCCCCGGATCATCCGCACTTGATTGTCGGAACTCGGCACGACGGCGAGCGTAATCTTGTGCGGCATACCGGTGAGCGGAACGATTTTGGAAAACTGCCGCCGATCGCGCCACGGAGGTTCATCCCGCGAAGCGTCGTCATGCAGGCCAGAGTTGGCGCGCCAATCCACGAGAGGTGTTGACCTTGTCAAGTTAAGGGACATCGGCTCAGCTGGCAAGTCGCTTACGTGGCGACTTGCCCTAGCGCGGCCTGACGATCGGCGGCCGAGGCGCCTCTGTCGAGCAGTTTCCAGCAGATCAGCTGCATGCGGGGAAGGTGGAAGGGACCTTTCCAAAGATTGCCTTTGAGCGGAGTGCTGATTCGCCCATCGCGATGAAGGTAGCCGTACCACTCCCCATGTTCCGGATCGGGGAAGTGGCGGTACGCCCAGTCATGAATCTGCTGGTGCATCGCGGCGTACTTCTCGTCGCCGGTCAATTGGTACGCCATCAGGGTGGCGATGATCGTTTCGTTTTGCGGCCACCAGAACTTCATGTCGTGCCAGTATTCCTGCACTGGCAAACCATAGAGATCGACGAAGTAGAGGAGCCCGCCGTACTCTTCGTCCCACCCCCGTTTCCACATCCAATCGAGGATCCGGCAGCCGAGCTGCACCAGCGACGCGTCCCCCCGGTATTCTCCTTCCTGCATCACAAACCAGGCCGCTTCGATCGCATGTCCTGGATTGAGCGTTCGTCCATCGAAGTGATTGAGGACCTCCCCCTCCAGGCCAACGGTCTCCATCACGCACTCCAGCTTTTCCTTGACGTGATAGGTGCGGATGGCGTCGATGCTGCGGTCGATCCACTCGTTCGCCTCTTCCAGGCCGATCGACTCGCGCAGCTCTTGCGCCGTGTTGATCGTGATCATCGGGAAGCCGATCCCGCGCGTCGGGCGGACGTCGGTGAATTTGGGGGTCACTCCTTGCGGATTCAGATTGTGCTGGATGAAGCGATGAAAGAGTGCGCGGGCCTTGGTTGCGTATTCGTCGCTGCCGGTCGCCTTGGCGTACTGGGCGAAGGCGATCGCCGCGAACGATTCGCTGAAGGCGTAGCGGCGTTTGCGGATCGGGGCGCCTTCGCGCGTGACGTGAAACCACATGCGACCGTCGGCGGAATCAAAGCAGTGTCGCTCGATAAACTGAATGGTTTGCTCCGCTTGCTGGAGCCATTCCTCGCGTCGCTCGACCTGGTTGTACAGCTTTCCCATGAGCCAGGCGAAACGCCCCTGTTGCCAGACTCCCTTGTCGGTGTCGAGAAGCGAACCGTCTCGATTGACCGCGGTCATGATCCCGCCGTACTGCCGGTCGACGGCATGCCGCAGCCAATACGGGACGACATTTTGCAGCAATCCGTCTCGATAAAGTGAGAGCAATTCCGAGCGACGCGCATCATTCATAAGCGGGCGATTCCGGGACCGGCGGACCATCGTCATAGATCGTCAGGCCGGCGAGATTCTTACTGGTTTGAGGAACGAGCGAACTGGCGAAGTAGCCAACGACAAAGCAAACGGTAATGCCGATGGCGGTGAAGAGATACCCGCTGACGCTGGAGTATCGCCACAAGGCGAACATTACCGCAGCGCCAACCAACGCGCCGATCATGGCGCCTGCTTCGTTGGCGCGGCGCGTCAATGCTCCCAACAGGAACAAGCCGCCGAGCACGCCCATGAAAAGGCCGATCACTTGGATGAACGCGTCGAACAGGGAGCGAATCGATGGGTCAGCAAAGACCAGCCCCAGCGCCGTTCCCACGATGCCGATCAACAACGTGCAAATCCGCGCGGCGTTCAGATAGCCATGTTCGGTGCGGCAAGCGTTTAGCGGTTTTAAAAAGTCAGTGACGATCGTCGTGGCGGTCGAGTTCATGCTGGTCGAAACGGTTGACTGCGCCGCGGCGAAGATGCCGGCTACGATCAAGCCGGCGAGTCCAGCCGGAATCTCGCGAGCAATAAACAGCGGAAAGATCTGATCAGTGGTGATCGTCGGGTCGAGCTTCTCAGGATGGCTTTGGTAGAACGCATGGAGCGCGGTCCCGATGCCGAAGAAGAGGAGCGTCGCGGGAACCGAGAGGACGGCGTTGGTCCAAATCGACCGTGCGGCGAGCGTCTGCGTTGGCGTCGTCATGTAACGCTGCACCACCGCCTGATCGGCGGTGTAGGAGGAAATGTTTTGGGCGATCGCGCCGACTACGACGACCCAGAGTGCGGTTTGCGTGGCAGTGGCGTCCCAGTGAAGGTGCGCCAGATTAAACTTACTTTCCGCGGTAGCGACCGAAAGAAACCCGTTCATGCCGCCGTCGACGCCGGAGATCAACAAGCTGATCGCCAGGATCGCTCCGCCGAGCAGCACGAAGGTTTGAATCGTGTCGGTCCAAATGACCGCTTCGATCCCGCCCATCGTGCAGTAGAGAATGCTAAGTACCCCCATCAGCAGTACCGACTGCATCGGCGTCAGCGGCGTAGCGATCGCCAAGGCCAAGCCGGTCAACGACATCACTACCCCCATCCGAAACGTATGGAACAGCGCGAAGCTGGCGCTGGCGAACATTCGCACGGAGGAGCCAAACCGCTTTTCCAGGTATTCGTACGCACTGGTCGCGTCGATGCGGCGAAAGAAGGGGAGGGCGCCGTAGACCGCCAGAATTGCGACCAGCGGAATCGTGAAATTGCCGATGGCAAACGCCCAGTCTTGCGCGTACGCCTTCGAGGGAATGCCGGTGAAGGTCAACGAACTGAGCATCGTGGCGAAGATGCTGCACCCGGCCGCCCACCACGGAATCCGCATCCCACCGCGGAAGAAGTCGTCAGTGTTCTTGTTGAGCCGCGCGAAATAAACGCCGACGCCGACCATCGCCGCCAGGTAGGCGAAGAGGACGAAGTAATTGAGCATGCCGAAGCTTTTGGCTGACGGAATCGACGTGATTCGCCAGACGTGCGGCGAACGAACCCGCGGCCGAACTTCGCCGCTCGGCACGATGATCGCGTCTCCCCAACGAACGGCGGTTGTCGTGACAAGGTTCTCCGGCGTGCTGCCGGCCGAAGACCAGGTATCGGTGATCGTGTGATAACAGAGGGCCTCGCGAGGA
The DNA here is from genome assembly GCF_020966755.1 of Blastopirellula sediminis. Taxonomy (NCBI): domain Bacteria; kingdom Pseudomonadati; phylum Planctomycetota; class Planctomycetia; order Pirellulales; family Pirellulaceae; genus Blastopirellula; species Blastopirellula sediminis. Next base: position 719,028 of record NZ_JAJKFT010000004.1, read on the forward strand.
AAACCCGGATGCTCGTCTTTCAACACGTCCGACTTGTCGAAGTTGCTTTCGTCCGCGCCCCCCACGACCAGGATATGACTTTGCCCGCTGCCGACCGCTTCCCCTGCCATGATGACGCGGGGAGCGTCGGCACGCTGTTTCCATTCGCCGGCGATCGGTTCGAACCGCCAAACGTCGCGCAGAAATTGCGTCTTTCCTTCTTCCTGACGTCGTCCGCCGATCACGTACAAGCAGTTGCGGAACCCATCATGCTGCGCCGCAACCAAAGCGAACGCACGCGTCGGTCCAGGAAGCGCCGGAAGCGAACGCCAGGCGTCCGCTTCGCCCGACTGCAACTTCGCTAGGTCGATCGCCCAGAGTTTGTTTGTGGCGCTGTCGAGTCCTAGCCCTTCCTGGCCGCAGGCGACGTAAACCGTCTTGTCGATCAGCGCGGCCTGAACGTAAGAGCAGGGGACCGGCAGCGGTGCGCAAGAAGTGGTTGTAATCTTTTCGCCGTCCCAGCCTAGTAAGAAGGTATCGCTATACGTCCGCTGCGCGTCATTGCCGCCGATGCACAGCACGCCGTCAGGCGTCGAAACGCTGGCGCCGTAAGCGATCGGCCGCGGCAGTTTTCCCCCGTCGCGCCAGACGTACTCTCCCTCTTGCTGAGTCAGCACATGAATTTGATCGACCCACTGCTTGTCGTTTTCCCACACTGGCCGGGGAAAGTTCGCGCCGCCGGCGACGATCAACGCGTTGTTGCTAACGCCGGCGAAGGGACCAGCGACGCCCAGTTCGTTCGGCAGCGGCGGCAGTTCGTTCCACTCTAGCCAGTTTCTATCTTCCGCCATGCAGGGAGAGAGCAACGCGAAGAGCAGGAGGACGGCAAGCGACAATCGGCGCGAATTCAAATTCGGGGCAAGCAAGTTCGGCACGCTAGGTTGACTCCGGTGGGGTCGCGCCCAGATCAGGCGTTGGCCTGAAGGGGCAAGCGACTATCGAGTGACGAACCCCTCGAAAAAGCCGACCTGACAGAGCAATTCACGCAGGCGAATCTTTTCGTCCGGCGTGAGTGCGCGTTGCGGTAGGCGACAGTCGCCGAAGTCATAGCCGAGCATTCCCAGAATCGCTTTCATCGCCGAATGGAACGGGAAGGTTCCGATGGCGTTGATCATTTCGATCGCTTGATTCTGCAAAGCGCGGGCTTCGTTCCAGTCGCCCGCCTCAAATGCTGCGATGATCTGGTGGTAGAGAGGGGCGGCGATATTATACGTGCTGCCGATTGCGCCCGTCGACCCAGAAGCGAGCGCGCCGAGCAACATCTCGTCGCAGCCCCAAACGACGTCAAATCGCTCGTTTTGCAGCTTCAAGCATTGTTGGAATTCATGCAGTTTGGTGTCGGTATATTTCAGTCCGACCAGATTTGGAATCTGCTGGCCGCCCAGTTGCATGAACTGCGCGATGTCGATCGACGAGCCGGTCAGGACCGGAATGTGATAGTAGTAGAAGGGGAGATTCGGCGCTCCGCCGGCGATTTCCCGCATGCAGTCGACCAACAGTTGGGCCGATTGGACCTTGAAGTAGGAGGGGCACGTGGCCGAAACCGCATCGGCGCCAATCGCCTGCGCGTGGGCGGCCAATTGTTTCGCTTCCACGACGCTGTTGTGCCCGACCTGGATAATCACCGGCAAACGACCATCGGCCGCTTGCACATAGCTTTCGGCAACCAGCCGACGTTCTGCGCTGGTGAGCGACATCCCTTCGCCGGTGCTGCCGCAGACGTAAAGTCCGCTGACGCCGGCGGCAATCAAGTGCTCCACCATCTGCGGCGTTTGCTCTAAGCGAAGCTGGCCGACTGCGTCAAAAGGGGTATAGGTCGCGGCGATCAGGCCGGTCAATCGTTTGGCGTTCAAAGTGGGGTGCTCCTGAGGCGGCGTCTATATTCTGCGGCTGACTAACGGGGCGGAAGTTGGAGATAGTTTTGATATTCCCATGACTCGCCGACGGCGTATTTGCCGTTCTTGCGCTTCTGGACGACCCTGTCATGTTCTTCCGCGAGACGCTTTAGCGCAGCAGGGGAAAGAAGTGGATCGTCATGTTGCAGGCGGAACGTCTGCAATTGGGCCAGCAACTTTTGCCGAACCGGTTCATACTTCGGATCGTTGGCTAAGTTCGTGAATTCCCAAGGATCGGCTTTAAGGTCATACAATTCGACCTCCGGCGGCGAGCGCCACGTTTCGTAGGCCTGACGAACAGGCGGTTCGGCAGCAGCGATCTCCGCTTCGGTTGTTCCGTAGACGAAGAAACTGTTGGCGTGATTCGCATACGCATCAGCGACAGGATTCGTCCGGTCGGGCGTCAAATTCAAAATCAACTTGAACTGCCGATCGCGAAGCGTCCGCTGCGGAAAGAAACTGTCGGCGCTATAGGCGGTTCGTTCCGCGAACAAGAAGTCGCGCCACGCAATATTCTCATTGCGGGCCAATGGAAGCAACGATTTCCCCGGAAGAGTTTCGCTCGGCGGCAATCCAGCGGCGTCCAAAATGGTTGGGAGAATGTCGACGGTCGAAATCAATTCGTCTCGCACTACTCCAGACGGTAAATGCCCGGGCCATTGGACGATCAGCGGAATTCGGAGTCCTCCCTCGTAGCAGGTCGCTTTGCCACGCGAAAACTGAGCGCCATGATCGCCGAAATAGATGATCATTGTATCTTCGGCCTTGCTCGACTTGTTGAGTTCGTCCAGCAACATGCCGATTCCAGCGTCAAGACGCATGATGCAGTTGTAGTAGTTGGCGACTCCCTCGCGGATACGAGTATTGTCGACGCCGATAAAGGGAAGCGTTTTCACGTCGTCGGCGCTAAGCGGTTGCTTTGGCAAGCCGTACTGCTGTCGCAAAAGGGGGAAATGAGCGTCGGGAAAGTTGACTGTCAGAAAGAAGGGCTGATCCGAGTCGTTGATGAACTTCGCCGCCGCCTCGACATACTGGGCGACAGGGCGATCGCCAAAGCCGTTGCCGGTGATAGCCTTGTAATCGAAGGGGAACGCCGACTCTGGATTGACGTGTAATTTGCCGATGATGCCAGTACGATAGCCATTCTGGCGTAGCACGCTGGGGATATTGTCCCACGCTCGAAACATTGCGTAGCGGTGCGTCGCCAGACCGATCTGGCCATTCTGAAAGGGAAATAGCCCGGTCAAGTAGCTCGCTCGAGACGAAGAGCAAATAGGGTGGGTCACATAGGCGTTCTCGAACCGGCATCCGCGTGCAGCCAATCGATTAAGATTCGGCGTTTGCGCGTATGGATCGCCATAGCAACCAAGTTCCTGGCCGTTGTCCTCCGAGATGATTACCAAAATGTTCGGCCGCTTCTTTGCGGTGGTGCGCTCGTTGATTGTCGCTGCTGTGGTGAAGGGAGATGCCGGCAATCCAGCGCCATTGAAAAAGTTAACGCTTGGCTGCGGAAACGGCGACCAGGCGTAGCGCGCCATCTGCGGCGCCGGAACTTCTGGGCTGGTTAGAATGACCGATGCACCGATGATTTTCGCAATGGCGGAGTGGAAATTGCCGTCAGCGCCGGCGAGCTCAAAATGTCGTAGCGGCTTCCCGTCGCTCGACACCAGGCCGCTGTTGACGTGGTCGAACGTGAGGCGGAATTGATTCCCTTTCGCCTCGCAGTTGCAAAAGAGGGGACCGCAGTCGTCGGCCGCTTGCGGCTGTTGATAGACGTTCGCCAGCGCCCAATAGGCGAGCCGATCGCCAACGACCTGTTTGGCGTGCGGATGGACGTTGGTGCGTTCGCCGGTATCGATGGTGATCGCCATCCCGACGTTCTCCAGTTGATCGAGCATTCGCCGCTGACCATCACGAAACGCCGGCCACTCGGGACGCTCGATCGCAGGTAGTTGCACTTGCAGAAATGGAAGGTCGGCTCGCCCCCATTGCTTGCGCCAATCGGCGATCATCGCTGGCAACAGCGTATTGTGCTGCACGACGCGCTCCGCCGTTTCGGCGTTCGATTCTCCCTGGTACCAGAGGACGCCCCGAATGGCCAGAGGAATGACCGGCGCGACCGCGGCATCCCAAAGGAACCCGGGCTTGAACGGATGGTTGGGACCAAGATCGTCGCTGGGAACTTGTGCGCCGGCTTGAATGTTAGGAAGTAGATTCTCGACGCCGCGCATCTTACAGAAGTCGCCGAGGAGCGGATTGCGCAGCCAGTCTCCGGCGACCAGTCCTTGCAGCTCGGGCGTCGATTCCAGCAACTCGCGACGCATCCAGGCTTCGGTCGGCGAGCCTCCTTGGCCAACGTTGATCAGACCAATTGGCACGTTGAGCGTTTCCTCGAGCTTCCGGCCAAAGTACCAGCCGACGGCCGAAAACTCAGAAGCTGACTCAGGGGACGCCGTCTCCCACTGTCCGACGCAATAGTTTTCAGGCAGAAGGTGCGAGAGATGTTCGGCGTTGTTGACTCGTGGAACGCCGGGGGCGCCTCCTTGCAGATTGAGCAACCGAATCAAGGGACGGTTGGCGGCGGCGATTTCTTCCGCGCCATGGTTAGTTGAACGGAGCGGCCAGGCCATGTTCGACTGACCGGCACAATACCAAACTTCGCCGATCAGAATGTCGCTAATGGTCACGCGCGAGCCTTCGCTCTCGACTTCCAGTTCAACCGGCGTACGGCTCGCTTCGCGAACAGGAAAGGTAACCTGCCAACGTCCTGTTCGACTGGCGACTGTCGATTGACGCTCGTCGCCCAGACGGACGTCAACGCTTGCTCCGACCGGAGCCGTTCCCCAGATCGGCAGCGGAAGATCGGCTTGCAGCACCATGTGATCGCCGAAAACTTGCGGCAGCGACAGTCCGACCGGTTTTTTGGCCGTTGGTTTCGGCTGTTCAGCGCCGATCACGTCGACCAGCGGGACTCGCTGGAATTGAAGATGCGATCCGCTTCCTTCGTAAATGATGCCGATCGTTTCGGAATCGATCATCGTCATACAGCTGTAACCGGCGCCGCTTCCTTCGTCCAGCAACAGTCGATTCTCTTGCGGCCAACTCTTGCCGCCGTCGGGCGAACCCTTGATCATGATCCGCTGGCGGCCGCTTAGGCTGTCGGGGTTCGAGAAGAGGAGCCAGCCGGGCTGTTCGTGGACCAGTTCACGATTGACGTTGATCAGGCTCGCCATGCAGGCCGTCGGTTCGATTAGCGAACGACGGGAAGTGGGGTGCTCCTTCCACGTCTTGCCCATGTCGGTCGTCGTCATCACGACGCGGGTCGACTCTCGGTTGTAGCGGCAGTTGAGCATCAGTACGCCCGGCTCGACTTCGACGACCTGCGCTTCGGTCGTGTCGTCAAAAGCGCCGGCGCCTGCGTGCCACGTTTTGCCATGATCCTTGGAGTAGATGATCGTTGAGTGAGGGAGTCGCTGCTGCTCTGGCGGATCTTGATACTGCGCGGCGAAGACGAGCGTGCCGTCCTGCATCGCGATCCCCTTGCCGGGACCTTGCAGTAAGAGAGACCATTCAGGGCGTTTAACCTGTGCGGTGATGTTGATTGGCGCGGACCAGGTGCGTCCATCGTCGCTTGAGCGGACGAGCATCAACTGGCCCGTTTCTTCCGGCGAAAGCCCTTGGCCGGAGCGATGCCAAGCGCGATCCCCGTGACTCCACAGGGCGGCGACCCAGATGTCGCCGGTCGCTGGATCGACCAGCACCGCCGGATCGCCGACGCCGTCATAGCGCCACTTTGGATCGCTCCCCATATCGAAGATGATCTGCATCGGTTCCCAGGTGCGCCCGCCATCGGTGCTGCGCGACATGCCGACGTCGATGTCGCCGGGTAGATCCCCCCCGGACCGATGACGAACGTCGTAGACGGCGATCAGCGTCCCTTGCTTCGAGGTCGCGAGACCTGGAATGCGACAAGTGTGAACCCCGTCGTCCCCTCCTTTACGCAGTGCGTAGCCGATTCGCTGGGCTCGTGGCGTCGCCACCGCTTCGATTGCGTACGACTTACCGGCGATCTTCGCCGAGCTCGCCTGAACGTCGATCGTCTTCGCGGAGTCGGCGGTTTCTTTTAGCTCGATCGAAACGAAGAAATGATTGGGGCCGGGCGAAAGTTCGTAATCCCCGTCGAACTGCAATTGAGACGACAACTTCGACACGCTGCCGAAAGACTGCAATTCTTTCGAATCGAGTCGGAGGCTTCTCCAATTGGGAGCGTCAAGGTTTCCCGTGGCGAAGAGGTCGAGCCTGGCGATCTGGTCGAGCGGCAGGGAGCCGGCAAGCTTCAGATCAAGTTGAGACAAGCGGAGCGGCTGAAGGCTTCCCTCGACCGTTACGCAAATGTCGAGCACCGGATTCAGCTGGCTGTTGACCAGTACCGGCACGACCGGTTGTCTGGCGGTGACCGAGACGATGCGCTGCGGCGTCGCAATTTCGACCGACAAGTCGTCGATCATCACGCCGCTCTCGTCCGGCGTCGTGCTAGTGAAGCGGATTTTCTGCGGAAGTCCGTTCGGAAGCGGCAGCGATAGTCGATTCTGGAACGAGCCGATCTTGGCGGTTCCGCGGTCGTGATAGAGCGTCGTCCACTTCTGCCCGTCGCTCGCTTCTACGAGAAAATCAAACGGTGCTCGCTGCGTCCAACGTTCGAACCAGAATTCCAGCCGATCAACCTTGGCGCTCGTCTTCGGCGGCGTCCAGGTGACGCTCCGTTTCTCGCCACCCAGCAGACGCAAGCTTTGCTTGCCGCTGCGGTGGTGCGCGGTATGAACGACGGCCTGATTCGGCTCGGCAGTCCAATTGCCCGACGTGTCGTCGGTAGAGCGAAGTTCGCCGGCAGCGAACTCTTCAAAGCCGGTTGCGATGCGACTTGGTGCGACTGGCTCTGCGACGGCGAGATTTCCCCACGCAATCGCAGACCAGGCGATGCAGAACGCTAATGGTGAACGGCGAATAAACATGGCGGATTTCACAGGTTCGTACTTCGTGCAAGTCGTGCAGGCAGTTTAGTGGCGTTTGGTGGAGAGGGCGAACTCAAACTGGTTTTTATCTTGGCTGACGATCGCGGAAAGTTCCGAGCGAATGTTGTAGCGGCTGGGAATCAGGATCCCGGCTACTGAACTGCCGGGCTCGCTGGCGGTCGGCGTGGCGCCCGGATCGGCGTCGGTCGCTTCTCCTTCCCAGGTTACTTTGACGGTATGTTTGCCGGGAACCGCCCCTTTAATTTGCGTCAAATATTCGAGATAGAACTCGCCTGACTCGTTGGTCATACCGACCGAACGGCGGCCAAATTCCGGCTCAAACACGACCCGCAGTCCCGGGACTTGTTTACCGTCGACCGTGATCTTGCCGGTCACGTTGACCAGGTCAGGGAGATCGCTCCGGCTGGAACCGCATCCTGCGGCGCTTGCGAGCGCTAGGATGGCCAGCCACTTCCAAGGTTTCTGGAACATCGACGTCCTTTGCAAAGTAAGTAGGGTTGGCTCGGCTGACGACCACTTCGCGGCGGTCGTCAGCGGTTCGTGAACTTCGGAGGCGATTAGTATTCGCCGATCACTTCTCCGTCATTGCGCTGACCGAGTCGCAAGTAGGTGGTGGTGTCGATCGTTTCGGGGACGAAGCGGACCGAACCGTCGCCGAGGGTGAACTGGGCGCCGCCGGCGTGACGACTGGTGAAGACCCGTTCGCGCTGCCAGGTGCTGGAGCCCCCGTTTTCGTTGATCGGAAAATCAACGACGCCGACGATGCCGAAGACGCTCGCCACCGAGCAAGCCATGCACTTGTCGAGTCGCGTACCGACCCAGACGCCTTGCTGCTTGATCACCTTCTGGCTTTTTTCTCCCACCATCAAGGTGTTGCTCAGGCCGTCGGTGATTTCGGCGAAGCGAACGCTGCGCGGGCCCAAGATTCCTTCTGGACGATAGGTGCCGTTTACCGCGTCGGTGCGGCCATACAGCGGATTGGACGAAGCTGCCGCGGTTGGCGAATAGCTGGTTCCGGCCGCTGCCGTATCAAAGCGTCCGAGTACGCCGCTGTAGTTTGACGCGCCCGATACAAAACTGCCGCTGGTGACCAGTTTGGCGGGGTTGTCAGAGGGGCAGATGTAGGCCTCCAGGTAAGTCCCGGTCAGATTGACGTCGGCCGAGCCGAGCGACGACGTGTTGGGATTCAACTGATCATGCAGCGTGGTTTGTTCGATGAAGGGGAGGATGAGCGTTCCCCAGCCCCACGAAGCTTTGCCGAGCGTGCTCGCGGCGCGTCCTTCTTGGAAGTAGATCCAGCCAGGGGGAAGCTTCTGGAACGTGTCGTGATAGTTGTGCATGCCCAGTCCAATCTGTTTCAGATTGTTGCTGCACTGCATGCGACGTGCGGCTTCGCGGGCTTGTTGAACTGCCGGAAGCAACAGCGCGATGAGAACGCCGATGATCGCGATGACCACCAACAGCTCAACGAGCGTAAATCCTTTGCTTTTCATGCGACTGACTCGTATTAAAGAAAGATAAATGAAAATGCGATTGCGAGGGCATGGATGGGGCGAATCTTGGGAACAGTATTAATTCGACAATTCGATATCAAAGTGGTTTTCGGCGCCGGTCACTTCCAGCTCGATCACCTTCGGGTTGCGTGCGCAAGAGGGCAATTTGCGGGATGACGGAGAAGGGCGCCGTACGGCGTATTCCGGATTCGACTCTTCGATCAGCGGAACGGAGTCGAGCTCCTGGCCGTCGAACATTACCGTAACGCGGTGCGAACCGAGCACGGCGCCGTCGTGCGTTTGATAGGTGGTCAGCTCGAAGCTGCCATCGGGGCCGAGCTTCGAGGTCGCCGGCTTGCCGACCAGCGTCGAACCGCTCTTCGCAACCGGCGTGAACAGGATCGTGGCGTTGGTAATCGGTTGCGTTTGGCAGGTGACCCGTCCGGTGACGTGCCCAAGCGGAAAGTCCTCCGAGCCGCAGCCGCTCGCCAGCAGTAAACAGCCGAGGAGCAATACGGAGCCGCCCTTGCGTTTCAGCGCGGAAGCGATCATTAGAATTCTCCCACCGGGTTGCGATCGTCGATGCGGGCGAGATTCGGGAGCAACGTGGTCTGGTCGAGGTTTTCGCTCAAAAAGCGAGCCGAACCGTCGAACAGAACAAACTGCACGCCGCCAGGATGTTGACTGGCGTAAACCATCGGAGCGAAGGCGAGATCGAGTCCGGCCGCTTGCGGATCGCCATTCAGGCCATGGCTCGAATGAAGTGCGCCGAGGCACGATCCAACCGAGTCGGTATTCTGTCCCGACGTTCCCATCCGATCGGTCCGGTTAGCGGCAGCCCAGACGGCGCCTCCCAGGATGTTCTTGGTGCGGGGATGAGCGAGCGTCTTTTCGCCGACCATCAACGTATTGCTGGTTCCGTCATGAACGTCGGCCAACGTCTTGAAGCTGTTGCGGAAGAAGGCGCCGCCGCGGTCGAGCGTCGTCGTGTTGGTGTAGGCGTAACCGGCGACGGCCGCGTAGTTGGAAGTGGCCAGCTTTTCGCCGCTGAAGAGATAGTGCGAGTTGAGCGTTTCGTCGACCGAGCTGGGGCAACGATAGGCGGTTAACGGTTGTTGCAGCAGCGCCAAGTTGGAGGTAAGCGCCTGGCTGACCGTTTGCGGGCCCGGCGAAAGTTGATCGTGGAGCGCTCGTTGTTCTACGAAGGGAAGGATGAGAACGGACCAACTCCAGCCGTAGCCGTCGACTCCGCCGCTGTCGTTGGCGACGTCGATATAGCCCGACGGTAATACGCGGTGGGTGTCGTGATAGTTGTGGATCGCCAGGCCGACTTGCTTCAGGTTGTTGATGCATTGCATCCGGCGGGCCGATTCGCGGGCTTGTTGCACCGCCGGCAATAGGAGGGCGATCAGAACCCCGATGATCGCGATCACGACCAGGAGTTCCACAAGGGTAAAGGCTCGTCGCCGAGTCATGGACAATTCCTTAGAAGAGGATCGAAGGATGGAGTGATGACTTCAAATTACCACCACCGTTTCGGCCATGAGTCCGAAAAATGGTATTGCGATGTGCGCAAATGGACATGCGGCGTAGGGGAAGAAGGTCGCCGGCAATTGGCAAAAGAAGGCCGATTGCTAGAGGTTAGACTGCATCGACGGGCGGCAGATGGCCGTAAGATAAGCACGCCGAGCGAATCGAACGCCGGTTCGCCGGACAAACGTGGGGATGCGTTCGGCCAAAATGACGAGTGTCGAAAGAGGCACCACCCTCGGTCGTCATCGGATTACAAACGCCAAACGCATTCCCCCGCTTGCGCGGCGAGCCTATTCGTAGAGCAAATAGGGAGTGCGGCGTCGGGCGAATTCGTCGAGCGAGGAGGAGTACGACTGCATGATCACCTCCGGCGAATCCCCGTTTTCGATCTGCTTCAGAACGCCTGCGTTGCCAAGCAGCGTGGGAAGTTTTTTGGACTCCCAAGTTTCGGGATAGGTCTTATGCAGCGCCGCCGCAAGCGCCCAGGCGAGATGGACCGGACGGAATTTCTCCCAGTCGGTGATCACAAAGTTGACGCCGCCGCATATCTCCCCTTCGTACTTGCTGCTGGTCGGCTGGAATTCGATTGGAACGATTCGCACGCCAGGCGGGTTGTACGCTTCGATTTCGGCGGCCAATTCCGGACCTTTGATCCATGGAGCGCCGATCAGTTCAAACGGCGTATCGGTTCCACGACCGACCGAAATGTTGGTCGTCTCCAACAGCCCGACGCCGGGATAGAGGAGCGCCTCGGTCAGCGAACGCATGTTGGGCGAAGTATTCCGCCAAGGCAGCCCGGTGTCGAACAGTAGCGCATCGCGGCGCCAGTTTTCCAATTTGATAACGGTCAGATCGGTTCCAAACTTGCGTTCCGCGTTGAGCATCTGCGCCATTTCGCCGATCGTCAGCCCGTGACGAACTGGAATCTGGTGGAAAGCGACGAACGAGTGCTTTTCTTCGTCGAGCAGCGGGCCTTCCATCAGCACGCCGCCGATCGGATTGGGACGATCAAGAACAACGAACGAGATCTTGTTCTCCGCCGCCGCTTCCATCGCCAGGCCCATCGTCGAGATGTAGGTGTAAAACCGGCAACCGACGTCCTGAATGTCAAAGACGAGCGTATCGACTCCTTTCAGCATCTCCGGCGTCGGCTTCCGCGTCTTGCCATACAAGCTTTTCACCGCCACTCCCGTGGCCGGATCGACGGTGTCGCCGATTTCCGATTGATCGAGAGCGCCGTGGAAGCCATGTTCGGGACTGAAGATCGCAACAAGTTCGACGTTCGGCGCTTTCGCCAACAACTCCACGATCGAATCGCCCGACTTGGTGCGGCTCGTGTGATTGGCGATCACGCCGACCTTACGTCCTTTCAGCGCCGCAAAGTTGCTGTCGGCCAGCACGTCGATGCCGAGCTTGGTCGGCGGGGCAGGGGATGGCGCCGACGGCGTCAAGCAAGCGGCGCTGGCGATCGTACCGATCTTCCCCGCCAAGTCATTGACCGAGCCTTTGCCGTCCGGATGAACGCGATTCGAGAGGAACAGCACGACCAGATCCAAGCCTGGATCGATCCAGAGAGCGGTACCAGTAAAGCCGCCATGTCCATAGGCGGCCGGGGTCATCAGGTCGCCGCGATTGCGCGAGTACGCGCTCTTCTTGTCCCAACCCAGGCCACGAATGTTGCCGACGGCGTCATACGGGCTGGTCATCAGCGCGATGGTTTGCGGCTGCAGTAGCGCCTTCTCGCCGCCGAAGCGCGAGTCAAGCATTGCCTGAGCGTAGATCGCCACGTCGTCCGCAGTGCTGAACAAGCCGGCGTGACCGGCGACTCCTCCCATCGCGCGAGCGCGCGGATCATGCACCGATCCCTTCAGCCACTTGCCGTCGACTTCTTCGGTGGTAGCGGCGTTCTCGCACAGTTGCGGCGCGGGGTTGTAACCGCTCTGCTTCATGCCGAGCGGCTCAAAGATGTTTTTCTGAGCGTATTCGTCCAGCGTCTGGCCGCTCACGCGAGCGACGATCTCGCCGAGCAAGATAAAACCAACGTCGGAATAACGAAACTTGTCTCCCGGAGGCGACAGCAACTTCAATTCGCAGATCCGCTTGTAAGCGTCGGGCCAACCGTTGTCGTAGTCGCTCAGCGCATTGTCAGGCGTAAGGCCGCTGACATGGATCATCAACTGTTCGACGGTGATGTCTTCTTTGCCGTGGTCACGGAACTCGGGGAGATAGGTCGACACTTTCTCCCACAATCGGACGTCGCCCCGTTCGACCAGCTGCATGATGCTGGTCGCGGTGACGATCGGCTTGGTGATCGAGGCCATGTCGAAGAGCGTGTCGGTCGTCATCGCTTCGGTCGTCGGTTGAACGCGGCGATTGCCGAACGACTCTTTAAAGACGATCTTCCCGTGGCGAGCGACCAGAACGACGCAGCCCGGCATCTTCTTCTCTTCCAGTGCAATCTGCACCTGACGTTCGATGTCGGCGCCAAAGTCGGCCCGCATGCCGACTTCACTCGGCGTAGCGTGCGGCAACTGTGCCTGTGCAGCACAGGGAATCGCCAACAGAATCGCGGTCCAGATCAACGAGCGGTGAATCATGAATGTTCCTCGGCGGGAGTTCCCTGCGGCACGGCCGCTTCGCTGGGGAGAAGTTTGGATAGGAGGGTCGCGACGCAAAACGTGCTGCTCGCGGCGAGCGGTGCGTACCAATAGCCGCTGACGCTGGTCGAGTATTTGATGGTAATGATCACCACGGCGCCGCAGATAAGCGCGGCGTTCGCCTGCCAACTCGGAATGCGACCGACGACGATGGCGACGAAGAAGAGCCCCAGCAGCAGCCCCGCCGAAAAACCGGCGATCGCCAGCGCTTGATCGACGACCGAGCTACCGAAGGCGAACGAATAAGCGCCGATCGCCACGGCGGCCTGCAACATGGTGAACAGCAAGGTAAAACTGCGACCCAAGAGAAGACGCCGGACATCGGGCAGGTGACGCCAAGCGTCTCCTCCCAGGTCATCAAGAAGCGAACTGGCGGACGAATTGACCGAACTCGATAGGGTCGACATTGCCGCGGCGAAAACCGCCGCCAGGATGACTCCGCGTACGCCGATCGGCAAATCGTCGACGATAAAACGAGCGAACGCCTGATCTCCGGCAAGTTCCAATTTGCTGGGATCAAACTGTGTAAAGTAGCAAGCGAGTCCCACGCCGATCGCCAGGAACAGGGCGAACTGCAAAAAGACGATTGGCCCGCTCCAGAACAGAGCCCAACCGGCGGCCCGTTGATTCTTCGCACACAAGTAACGCTGCACGATCAGCTGATCGGCGCCATGGGTCGCCAGGCTTAGGACGCCGCCGCCAAAGATCCCCGCCCAGAGCGTTAGGTGGCCATCGCTCGGCAGGAATTGAAAGTCGAACATGTGTAGCCGGCCGGTCTCCGAGGCGAATTGCCAATACTGCCCAAAGCCGCCGGGAAGTCGGGCCCAAATCAGGCCGATCACGATCAGCGCGCCGGTCATATAGACCGCGAATTGCAGACAGTCGTTCCAGATCACCGAGCGAACGCCGCCGCAGAGCGCGTACACTGCGGTCGCGACCGCCAAGATCAACACGCTCACTTCAAACGGAATGTCGACGACCTGTTGCAGGGCGAGTGCGGTAAGAAAGAGCCGTAGCCCGTCTCCGAGCGTCCGCGCTCCGAGAAAGAAGATCGACGCCAACTTGCGGGTAGAAACGCCAAAGTTGCGCTGCAAAACGGCATAAGCCGTTGAGTTCTCATGACGAAAGTAAAGGGGCAAGAGAAACGTCAACACCGCGATTCGGCCAATGATGTAGCCGATGGCGAGTTGGAGAAATGAAAAGTTTCCGCCCGAGACGAACGCTTTGCCGGGCACGCTTAAAAACGTGACGGTGCTCGTTTCGGTCGCGACGATCGAGAGGAGGAGCGCCCACGAGGGCAAATCGCGGGAACCGAGAAAAAACTCGGTCGTCGAACTTTGACCCCGTCCGAGCCAAACGCCAAACAACGTCGTCGCGACGATGTAGCATCCGATGATGCTGATATCGACAGGAGAAATCGCTAGTGATGCGATGAAGATCATGGAAGCCGTGACGATAGACGCAAGCTTCGATCGCGGACTGCGATGGAAACAGCTTGCGAGGTCAAAAGTTACGAACGCGCAAGTGGGCGCAGATGGGCCCGCTTTTCCTCCAGTTTAGTCTATCTGGAGATAGCCGAATCGCTAGACGCAAAAGCGCAATTATTGCTGCGCTTTGCGCAATGAATCTTCATTTTGCGTCGGGGGTGGTTAAACTTTGAAGTGTTGAAAGTTCCCCCGCTTCGGTTGAAAACGCAAACTCGCATGCTAAAGCATCTCACCACGGAAGCTATTAATCCGGCTTCGGAGTCGCTTGATGATTTCACGACATATGAAATCGTGCAGGTCATCAACAGTCAGGACGCCGGCGTCGCCGAGGCGGTAGGAAAACAAGCCAAACCGATTGCCGAAGCGATTGACGTGATTGCCGATCGTTTGGCGAAGTCGGGACGCTTGATTTATTTCGGCGCTGGCACTTCCGGCCGCTTGGGCGTGCTCGACGCTTCCGAATGTCCGCCGACATTCAACTCCGATCCGAAGCAAGTCGTCGGCTTGATCGCCGGCGGCCCGATCGCGCTGACGACCTCGGTCGAAGGCGCCGAAGATCATCCCGAACTCGCCGTGCAGGATTTGCAAAGCATTAATCTCTCGGCGAAGGATGTCGTCGTCGGCATCGCCACCAGCGGAAGAACGCCGTACGTAGTCGGGGGACTAGACTACGCACAGCAAATTGGGGCGTTTGCGATCGGGCTGGCTTGCAACGACAATAATGAACTGGCGTCGCGCTGCAACGTAGCGATCACGCCGGTGGTGGGACCGGAAATCTTGAGCGGGTCGACGCGGATGAAAGCGGGGACTGCGACCAAGATGGTCTTGAATATGCTCAGCACCGGCGCCATGATTCGGCTAGGGAAAACGTTCGGCAATTTGATGGTCGATTTGCGTGCGACCAACACCAAGTTGAACGCTCGCGCCATTCGGATCGTGGAAGCGGCGACCGATTTGGGAGACGCCGAAGCGGACGAACTGCTCAAAAGCTGCGGGGGCGAAGTGAAGACCGCGATCCTGGTCTACCATTCCGGCAAAAAGCCGGAAGAAGCCCGCAAGCTGCTGAAGGACGCCGACGGACATTTGAAACAAGCGCTACGCACCGCAGGCGGGGAGGCCTCGCCTGATTAAGGCGAAGTCCCAATGAGCGAAAGCGAATCAGCGGCAGGCCAACGCGACCTCTTTCTCGGCGTCGATGGGGGTGGGACGAAGACTTCTTGCTATGTCGGCGCCGCTGGACCGAGCGGGCAGATCCATATTCTTGGCCGGGGCGCTTCCACCGGCAGTAATCCAAGAACTGCCGGAATCGATAACGCTGTCGCCGCAATTCTGGAAAGCGTCCAGCGGGCCAAAGAGGATGCGGGGTTTGCTGATTCCCCGTGTCAGCGCGGATTGTTTGCGATCGCCGGAACGCTCGATCTCACGTTTCGCCGCGAACTTGCCGCTCGGTTGGCGGCGGCCCAGATTGCGAATCGCTGCGACGTGGTGCCGGATCTCGTGCCGCTGTTGGGATCGGAGACGGGAAGCACGATTGCGATTGGGATCATCGCCGGAACCGGTTCGGTCGGTATTGGCCGCGACGCCGCTGGGCAGATCGCCATCCTTGGCGGATGGGGACCGTTGCTTGGAGATGAAGGGAGCGGCTTTGAGATCGGCAAACATGCCTTGCGAAACGCGGCAGGATCGCTCGAACTGGGCGCCGGGATCGATTCGCTGACCGAAATTGTTTGCGATCAACTTCGGGTGCAGACCGCCGAAGAGATTCGCGCGCTGTTGGCCGCAAATGCCGATCAGCGCGGACTCATCGCGAGCCTGGCGAAGTGCGTCATCGAAGCGGCTGCCAGCGGAGAGCCGGTCGCTGGAATGATCGTCGATCAGGCGATCGATTCTCTAGCGACGCTTGTCGAAAACCTCCGCCAACGCGTGCAGTCGTATGACGCAAAGCTTGATGAATCGCCGCTCCCGCTCACTCTTTCCGGCAGCCTCTTTCAGTCGTCAATCTACTTCCGCGAGAAGTTTGAACGGCGGCTCTGCGATTGGGGAATCGTGGTCGCAATTCGGATTCTGGAAGATCCGACGTTCGCTTGTTTAGAACTTGCGGCACGCGGGGAGTTTACCGGCGAATTGCGGTTTCTGCGCTAACCAAGACGCGGCCGTTAGTGCAATGGAGTGATGCTGCCGCCGGTGGTTGGTTCGCTACAGCCGGTCGTTTCGGGAATCGTCAGCGGCAAGCCCAACTGGTGGCGAACGGCGAGCCAAGCGAAGCATTCCGCTTCCAGCGTATCAGGCGACAATCCTCGCTCGCTGATCGAGCGGACCTCTTTGAAGCGATCGGTCAGCATCTTCATGATGACCGGGTGATGGACGCCGCCGCCGGTCACCCACAGGACGGCCGGCTCTTTCGCCATGCGAGCCACGGCGCCGGAGATCGCCTGAACGGTTACGGCGCACAACGTCGCCGCGCCATCCTCGACGCTCAGCCCCGAGACGTCGACATGGTCAAAGTCAAAACGGTCGGCCGACTTCGGCAGCGGTTTGCGGAAGAAGTCGACGGAGAGCGCTTCGCGAACGATGCTATCGTGAACTTTTCCTTTCAGCGCCAATCGGCCGTCGACGTCATGACTGAGATCGGCCATCTCCTGGACCCACTCGTCGAGCAAACCGCAGCCGGGGCCGGAATCGCCGGCGATGATTTCGCCGTTGGTGCCGAGCCAAGTAACGTTCGCGACGCCGCCAAGATTTAGGACGACGACCGGTTCGTTTTCGTTGGCGAATAGCGCTCGGTGGAAAAGAGAAACGAGGGGCGCTCCTTGGCCGCCGCGAGCCATGTCATGGCGGCGAAAGTCGGAAACGACCTGGATGCCGGTTTGCTCGGCCAAGAGCCAAGGGTTGCCGAGCTGCATCGTCAGCCCTTCGCCGGGGATGTGGCGAACGGTGTGGCCATGAAAGCCGATCACCTTGGCCTCTTTGGCGGTTTCCCCTAATTGCGCGATCAGCGCTTTGACTGCTTTGACGTGATGGATCGTCAGCTCGCGTTCGACCCGCAGCAATTCGTCCAGGCGGACGTTGTGCTGCGAAGCTTCCAGAACGCGGGAGCGAAGCTGTTCGCTGTAGGGGAGGGTCAATCCGCCCAGAAAATCGATATCACTGTCGCCATCGGTACTGACCAGCGCCGCGTCGACCCCATCGGCCGAGGTGCCGCTCATCAAGCCAATCGCAAAATGTCGTTTTTTCGTTGCCACGACGGTCGACGCCTTCCTGCCGGTCAATCGAACACTTCAGCAATAATCCTAGTAGATAAAGAACCGCGAATCCCGTCGCTCTTTGCAGAAAGACGATTTTGCGCTTAACTTGCCGTCTTGCCGAAGTATGTGATATAGAGAGAATTCTAGATCGCGTTTGCGCATCCGCCAAGCAGGCGTGGCGGAGATTCGCGCGTTACCGGTAGCTCGACTTGTCTCGTCCTTCACACCCATTGGAACGTCGTTTTGATGGAATCTGATTCGCAACGACGCGGCGAAAAACTGCAGATCCGGCAGGTAGCCGTCCTGGTCGAGACCGAGACGAGTTGGGGACGTCGCGTCATTCGCGGGATCGCCAGCTACGCCGATAAGCATACGCTTTGGCATTTGCTCATCGATCCCCGCGACCATGAACAGCGCTCGTCGCTTCCCGACGGTTGGAAAGGGCATGGGATCATTGCCCGCATTTCGACGCGACTGCAGGCCGACCAGATCGTCGAAAAAAAATTGCCGGCGGTGAACGTCGACGACGTCTACGGCGACCTTCCCCGCGTTGGCCGCGTGATAACGAACGAGGCGGCGCGAGCGGAGCTGGCGATCGAACATTTGCTGGCCCGCGGCTTTTCCAATTTCGCCTTTTTCGCGCCCCCCAGTCAGCGCTACTCGAATCGCCGCTGGGAAGAATTTGAAAATGCGGTGACGCAGCGCGGTTTCGAGTGCCAGACCTATCGTCCCGGCTATCGCGCCGGACGCAAAATCAAATGGAGCGAGCAGCAGCGGCGCGTCAATCGTTGGCTGACGTCGTTGCCGCGGCCGATCGCCGTATTGGCGGTCGACGCCTACCACGCGCGCCAGTTGGCCGAGGTCTGCCACTTTTCGTCAATTCGCGTGCCGGACGAAATTGCAATTTTGGCCGGGGACTCGGACGAACTGCTTTGCGAAGTTTCGACGCCCCCTCTTTCTTCCATTTCGCTGGCGTGCGAGCGGATCGGCTACGAAGCGGCCGCGATGATTCACCGGATGATGGAAGGGCAACCGCCGTCGACCACGCCGATGACAATCGCGCCGCATGGCGTCGTCAGCCGACAGTCGACCGACGTGTTGGCGATCGACGACCCGATGATCGTCCGCGCGTTGCGGTTCATCCAAAAGCATACGCAGCGCGGCATCAGCGTCGCCGACGTGCTGCGCGAGGTGCCGATCTCGCGACGCAGTTTAGAAATGCAGTTCCGCTCGTACTTGGGACGCTCCCCAGCGGAAGAAATCCGCCGCGTCCAACTGGAACGAGGTCGGGAACTGCTCGGCAATCGCGAAATGTCGATCACCGAAGTCGCGATGGCGTGCGGCTTTTCCAACGCGACCCGCTTTGGGATCGCGTTTCGGAAAAGCTTTGGAACGACGCCGCGGAACTTTCGTAAGCGGTTGTTGGCCGACTAAATGTTCCAAGCGAGCTACGCCCAACACTAGCCCGCAGCGCAAGCGAGGGAATGCGACCGCAAGCTCCAGTCGGAGTACGAAGTGCGTTGAGAAGTTGCAATCACGGAAGTTGGCGAAATCGATTCGGCTGGCCGACCACATTCCCTCGCTTGCGCTTCGGGCTAGTGTTGTGTTGAGTCGACGTTTAGCAATCTCTACTTCGCCGCCGCCGGTTCCTTCTGCAGCGACTTCGCGGTCTCTTCCACCTTTCGCATCACCCGCAGTAAATTCCCGCCCATGATCGCTTCGATCTGCTCCGGCGTGTAGCCGCGATCGAGCAAGCCTTGCGTGATGTAGGGATAGCGGCTGACGTCTTCCAGTCCTTTCGGCAGCAGCGTGACGCCGTCGTAGTCGGAACCGATTCCAACGTGCCGCCAACCGGCGACTTTGGCGATGTGATCAATATGGTCGAGCAGGTCATGGATGTCGCCCGGCTCGAGCGGGTGCTGGGCTTTCCAGCGTTGCAACAGAATCGCCGCTTCGTCTTTGCCATGCTTTTCGGTCAGCTCTTTTTCGACCACCTTCGTCTCTTCGTAGGTCGCGACCGCTTTCGGCACGATGAAGGCCGAAAAGAAGTTGACCATCACGACGCCGTCGTTTTCGGCGACGCGCTTCAGAACGTCGTCCGGAACGTTACGCGGAGAGTCGGCTATCGTTTTGGCTGACGAGTGAGAGAACATTACCGGCGCCTTGCTGACGTCGAGCGCCGCGTGCGCTGTCGCCGGCGAGACGTGCGACAGGTCAACCATCATCCCCAGGCGGTTCATCGTTTCGACGACATGGACGCCGAACGGGCTGAGCCCGCCGCTGATCTTCTCGCCGGTGCAGGAATCGGCCCAGCTGAGACTCGCACTGTGGGTCAGCGTCATGTAACGTGCGCCGAGCCCGTACAAGCGTTCGAGGTTGCCGATCGAATCTTCGATGCAGTGTCCCCCTTCCATGCCGATCAGCGACGCGATCTTGCCTTGCTTCGAGATCCGCTCGATGTCATCGACCGTCAGGGCCAACTCCATGACCTCGGGATATTGTTTGATCATCGCTTTAACCAGTTCGATCTGTTCCAGCGTCGAGAGGAGCGCCGTGCCATCGTAACCGGTTTGCACCGGAACCCAGACCGACCAGAACTGGGCGCCGACGCCCCCTTCGCGAAGCCGGGGAATGTCGGTTTGCAGTTTGGGCTGCGGTTGGCTGATGTCGAGCTTGCTGAAATCGCTGGAACCCTTGGTCCGAATCTCCCACGGCAGATCGTTGTGCCCGTCGATCATGAGCAGCGACTCGTGCAGATTCTTCGCTTCGTCGGTCAGAACGATTTCGCCGCGCGACTTGGGAGGAGTCGGCTGAATCTTCGAATCTTCGGCCATGATCGGAGCGGCGGCCAACGTTACGATTGCGGCGGCCAGCCATTGAATTCGGTCGTAGTGCATGCTCGATTTCGCTTCCGTGAAGAATGTGACGGCGATTAGCCGCCGATTGCCTTCGATTTTTGGGCGGACTGGTCCGCGAGTTGTTTCCAGATCCAGCGGTAGAGATTCCGCGTGTCGGCGTAGCGGGCCTCGGTCGAACTCGACCCGAGCACCACCATCAACAGTTGCTTCCCGTCGCGCTCACAGCAAGAGACCAAGCAGGCCCCGGCCGGACCAGTGGTGCCGGTCTTCACGCCGAAGTATCCCTGCTGATCGAGGAGTTGATTCGTATTCCGCCAGAGGACGTTCCGCTCGTAGCCTGACTTCGACTGAACCGTGGTCGCACGCTGCGGCGTGGCGACGATTTCACGAAAACGTTCTGACTGCATCGCAGCCCGGGCGAGCTTCGCCATATCGGCTGCGGTGGTGACGTGACCTTCGGCGGTCAGTCCGTGCGGATTGGCGTAACCAGTTTTCGTCATGCCAAGCGACTTCGCTTTCTCGTTCATCGCAGCGACGAAACCGTCGTGCCCTTTTTTCTCCGGATCGGGAGAAAGGCGATCGCCGAAGTGCTCCGCGAAGGCGACTGACGCGTCATTGCCCGACGGCAGCATCAGGCCGTACAGCAGTTCGCTGACCGAAACTTGTTCGCCTGCCTTCAGCCCGGACGTCGACCCAGGCGTTTTGTCGGCTCGCTCGCTGAAGGTGACGATTTCGTCGAGCACTTCCGGCGACTTTTCGGCCAATTGCAGAACGAGATGGGCCGTCATGATCTTCGTGACGCTGGCCGGATCACGAACGGTCTCCGCATTTTCGCCGCCGAGTGCGACGCCGCTGTCGAAATCAACGACGGTCCAGGCCTTGGCGGTGACGAAGGGAATACCTTCGAGCGAATCAGCCGGCGTTTTTTCGGTGACGGCGCTGTTGATCGTCGCGACATCGGCGACCGCTTCGTCTTCGGTCACCAGTGGACCGAGCGCCTTCCAGACGCTCTTGTCGACGATCCCGTTGGCCGTGAGTCCCTTCGCGGTTTGAAAGCGAAGAAGGGCCGATTCAGTGTTCGGTCCAAAGTCGCCGTCGACTTGCAACTGCGGCGAAGGTTCCATCCGCGCGTTGAGGGTTCGCTGCAGCGATTCGACCAGGTCTCCTTCGGCGCCAAGCGCCAACGTGTTGGTGGTTGGCGAAGGTGGGGCGATCGTGCCGTCGGCGAAGTAGTGATAAGCGACTTGGCCGATTTCGGCGGCGAGCAGTTCCGCCTCGTTCTTGTCGCCGAAGCTATGGTCCTCGTTCTTTTGCGTCAGGACGCTGAAGAGGAGGACTCCTTCGGGAAGCGGAATGATGCCGGCGTCGGTTCGGACGTCGCTCACTCCGCCGGTCTTGTGGGCAGGTTTAATGCCGGGAGGGAGATAGCGGGTCACCTTCGACTTGTCGTCGCCGAAGGCGAGATGGGCGACGATTTCCTTGGAAGTCGCGTCGTCAATGAATTTCCCGGCATGCAGCATTTCGAGCATGTGAACCATGTCGCGACACGAGGTGACGCCGAGACCGTACTTTTGACTGCTCGCCAAGTCGATCGACGTATCGCGGCGGTAGACCTTCGAGTTGAGCTGCGTGCTGGGGCAGGCGAGCTCTTTCATCAACTCACGCGTCGCCGGTAGTCCGACCTGATCGATCACCAGGTTGGTCGCCGTGTTGTCAGAGTAGGTGATCATCAGGTGGGCGGCGTCATGGACTGACAGTTTCAGGCCAGGTGAAAAGTGCCCGGTCAGGATGCCGGATCCGGGGACCTGGTCTTCCTTTTTCATTTCGACCAGCGTGTCGAGCGAAACCTGTTTCTCGTCAACCGCTTTGTAGAGCGCCATCAGCAGCGGCAGCTTGATCAGGCTGGCGGTCGCTTGCGGGCGATCGGCCTCGTAAGCGAACGTGGCGCCGCTTGGCAGGTGTTTCAGCAAGACTGCCGCTTCCCCCCGATGCCGTTTGATCGCCGGCAGCAGCGTTTCGGCCAGTTCCTTTTCGACTTGCTTGGGGTCCTCCGGCGGCTTGGCCCTTAGCGGAGACGTGACGGCGAAGGTCAGCAGCAGGAACAAACAGGCGGGAGTGCGAAGCTGCGGCGTCATGCAATTCGCCCTGATCGGAAGTTGGCGGAAAAAAGAGGAAGGACTAGCTTCGATGGTAGGCTGGCGGTGGGCGAACCCCAAGTGAAGGATGCGCAATAAAATATCCCAATTGCGCAAGACGCGGTTTTTGCCGAGTAGAAAAAAAGATCCGGCGACTTCCGAGGAAATCGCCGGACCCTGCGTTGTGGATCAGCCGTAGCGGAAGGTTACTTCGTCGTGCTGTCGGAACTTGGTTCCGGCAAGCGAACCATCAGCCAGGTTTCGGTCCGGTCTTGGCCGTAGTGAACCAGCGCCGTCGCTTCATCCTGGGTCAGGTTGTAGATCGCCGTCTCCATGACGACTTCCGGATTTTTGTCGTCAGCAAACTTCCATGCGGCCCGCTGCGTATCTTTTTCGACCATTCCTTGCAGCGGACGGCCAGAGTCGGTCGCGTCGTTGTAAAACGTGCCGGCGATGATGCCATCTTTGCTGACCGCCAGTTGGATCAACATACCGGTGTCGGTCGCATTCTGTTCGGCGATCGCGAAGACGCCCAGCGGCATCCATTCGATCTTTTCCGGATCGGCGTCTTGCGGGACGCTCGCGGCGATCGTCTCGGCCTGTTGATAGTACTGCTCGGTAGTAACGGTTTGCTGGTCGTTGATGTAAACGTAGTTGTCGCGATAAACGACGTTCGAGCCGTAGTCATAGACGACCGGCTGCGCCCAGTTCCAAGCGAACCAGGTGCCGAACGACGCCCAAGCGGCGGTTCGCCAGCACCAGTTGCCGGGGTAACGATTCCAACCGGCTTGCCAGCGCCAAGCCGGATTGTTGTGGAAGTAGGGATTACCCCACCAGTCGTGGCCGAACGGACGATCGCCGATGTGGCGATTGTCGAAGTTCGCCCAGTTATTGCGGATCGAATTGATGTTGTTCTGGCGGTTGCCAATGTTGACGTTGTTGCCGCCGCCGATGTTGATGTTCGTCCGGTCGCCGCCTCCAATGTTGACGCGATCTCCGCCGATATTCGTTCGATCGCCGCCGCCGATGTTCACGCGGTCGCCTATGTTCGTCTTATCGCCGATGTTGGGGCGATTGGCAAAGTCTGGTCGATTGCCTGATCCGGGGCGATTGCCGGAGCCGGTCCCCGGCAAGTCGAGGAAGTTCTTCAAGTCGTCGCCTGAGGGGCGATTCGACAGATTCGGACGGTTCAACAGATCAGGGCGATTGCCGCTGCCGGCGCCGGGGCGATTTAAGTCCGGCCGATTGGAAAAGTCAGGCTTGTTGAAACTGGGGCTATCGCCGCTGCCGCCGGGGCGATTCGCGAGGTCAGGCCGCGAGATGTTCGGCGTATTTCCGCCGGTGCTGGGACGGTTGATGTTCGGCCGATTCGAGAGATCGGGCCTCGAAATGTTCGGCGTGTTGCCGCCGGTCGAAGGTCGATTGACGCTCGGACGATTCGCCAGGTCCGGTTTCGAGACGTTCGGGCGCGAGACGCTGGGGGTGGAAGCGGTCGGACGCGAAACGTTCGGGCGACTGGTCGATGCGGTCGGACGAGAAATGTTCGGTTTCGACGCAGTCGGGCGACTCATCGAAGGAGTGCGCGACGCGGCGCTGGGACGGGAGACTCCGCCTCCTCCGCCGCTTGGACGCGAGATGCCGCCGCCTCCTCCACCTCCGGGGCGACCGCCACCTCCGCCCCCGCCGGCGCGACCGCCGCGGGCCCACGCGTCCGTTACCGAAAGGGATGCCGCCAAGACGATGGCGACGCCGATTGCATATTTCAAAGACATGGGGAAAGTTCCTGTTGGATGTATGAATGAAACTGCGCGACGGAGACTTCCTGCTACAGGATTACTCAACGACGCGGGTGACGGTAACCGGTTCAATACTGGGCATCAGTTCGCCATCGACCTGGCGACCAATTGACTCGAACCGCATCGTGTTCTCGTCGATCTTTTCGTAAATGTTGGTCGCCGTGCCGCGGCGTCCGTCGGACAGAACGTTGATCGTTTGCACCGTCCAACGATCTCCCTGGTTGGTCCAGCGACCGGCTCCGAAACCGCCGTCCGAATCAAACAGCCACGAGCGAATCGTCTGTGCATACGGATCCCAGCCGATGATCTGCGTCCCTTCAAACTCGACGACGCCTTCAATCGTGACTTTGAACGACGTGGTGATGAAGTTGCGATTCTTCGTCCACTGGGTCGTCGACTCGATCGACGAATTCTCGTCGGCGTCGACCCACTGACCGACCATCCATTCCAACTCTTTCAGTTGATCGTAGTGGGTTGGAGCGAGCTCTTCCGGCTCTTGTTCGGCGATGCTGTCGATCTTCCACCCTTCCGACGTTTTGACGTGGATCGCGGCGTAGGTCGTGTCGGTCGGTTCGCCGCCGGGAACGATCACGCGAGCGATACCCACTTCGTTGGCGACGCTCGGTGAAACGAGACTGACCGCCGTTTCCAGCAGTTCGATCTTCGCCTCTTTGTTTTCGCTGAAGTAGGCGGCGAAGCTGTCGGTCAGCGCTTTGCGACCTTTGAGCGTTTCGCCGGACGGCGTGGTGAAGACCCCCTCCGGCGTCCAGTGCGAAGCGAGCGTGGCGGCGTCCCCTTTATTGAACGCAATCACGTACGACTCGATCGCGGCCAGGATGGCCGTCTCGTCTTCGCTGACAGGCGCCTTTTCTGCAACTTCCGCGCTGGCGGCGTCGGCTGGCTTGTCGGGTTTGGCCGCTTCGGTCGCCGGCTTCGCGGTCGGCGCCGCATCTTGGGCGTATACGGGAGTGGAAAGAAGAAGCAGCGCAAGCAGAATTCGTGCGGATCGGGTCATGTACGCACCTCCATTCCAATTCGTTATGTAAAGAAGAGTTGGGGGAAATCGTCGTGGTACGCGAGTTGCCCCATTGAAGCGACTAATTTGGTCGTTCTCCCAAAAGGAGATTTACCGCTGGCCTACTGTAAGAATACCGGATTCAAAAGCGCAAAGAGAGGAAATACTGCCCGAACTTGGCAAAGATTTAATACGGTCGATGTGATGCAAGAAAACTACTATCAGGTTGACGCAAATTAACATTTTGTGATGGTTCTGCGTCGACGAAGACGTGGCAACGGCGCCCAGCCCTCTTTCGACCGCAAGAAACGGAAAAAGACCGCCCAACAAAGGTTGTCGAGCGGTCTTTTCGCCTCTTATCTGTTCCGCCGCTTGTTGCGGTTATTTGGGCAATCCTGGGCCGATTGTGTCGGTGAAATCATTGGGACGCACTTTGGTATCGGGAACTTCCAGCAGCGTCGCGATCGCCGTCGTTAAGACTTGTTCGACCTCGGGCGAAACGTTGGTTGCCCGTTCGCTCGTTTCGTAGCCCCCTTGCCAGTAGGCGACGCGGGTACCGATGTAGAACGGACCATAATCGCCATAGGCGGCCATAAGTACGTTTTTATCCGGCCGCATATGCTGAGCGGCCAACTGGTATTCGACAAACAGCTCGCCGGGCAAAAACAAGACCCGCGTATCGCCCAGGCTCAAGCAGCCGATGTTGATTTTCTCGCCTGCTTTCAGGCTGTTATAGAACGAGAGCTTGTCGGCCGCATGCACACGCAGCGCCTGCGGCGTCGCATCGCTGGCGACTTCCTTCGCGAGCGCTTCGCCATCCAAATGCGGAGCGGCCGGAAGCTGCACGCCGACGCTCTTCCAAGCGACGTCGGCCGCGGTGATCGGCGTCTTCTCTTGCGATTCCCAGGCGCGATTCATGGCGTTGGCGACTTTGTCGGCCAAGACCTGACGGTTTTCATGCGAGCCGTCGTTGTACTTGCCGGCGCCGACGTTGCCGCCTGCTCCGTTGAAGTGGAGATGGAAGATCCCGGTTTCCTTTTGGCGCATGTCGCGGGCCATTCCGGGGAAGTCGGGATTGGCGCCGCCGGTTCGATAGAAGCTTTGCGGATGGGTGGCGTAGGCGGTGATCACGGCGACCGGCTTATCGCCGTTATAGAACGTGACCAGACGCAACATTGGATCGATCACGCCGACCGGCAGATCGCGGATCTTTGGATCTTTACAAGCGGTGTAGCGAGTGATCGCGACTTTCCCTTCGGCGTCGAGCATGCGGCGATTCGACGCCACTTCCTTCACCTCGGCCGAGCCGATCGCGATGCTGGTGATCGGCGTCGTCGATTCGAGCGACTTGCCGGCAGCGACGGCTGCCCGGTCGATCACGTCATGCAGGAACTCGACGTCGTAGTGCAATTTCTCAGCGTTGTACTTCGCCAAGATCGCGGCGGAACCAAGATCGCAGCGCGGCGCGTCATGCTGATGCAGGGTATGGACCGCGACCCGATCGATGGTCGTGCCGGTCGCATCGGCCAGCTTCTGGCGAAACAAGCGATTCGAATCATTGCCGATCCCAATCCAGTCGACCGCACAAAGAACAATTGGCTTGTCGGCGCCCAATAGCACCGCTCCGCGACAACTAAGCGGCCAGGTCACCTCCTTCGTCGGATCATAAGCGAGCGGCGAACCGACCGCCGGAGAAGCGTCGACAGCGAACGTCGTCAACCGGAACTCACCGGCCAAGGCAGGCGATACGATCAGGCAACCGACGACAAGGAGCGACAACAGACGCAGCGGCGACTTCATTGCAGTTCTCCAGGCAGGAAATGGAGCGGGGAAGGGATGTGACGATGTCTCGTGATATCTGAATCCCCTTTGTTATCCAGGATTGCCGCGGCGATTGCAACTTAAATCTTCCGTTCAGCGACCGCCTGGCGAAGTTTGTTGCACGCCTAAATGGTCGAGATTCTGGTGGATGCCCCCTCAAAATGTGGGTGCCTGGTTGCCCGCGGCGCTGCGGGCTACTATTCGGGGCGTTTGCCGATTAGCAGCGCCATTTCGCGCCACTTCCAGTAGCAGTCGACTTCCTCGTAGCCGATTTCCCGGAGCCACTGCAATTGCGTTGGGATGTCGAGCAGTTGGTTGGAAGGATCGTCTTCTGCGAGCGGGATGTCGAGTTCGCTTAAGAATTTTTCGTGCATCGCGCTGCTAGGAGAGGCGACATGCTCCAAGTTGCAGAAGACGCCGCCGGGGCGGAGTTGGGCGAACGCTTCGTGATAGATCGCTCGCTTTCGGACATCGCTACAGTGATGAATCGCAAAGCTGGAGACGATCGCGTCGAAGGGGCCGAGCTCGGGAAGGGAAGCGTCGAGACTGCGCTCGATCAATTCGACTCGCTTGTCGGCGCTGAATCGCTCGCGGGCCTGATCGAGCATCGTCGCGGAGAAGTCGAGCCCAATGCCGGTCGCTTCCGGATAACGTTCCAATACCAAGCCGAGCAAGTGCCCGGCGCCGCAGCCCAGATCCAAGACGCGACGCGTGTCGCTCGGCAACTCGGCCAGCAGCGTCTCGTCCCCCATTTGCCGCTGCGTCTGACGTTTGGCTCGCCGCAAATAGGCGAGCGAATGCTCCGGTTTGATCCACTCATTGGGCATGTTTGCAAGCGACTCCCGACTGGTTGGGGTGATTGAGCGTTACAGCCGCAAAGAGGCGCGAAGGGAGAGAAAGGTTCGCGAAGTCGGGTGAACGTCACACTAGCCCGCAGCGCAAGCGAGGGAATGCGGTCGCCAGTGAATGACTAATGCCTAAGGCCTAATGTCTAATGAAGAACGAAACGCGAATGACTAGTGCTCCATGATTAGTCATTGATCCCTACACATTCCCTCGCTCGCGCTGCGGGCTAGTGTTGGACGCTTTACGC
Organism: Blastopirellula sediminis; assembly: GCF_020966755.1. Lineage (NCBI taxonomy): Bacteria > Pseudomonadati > Planctomycetota > Planctomycetia > Pirellulales > Pirellulaceae > Blastopirellula > Blastopirellula sediminis. The sequence goes on from NZ_JAJKFT010000004.1 coordinate 747,128, forward strand.
GAGCTGTAGCAACTGCTGATCGCGGAGGCGGTTCGCTTCGATCGCTTTCACTTCTTGCTCGACTGGGATCAATTCGTAATGGACGTTTCGTTGACGCGGCGTGAAGCCGAGTTCGCTGATCGAGTTGCGGATTTGATCGAGGGTCAGGTAGTGGACGGTGCCGGCTTCGGCGACGACGTTTTCCTCGATCATCAAACTTCCCATGTCGTTGGCGCCGTACAGCAGCGCCAGCTGACCCATCTTCAAGCCTTGGGTGACCCAGCTCGATTGGATGTTGGCGAAGTTGTCGAGATAGAGCCGCGAGACCGCTTGCGTCTTGAGATACTCAAACGAACCAGAAGGTGCGATATGCGCCATCTCGGTATGATCGGGTTGGAAGGTCCAGCAGATGTACGCGGTGAAGCCGCCGGTGTCGTCTTGCAGCTGGCGGAGACGTTCGAGATGTTCGATCCGCTCTGCCAGCGTTTCGACATGGCCGAACATCATGGTGGCCGAACTGCGGCCTCCCAACTCGTGCCAAACACGCATCACTTCGAGCCAATCGTCGGTCATCACTTTGCCGCGGGTGATTTCGCTGCGGACCCGATCGACCAGGATCTCGGCGCCGCCGCCGGGCAAGCTGCCGAGCCCCGCTTCTTTGAGACGCGAGAGGACTTCGCGGAGCGGAAGCTTGTTCACCTTGGTGAAGTGATAGATCTCGGGCGGGCTGAACGCGTGAAGGTTGACGCTCGGGAAGCGACGCTTCAAGTCGGAGAGCATCTCTTCGTACCACTCGAGCTTGAACTGCGGGTGAAGTCCCCCTTGCAGCAAGATCTGCTCGCCGCCGAGTTCGATCGTCTCTTGAACCTTGGCGATCAGTTGCTCTTGCGAGAGGACGTAACCTTCGTCGCTTTTCGGTCCGCGATAGAACGCGCAGAAATCGCAGACCGCCGTGCAAACGTTGGTGTAGTTGACGTTGCGATCGATGTTGTAGGTGCGGTAGTTCTCGGGATGCAAACGGCGCGTCACGGCGTCCGCGGCTCGCCCTAAAGCGACCAGGTCGTGCGACTGTAGCAACTGCAAACCTTCGGCCGGGGTCAAACGTTCACCGGCGACCGCTTTCTCAAGTAGCTTCGCAATCATGACGCGTCCATCGATCGTTCGGCGGCGCCAGCCCTCGCTGCACCGCGTGTCTGTGAAATAGGGCCAAACCGCTTTCTTCGTCCGGCCCCAGGTTAAAGTGTAAGTTGTCTCGCAGGTATGTTAAGCACTGCTCAGTCGTCAGGCGATGCCGAGGAGCTTCGGCGGCGGCGATTTCCTCGAGCTGCGCAAGACCGGCATCCCGAGCGGCCGACAACGCGGCGGCGATCTGCGGCGTATCGAAACCGGGGCGAGCGACCCAAGCGGCGAAGACAAACGGCTTGCCTGACCACTCTCGCCAAACCTGGCCGAGATCCCAGATCTCGACAAACTCGCCGCTCGGTGCGTGGATCGCCCGATCGCCGATGATCAGCACCGCGTCAGCGTCGACCGAATCGAAGCGGGAGTCAATCGGCAGCGGAACGGTCTGCGGCATCAGGCCGAAACGTTCGGAAAGGAGGATTTTTGAGAGGGCGGCGCTGGTCCGCGACCCTTCGTCCAAGGCCAACGTCCGCACTTCGGCGGGAGGTTTGCGGAAGAAGAGCTTGACGCTCCAGACCGGACCGCGGCAAGCGATGCACGCGTCGGAGACGATCGAATAGCTCGGATCCTGGAAAAACTCGACCGACGGGATCAGGGCGACGTCGAGGTCGCCGGCCGCCAATTGGTCGGCCAGACGGCTCGGCAGATCAAAGACGAGCTCGATATCGCTGTTGGCGGCGGCCAGTCCGTAGACCAGCGGCTTGGTATTCAAGTACGAGACCGCGCCGACGCGGATTGTCGAATCTGAGTGCATCTTCCCGCTTGTGCCTGTCCGTTTGGTCGCGTCGCACATGTCCTGCCAGCGGTCGCATTCTACCGCGGCCGGCGATCTTCGCCCAGGAGTATACTGCAGCGCAAGGTACAACCTGTTAAGGGGTTAACCGCACAAGTCGCCGCCGATTAACGGCCGTTAGCTGGTCAAATCGCTCGGAAGCTCTTTGATTCCGGTGAGGACGATCCGGCAGACGTACTGCCACGGGATCAGATTGACGGCATATTCGCCCGATTTGGGACTGCGGGCGAAAAAGCCGAATTCGGCGGTCGAGCGGGAGGGGGAGAAATATTCAGGAACGAAGATTTCCCCTTCCGGTAGGTGAATTTCGACCGTCGCGCCTGGCCGGCGGAGGCTCCAAAGCCGCAGGAACTCCTGGAAAAGCCGACTGTGCCCGTTCAGGACGACGCTGGGGGACGATCCTCGTGAAGCGCCGGGCCCCAGCACATTCGAGGCGCCGGCTTCGTCCCGGATCCCAACTTCGGTAGGGGAGGACTCAAAAATGCTGCTTTGGCTGGGGCCGATCAGCTTGTTGGTCGAAGAGGGGACGTCGATCGAAGAATCGAGCCGCGACGCATCGCCGCCGGCGTTGGCTTCGTCGCCATCGACCACCGGAACCCGGAATTTCACGTTACAATGAGGGCACTGGCCCGCTTGTCCCTGAAGCTTCCGCGGAGCGTGGAGCTTGTGTCCGTTCGGACAGAGAAAGACCAGATCTTTTTCTTTGGACGTCGACACGAAGACCTCATCGCAAACAATGGCGGCAGCGCATCCTTATCCGCTCCAGGCCGCATATTCTAGTTTAGTAGCAAGCGTGTGTAACGCAAATTTATGAAGAAGCGCCACGACTTTATCTTGTCTTCGTTTTTCTAGTTAGGCTGCATAATTGTTTGCCGCCCCAATGCTTGACGGGCCGGCGAAGAGCGCCAAACTAGACGCAGCGAATTCTCTGCTTATCTCGACCGGAATATCCTCCCTCATGAACAAAATACGCGTTACTTGTCCCCATTGCTTCAAACGGTACGAAGTTAGCGAGAAATTCGCCGGCAAAGAGGGCCCCTGTCCGAACTGCAAAAAGACGATTCGCGTCCCGGCGCTCAACGAACAGGTCGTCATTCATGAGAAGGAATCGTTCGGCGGCGTGAAGGATACCGCCGGTCGACTTGTCTTTGAGCCGATCAAGCGGGAAGACGCCAAGTTCTCGCCAGCCGTGTTGGCGATCGTGCTGGTCTCGGCCATCGTCATCTTGGCGCTGGCGTTTTTTGTAATTCGCCCGATGGAGGCCGATTCCAAGACGCCGATCCTGGTGATCGGTTCGCTGGCCTTGGCCTTCCCAATCGTCTATGGCGCCTATTGGTTCACGCGCAATGACGAACTGGAACCGTTCCAGGGGACCGACCTTTGGATTCGCGTCGCGCTTTGCTCGGTCGCGTTCGCCGTCTTGTGGGGACTCTACGCGTTTGTCATTCCGTACATCGGCATCAACGAAGATGAGTTTCCCTATCTGCTGCTCTGGGTCTCGATCTGCATCGCGGCTGGCGCGGGTGCGGCGATGGGATGCTTCGAGGTCGACTTCATCGTCGGCTTTATGATCTACGCGTCTTATCTAATCGTTACGGTTGTGCTGCGACTAGCGATGAATCTCTCGGCCCATTGTCCGAAGTGGTGGGAACCTTAAAGAAGACGGCTCCTTCGAGTTCAAGAAGCAAAAAAAGGCTGGATGCATTTGCAGGTATGCATCCAGCCTCACACGGCTACCCGATGGGGCGACTTATCAGGCAGCCGGCTGTGCGGTGTCGAGCACAACGATGCGATTACGCACTCGCTGCACTCCAGGAACATGTTGCGCTACGGCGTGCGCCGCTTGACGCAAGTAGAGCGAATTGGTCGAACCGCGTAGCGTTATCTCATCGCTGGCCGAAGCCTCGCAGGTGATCTTGCTCAGGTCGGGATATCCCAGCATCTCTAACGCATGTCGTACTCGCTTCGCCAGATCCAAGCAGCGATCCGCAGCCGACAGCAGGGGCATTGCAGGCATCACAATCTCCAGAACCAAACGACCAGGGGGAACGGCGAGTCCATCAGCCGCGATTGCGCGGCTGCGTCAGTTGGCTCGGTAACGGGGTGGGGCGATCCGAGGCTGACCGAAGAGAATGAACTTTCAATTCTTCACCTTCGATAGAACCAGATAGCAGTTGCTGTGCCACATTCCGACTATCTGTTCGGCAAAATCAGAAATCGACGTTTGCCTCGAAGAAACGACGAACTTCGCATGCGCAATTCCCTTCGGATCAAGCGACGAAAATGCGTTTAGGCCGCTTGGCTTTGAGCGCCTGCCCGCCAGCGCGAACGCGCGACAACCAGGCGATTGAACGTTTTACGATCGTGAACTGCTATTTGTTGTTTGGCGTTGGCTTCTCTTCGAAGTAGGACTGGAACTTCTCGTCAATCTGCTTTCCGAGCGCTTCCGCAGCGCTTTCAAACGGATGGTAGACCGTCTGTTGGAAATGGGCGATTTCCCGCTCGACCAGATTGACCGCGCGATTCGCTTGATAGGCGGTCCACATGACCCCTGCCATGCTAATTAACGACAAGGAGACGCTTCCGATCATGCACCATTTGATGATTTCGACTGATTGAACCACTTGTCGCTGTTCTCGTCGTCGTCGCGACGCTTTGCGTCTGCGGCGCAGTTCGCTCTCTCTGGCGTCTGCCGCCGCTTGTTGTCGTTCGACGACCTGCTCGACGATCGATTCAATATCGATCTTGTCTGTCGCAGTGGAGCTGCTCATGGCGGAAGGAGTCGCAAGATCCATGCCGTTTGATCAATTCTTCTCGGAAATTTCCTGACAGCGCAAGCAAAAGGCCGCCAGCATCGCGGCGGCCTTCATGCAGTTATTTGCTGCGGTTTCGACTAGCTCTTCGGACCTGCTTTCAGGACCGCTTCGCTCACGCCGCCGGCATACTTCTTGAAGTTGTCGGTAAACAGGGTGGCTAGTTTCTTGGCCGCCTCCGCATAGGCTTCCGGGTTGGGCCAGCTGGTTTTCGGGACCAACAATTCGCTCGGAACGCCAGGGACGTCGGTGATCATCTCCAGGCCGAAGAAAGGATCGGTCTCGGTCTTGCTGTCGCTGAGCGTACCCGCATGGATCGCGTCAATGATCGCCCGCGTGTAGCTGAGCTTAAAGCGAGATCCGACGCCATAGCCGCCGCCGGCCCAGCCGGTGTTAACCAGCCAGACTTTTGCGTTGTGCTTCGCCATCTTTTCGGCGAGCAGTTCCGCGTATTTGCCGGGATGCCAGACCAGGAACGGACCGCCGAAGCAAGGGCTGAAGGTCGCCTGCGGTTCGGTGATGCCCATTTCGGTTCCGGCGACTTTGGCGGTGTAGCCGCTGATGAAGTGATACATCGCTTGTTCCGGCGTCAAACGACTGACCGGAGGCAGCACGCCGAACGCATCGCACGTCAAAAAGATAACGTCGCCAGGATGGCCAGCGATGCAGGGGATCTTCGCGTTGCGAATGAACTCGATCGGATAGGCGCCGCGGGTGTTTTGCGTGATGCTGGTGTTGCTGAAGTCGACATGGTGATCGTCTTCGTCGTAGACCACGTTTTCGAGCACCGCGCCGAAGCGGAGGGCCTGGAAGATTTCGGGCTCCGAATCAGGCGCCAGGTCGATCGCTTTGGCGTAGCAGCCCCCTTCGATGTTGAAGATGCCGTCGTCCGACCAGCAGTGTTCGTCGTCGCCAATCAGCAGGCGTTTCGGATCGGCCGAGAGGGTCGTTTTGCCGGTACCGGAGAGCCCAAACATCACCGAGCTATGTCCCGAGTGCGGGTCGGTGGTCGCCGAGCAGTGCATCGACAACACGCCCAACTTCGGCATGTAGTAGTTCATCATGGTGAAGACGCCTTTTTTCATTTCACCGGCGTATTCGGTTCCCAGGATGACCATTTCCCGCTTTTCGAGGCTGACGTCGACGCTCGTCTTCGAGGTCATGCCCGGCGTGTGTTGATTGGCCGGAAATTGCCCGGCGTTGTAGATCACCACTTCCGGATCGCCAAATTCGGCCAACTCTTCCGGCGTCGGCCGGATCAGCATGGTGTGCATGAAGAGGGCATGATAAGGGCGCGAACAAATGACGCGCACTTTTAGCCGATACTTCGGATCCCAACCGGCGAACGCATCGATGACGTAAAGCGCCTTTCGGGTGTTGAGATAGTCCTTGGCCCGCTCGAGATTGATTTCGTAGGTCGCTTCGTCGATCTGGATGTTAATCGAACCCCACCAGACCTGTTCGGCCGATTCGTCGGCTCGGACGATTCGCTTGTCTTTGGGGGAACGCCCGGTCTTGGCGCCCGAATAGGCGATTAGCGCCCCAGAATCGGCGATCGCCGCCTTTTCGTCGTTGCGAATCGCTTCTTCATAAAGCCGCGAAGGGGCTAGATTGCGGCGTACATCCGCGACACTGATGCCATAGGGGGTAAGATCCACGGTCCCCATCGTCCTGCCTCCTGAATCGAAAGTCATTCCGCCCATGTTGCAACTCCGATTCTAGCATTTCTACCGCGAATGAAGGGAGAGGAGTGACGCAGGCAAGGGGCGGGGAACTGGGCAATTGCAAAAAATGTGGTCTGTTTTGCAAAAAAAAGAGCCGGCCCGAGGGCCAGCTCTCTTCGATTGTCGAATTGTCGTGTTGGACTAGATGATCTCGCGAATCGGGTCGACATGTTCGACGCCGACCAGCTTCTGATCCAAGCCGCTATAGAAGTAGCTGAGGTGATTGGGGTCGAGACCCAATTGGTGCAGCACCGTAGCGTGCATATCTTTCACCTTCAGCGGGCGTTCGACCGCTTCGGCGCCCAGTTCGTCGGTGGCGCCGACCGAACGTCCACCCTTGATTCCACCGCCGGCCATCCACATGGTGAAGCCATACGAGTTGTGATCGCGGCCGGTCCCTTCGGCGTACTCCGCCGTCGGCTGACGTCCGAACTCACCACCCCAGATCACCAGCGTTTCGTCCAACAGGCCGTTGCGCTTCAGGTCTTTCAACAGGCCGGCGATCGGCTTGTCGGTGCGACCTGCGTGATAGTTGTGGTTCTTTTCCAGGTCGCCGTGGGCGTCCCAGTTGTTGTCGTTGTGGTGGCCGCCTGAGTAAAGCTGGACGAAGCGAACGCCCCGTTGAACCAGACGACGCGCCATCAAGCAGCGACGGCCGAATTCTTCGGTCTGCGGATTGTCCATGCCGTACAGTTTCAGGGTGTCTTCGGTCTCATCGGCGAAGTCGACCGCTTCCGGCGCCGATTCTTGCATCTTGTAGGCAAGCTCATAGCTGGCGATGCGAGCCGCCAGGTCCGAGTTGTCGATACGAGACGCCAGGTGACGATCGTTCGAGTCCTTCAGCGTGTCGAGGATGTCGCGCTGCATGTCGCGGGTAATCCCTTGCGGCGGCTTCAGGTCGATGATTGGCGCTCCCTTCGAACGGAAGATCGAACCTTGGTAGGTCGCCGGCATGAAGCCGCTCGACCAGTTCTTGGCGCCGCTGATCGGACCGCCGGTCGGATCGAGCATAACGACGTGACCCGGCAGATTTTCATTGACGCTTCCCAAGCCGTAGTTGACCCACGAGCCCATGCAGGGGAAGCCGCTCAGAATGCGACCGGAGTTCATGTTCAGCATCGCCGAACCATGAATCGGCGACTCGGCGGTCATCGACTTCAAAAAGGCGATGTCGTCAACGCAGGTCGCCAGGTTCGGAAACAGTTCCGAGACCCATTGGCCTGATTCGCCGTACTGCTTGAAGTTCCACTTCGGACCGACAACGCGCCCCTCGTTCTTTTCGCCGCCGCGGCCTTTGGTTTTTACCGGCACGGTCTTGCCGTCGAGCGGATAGAGTTTCGGCTTGTAGTCGAACGTGTCGATGTGGCTCGGCCCGCCGTACATGAAGAGGAAGATGACGCTCTTCGCTTTGGCCGGGAAGTGAGGCTGCTTGGCCGCCAGCGGATTCTTGAACGTACTTTCGCCTTCGGAACCGAGCGCCTGACTGGTCAGGAAGCCGTCCCCCGCGAGCATCGCGGTGAGCGCGAGCCCGGTGAACTTGCCCCCCGCTTCCCAAAGGAATTCGCGACGGGTTCGTCCGCAAAAATCGCCGTGGTGTGAATGATTGGCCATCGTATTTCTCTCCCTTCCTGCGATTGACTACGCGGTCGAAGTGACCGCCGACGATCGCAGTTTGGCTAGTCGATAAAAATGAATTCGTTCAAGTTCAGCACCATCAAGCAGTAGAGATCGAGGGCACGATCATCGCTCAATGAGTGCTTTGCTTTCAGTTTGGCGATCAGCTGTTCGCCGGCTTGGATGTCGGCTTCGGTCGCCGCACGTCCCAGCCCTTTTTCGATTGACAAGACGATTTGCTGTCGCAGATCGCCAGGGGCTTCCTTCCGGAGCGAATCGCCAAATTCCTTGGCTTGTTCGTTCAGGAAGTCGCCGTTGAGCATCCCGAGCGCTTGCGCCGGTTGCGTGGTTGCAAAACGTTCCGGGCAAAGAGCGTCGGTTTCTGGGAAGTCGTAGTTCGCGAGCATCGGCGGAATCAGCGAGCGTTTGACGAAGATGTAAATCGCGCGGCGATTGCGTTCGTCTTCCGACGAGTCATGCCAACCGGCGCCCGGCTGCGACTGCCCCGCTTTCACTTCGTCCGAAACCTTCGGGTAGTAGCTGGGGCCGAACATCTTGTCGTTGAAGGTGCCGTTGGCGACCAGCAGCGAATCGTAGATTTCTTCGGCCGACAGACGACGCATGTCATGACGCCACAGCAGATTGTTCGCGGGGTCTTTCGCCAGGCCTTCCGGGGAACCGGCCGACGACATCTGATAGGTGTTGGACATCATGATCAGCTTGTGGATCTGCTTCATGCTCCAGCCGTTGTTGGCGAATTCCAACGCGAGCCAGTCGAGCAGCTTCGGATGGGTTGGTTGATCGCCGAGCTGGCCGAAGTTGTCGGTCGAGCGGACGATGCCGCGGCCGAAGTGATGCTGCCACAAGCGATTGACCATCACCCGCGACGTCAGCATGTTGTCTTTCGACGCGATCCAATTGGCCAGCGCCAAGCGACGACCCGAGGTTTGACCATTTGCCGGCGGAACAATCTTCGGCTCCGGCGATTCAAAGATCTCCGGGAAGCCAGGCGCCACTTCGTCGCCGGGGACGTGCGGATTGCCACGCATCATCACGGTCGTCGACGGCGGCGGATTGAGCGCCTTGTTGATCGCCATCGCGAACTGACGCGGCGGCAGCTTTTCCTGCCGCTGACGAGCCGCTTGCAGCTCTTTACGCAGCTCTTCGTACTGCTTGCTTTGATCGGGAAGGATCTCGGCGATCTTCTTTTCGATCTCGCGACGCTTCTTCGGATTGCGGGCCTCTTTGCGTTCCCCTTCCGGAAGCTGATCGACCACCTGGCGATAGATGTCGTCCATTTGGCCTTGCAGTTCGCCAATTTTGCGTTCGGCTTCTTCGTGCTGTTTGCGAACGTCGTCCGAGGTGATTTCGCGACGGCTGTTCGAGATGTCCCCTCGGCGACCGTACGGCGCGACGTCGCGCATCAGCGCGAGCATCTTGTAGTAGTCGGTCTGCGGGATCGGGTCGATCTTGTGATCGTGGCAACGCGAGCAATTGATCGTCAGACCAAGCATCGCTTTACCGGTGGTGTTCAGCAAATCGTCATAGTGATCGTACTCGTGCTGCAGCGGATCGGCCGGTTCGTCGTCCCAGACTCCGAGACGGTAATAACCGGTGGCGATGATCGATTCCGGGGTCGCATTCGCCAGTTCGTCCCCGGCCAACTGTTCGATCAAAAACTGATCGTACGGTTTGTCTTCGTTGAGCGAGCGAATAACGTAGTCGCGATATTTCCAAGCGTCGGGCTTGTCGCCGTCACGTTCAAAGCTGTTGGTTTCGGCGAAGCGAACCAGGTCAAGCCAGTGACGGCCCCAACGTTCGCCATACTGCGGCATCGCCAGCAAACGATCGACCAACTTTTCGTAGGCGTCCGGCGACTCGTCCGCAACGAACGCTTCGATTTCGGCATAGGTCGGCGGCAAGCCGATCAGGTCGTAGTAAGCGCGGCGAATCAACGTGCGGCGATCGGCGCGGCCGTTCGGCTCGAGGCCGTTTTTTTCGAGACGCTTCAGGACAAAGTTGTCGATCGGATTGGCGACCAAGTCGGCGTGCTCCACTTCCGGCGGAGTTTGCACTTCCGGCTTTTCGAACGCCCAATGCTTTTTCCAATTGGCGCCTTCGCCGATCCATTGACGGATCAGGGCGACTTCTTCCGCTTTCAGCGGTTTGCCTTCCGGCGGCATACGTTCCGAATCATCGGTCGCGATGATGCGGCGCAACAGCTCGCTTTCGTCCGGCTTGCCCGGAATGATCGCGGCCATGCCGGAGTCGGCTTCGGCCATCGCCCCTTCGCGCGTGTCGAGCTGCAGACCCGACTCTCCTTCGCCGGGACCGTGGCACGAGTAACAGCGTTTCGCTAGCAGCGGCTGAATGTCGCGAGCGTAATCAACTTCGTCTTGACCATAGCTGGTTGCGCTCATCGCAAGCAGACAAAACAGCGGGACGAGTTTGGGGATGAAACGACTCAATTGCTTGCTCCAGGAACGTCGGACGGGACGCGTAGGCGGCAGGATGTCAGGTCTGGCAGGAAACGAAATCATCAGAAAAGGGAAAAGGACGATCTCGTCATGGTCTCATTCTTCATCTTTGGGCGGTTCGATTCAATGAGTTTTCGAAACCCGGAATTGAGAAGTTTTGCAGGGAACGACTGCTGGGGGGCGTTGAAAAGGCAAAAAAACGGCAAAATCGACCCCAAAAAAGGGTTCACTAGCTCGATATTGCATTGCGTACGTCCGCCAACGTCGTTCATAATTGGCAGATTGGGATTCTCGCCACTGCTGACTCTTGAGAATTGTTACGCTCCATGCAACGTCGCCGCGTGATGCTGATTGTCGAAACGTCGCTGGTTTACGGACGCGAGGTTTTACGGGGAATTAATCGATACGTCGTGGCGAATGAGCCTTGGTCGATCTACGTCGACTTGCGTGAGTTGGTCGTAAGACCCCCCGCGTGGCTGGAAAAGTGGGAAGGAGACGGCATTATCACCCGGTCGACCACCCCGAGTCTGGCTGAGAAACTTCGCGCATTGAAGATTCCGACCGTCGACCTGACCGACATTTACGGGAATCAGGGATTGCCGCAGATTGGCACCAACCACGAAGCGGTCGGCAAAATGGGCGCACAGCACCTTCTAGAGAGGGGTTTTCGCCACTTCGCCTTTTGCGGGTTCACGGGACACAACTGGTCGACACGTCGCCAGGAAGGTTTCAAAGCGGTGGTGACCAAGGCTGGTTTCGACTTCCACCAGTACCATTCTCCCTGGGATACGACGACCGCGCTGACCTGGGATGAACAGCAAAGCCAGATCGTCCGTTGGCTGGAATCGCTGCCGCGGCCGATCGGGATCATGGCCTGTAACGACATGCGTGGTCAGCACGTGCTGGACGCATGTCGCCGCATCAGCGTCGCCGTGCCGGAAGAAATCGCCGTGATCGGCGTCGACAACGACGAACTGGTCTGCGACCTGTGCGATCCGCCGCTGTCGAGCATCATGCCGAACCCGCAGCGGATCGGTTACGAAGCGGCGGCGATGCTCGACGCGCTGATGCGCGGCGAAGAGCCGAAGCAGATGAGCAAGCTGATCGAACCGATCGGCGTCGTTACCCGGCAGTCGACCGACGTGCTGGCGATTGACGATCCGCTGGTCGCCTCGGCGGTCAAATACATTCGCCAGCATGCGTGCGACGGCATTTCGGTCGAAGACGTTTTGAAGCAGGTCCCCGTCTCGCGTAGCATTCTGGAACGCCGTTTCCGCAAATACATCGGCCGCTCGCCGCAGTCCGAAATTCGCGCCGTGCAACTGAAGCGGGTCCGCCAGCTCCTCCGCGAAACCGACTTGCCGCTGGAACGAATCGCCACCCTCGCCGGTTACGACCATCCGGAATACATGAGCGTCGTCTTCAAACGAGAACTGGGCCAAACGCCGGGTCAGTACCGAACCCAAAACGTCAAAGGCGCCTCGCGCCGGTTCCGGTAGTCATCTCAACACTAGCCCGCAGCGCAAGCGAGGGAATGTGCTTGCAAGTTGATGACAAATCTCGAAGCTCGAATGACGAACTAGCTTTTTCTTCGTTGTTCCGGTTTCGACATTCGTCAAACTGCCTAACGCATTCCCTTGCTTGCGCTGCGGGCTAGTATTCTTGGCTAGTGTTCGCGCGATTCGCCATTCGCTACTCTTTCTAGTGTGCCTGAACCTGGAAGGAGCATTCTCATGACGAGCCGACCGCTGCGGATCACGATCTGGAACGAATATGCCCATGAGCGGGAAAACCCGGTCGTCGGCAAGATCTATCCTGAGGGGATTCATAACGCGATCGCCGCTTTTCTTCGTGAGAAACTGGGCGGCGAAGCCGAAGTAGGAACGGCGACGCTAGATGAGCCGGAACATGGGCTCACGGTCGAAAAGCTGGCCGCCACCGATGTGCTCTACTGGTGGGGACATGCGAAGCATCTCGACGTGCAGGACGAGATCGTCGATCGAGTGCAGCAGCGCGTGCTTGAAGGAATGGGGCTGGTCGTGCTCCACTCCGGTCATGACTCGAAGATCTTCAAGCGAATGCTCGGCACTCGTTGTTCGCTCCGCTGGCGCGAAGCCGGCGAACGAGAACGACTTTGGATCACCGCCCCGGGGCATCCGATCGCCAGCGGACTAACCGGCGAATACTTTGAATTGCCGCACGCCGAGATGTATGGCGAGTACTTTGATATCCCGCAGCCGGATGACGTGATCTTTATCAGCTGGTTCGAAGGGGGCGAGGTCTTCCGCAGCGGCTGCACCTTTACCCGCGGCGCCGGGAAGATCTTCTATTTTCGGCCCGGGCATGAGACTTATCCGATCTACTACGACGCCAACATTCAGCAGGTGCTGACCAACGCGGCGCTCTGGGCCCGGCCGAGCGGGACGACGTATCTAGGAACGTGTCGTAATCCTACGGAGTCGCTGAGCCCGATTGAACGTCGCGAGTAGGGCGGTTACAACGTCCGTTCGTCGAAATCGTGGATTGGAAGGAAACAGTATGAGCGGCGATCTGTTCTTCGGAGTGATGGAGCGACTAACCCCGCAGCTTCGTGCTGGTGATCCCAGCGGGTGTGAAGTGGGGGCGATCGAGGCGCTGCTGGCCCTCCCGGCAACGCCGTTTCACATCGCGGCAGATTTGAACATAAGCAATGATCCTGCCGAAGTCGCTGCCCATTTTGATCGTTTCTATCGGTTGGAATCGCTCCGGTTAGACATCGGTGCGGTCTATACGGAGATGAATGGATTCGATATCAATCCTGACCGTTGGTATTGCGACGTGTTTGCCTACATTTCGGATGGCGGAATCGAGGATTGGGACTGGCTTAGTAATTGGCAATCGGAATACTTCTACGACTGTACGATCACTGGGCTAGAACCATTGCAGAATGTTTACGCTAGCAAGGCGTTCCGCGATCCGGCGAACAACGACGCAAGCTATCTTTCGAGCATCGTGGTCGTCACCAAGTTCCAGCGTTTCATGCAACGATGTGCGGCGGAGATGGTCGATTTGCGAGTGCCCCTTTACATAACAGCGCATGACTTCGACTATATTGCTCGCATCGTTCCCGCAGGTAAATGATCTGGCGATTTTACGGGCGTTTGGCATGCCTAGTCGCAATAGCGTCTAGCGAACCGCGACTTTTCGACCGTCGATCGTAATACGGCCTTCGGCGAACAATTGCAGCACGTGCGGGTAGAGTTCGCATTCCGCCTCGAAGACACGCGCGGCGAGGGCCGCGGCGTCGTCATCGGGTAAGACCGGAACCGATTGTTGGGCGACGACCGGACCGTTGTCGTAATGATTGTCGACCAAGTGAATTGTGCAGCCGCTTAGTTTGACGCCGTAGTCAATCGCCGCCTGGTGAACGCGGGCGCCATAAAAACCTTCGCCGCAAAAGGCCGGGATCAGCGACGGGTGAATGTTGATCACGCGATTGTCAAAGTCGGCCGGAATCAGCACATGCTTCAGGAAACCGCCCATCACGACCAGGTCGACGCCGGCGGCGCGGCAGGCGCCGAAGACGGCTTCGCTGAACGACTCGGTCGACTCGTACGACTTCCAATCGGCGATCGAGACGGGAATGTCGCCGTCGGTCGCGTACTGAAGGCCCTTCGCTTTCGGCGTGCTGGAGACGACGAGCGCGACCTTGATCCAGAGATGTTCGGCGGCGATCTTCTCGAGCAAGTTGCGCAGCGTCGTGCCGCCGCCTGAGATCAGAACGGCGACACGCAGCGGGTTATCGGCACAGTGGCTCATGCGTTACGCTTTCTTGACGTACAGCTTGGCGGCGAAGTCGCCAATTTCGCACTCGATCGGATCAACGCCGGCCAGAGCTTTCGATTGCAGGCTGTTGCCGAGCGTTTCGCCGGTGATGTAGTCGCCGTTTTCGGTCAGCGCTTCGTTTAGCTCGGCCGCATCGGTTACGACGCCGATCTCGATCCGATCGGTGTAGGCCAAGTCCATTTCCTTGCGCTGGTCTTGGATCAAGCGAACCAAATCCTTGCAATAACCTTCGCGAAGCAACTCCGGCGTGAGCTCTTTGTTGAGGACCACCACGCACATCTTCCCTTGGGCGGCGGCCCAACCGGCCTTCGCTTGCAAGCGAACCTGGATATCTTCGCCGTCGAGTTCGATCGACTCGCCGCCGACTTCCAGCGTGATCTTTCCGCTGCTATCGAGCTGCGACAGCAAGTCGCCCCCGTCCGCTTTGCCGAGCGCCGCTTTGACTTGCGGCAGTAGCTTGCCGATCTTTGGGCCAAGCCGCTTGAAGTTCGGCTGCACCTGGTAGTCGATGTACTCTTTCCCTTCCTGCGTGAACCGTACCTCTTTGACGTTCAGTTCTTCGCAGATCAAGCCGCCGTGCGACTCGAGCCACTGCTGATGCGTCGCGTCGGCCAGCACCACTTCGACCAACGACAGCGGCTGACGAACCTTCAGCTTCTCGTCCATGCGGGCCTTGCGGCCAAGCGACGAGATTTCGCGGATCATGTTCATGCGAGTCGACAGTTGCTTGTCGATCGCCGTCTGGTCGGCCGACGGGAAATCGCACAGGTGGACGCTTTCCAAAGCGCGCTTGCCGAAGACCCCGGCCAAACTGCGCCACAGCCCTTCCGCCAAAAATGGCGTGAACGGGGCGATCAGCTTGCAGGTGGTGATCAAACATTCGTACAGCGTCCAGTAAGCGTCGAGCTTCTCCGGCGAGTCCTTGTCTCCGCTCCAGAAGCGATCGCGGCTGCGGCGAACGTACCAGTTGCTCAGTGCGTCGACAAAATCGATCAGCGCTCCGCAGGCCGCGTAGTTGTCGTACGCGTCCATCCGGTCGGTAACCGTAGCGATCGTCTTGTTTAATTCGCTCAGCACCCAACGATCGAGCTCGCTTCGCTCGGCGTACGCGCGATATCCTTTCGCGCCGGCCATGTCGGTCGGGGATAGTTGTCCCGCTTCGCCGGCGATCGCCTGTTCCGGTTCAAATCCGTCGATGTTGGCGTAGATCGTGAAGAAGCTGTAGACGTTCCACAGCCGCAGCAGAAACTCTGGAATACTGTCCTTGATTGACTGCTCGTTGTAACGGATCGACGTCCAAGGCGGTTGATTGGCGAATAGGTACCAGCGAAGGGCGTCGGCGCCGTACTTGTCGAAGATCTCGTTCGGCTCGCGATAGTTCTTCTTGCTCTTCGACATCTTCTTGCCGTCTTCGCCCAGCATCAGCCCCAGCACGATGCAGTTCTTAAACGGGTGAGGATAGTCGTGTTTGACGGTTTTGCCGTCGCCCCCTTCGCCGAACAGCAGCGTGCTGATCGCCGTTTGGCTGTAGAACCAACCGCGCGTCTGGTCGATCGCTTCGCTGATGAAGTCGGCCGGGAACTGCTCTTCGAAACGATCGGCGTTTTGGTACGGATAGCCCCACTGCGCGAACGGCATCGCGCCGGAGTCGAACCAGCAGTCGATCACTTCGGTGACGCGGCGCATCGTGGCGCCCTTGGCGAACGGCGAATCGTAGGTGATTTCGTCGATGTACGGCTTGTGGATCTTCAGATCGTCGACCAGATCGGGATTCGCCTGTTTGGCCGCTTCCCAAACGTCAAAGCCGGCGGCGCCGGGCTTCGCTTCCAATTCGGCGTAGCTGCCGATCGCTTCCATCTGGCCCGTCTCGTCGCAAACCCAGATCGGCAGCGGCGTTCCCCAATAGCGTTCGCGCGACAGCGCCCAGTCGACGTTCGACTCGAGGAAGTTGCCGAACCGCCCGTCGCGGATATGTTCCGGCATCCAGTTGATTTGCTTGTTGTTCGCCAGCATTTCGTCTTTGAACTGCGTGGTGCGAACGAACCAGCTCTTCCGCGGATACTGGATCAACGGATCTTCGTCGGCCCGCCAGCAGAACGGGTAGCTGTGCAGGTACTGATCGAGCAGGAAGAGGAGCCCGCGATTCTTGAGTTCGTGAGCGATGTCCTTGTCGGCCTCTTTAACCCAACGCCCTTTGTAGTCGGGCGCTTCGTCGGTGAACTTGCCGTCGGGACCGACGGCGCAGATCAACTCTGGACCTTCGCTTGGCGCGAAGCGTTCCTGCTCGGCTTTTAGCACGTCGTAGTCGACTTCACCGAAGGCGGGCGCTTGATGGACGACGCCGGTACCGCTATCGGTCGTGACGAAGTCGGCGGCGACGACGCGCCAGGCGACGTGCTGCTTCGTCTTGCCGTTGGCCAACGTCCCCTGGGCGTCTCCCAGCGTCTTGTAGTAGTAGTCGAACGGCGGCAGATAACGCTTGCCGAGCAGTTCGGCGCCTTGGAAAGTGGCGACCGTCTTCCAGTTCTTTTTGGTCTTGGTCGCCAGCGGTTCGATGAGCGCGGTCGCCAGGATCAGACGCTCGCCGGAATCTTCATCTTCGACGGTCGAGTATTCGAGCTCTGGGTGAACGGCGGCGAACTGGTTGCTCGGCAACGTCCAAGGAGTCGTCGTCCAGACCAACAGCGCCGTCTTCGGATCTTCGACCAGTGGAAAGCGGACGTAGACGCTGGGATCGGCGACGTCTTTGTAACCTTCCCCCACTTCGCCGCTCGAGAGCGCCGTACCACCCTGCGCCCACCACCAAACGATCTTGTGTCCTTGATACAGCAGGCCGCGATCGTAGAAGTTCTTGAGCGCCCACCAGACGCTTTCGACATAGCTCTGGTGATAGGTGACGTACGCTTCGTCCAGCTTGATCCAGAAGCCGAGACGTTCGGTCAGACGTTCCCATTCTTTCATATAGCGCCAGACGCTGGCCTGGCACTTGTGGATGAACGGCTCAACGCCGAAGTTTTCGATTTCTTCCTTCGAGTGGATCCCCATCTCTTTGCAGACTTCGACTTCGACCGGCAAGCCGTGGGTGTCCCAACCGGCTTTCCGTTCGCAGTAATAGCCCCGCATGGTGCGGTAACGGGGAAAGACGTCTTTGATCGCGCGCGTCAGACAGTGGCCGGGATGCGGCATGCCGTTGGCGGTCGGAGGGCCTTCGTAGAAGACGAATTTGGGCCCTTCGCGGCGAGCTTCGAGCGATTTTTCGTAAATCTTGTGCGACTTCCAGAAATCCAGAACTTCGGCTTCCAGTTGAGGGAACTGCACGTTTTGTTGGTTTTCAGGAAACATGTCGCGGTATTCGGTTTAAAGTCAAGCGATCGAACGACTTGGGAGCGGGCCTCCCAAGCAAACAGGCGATTTTCTCCTAGACGGGCCAAAAATGGAATGCCCCCGCCGGAAACGAGTTCCGCCGGGGGCATTAGAGGGCTTCGTCAGAATTGCGGTTCGCGCGGCTTTGCGGACTATTCGGCCGCCAGATCGACGCAAACAAGCTCTTTGTCATTACGGAGATAGGCCGATTTGTTGGCGTAAGCCGGATGGGCCCAGACCACAGCGCGGCCGAACGCTTCGTTGGTCGGCTCCAGAATGTGGGCGCGGTTGATTTCCGTATACGCTTCCGGCGTGAGGTCGGCGAAGATCAGATCGCCGGTTTCGCTCGCCAAGATGTAGCGGTTGCCGGTTTCGCCCAGCTTCACCAGGAAGGCGGTCGCATGCTTCGGGCGACGCTCGGGCGAGGTCGGCTTCTGCGTTTCCCACAGTCGCTTGCCATCTTCGACCTTGGCCGCCATCAACTGGCCGCTGATGCCGTCGACGCCGTAAATCGTCTTGCCGTCGACAATCGGCGGAGCGTTGGCCGTGGCGATCGAAGTCTTACCAGTCCCACGCCACAGAACTTCGGCGCCGGGCTCTTCGGTCAGTTTTAACAGGACGCTGGTATCCGAGTACCCGCCGGCGAAGAGGAGATTCCCTTCCTGGCGCGGCGGCGAAATCGACATCGCATACGACGGTTCGAGCGGAACCGACCAGTAAACTTCGCCGGTCGCCGGGTTCAGACTGTTCAGCGAGAGGGGATGCCAGATCAGCAGCTGTTTCTTGCCGGCGAATTCGATCATCGTTGGCGGGCAATAACCTTGGGACGGCGCCGAGAGTGCTCGCCACAGTTCCTTGCCGCTGTTCTTATCGAAGGCGACCGCGATCGAACCTTCGCCGCCGACGATGCAATACAACGTATCGCCGTCGACCAGCGGAGCGGCCGAATAGCCCCAGAACGGAGCGTCGCATTTGAACTCTTTACGCAGCTCTTTTTTCCAGACGACTTCGCCGTTGACCGCGTTGAAGCAGATCAGGTCTCCTTCGGCGCCCAGGGTATAGACTTTGTCGCCGTCGACGGTTGGAGTTGCCCGCGGTCCGGCGCCGTAGCTGATGCTGTAGTTGCGCGGATACTCGTACTTCCAGATTTCTTTACCGGTCGCGACGTCAAAGCAAAGGACCCGCTCGGTACCGGTCAGAACGTCCGGTCCCCCGGGATTGTTGGTGATGTCGCCGGTTTTCTTCAGATAGTCGGTCAGGAAGACGCGCCCATCGGCCACGGCCGGACCAGAGTATCCATAGCTAACCGGAACGCGCCATTTGATCTTGGCGCCACTTTCTGGGAACTGACCAGCGACGCCGCTCTCGCGCCAGATGCTGTCTCGCTCGGGGCCAAGCCATTGGGGCCAATCAGCAGCCGATATGGGGGCGACGGCAAACGCCAACAGCAACAATGAAGCGGAGCGAATCATAGGAAGGTTCCTGATTCTTAAGGGAAATGCGGGGGGAGACGGCAGCGCACATTGTCGTTGGATGTCGCGGTTAGCCAAGACGTCACAG
Organism: Blastopirellula sediminis; assembly: GCF_020966755.1. Lineage (NCBI taxonomy): Bacteria > Pseudomonadati > Planctomycetota > Planctomycetia > Pirellulales > Pirellulaceae > Blastopirellula > Blastopirellula sediminis. Next base: position 766,458 of record NZ_JAJKFT010000004.1, read on the forward strand.
CAAACTTTGCCAAGGTTGCCGATAATTGAGACCTGTTGCGCGGTTTTGTCTGGCGTATTTTGTTTTTCCTCTATTCGCGTTTGCTGGTACGCTCGTTGCGAATGCGGGCATTTCGCCGTAAAATGGGCCGTTTGGCCTCGCTTCGTTCCCGCTTACTTCCGTAAAGAGGATGCCCGCCTAATGCGATTCTTGCCCGCCTGGCTCGCCGTTGCTTTGTTGGTTTTTACGACTGGTTGTCCGCCGAAGTCGACTCCCGATACTGCGGAGGTTCCCACCAAAGTCGAGCCTGAGAAGAAGGTTGAACCGGATGACGCGGAAGCGGTGGCCGCGTTGGAAGCCTTGGGGGGACGTTTGACGAAGGACGATCGGGGCGTCGTTACCGTCGTCGATATGTCGGCTTTGTCGTTCAACGACGAACAACTTGCTCCTTTGGGCAAATTGAAGAACGTCAAAATCTTGAAGCTCTACGGCGCCGACGTCCATGACGCGACGATCGACAACGTGGTGCAGATGAAGGATCTCCGCGACTTCAGCGCCGCGAATACGGTTCTCACCGACGCCGCCGTCGAAAAGCTGGTGACCTTGCCGGAGCTGTCCGTGCTGCAACTGCGTCGCACTAACATCACCAACAAGTCGCTCGAATCGATGTTGGCGCTGCCGAAGCTGCGCTATCTCGATCTCCGCTACGACGCGGTCAACGACGAAGGGATGCCGACCGTCGCGAAGATGAAAAATCTGGAAGTCTTGCGTTTGGAGGGCGCCCGCATCAGCGACGTCGGTCTGAAAGAACTGGCCGGCCTGAGCAAGATGAAGTTCCTCAATTTGCGGGGCACCGACATTACCGACGCTGGGTTCGAAGCGATTTCGCACATGACGAATCTGGAAACGCTCGAAACCAACGGCACTGCGATGACCGATGAAGGCGCCAAGTATCTCGCGCCGCTGACCAAGCTGAAGAAGCTGGAACTTTATCGCGCTCTGCTGACCGACGAAGGCTTGGCGAACCTGAAGGGGATGCCGGACCTGGAGCACCTGATGTTGCGGGAAACGGCGATCGAAGGTCCGGGGATCGAAAGCTTGACCGGCCTAACGAAGCTGAAGTCGCTCGACCTGAGCGAAACGTCGTTCCGCGACGAAGGAATGGTCCATATCGCCAAGATGCCGGCGCTCGAATCGCTGAACCTGTGGTTCACCCGCGTGACCGCCGACGGTTTAGCTCACATCAAAGATATGAAGACCTTGAAGAAGCTGAACCTGGACGATCAAGGCTTGGGTGACGACGCGATGGCCCATTTGGCCGGACTGGAAAACCTGGAAGAGCTGTCGATCAACAGCAACGACCAGATCACCAACGAATCGGTCCAGTACCTGAAGAACCTGAAGCACTTGAAGAAGCTGTCGATCGCCTTCACGCAGATCGATTACCAAGGCGTCAAGGAACTGAAGGACGCGATTCCGGGTCTGGAAGTGAAAGAAGGTTAAACGACGGAGTCGTTCGCCATCAAGAAATCAAAAAGAGCGAGCGTTCCTTGCGGGACGCTCGCTCTTTTTTCGTAGGTTGCGACAAACGTCGCGGGGTTAAATGCGGGACATGCCGGCCGGAAAAGGGGAGGGGACGGTGTTCAAGAATCGTCCGCCATTGTCATACCACCCTTGTTTCGTATAGCGGCACCAGGTGAGGTCCATCAGGAAGCTGGCGATGTAACCTCCCGGAGTTTCGATCGTCACGATCACGCGACGATGCGGAATCGGTTGCTGATGATAGAAGTCCATGCCGCGTTCGGTCAGCGTTTTTCCGACGACGACGACCGTCTGTTCGACCAGCGGTTCTCCCGCCTTGTTTACCGGCGTGAGGTAGAGCAGGTGCGGAAAGGGATAGCGTTGATCGCGACGCCGATCAGCGTACGCCAACCGCGCCCCTTTGCCGGCCGCGCCAATAATGGAACGGACCTGCACGCGCACTTCAAGCTCGTGCTCGCTCAGGTTGACCCGGAGCGGCGTCGATGCGAAGTCGCCGATAGAAAAGTCGGAAGTCGATAGCTCCATAGTTGCGTAAGCTTTCCACGATTACTGCGAACCGCGACGCATCCTGCCCAAGGTTGATGCGACGCGACTCTCAATAGGGTCAATATTGGCAAATCGTTAACGCGTTGAATTCACGGATGGATTACAAGCGTGCGCATTGGCAGTCGGTATTGGCGGAAAGATAGGTGACGAAGCGTCGAGAGTAGCGAGACGAGCGACGTGCGATCCCCGTTACGGAGACGACGCCGGGTATTTTGAAGACGCAAGTTCGCAGCCAGGTGGCCTATGATCAAACTTGGCTTGCGCCTACAGATCAATGTGTAGGTCGTAATCCGCCGGTAAGCAAATAATAGATGCCGATATTTTTACGTAGCGGCTGGCGATCGCAACAATCGTTGTAACCGGACCGACGATCGCCAATCGTCTTGGAACTCGACTTCGGCGCGAGCCAGCACTTGTTCCGCTTCGGTCGATTGGCCGGCTTCGACCAGCGACTTGAGCCAGGCTTCGTAAACTTCAAAGCGAAGTTGTAGCTGGTACTGCGGGTCGTCGAGCACCGCCGCTTGCAGCGCCCCCAGGTATTCCCCTTCGGCCAGATTCGCGCGGACCTTCAAGATCCGGATATGGCGCCGGTTGGCCAATAGCGGTCCGTAGCCGGGAGCGACCTCGGCCACTTCTTGCAGCAGGCGTTCGGCTTGTTCAAACTTCGCTTGCTGGGCGAGTTCGACCGCCCAGTTGTTCTTGGCGGCCAGCAAGTTTTGCTCGGCGGCGGCGTCGCATGGATCCAAGGCAAGCGTCTGGTCGAGCAGTTCAATCGCCGGGGCGAACTGCCGTTGCTCCAAGTGATCGACGGCGCGGTTGTAGTAGAGCTTGGCGACCAGCGCTTTCCGCGACAGCGGAGCGGCGGCCGATCCCGCTTCGACGCCGGGAGCGCCGAGCCGCATTTCTTCGGACAATTCGAACCATTGGGGGCAAGTCGACTCGACGTCGAGCCGCTTTTCTCCGGCGACGCGGCACCAGACGTGTCCTTCAATTTGCAGCGGCACGACCGGCAGAGCGAATGAATCGGCGAGCGCCACGTATAGGATCGTACCGCTGACGCAGTTGTAATCGCCGCCGCTCAACACGCCGGAGATCGCGGAGGCTTTGGCGTCAAATCGCCCGGTCAGAATCTCGCGATGCATCGCATGAAAGAGCCAGACGGCGCGATCTGCGAGCGGCATCTCGGTCCAATCGTGCGGGCGCTGGTTGGCGATCTGCTCACGCAATTCCAGGAAGCGATCAAGCGTCTCGCCCGGAATGTTCGACTCGGTTTGCGCTTCCGCTTGGGCGGAAGCTGCGATTAATGCGCGGCCCATATCAAGCGACGCCGGTACGTTGGTCGTCGCAGCGCTGGCGATCGAACAACAAGCGGCAAGCAGCAGGAGGGAGAGTGCGCGCATCGCAAGGCCATAGCGGGAGGGAGGGAAGCGTCCGTCCTCAACTATGCGATGCAAAAACGCCACGCGTCGCCGCCGACGTTCTCTTTTTGCAACGTTTGCGTCAACGTAACCGTTGCGATCGGCGCAACTGACGCAATCCGAGTCACGCGGCAGCTACGGCAGGGTATGACCCATCTTGTCGCGCTTCGTTGCGAGGTACTTCTCGTTGAACTCGTTGACCGGAGATGCCATCGGAACCTGGTCGACCACTTCCAGGTCGAACCCGCCGTAGATGAACGCATCGGTCTTTTTCGGATTGTTAGTCAACAGCCGAATTTGACGGAGGCCGATGTCTTTCAAGATTTGAATGCCGATGCCGTAGTCGCGCATATCGGCTTTGAAACCGAGGGCGTGATTCGCTTCGACGGTGTCGAGGCCATGATCCTGCAGGCCGTAAGCCCGGATCTTTTGCGTCAAGCCGATGCCGCGCCCTTCCTGCGGAAGATAAACCAGAACGCCATGTCCTTCTTCGCTGATTCGCTGAAGGGCCATTTGCAATTGATCGCCGCAGTCGCAACGCAGCGAACTGATCAAGTCGCCGGTGAAGCAGCTGGAGTGGAGTCGAACCAGCGGCGGTTTCTCTTGCTTGTCAGGCTCGCCGAAGATCAGCGCGACCGGCTCTTGCGATTCGTAAGCGACCGAGTAAACGATGATGCGGAACTGACCATACTTGGTCGGCAGATCCGCTTCGGCCGCTCGCGAGACCAGTTTCTCGTTCACGCGGCGATGGGCGATCAGCTGTTCGATCGAGATGATTTCGAGGTTGAACTTTTCGGCCAGTTCGATCAGCTGATCGCGATTTGCCCGATCCCCCGCTTCATCCAGGATCTCGCACAAGACGCCGGCCGGGCGAAGTCCCGCCATGCGAGCCAGGTCGACCGAGGCTTCGGTATGACCGGCGCGTCGCAGGACGCCCCCTTCTTTGGCCAGCAGCGGATAGACGTGACCCGGGCGAACGAAATCGTCGACGGTCGTGTGGGGATCGGCCAGCGCCAGGATCGTGTCGGCACGTTCCTTGGCGGTGATCCCGGTCTTGCTGGTGTGGTGATCGACCGGGGTGATGAACGACGTCTGCAGCGGCGCGTTGTTGTTTTCGACGATCGGGTGGAGGTCCAAGCGTTCGCAAACGTCAGGCAGGATCGGGGCGCAAAGCATCCCGCGACCATGGGTGATCATGAAATTGACCGACTCCGGCGTGATTTTCTCGGCCGCAGCGACAAAATCCCCCTCGTTTTCGCGGTCTTCCGCATCCACGACGATGACAATTTCGCCACGACTTATCGCGTCGACGGCCGCTTGAACCGATGAAAAACGATGGGTCACGTTGTTTACCTGAACGTTGAGATCGTCAAAAGAGTCTAAGGCCGCCGATAGGGTTTCGCATCGAAATATGCGATGCCGGCGACGGAAAACCGTTACGTCGTCGCTTGCCTGCGGTTAATAATGACGACAGGCGAACTTCATCCTGTGCATTATAGGCGAATCGCTCGAACTGGGAGTCGCTCCGTATGAACCGATGGCAGATAGCGGCGTTTTTGACGCTGGCATCTCTATTTTTCGGCAAATTCGTCCAGGCTCAGCCTCTGGTTAAGGTCATCACCGACGTCGTTTACGCTTCCCCTGGGGGGGATGACCTGAAGGTCGACCTCTATTTGCCGGAAGGAGAAGGTCCGTTTCCAGGCGTTTTAATGGTCCACGGGGGCGCTTGGCTTGGAGGCGATCGGAGCCGGATGGCGGTCCATGCGCTGCAATTGGCCCGAAACGGCTATGTCGTCGCTTCCATTGGCTACCGGCTGGCCCCGGTTCACAAGTTCCCTGCCCAACTGGATGACTGCCGGACGGCGCTCGATTGGTTGCGCCAGCATGCCGTCGAATATCACATCGACCCCAATCGGATTGCTGGCTATGGATTCTCGGCCGGCGCCCACTTGGTTTGTCTGACGGCGATGACAACCAGCGATCCGGCCGAAGGCCTCTGCGCGGTTGTCGCCGGAGGAACTCCGTGCGACCTGACGCTTGAGCCGGCCACCAGTATCCGACTCGCTTATTTCCTGGGAGGAAGCCGCGCCGAAAAGCCGGAAGTCTATCGCCAGGCGTCGCCGGCCAAGTTCGTCTCTGACAAGGCGCCGCCGATGTTCTTCTTTCATGGAACCGCCGATGACCTGGTTCCGCTAGCGGCAGTCAAAGCGATGTGCGCCGATCTGGACCAAGCCGGCTGCCGAACGCAGATTTGTGAAATTGATAACGCCGGGCATATTGGCTCGTTCATTAGTCCACAAGCACGGCAAGAGGCGGTAAAATTTCTGGATGAAGTGCTGCAGGCGCCTGCGGCGGCTAGCCAGTAACGCCTTTGTGCGACCGGTCGATCTATGACGCAAACTCCGCTACTCCCGAGCGAAGAGTACATCGAACAAGCGTTTTTCTTTCATTCGATGCGGGAGAAGATCGAGGACAACGCGCCGTTGCAAGACATCCTGCAGTCGGTGCGAGAAGAGATTCTGGCGACGACTAAGTTGCCGATGGCGATCGATTTTCTGTTGGCCGAGTTGCGTCATTTGGGGCTGTTTCACTCGGCGATGCAGCGGCTTTCGCACTATTTCACCCCGTTCCAGACGTTCCTGATCGCGGCGGCGGAAGATGATCGGGGGCGGTTCGACTTTCGCGTCGCGCTGGAAATCTTGAAGCTCGAAGCGGAGTTTCGCGCCTCCGAATCGACAACCGCGGCCGCGATGTTCGTCTACCAGTTCGAGGTTCTCTGTCGGCACCGACTGAAGTACGACGGCGGGCTCGAGGCGATGGCCGGGGACCCGATGTATGACGAAAACTGGCGTCATTTTCTGCAAACGCTCCGGCGGCGGATCGGGATGATCGACCTGGCCGACCTGATTTACGTCCGGAGCGAATATTACGTCGAGCAGCAATCACGGCGGCGGAACGCCACGCTGCCGGAGGAGCCGCCGATCTTTGGGACCCGCGAGGGACGCATCGCGCTAGCAAACCGCAATAAGGAGCCCTTATTGCTTTTCTCAGCTTTACAGCGGCAGCTCAAATACCCGTCTGTACCTAAACCCAAAAAGCATGTAGAAGCGGACGATCTGGTGCACAACTTGTCGCAGCGGATGAACGCAGTCGAACTTCGTCTGAAACTGATGGAAGAAGACCAGAAAGGCGGCTTTGATCTTTCGAAGTTTTATTCCCATCCAGACGACAAAGACCGACCACATGGCCATAGACTGGCAGATTAATTTCTGTTAATCCTAGGTTAGCTGGGCCGATTTTGCGTTTAAGCGAATGTTCCGGTCTTGGTAGACTAGAACGCGAAGGGACCGCGACGCCCCGTTAGGACGTCGCAGTCGAGGACATTTCTTTGCAGCTCGTTACGAAAGCAAGGGAATGCGGTCGACTCCTTCCAACCTAACGGAACCCGCCGAACGCATTCCGCTCGCTAGCGTTTTGGGCTCGAAGACTAGCGAATCAGGCTCGAAAAAGAGGTGCAGTTAATCTCTTGGACGACTCCCGGTTCGGATCGTTTGGAGGTCGCACCGCGACCTAATGACGATCACGACATGCCAATCGTCTAATTTGGCAGGGGCGGAATACAATGACCGAGTTTCAGCTACATCTGACGACCGAGCCGGTGACGCGTTTGCATCCCGACGCTCCTCTCAAAGTCGATGAATCCGAAACGGTCGCCTCCGTTATGCGACAAATGCGCGATCATAAGGTCGGCGCGGTGTTGGTCACCAGTGCGAATCGAATGACCGGCATTTTCACTGAACGAGACGCGCTGCATTTGATGGCACAACAGCTAGAACTGAACGAACCGATCTCACGGAGGATGAAACGGAGCGTCGTGTTGGCGCGGCGTGACGACAACGTCGCGACGGCCATCAAAAAAATGGCGGCCGGCGGGCACCGAAGATTGCCTCTGGTCGACGCCAATGGCAACGCCGTGGGCGTCATTACCGCAGCCGGCGTGCTGCACTTTCTGGCCGAACACTTCCCCGAGGCGATATATAACTTGCCTCCCACGCAGCGAAGTTCGGCTGAGCGCGAAGGAGCATAACGGCTAGAAATCGTGATCTCCGAGGTAGCGCTATCTCATCTAGCTTGGGTTTCGCACTTTTGCTTCCGGCGGTGCGGAACGGAATAATTTCGTGAAGAGGATAACTAATTAGTTAAGCGGCAAGGCGAATCATGTCCACCGAATTTGAGAGTGAAACGGAACAGTCCAAAACAGTTCTGCAGATTGAAGAAGCGACCGTCCGCTTTTGCGGCGACTCTGGCGACGGTATGCAGCTCGCCGGAACGCAGCTGACCAATACGTCGGCCTTGGCAGGCAACGACATCGCCACCTTTCCCGACTTTCCTGCGGAAATTCGCGCTCCACGCGGAACCCTGGCCGGCGTCTCCGGCTTCCAGGTCCATTTCGCGTCGACCGACATTTACACGCCGGGCGAATCGGTTGACGCCATGGTCGCGATGAATCCGGCTGCGCTAAAGACGAACGTCGCCGACCTGAAGCCGGGCGGCGTGCTGATCGTCAACTCAGACGCCTTCGACAAGAAGTCGCTCGAGCAAGCCGGCTACGCGACGAACCCGCTCGAAGACGAATCGCTCGAAGGGTTTCAGTTGTTCCAAGTGGCGATGACCGACCTGACTCGTCGCGCCGTCGATGGTCTCGATCTCAGTCAGAAAGAAGCCGATCGCTGCCGCAACTTCTTTGCCATGGGGCTGGCCTTCTGGATGTACGGGCGATCGCTCGATCCGACGCTGCGTTTTATCGAGTCGAAGTTCAAAAAGCTGCCGGCCATCGCCGAAGCGAACCGTCGCGCATTGACCGCCGGTCGTAATTACGGCGAAACGACCGACGCGTTCGTCAGCTCGTATCGGGTCGAAAAAGCGAAGTTGCCTGCCGGCAAGTATCGCAATATGACCGGTAACCAGGCGCTTGCTTGGGGCTTGATGACGGCTGCCAAGCTAAGCCAAAAGGACTTGTTCCTCGGCTCGTATCCGATCACGCCTGCCAGCGACATTCTGCACGAGCTGAGCCGCTACAAGAATTTCGGCGTCCGCACGTTCCAAGCGGAAGACGAAATCGCGGCGGTCTGCTCGGCGATTGGCGCCGCTTATTCCGGCCACATGGCGCTGACCACTTCCAGCGGTCCAGGCATCGCGCTCAAAGGAGAAGCGATGGGTCTGGCCGTAATGTTGGAGTTGCCGCTGCTGATCGTCGACGTGCAGCGCGGCGGTCCGAGCACCGGTCTGCCGACCAAGACGGAGCAAGCCGACTTGTTGCAAGTGATGTTCGGTCGCAACGGCGAATGCCCGATGCCGGTCATCGCCGCTCGCAGCCCGGCCGATTGCTTCGATGTCGGGATTGAAGCGTGGCGCATTGCGGCCCGCTTTATGACGCCGGTCATGATCTTGAGCGATGGCTACCTGGCGAACGGCTCCGAGCCGTGGCGGATCGTCAACTTCAAAGAGCTGGAACCGATTCCGATCAAGCATCCGGAAGGTCCGGTCGACGGCAAACCGTTCCTGGCGTACGAACGGGACGAACTGCTCGCTCGCCCGTGGGCGATTCCGGGTACTCCGGGGCTGATGCATCGCGTCGGCGGTCTGGAAAAGGCGGATGGTACCGGCAACGTCAGCTACGATCCGAAGAACCATCAGCACATGATCAACACCCGCGCTCAGAAGGTGAAGAATGTCGCCAAGGTGATCGGCGATCAGGAAGTGATGGGCGAAGCGTCCGGCGACTTGCTGGTCCTCAGCTGGGGCGGTCCGTATGGATCGTGCCGCACCGCCGTGGCGAAATTGCAATCGCAAGGACACAAGGTGAGCCACGCCCATCTGCGTTGGTTGAATCCGTTCCCGGCGAACCTGGGCGAAATCCTCCGCAACTTTAAGAAGGTGCTCATCCCCGAATTGAACATGGGGCAGTTGTCGATGCTCATTCGCAATGAGTTCATGATCGACACCGTCTCCTTGAACAAGGTCCAGGGGAAGCCGTTCCATGTGACCGAGATCATCGAGAAGGCGAAAACGCTGCTGCCGTAAGCCGAGCCGTTTTCGCAGGATTTGCACCTACAACGAACCGAACAACAGAGATTTCCAGAAGGATTTAAATCATGGCTTCCGTCGAATTACCCGTCCTCAAACCTGGCGACTACGGCAGCGATCAGGACGTGCGCTGGTGCCCAGGGTGCGGCGACTATTCGATTCTTGCGCAGATGAAGAAAGTGATGGCGACCTTGGGGTGGCCGCGCGAGAAGACGGTCTTCGTTTCCGGCATCGGTTGCAGTAGCCGCTTTCCGTACTACATGAACACGTACGGCATGCATAGCATCCACGGCCGCGCTCCGGCGTTTGCGACCGGCATTAAGAGCTGCCGCCCGGATTTGAACGTCTTTGTGATCACCGGCGACGGCGACGCGCTCAGCATCGGCGGTAATCACTTCATGCACGTCGTGCGACGTAACGTCAACTTGAACATTATCTTGTTCAACAATCGGATTTATGGCCTTACCAAGGGGCAATATTCGCCGACCTCGGAATTGGGCAAAGTCACCAAGAGCACGCCGATGGGCGCGATCGACAACCCAATGAACCCGCTTTCGCTGGCTATTGGCTGCGAAGCGACCTTTGTCGCTCGTTCGATTGACGTCCATATCAAGCATTTGGCCGACACTTTGAAGCGGGCCGCGGAACATCCGGGCGTCTCGTTTGTTGAGGTTTATCAGAACTGCAACGTGTTTAACGACGGCGCCTACAAGTACGCGACCGACAAGGCGTTAAAGGCCGATAACATTATCGAAATTGAACATGGAAAGCCGCTCATCTTCGGCCAAAATAGAGAAAAGGGGATTCGCCTGAACGGCATGCAGCCGGAAGTGGTCGAACTTGGCAAAGGGATCACCGAAGACGATCTGCTGTTCCATGACGAAACGTCGCCTCAGCCGACCCTCGCCTACTTGCTGAGTCGGATGCGATATCCTGAGTTCCCCGAACCGATCGGCGTACTGCGCTGCGTCGACGCTCCTCGCTATGACGACCTGCTGAATGAGCAAGTCGCGCAAGCTCGAGCGGAAAAAGGGGAAGGGGATCTCGATAAGTTGTTCAACTCTGGAGACACCTGGACGGTGGAGTAACTATGTATTGTCAGGCCTGCGGCGCCGAGAACTTTGACGGCGCCGACCAGTGCGAAGCGTGCGGACAGCCGCTCGCACTGGAGCCCGCGTCAAAGAGCAGCGTTGAAGAGCAGCTTCGTCGCGATACGATCGCGAAGCTGCCGATGAAGACGCCGCTGACGTCCTCTCCGGACGCGCCGCTGGGGGACGTACTAACCGTCTTGTCGACCAATGCGATCGGCGCGGTGGTCATCACGGATGACCACCATCGCCCGATCGGCATTTTCAGCGAACGAGATGCGTTGATCCGCGTCGGTCCCGACTATCGCGACCACCTGAATACGCCGATCTCGAACTTCATGACGACCGATCCGCAGACGATCGACCAGAGCACGCCGATCACGTTCGCGGTTCACCAAATGGACGTCGGCCATTATCGACATCTGCCGGTGATCGACGAAGATGGTCGCGTGACGGCGGTGATTTCGATTCGCGATCTGCTACGCTATCTGACCGAGAAAATCGCGGCGGCCGAAGTGGCTGATTAAGCCGCTGCGATAATTTGTCGCCCCGCGCGGACGCCTCTTTTTGCTCGATTTGCGCCGCGCGAGCGTTTCTAACGGACGCCTACCGAAATGCGTCGCTTCTGTGACGCTACTGCCAAGCTCTTTCCAGGGATATCTCCTTGCTCTTTCCTGCCGGTGCTCCCGCTTACCGCTTGTTGGACCATTCGTTTGGACAGCAATAGGAGCGATAACGGGGACTGCGTTAATGGAGAATCTAGCAATCCTTGTCGCTCCGCATTCCCCTTCTTCACGGAGCAGGCATATCAGAATATCGCCGGCCAATTCGTTCCGAGTTGGAGTCGCAGTTGCGACATCCGCTTTCAAGCTTTTCCTTAGGTTATCCAACATCCCTACGGCGTTAACGCTTGCAATTTGAGTCGGGGATAGGACATTCCGGGAGTCGCCGTGGTGGAATCCACCATGGCTTGAATAGAAAAAGCTCCGATGAAGCGATCGTCGTTTTTGTAGGAGAATATGGGGAAATCGGTGTCGTACGGAATAAAAAGAAATGTGCAGAGGGCGCCCGTATGCTTTTGTTTCACGAAATGAACCACCATCTTTTAGCCACTTTGCGAATGCTTCTGGTGGGAAGTAGAAGGCAACGGCAGCTGCGCACGCCGCTGGAGCGTGCCGATCCTGTCGACGTGAAATTTGGGATAAGGACGTTGGCCCAAGCTTACGTTCTGGATCTGGAAAAGATGAAGACCTGGACGGCGCCGAAGACGGAGAGGCTCAATAAGTAGATGCATAACGGAGATAGTCCCTTTATCTCCCAATTCTCAAACTTCTAGACGATTGGAGGACGAAGATGAACCGCACAGCTTGCAGATTAGTCGCAGTATTGATTGGGCTCGTCGTCGCCAACGTTTCATTCACCGCACCGGCCCAGGCCCCCACAGCGACAGAGGGGCAAACAGACGCAAGGGCGCCGGTCTTTTCCTATGACAACGCTGCGTTGCCTAACGCGAAGCCATGGACGGCGAAGAAGTTCAAGAACAGTCCTCGCAACTTTCAGTTTGTAATCATTGGGGACCGGACTGGGGGAGCTAACGTCGAAGGCACTTTCAAGCTCGCCATTGATCAAATCAACTTGCTGCAACCGGAGTTCGTCATCAACGTTGGTGATGTGATCGAGGGATACAGCGACGAAAAGAAGGAACTGCACGCCGAATGGGACGAGGTCGACACGATGCTCAATACGCTGGAGATGCCGTTCTTCCGTACTCCCGGCAACCACGATATCGCGAACAAAACGGCTCAAGAGGTCTGGCGCGAACGGCATGGCGCCACATACTACCACTTCGTTTATAAGAACGTGCTGTTCATGGTTCTCGATAGCGAAGATGGCTCCCGTCCTTCACCGCCGCCTGAGATGAAGGAGAAGATCGCACTCTACAACCGGCTGCAAACCGAGAATCCGGCCAAAGCGAAGGAGATGCTGGCCGAGTTTATGTCCGACGAAGCGGTTGTCGCCGCGCTCGGCAAACCAGTCGAGTTTCCCGAGAACCAAATGGCTTGGATCAAGAAGACGCTCGCGGAACATACCAATGGGCGTTGGACGTTTCTATTTCTGCACGAGCCCGCCTGGGAAAACCCCTCGGAAAGTTTTCAGGCGATTGAAGAGTTGCTGAAAGGCCGGGATCATACGTTCTTCGCCGGCCATCTGCACTATTACGACTATGACAACATCGACGGCTACGAGCATATCACCATGGGACCTTCTGGGGCCTCCTTTCATCACGAAGGCCCTGGAAATGTGGATCACATTATGTGGGTCACGATGACCGACGATGGCCCACAGATGGGAAACATCGCTCTGAAGGGGCTGTTCGATCGCAAGGGCCTCGATCCCGAAATGTTCGGCGCCTACGACCGCAAGGGCGCAGAGTCTTCGGGAAAAAAGGAAGACAAGAAGCCGAAGGAATCACAACCGAAATAGTTGTGCGTATGAATAATCTGACGAAATGAAAACAGGCCACTTTTGGGCCGTGCGAGTTCATTAACTTGCGCACATTCACGTGCGGGGCGCCCAATACGGATGAGATCTGGTTGCCCATAAACCGAATTGACGAGGACCTGAGCCGTAATCTGCGAATCTACGTCCCGGACGAGGAGAATACGAGAACGCTTAGCGTGCGTTCTCCAGCGTTTGCTCTAAATCGGTCTTTAGCGATCGCATGTAGGTCCGCCACTGGGCGTCGAGAGCCTGTTTGTCGCGGCCGAAGACCTTGTCGAAGACCTTCTGCAGTTCTTGCGGCGAGGTATGCGTCGCTTCGGGAAGTGCCGAGAGTTCGCGATAGTACGCGACCAGTTTGTCGAAGTGCTTTTCCATCAGGAAGTGAGTGAACGCCCAAGACTGCCCGTAGGCGTGCAGCGTGGTAAAGTTGTTCGCCGAGCGAGTGAAGATCTGATCGCTGGCGATGAAGTCGATGTTCGAGACGCTTCGCAGCGGCGCTAGTTCTCGATACCAGCCTAGGCGTTCCGAGTTCACAGCGCCAATTCCGCTCCACGCCGCTTGCTTGGGCGATTCAAAATAGGTCGCCAAACCTTCCGCGGCCCATGTCGGAACAGGGCGATTGGAGGGCATCAAACCGGTGTTGCCGGCCAGTTGATGCGTCGCTTCATGGCTGACCACTTCGATGTCGAGGTTTTCCCGCTTCACGTCGATCAGCAAGTTCAACGTATCGGCGAAGCGGATCACATCGGCCATGCCGCTGATCTTGCGACGGACGATCTCGTCCCGTTCGCTTTGAATCTTTTTGCTGATGAGGTTGAGCGCCTCGAACGACTCGTCGGTTCCTTGATCGTAGAAGACCGCGATGTTGTCGATCCGATGGTAGAACCCGGCCGCGGAAGCCAGGTCGGGACCAAGGAGCGTCACGAACTGCAAGTACTCGCGGTGTTCTGCGAAGAGCACCACCATCAGCAACTTGTCCGGCACCTGCAGTTCAACCCCTTCCAGGCAGAACTTCATCAGGAAACTTTCGTAGACCGTTTCCAGCAGATCAAGCCGTTCCTCCGCCCGGGTCTTGTCGGTCCGGGCGTTCTTTTTGCTGGAGGTATCGTGCAGCAGAAGGAAGTGCTTGCTCCGGACGAACTTCATGTCGTCGCGGTTCTTGGTGAAGTCGCGCATGATCTTTTCTTGCGCCGGGTCGACCGCCACCGGTCGGTCGATCGCCTGCTTCATGGCGACCAGTCGCTTCACGCGATCGTCGCTGGGATTGATTTCCCAAGCCGCTTTGCAGGCGTCATAGAAGATGTTCAATTTGCCGATCTTCAAGGCGTAGCGGGCCGCATCCAGACAGCCCTCCAAGTCGCCGGCCGCTTTGGCCGAACTCAGCTTGTTGACCGCTTGCGACTGAACGGAAGGAACCTTGTAGATCTTTACGTCGGCGGCGTTCATGTAGAGATTGCCGAACGTCGGATGCCGGAACGTCACGTTTGCGCCGGGATTGACCGTCGCTTTCCCCTGAAGAATGAAGACCAGCTTCGTGCCAGGGACGTTATAGAGAACGAGGTCGGCAAAGGTTTGCGATAGGCAAGCCAGCCCCAGGAGCAGTCCCAGAAGACTTCGAGCAATCATGGCATTCTGTCTGATAAGAGAAGAAGTACGACGGGGGGGCGTAAGGCTCACCCGGATTATCACCGGTATCGTGGGTGAGGGCAAAATACTTCTTGGGAATTTGCCCGAATCGGGGTCAGAGATGCCGCTATAACCTGCGCGAACGCTAGGAGCCGCGATGCGTTGACAAGCAAAATGCCGGGAATTTCGCGAGGAATGCCATCTTCGAGCCTGTCGCAGATGCGATAGGCGAGCGTGCAGTCCAGTTTTCCTACCTATGCCGGCTATGCCGCTTTGCTAGCGGAAGAGCATGCTCTGGCCAATTTCTTTCCGATAAACCGGAAGAGGAAACCGGATTTTCTTTCTGGCGGTCGGATTGAAGGAATAGAAGCCATGTGGCGGTCATTTTTCTTGGCGGTTGGTATCACGCTGATCATCATCGGCTGCGAATGCCTGATTGTGGATACCGCCAGCATGATCGGAGAAGGAGGCCCGCGTAGCGTCACTCCACCCTCTTGGGCGCCGTGGAGCATGATGTCGACGGGGGCGGTGATTATCATCTACTCCTTTACGATTCCGAAGCGGATGAACGCGTAGTCGTTCCCTTTGCTGCTGCGGTTTGGGCAAGAAGGGTCAGGCCTCTTTTTCCGTGAGAAAAGGAGACCTGACCCTTTTTTCGTTTCTGGATCGTGCCGCTGCCAAATTGGCACAAATGGGGTTTGGCCGAGGTCGAGGGGGATATCGTTCGACAAGGCATTGTTTCTAACTGTCTGCTAATTCGCTACTTAGGCGAGTCCTCGACACTTTGGCACAGCGGTTGCTTCTATAGGGGCGTCGCTTCTGTCGGTCTGCCATTCTTGACGTTGGCAGGCTCCGCGGAGCGTCCACAACAAGACAATTCATCCCCATCCGCTGATCGGTAACTGCGGCAACTCGGCCCAGGCGACAGCGAGAGTCGTTGATTCCACAAGAGGAGGATTCCAAACGTGGCGAAACAGATGGTTTTTGGCGACGATGCCCGCCAGCCGCTCCTAGACGGCGTTACGAAGCTGGCTCGCGCCGTGAAAAGCACGCTTGGACCGCGCGGTCGCAATGCGGTTTTGGACAAAGGTTGGGGTTCGCCGAAGGTAACCAAGGACGGCGTGACCGTCGCTGAGGATATCGATCTGGATGATCCCTACGAAAACCTCGCCTGCCAACTGGTCAAAGAAGCGGCCAGCAAGACGAACGACGTCGCTGGCGACGGCACCACCACCGCCACCGTCCTGGCCGAAGCGATCTATCGCGAAGGTCTGAAGATGCTGGCCGCTGGCGCCGATGCGATGGCCCTGTCGCGCGGCATCGCCAAGGCGGTTGACGCCGTCAGCGAAGCGGTCCAGAAGATGGCCGTCAAAATCAATGAAAAGAGCAAGAAAGAGATCGAACAGGTCGCCACGATCGCTGGCAACAACGACCCGTCGATCGGCAAGGTCTTGGCCGAAGCCTTCTTGAAGGTCGGTAAAGACGGCGTCATCACCGTCGAAGAAGGTCGCGGCAGCGAAACGACCGTCGAAGTGGTCGAAGGGATGCAGTTCGATCGCGGTTATCTCTCGCCCCACTTCGTCACCGACGAAGACGCTCAGACCGTCGAACTGGACGACGCTTACGTCCTGGTCTTTGAAGAGAAGATCTCGTCGGCCAAGAAGCTGGTTCCGATTCTGGAAGCGGTCAGCAAGGCCAACAAGCCGCTGCTGATCATCGCTGAAGATATCGAAGGGGAAGCTCTGGCGACCTTGGTCGTCAACAAACTCCGCGGCATCTTGAGCGTCTGCGCCGTCAAGGCTCCGGGCTACGGCGATCGTCGCAAGGCGATGCTGGGCGACATCGCGGTTCTCACCGCCGCCACCCCGGTCTTCAAGGACCTGGGCATCGACCTGGAAAGCGTCAAGCTGTCGGATCTCGGTCGCACCAAGAAGGTCAAGATCTCGTCGGGCAACACCGTCTTCGTCGGCGGCGCCGGCAAGAAGGCCGACATCGAAGGCCGCGTTGATCAGATCCGTCGCGAAATCGAAGCGACCGATAGCGAATACGATCGCGAAAAGTTGCAAGAACGTCTGGCTAAGCTGGCCGGCGGCGTCGCCCAGATCAACTGCGGCGCGATCACCGAAACCGAAATGAAGGAACGCAAGGACCTGTTGGAAGACGCCAAGAGCGCTACGCAGGCCGCGTTGCAAGAAGGTATCGTTCCGGGCGGCGGCGTCGCGTTGCTGCGTGCCGAAAAGGCCCTGAAGAAGTTGGACCTGGAAGGGGACGCCAAGCTGGGCGCTGACATCATCGCCAAAGTGTTGGAATACCCGCTCCGCACGATCGCCGAAAACGCCGGCGTCGAAGGTTCGGTCGTCGTCAACCGCGTTCGTCAACAGAAGAAGACGACCGAAGGTTACAACGCCGACAGTGGAGCCTACGAAGACCTGGTCGACGCTGGGGTTATCGACCCGGCGAAAGTGGTTCGCACCGCGCTGTTCAACGCCGCGAGCGTTGCGTCGCTACTGTTGACCACCGATTCGTTGATCACCGAGATTCCGTCGGCTGAAGAAGCGGGCGGCGACCATGATCATCACGATCATGGCGGCATGGGTGGTATGGGCGGCATGGGAATGCCGGGCATGATGTAAGCCGACCGCTTAGGCAATCAGATAACCTCTCCAACACATTCAAAAACAATACAGACGAAGGATAGACGCATATGGCCAAGAAACTGAAGATTCGCACGTTGGATGACCGCGTCGTCGTGCAACCGCTGGACGCCGAAGAAACGACCGCTGGCGGCATCGTGCTGCCCGGTTCGGCTCAGGAAAAGCCGCAACGCGGCACCGTGTTGGCGGTTGGTCCGGGCAAGTTGCTCGATAGCGGCGCCCGCGCCGAACTGTCGGTCACGGTCGGCGACGAAGTGATCTACGGCAAGTACGGCGGCAGCGACATCGAAATTGACGGTGAGGAATACAAGATCCTCCGCGAGAGCGAAATCCTCGCGAAGGTCGTCAACGACTAGTCGCTTGCCTGTAGTGCAGTCATTCCGAATCATTCCATATAAGGACATTCAAGCGTGGCGAAACAACTGCTTTTCGACGATCATGCCCGCAGCAAAATGCTCAAGGGGATCGACAAGCTGGCCGACGCCGTCGCGGTGACGATGGGGCCGACCGGTCGTAACGTCATCATCAACAAGTCGTTCGGCGGTCCGACCGTAACGAAGGACGGCGTGACCGTCTCGAAAGAAATCGAACTCGAAGATCGCTTCGAGAACATGGGCGCCAAGCTGGTGAACGAAGTCGCCAGCAAGACGTCGGACGTCGCCGGCGACGGCACGACCACGGCGACCGTCCTGGCTCGCGCGATTTTCAAAGAAGGTATCCGCAACATCGTCGCCGGCAGCAACCCGGCCGCGATCCGTCGCGGTATCGAAAAGGCCGTTGCGGCCGCTGAAGAACAACTGCTGGCCACCGCCAAGCCGGTTAAGGGTAAAGAAGAAGTCGCGCACGTCGGCGCCATCAGCGCCAACAATGATCGTGCGATCGGCAACCTACTGGCCGAAGCGCTGTACCGCGTCGGTAAAGACGGCGTCATCACCGTCGAAGAAGGCAAGACCCGCGAAACGACCGTCGACTATGTCGAAGGTATGCAGTTCGACAAGGGTTACGTCTCGCCGTACTTCATCTCGAATCCGGCTGAAATGGATTGCGAGTTGGAAAACGCGTTGATCCTCCTCTTCGAGAAGAAGATCAGCAGCATCCGCGATCTGGTGCCGATCCTGGAACAGGTCAGCGGAACCGGCAAGCCGTTGTTGATCGTCGCTGAAGACGTTGACGGCGAAGCGCTCACCGCGCTGGTCGTCAACAAACTGCGCGGCGTGTTGAACGTCTGTGCCGTCAAGGCGCCGGGCTTCGGCGATCGTCGCAAGGCGATGCTGGCCGACATGGCGATCCTGACCGGCGCCACCGTCATCAGCGAAGACCTGGGCATCTCGCTCGACAAGGTCCAGCTGGGTCAGCTTGGTAAAGCCAAGCGGATCACGGTCACCAAGGACAACACCACGATCGTCCAGGGCGGCGGCGACAAGTCGGCGCTGGAGCAACGCATCGGTCAGCTGAAGAAGCAGATCGAAGAGACCGAAAGCGAATACGACAAAGAAAAGTACCAGGAACGCCTGGCGAAGTTGGCCGGTGGGGTCGCCGTGATTGCGGTTGGCGCCGAGACCGAAGCCGAAATGAAGCAGACCAAGGCTCGCGTCGAAGACGCGCTGCATGCGACTCGTGCGGCGCTCGAAGAAGGAATTCTTCCGGGCGGCGGCGTGGCTCTGGTTCGCTGCAAAGAAGCGGTCGAAAAGGCTCGCTCGTCGGCCAAGGGTGACGAAAAGATCGGGGTGAACATCATCCTGAACGTCCTCTCGGCTCCGATGAAGCAGATCGCCGACAACGCCGGCATCGACGGTGCGGTCGTGGTTGACGAAGTTCTGCAGAAGAGCGCCAACATGGGCTACGACGCGAACAGCGGCCAGTACTGCGACATGCTGAAGGCGGGCATCATTGACCCGGCCAAGGTGGTTCGCACCGCTTTGTCGAACGCCGCTAGCATCGCTGGTCTGTTGCTGACCACCGAAGCGATGGTGACCAACTTCGATAAGGAAGATAAGAATACCCGCGTCGAAGGCGTCATTCGCTAACCTCGACGTCGGATCTTCCCGATGGAAAGTGGAAGCGGACCGTAAGCGTCCGCTCCCTTGTTGAAAACCAGCAGTGGGCTGCTTTCCAAGGCGAGAGCAGCCCATTTTGTTGAACACGCTACGGACTGAGGACATGGCCGTACAAGCCGACTATTACGAAGTTCTCGGCGTCGCGCGAACGGCGAGCGGAGACGAAATCGCCAAGGCTTATCGCAAGCTGGCGATCAAATACCATCCCGACAGCAATCCCGACGACGAAAACGCCATGCTGAAGTTCAAGCAGGCGGCCGAAGCGTACGAGGTGCTGAGCGACTCGGACAAGCGGACCCGCTACGACCAATACGGTCACGCCGGGGTCAGCGGGCAACATCGCCAATACTCGGACGCGGAAGACATCTTCGAAGCGTTCGGCGACATCTTCGGCGGCGGGATCTTCGGCGACCTATTTGGCGGCCGAGGACGTTCGCGCGGCGGACGTCGCGTCACCAAGGGCGCGGATATCAAAGTTCAAGTCACGCTCGACTTGGAAGAAGCGGCCCGCGGCGTGGAAAAGACGGTCTCGTTCGACCGCCGCGAAACTTGCGATACCTGCAAGGGAAGCGGAGCGGCGGCCGGTTCGCAGCCGGAACGTTGCACGCGATGCGGCGGTCATGGCCAGGTCGTGCAGCAAGCCGGCATCCTCCGCGTGCAGACGACGTGCCCGTCCTGCAACGGCGCCGGAGTGAAGATCACCGACCCTTGCCGCAGCTGCCGTGGCCAAGGTTATCAAAACCGTCGCGTTGAGCTGGACGTCAATATCCCGGCCGGCGTCGACGATCAGATGCGGGTTCGCCTGAGCGGAGAAGGGCAGCCGAGTCCCAACGGCGGTCCTCCCGGCGATTGCTACTGCTTCATCTCGCTCCGGCGACACAAGATCTTCGAGCGGGATGGCGAGCATCTGATTTTGAAGATGCCGATCACTTATACCCAAGCGGCGCTTGGCGCCGAGATCGAAGTTCCCACGCTGATTGATGGAGCCCACACGCTGACGGTTCCGAAAGGAACGCAGTCAGGCGAGGTCTTCAAGGTTCGCGGTCAGGGAATGCCTGATCCGCACGGACGCGGCAAAGGGGACCTGTACGTGCAAACGTACATTGAAGTGCCGAAGAAACTGGAACCGCGCCAGGAAGAACTGTTGCGCGAACTGGCCGAACTCGAACACACGAACGTCAGCCCCCATCGGAAGTCGTTCCTGGAATCGATTCGTGATTACTTGTTCTCCTCCGGCGACGAAGATGGCGCCGTGAAGGAAAAATAGACGAAGGATCCGATACCGTGTCGAATGAAAATCCCTCTCCGGAAGAACAGCCGCTAGATATCTCGAGCGAAGCGAATTCGGATAACGTCAGCGCCGTCGATGAAGCGCTGGCCGAGGACTCGCTCGATGGCGAAGCGAATAGGCTGCGTGAAGATTTGGCCGGCGCCGAACGCCGCATCCTGCTGGCTCAGGCCGACATGGAGAATCTCCGCAAGCGAATGCGCCGCGAAATGGAAGAGACGATCAAGTATGCCGACGTACCGCTGATCGCCGATCTGCTTCCGGTCATCGACAACCTGAATCGCGCCCTTGATTCGGCTGGCCAGTCGCAGGAAGCGGCCGGCATCGTCACCGGCGTAAAGATGGTCGCCCAAAGCATGCTCGAAGTGCTGGCCAAGCGCGGCTGCAAGCCGATCGATGCGCTCGGCCAAGCGTTTGATCCCAATCTGCACGACGCCATTTTGCAGCAGCCGAGCAGCGAAGTGCCGGCCGGTCATGTCTTGATGGTCACCCAAAGCGGTTACCAACTGCACGACCGCGTGATTCGCCCCGCACAAGTGATTGTCTCCACCGGCAGCCCCGCAGCGGCTGAAGGGGAGAATTCCTAATTCTAACTCATGGGGAAACCAATTTCGGTTTCCAGGTGCTAAGATGCCGACCTACGAATACGAATGCGACGCTTGCCAACATCAGTTTGAGGAATTCCAAAATCTCAGCGATGACGCGCTCACGAAGTGCCCGAAGTGCAAAAAGAAGAAGCTCCGCCGGCTGTTCAGCACCGGTGGCGGTCTGATCTTCAAGGGCTCCGGTTTCTACATCACTGATTACCGCAGCGACTCGTACAAGAAGGGCGCCAGCGGCGACTCAAGCGGCAGCTCGGCCTCTTCGTCGTCGAGCGAATCGAAGAGTTCAAGCAAGAGCGAGTCGAAACCGAAGAGCTCCAAAAAATCGAGCGACTAGTCGTTCGGCCAGTGCAGAAACGCTTTGAGGCCGTCGCCGCATTTGTGGGCGACGGCTTTTTCTTTTGTTACGCCGCCTCTTCGCTCGCCAGTTCCATGGTCGGCGTTTCGGGCGCCTCTTCATGCTTCGGCAACGTGGTCGCGGCGATCACGATCGCCGAAAAGCTGCAAACGGCCATCACTATCGACATCGATAGCGGCGTTCCATCGGAAAATGCGGCCGTCACACCGCTGGCGATGGCCCCAGCGGCGAAACGCATCGCTCCCATCAGCGCCGCCGCGGTCCCAGAAATGTGACCGAACGAATCGAGCGCCATCATGCTGGTCAGCGGCATGATCACCCCATTGGCCGCCACGATCGTGAACAACAGCACAGCGACCGGCACGAGGGAGGTTTGTCCGGTGAGCGAGAGGATGGTCAGTAAGAGGCCGGCAACCAGATCGATCAACAGCATCGTCCACAG
Organism: Blastopirellula sediminis; assembly: GCF_020966755.1. NCBI lineage: Bacteria > Pseudomonadati > Planctomycetota > Planctomycetia > Pirellulales > Pirellulaceae > Blastopirellula > Blastopirellula sediminis. Next base: position 788,647 of record NZ_JAJKFT010000004.1, read on the forward strand.
CAAGCGATGCGGGTTGAAGCGACGAATCAAGTCTGGCGCAAACTTGGCGGCGATCATCAGGCCAAACGCATTCAGACCAAACGCCATGCTGTATTGCAGCGGACTGAGGCCGAGGGTCGTCATGTAGACCGAGGAGGAGGCTGACAAGTAAGCGAACATTCCTCCTTGAACGGCGCTGGAGGCCAACACCAACGGCAGGAACTGGCGACTGCGGAGCAGCGTCCCGTAATGAACGAGACCGTCCGAGAGCTTTCCGCTGCGGCGCAACTCAGGATTATGCGTTTCCGGAAGTTTCCACGCGGTCAGGCCGATCAGGGCCCCGCCAAACAAACCGAGCAGGCAGAAAATGATCCGCCACGAGCTGAAATTCACCACCATGCTTCCCAGCATCGGGGCGATGATCGGCGCGACGCTGACCAGCATGACCGTCAGCGACATTAACCGCGCTGCGGCCAGGCCGGTATAAAGATCACGCGTCACGGCGAACGCCATGACCATCCCGATCGAGCCGCCAAGCCCTTGAAAAAAGCGGAACGTATTGAGGGTCGCCGCGTCGCTCGCCGCAGCGCAACCGAAGGCGGACAAGACGAATAAGCTAAGGCCGCCGAATATCAATGGCTTCCGGCCGTACTTGTCGGAGAGGGGACCGCACAGCAGTTGACCGAACATCAAGCCGGCAAAGAACGTCGTCAGGCTGAATTGGATTGCCCCTGCATCGACCGAAAACTCAGCCGCCATCTGGGGAAACCCTGGCATATACATGTCGATCGCCAACGGGCCGATCGCGCACAGGCCGCCCAAAATCACCGCCAGCATCAGGGGCGCACGTTGTTGATCGACTTCGCTTCGCATTTCGTTCTTTGTCATCAAGTGTCTGGTTTGCCGAGATCGTCTGGGCTTAGACGAATTCGATCGAGCGGCGGCTGAAGAGGTTGTATTCGAACTCCTCGAGCACAAACTTCGGCTTCGCATCTTTGACGCTGGCGACGCCGGCGGTGACCAGCAGCGGCAGGAAGTGATCAGGCGTCGGATGGTTCCGCCGGACTTCCGGTCCCTTGACGGCGTAGTCGATCAGTTCGTCATAGTTCTTTGCGGCAATGGCCGCCGCCGCCCAAGCGTCGAAGTCGCCGGCCCAGGTAGGAGTTTCGCGGGGGCGTCCGTTGCGGAGTTCGAGCATCGGGTGGGTGATATTTCCGCTGCCGACGATCAGGATTCCTTCGTCCCGCAGCGGAGCCAACGCTCGGCCGAACTCGAATAGCCCGCGCGCTCCCTCGGCGCTGGGCATCGAGATTTGCAGCACCGGGATGTCGGCTTGGGGATAGAGGTGCACCAGCGGCGTCCAGGCGCCATGGTCCAGACCACGCTCGGAACGGGCGACCGACGAACGAGGAAGGAGCGATTCGATGCGCGTCGCCAAGTCCTTGGCGCCAGGGGCGTCGTAACGAACTTCATACAGCGGGCGAGGAAAACCCCCAAAGTCGTAAACCAGTTCGCGCGGGTTGGTGGAGCTCAGCATCACCGGCCGCGTCTTTTCCCAGTGGGCGGAGACGACGAGAATCGCCTTTGGCGCCGGCAGCGCTTTGCCCCAGCGGACGAACGGAGCCCCACGAACCGGATCGATCGCCAGCTCCGGCGAGCCATGAGCGATGAAGATTGCCGGCATCCGCGTTTCCGGAGAAACAGGTTCCGCTAACGCCTCGGTCGCGCGAATTCCTTCCATCGTCAGGGCAGTTCCTCCGGCGAGTAGACCGGCGTTAAATGTGCGGCGATCCAGGTGTCCCAACTGGGGTGCAGGCATGCGACTCGTCTCCTTCGATGTCGGCAATTCGGATCTATACCGAAACGGTCCGGCGACAGCGGGCACATTCGGCTTCTCAGGCTGAAATTTGCATCACGAGAAAATTGTTGTCATGTAAACTATCGGCAATTTTCCCGATTCATGCAAGTGTGGATGCCCGCAGCTTTGCCGATTGCCTGTTGGGCTCGCCCGAAAGGGCTCTTCACCAGTAGGTGGGGAAGGGGAGTGAGCGAGCAAATGGAGAGGGAGAAGGCGGACCGCTAGCGCCGCGATGGGAACAGTGAAATTGCGGCGCCAATTCGCCACTGCAGGAATTGGATCGATGGCCAATGTAGGTCAGCGCGAGAAGAGAAATGTCGAGCGTCAGTCCACGTCTGTTGCCAGCGGCGTTTGCCCCTACGCCGCCTGACGGTTTCCCGCTAAAATAGAAAACATGAAATGCCCAACTTGCGAAAAAGAGTTCAAAGAACCAACCAAGTCGATGCCGTTCTGCAGCGAACGTTGTCGCCAGATCGATCTCGGCGCGTGGCTCGGCGAGTCGTATTCGATGCCGGTCGATATTGAGAAACGAATCGGCCAGCTCGCGGGAGAAATTCCGGAAGACGAGGCTGAGTGACGTTTTACGCTCGGCGCGTCGGTTCTATAATGCCCCCACGCTCGGTTGCACCCCCGACGCGTGAGGAGATCTCGAATGACTGAAGACCGTGACGTGCTCCGTGCTATTTCCTGGCGCGACGTCTTTCCCTGGGTACTGATTTTCCGCACCTTTGGCATTTCGTTCCAACTGCGCATCCTGTTGCTGGCGATCGCCGGAGTAATCCTGGTCGACCTCGGCTGGTGGGGAGCGAGCCAAGTTTTTCTCTCGCCGGAAGAACGTCCGCGCAGCAATGTGATTCATCCTCCGATTGTCGCGAGCCGCTCCGTCGAAAAAGCGGCGGAGGGAAGCCTTGGCACGATCCTGATGCTGGCTGATCCAATCCAGGAAGTTTGGGTGCACGCGACGCGCCCCTATCGCACCTTTTTCTCGGTTCACAATTCGGTTCGGACGACGGCCTACCGGGCGTTTTGCGCGCTCTGGGCGACGGCGGTCTGGTCGATTTTCGGCGGAGCGATCTGCCGTATTGCGGCATTAGCGTTAACTCGCGACGAACGGTGTGGACTGAAAGCGGCGCTCAAGTTCGGGCTCTCCCGATTCTTGTCGTTCTTCACGGCGCCTCTGTTCCCGATGCTGGGCGTGCTGGCGTTTGCGATCCCTTCGATGTTGCTCGGGCTGCTTGCCTATTTCGGCGAAGCCGGACTGTTGATCTCGGGCGTTCTTTACTTCATCGCCGCGATCTTCGGCGTCATGACCGCCGCCCTGTTGATTCCGCTTCTATTCGGCTGGCCGTTGATGTGGGGAGCGATTTCGACCGAAGCTTCCGACGCGTTTGACGCGCTGAGTCGTTCGTACGCCTACGTGACGCAACGCCCGTTGAACTTCGCTTTCTATTCGGCCATTTCGCTTGCCGTGGGAGCTCTTGGGTTGTTCGTCGCATCGGTCGTGGTGATCGTCTCACTCGGCATGACCGACTGGGCGTTCGCCATCGGCGCTGGGGAAGAACGCCTCGCCGAAATTCAGGTCGCCGTCGAAGATTCGCCAATCTTCCGCTACAGTTCGCCCGGCGTCGGCATCCCGGTCTCTGGGCCGGAGCTAACGCAAGGCGCCAAGATCATTCACTTCTGGCGCGGACTGGTCGTACGTATCATCGACGGCTACGTCTACGGCTTCTTCTTCATCTCGGCGACGGCTGTCTATCTGCTGTTGCGATATGACGTCGATCAAGCGGAGCTCGATGAAGTGACCCTGGAAGACGAAGTCCGCTTCCCGCCGCCATCCTTCGGATCGGAGGAAGGGGAGAAATCGGAAGAGCCGGGGAATATCGAAACGACTCCGCCGCCGCCGAGAGACTAAAAGAAAAGCGGAAAGCGGAGAAGATGACGAATCTCTCCGCTTCCTTCCCTACTCGCCGAAGACGACGTTCATTCCGCTGTGGACTTGGCCGTTGCTCATCGTGCGGAAGCCGGCCGATTTGGCGTCGGCGAGACGATCGGTCTGAACGTGCGGGCCATAGGCGATCAGATCAAGCTCCGGCTTTTTCGCCAGGAGTGCGGCGGCCAGATCGGCCAACGGTTCGCTGGTTGAACCGAGGTCAACCACAACGCGATGCGTATCGTCATCGACCGCATCGGCGCACTGCTGCGGCGAACCGACCAGTTGCAAGGTGACGCCGCCCATCCGAGCCGCATGTTGCGCTTTGCTGGGGAAGAGCAGGTCTCGCGTAAAATAGACGATCTTCATGGTTCGTTAGACCGCCGCTGGTCCGCGGGCGACCCCTCCGATTTGAATGGTTTGTTCGACCGGCAGGACGAAGATTTTTCCGTCGCCGATGCATCCCTCTTGCCCTGTCCGGGCGACGTTTTCGATCGTCGTGAGAGCTCGCTCCAGGAAGTCGTCATTGACGACCAGTTCGATGGAAACTTTGCGGAGGAGGTTCGTTTGGTACTCGACGCCGCGAAAAGTGGCCGAGTGACCGCGCTGCCGCCCATATCCTTCGGCGTCAGTGACGGTGAATCGTTCCACCGCAATCTCCTTCAACGCGTCACGCAACGACTCGAGTTTGTTGGGCTGAATTACCGCGATGATCATCTTCATCGAATTCTCTCCTGCGCAGCCGAAGGTGGCGTGATCCTCTAGTGGTTTAGGATAGCGGATCGCCGCGAGGGAAGCGATGGGCGGAAGGGGGAATCGCGTCCGACACTAGCCCGCAGCGCAAGCGAGGGAATGCGGTCGGCTTCTGAGGAAACGCATGGAAATGGCTTTGGGTTGCCGGCATTAACGCTTTCCCTAGACTTGCAGCCGCATTCCCTCGCTTGCGCTGCGGGCTAGTGTGGCGCCTATGCGCACAAAAAAAGCCCTCTCCCGGTTGGGAGAGGGCTTCAGCGTTTCAAGCTTTCCGCCGCGCCTTACGGGCTGGCGAAGATCAGTTGCGAGTCGAGCACCTTGTCGATGCGAGCCTTGGTTTCGACCAGGTGAGCCTGCGAGTAAGGATCGAGTTTCACCTTCTTCTTCAAGGTGGCGTCGATCTTCTTCGACAGGTCGGTCAGCTGAGCGTAGGCGATCGTCTGGCAATCGTCCGGAGCGTAGGTGTCGCCCAGGGCGATGTTCGACAAGCGGCGGAGGTAGTTCCGCTGCAAACCGCGACGGAGGCTGCTGATCGCCGGATCGCTGTTGGTAAACTCGGCGTCACCCTTCTTGATGCCGTCCAATTCGCTGTAAACGACTTTGGTCAGACGATCGATCAACTCGGCGGTGGTCATCGCTTCTTCGTCTTCGCCGACCTTCAGTTCCGAATCGTGCATTCGGGTCAGGGTGCCGGACGAGAGGAGCTGCGACAAGACGCGATCCTGCCACATTTCGATGTAGCTGTGGATCGGGAAGTCAGGACGCGTGCTCGGCGACGATCCCCAGTGATCCCAGTGGGACGGAGCCAACTGGTTGTAGATCGACGGATCAACTTCGTACGGCTTGTCGCTGAAGACTTGCTCTTCGAGCAGTTTGAGCGCGGCTCGTTGCTGTTCGACGTCGACCCCCTTCATCGGAGGCTGAGCGTCTTTGTCTCCCTTGTGGCTACGGCTGATATGGATACCGCCGACGTAACGGGAAACGAAGAACATCGCCTGGCCGTGCGTGCTGAGGAGGACATTGAACGCGCGACGCGCCTTCGAGTAGTCGTCCCCTTCTTTCACGACGCGATTGACCAGGTCGTCCATCGCTTCGTGCACGACTTTGGCCTGACGTTCGGCGAACTTCACCGCGTCGTCGCCGAAGTCGAACCGGTTCGAATCCGGATCGGGGGCGCTGCTGGTGGTGTCTTCGTCGGTCGCGAAGGTCAGACCCGCTTCGCCGCTACGCGACGCCAGCTTGTCGAGTTCCTTCTTTTCGCCTTCGGTGCCGCCCGAGTACGGGGTGTAGCCGTACTGGATGGCCCAGATGTCGTACGGGCCGAGCGTCTGCGGGAAGTAATCCCCTTGCTGCTCACCCTTCGGCGAGATATTGGCGGGAACGTAGTCCATCACGCTCGACACCATGCCGTCGGCTGTGATCTTCGTATCGTTCATTTCTTCCAGCGTGCGGAACTTGCTCGCCTTGAAGTTGTGACGCAGACCGAGCGTGTGCCCGACTTCGTGCATCGTCACTTCCTTCAAGCCTTGCATGAACAGCTTTTCACGAACCGCTTCCCGATCTTCCACGGCGGCGGCGCCTTCGGCGGCGATCAGGTTGGCGAACGCCATCTGGCTGGTCATGCCGCGGCCAAGCATACAGGCCGAGTGCGGCATCCGCGAGCCGGTGGTGTTGCCGGTCAGCTTGTCGATTTCGGCCTGACGTTCCGGCCAACCGCCGGTCAGAGCGGCGATCCCTTGCGGGTTGATGTCTTCAAACGTTTGTTGCCACGAGTTGAGGAACGAAGCGTCGAAGATGATGTCGGCGTCCAGGATTTGCCCGTTGTACGGGTTGGTGCGCGACGGACCCATCGCGAAGCCGGCGTCCGAGGTGATCCAGCGGAACGTGTTGTAGTTCACGTCTTCCGGATCCCACGTGTCGTCGTCTTCCTGTTGGCGAACGCGAACCGCGTCGATGTAGCCGGCTTTCTCGAACGCTTTGTTCCATTCGAGGATGCCGTCGCGGATCGGCTTGCGGTACTTGTAAGGAACGGTGTTTTCCAGGTGGAACAGGATCGGCTCAGCCGGTTCCGACATCTTTTCGCCCGGTTCCGCTTTCTTCAGGTCCCAGCGATTGATGTAGCGAACGAACTGATCGTCTTTCGACTGCGAGAAGTTCTTTACGACCGTCAGGAAGTAACCGACGCGGTCATCAGCCAAGCGGGGCTGATAGCCGGTCGACGGAATCTTGCTGATCGAGTAGTGAATGTCGATCGAAACGCCGCGGCTGTCCGGAACGGTGTCCAGATTCATGCGGCCGCTGGTCGAGTAGGTTGCGGCGACTTCCAGTTCGATGTTCTTGCTGAAACCTTTGACTTCGCTGAAGACCGACTTGCTCGGCGAGAAGGAGGAGCCCGGCAACGCGTCCGAGATCATCGGCAGGTCGCTCATGAAGACCGGGGTGACTTCGATCAGGTCGCCGCCGTTGGGCCCTTTCTTGTCGGCCGGCAGGCTGAACAAGACGCTGTCGCTATAAGCATGCTGCACCGCTTTCGCTTCCGGCTTGCTGCTGTCAGCCTTGAAGCGGACGTTCTTGCGAATGATGTGGACGTTGTCGTCGATCTTGCGGAACTTCCAGACCCAGTCGTCGCCGAAGCCCCAGCTGAATCCGCCGTAGATCGGGTATTGGCCGATACCGCGGCTGATCGAGATCAGCACGATATACTCGCCGCTATAGTGCTGCGGCGAAAGTTCCAGAAACAGGCGATTCCCCTTGTGGTACATGGGGATCAGGCCGTCGACCTTTTTGAAGTCCTTCAGAATGCGGGCATGTTCGGGCATGCTTTCCGAGCTTCCACCACCGCCGCCGCCATCGGAAGAACCGCCGGTGGTCGCCATGACTTTGTCGGCGTTGTCGTTCGCTTTCGCGGTTTCGGCAGGCGCTTCTTTCGTCGTTTCCGCATCATCAGCGAACGCCGACGGCGGGCAAATAACGGACGTCAGCCCAGCGGCAACCAAGACCGCCAGAGTGGACCGCAACAGGGTCGACAGTTTCATTATCAGTTTCTCTTAATGCGGGGGAGCTAGTGTTTTGGGGGCAGACGAAGCGACTGGAGGTAAAGCGAGGAGGCGTGTCCGCCGCATGAGGGTAAGGGTCCTAAAATATACCCCATTTTCTCACATGGGCAGTTTTGGGAAAAGTTTTCCGGCGATCTCGTGACAAAATTTGTGCATAATTCCGCGCAGGGGAATTAGATCACCTAGAGGAATTTTTTCGTTAGCGCCATGTTTGGCAAGCCTGATCAACAGCAGAATGTTGCAAATACCGACCTCGATCTTGCGGCGAAAATGTCGCTTTCGCGGTTTTCCGAAATCGGAAGTCGGCCTTTGCAGATTACGCCGCTCGGATCGGCCGGCGGGTTAAGCGGCGGCGCGATTTGGCGCGTCGAGACCGATGGCCAAAGGTATGCGCTGCGGCTCTGGCCCAGCGAGACGACCGCGTCCCGCTTGAGCTTCGTCCACTCGCTACAACGTCAGTGGCGCGAGGCGAATCTAAAGTTCATTCCCTATCTATTTGCGACAAAGGAGGGGGGATCGTTCACGGATAACTCATTCGGCTACTGGGAATTAGCCGAGTGGATGCCTGGTAGTTCCTTAGATCCAAGTTCAATTTCGCCCCCGCAATTGGATGGTGTAGCGGCTGCGCTGGCCGCGATTCATCACGCAGCAGCCCGACCTGACGCTTCATCCGAGCCGTCTCCAGGGCTCCGCCAACGACTCTCGATGCTCGAGCGATGGCAGACGACCGATTTAGCGCAAGTCCAAGACGAAATCGAGCGATTGAATTGGCCTGACTTCGCGGCGAGGGGGAGCGCGACGTTGCAGATGTTTCCCTATCTTGCTCCCACGATCCGCGACGAACTTCGTTCCATGCTGCAGACTCCGTTACCGCTGCATGCTTGTCTACGTGATATTCATAGAGATCATATTTTTCTGACAGGCGCTTTGGTGACCGGCGTGATCGATTTTGGCGCTGTTCGGATGGAGTCATGCGCCGGCGATTTGGCGCGTCTTTGCGGCTCTTTGTTTGAGGATGACCGCAATCGCTGGGATGATTTTCTGACGCGATATGAGCGTCATCGGCCCCTTTCCGCCGCCGAACGCCGGGCCATCTTCGTGTTCGATCGCTCGTCGGTGCTGCTAACTGGGTTGCAGTGGATCGAGTGGATTGCCGTCGAAAGGCGGAATTTCCCGCAACCCGAAGCGGTTCTGGGCCGTTTAGATATCTCTTTACGCCGCTTGCAGTTTCTATTGAAATAGGGGGGAGCATAACAGCCGCTAGCGTCGTAAGTGTCGTTTGTCTCACTGACTCGCGGTGGCTCAAATGAAACGATAAACGGTAGAATGAAGGCGATCGCACTTCGCTAGTGCGACCGATCCCGCCTGCTGCCGACATTTCACGCTGAATCCTGCATACCCTTTCACTCACTTCGAGTTTCACGATCGCATGACTTCGAAGCTTGTATCGCGACTGTCGAGTATCGTCACGCTGTTGCTGTGGACGGCCCTCGTTTCGCTCCCTCTTAACTCCAGCGTTCATGCGCAAGGCTTTGATCCGTTCGCCGGACTGGAAGGTCTCGACAACGGTTTCGCCAGCAATGATCCGAACCTGAAGGTGACCGGCAAGTTCGTCGTCGATCCGGCCAAGCATTTCGGTCTGATCGAAGTGACCGCCGCCGTCGACGATGGTTGGTACCTCTACTCGATCACGCAAAAGCCGGGCGGTCCGTTGCCGTCGAAGCTGACGCTCACGCCGAATGAGGCGGTCCTGACGATCGGCAAGTTCGCCACCGATCAAAAGCCGAAGATCGTGCCGCCGGACGACATTATGCCGGTGCCGCAAGAGAAGCATTATCACTCGGTCACCTGGAAGGCGCCGTTCGCGTACGCCGACGGGGTTGATCCGCAGTCGCTCGTTCTCGACCTGCAATACTCGGGACAGACTTGCTCCGATTCGGGTACGTGCGTTCCGCAACGTGCAAAACTGACGGCGGCCTACGCCGGCGAAGCGGCGATTGACGTGCCGGCCGATTTCGGCAAAGGGGCGACTCCGGCTCCAGCGCCGACGACCACGATGGCGGCCTACAAGATCACCGGCAAGGTCGGCGACTACGAAACGCCGGGTGGGCATTCGATCATCTCTGGTTTCATTTCGCCGACGACCGTCCAGCCTGGCGACACCGTTCGCGTGACGCTGATCGTGAACGTCACCGACGACTATCACGTCTACGCGTACGACACCGAAGATCCGCTGATCTACAAGCCGACGATCATGGGGCTCGGCAAAGAGACCCCGTGGAAGATGACCGCGCCGACGACCGAGAACCCGGTCGTCGTCAAAGAGCTGATCCCCGGCGAAGCTCCGCTGAAGTATCACGTTGGCAACACGACCTGGACGTTCGACGTTCTCGTTCCGAAAGACGCGCCCCCCGGCGACTATCCAATCGTCGGCTACATCGGCTATCAAACCTGCACCGAAGCGACCTGCGATCGTCCGCACGGCGTGAAGTTCGAGGCGCTCGCGAAAGTCGGCGCTGCGACCGACGCCGGCAAGACGCCGTTGGCGTTTAGCGAAGCGCCTTACAACGCCGCGGCGGAAGCTGCCGCCGGCGGTGAGATCGTTTCGGTCGTGTCGTCGCCGCAAGCGCCCACCCGCGAAGGCGCCGTTGGCGGTTCTGGACGATGGCAAGTCGTGAACTCCGAAAAGATCACCAGCATCTACATGGCGATGTTTTTGGCCCTCGTCGGCGGCGGGCTGCTGAACTTCATGCCGTGCGTGCTGCCGGTCGTCGGGCTGAAGATCATGGCCTTTGCTCACCAAGGGGGCGAACATCGGGCTCGCGTCCTTGGCTTGAACGTCGTCTATACGCTTGGCTTGCTCTCGGTCTTCTGGGCTTTGGCCATGTTGGCGATCGGGGCGCATGTCCTTGGTCAATCGGCTGGCGGAGACGCGACGGCGCAAGGTTGGGGATCGCAATTCGGTAATCCTTGGTTCTCGATTCCGCTGCTGAGCCTGGTCTTTGTGATGGCGCTCAGCTTTCTGGGCGTTTGGGAATTGCAGATTCCTGGTTTCGTCGGCGGCTCGACCGCGGGCGAGTTGACCTCGCGCGAAGGGTACAGCGGCGCCTTCTTCAAAGGGATCTTCACCACGCTCTTGGCGACTCCTTGTAGCGGACCATTCCTGGGGCCAGTGTTTGGTTTCACCTTGGCGAGTGAGCCGTACGTCACCTTCCTGGTGTTTACCTGCATCGGGCTTGGTATGGCTTCCCCTTATTTGGTCATCGCCGCTTTCCCGTCGATGATTCGCTTCCTGCCGAAGCCAGGCGCCTGGATGGAAACGTTCAAGAACCTGATGGGCTTCGTGCTGTTGGGAACGGTCGTCTACATGTTGACCATCGTCGAAAAGGACCTGATGTTGCCGACCTTGGCGCTACTCGTCTTTTTAGGCGTCGGTTGTTGGCTGCTGGGACTGACTCCGCCGGGCTCGGAATTCGGCACGTCGATGAAGTACTGGGGAGCTGCACTCGCGATCGCGGTGTTCGGCGCTTACGGTTCGTTCTATCTGCTGGTGAAGGGAGAAACGAAGATCGCCTGGCAGTACGTCGCCGAGTCGGAGTTCGCCACGATCGAAGACGATCTGTTGTCGCTGCAAAAGTCGGGTCAGACGGTGATGGTCGACTTCACCGCCACGTGGTGCCCGAACTGCAAGTACAACTTCGCGTCGGCGATCGATACGCAGGAAGTCGCTGCGGTCGTCTCGCAGAACAACATCGTGCCGAAGATCATTGACTACACGAACGAAGATCCGCCGCTCAAGGCGCTCTTGAACGGATTGGGTTACAACTCGATTCCGATGTTCGCCGTCTTTCCGGCCAATCGTCCCGGCGAAGTCTATGTGCTGAGCGACGTGATCACCAAGCAGGACGTGATCAACGTCCTGAACGACGCCGGGCCGTCGAGCGCCTCGGCTGCGGTCACCGGAAATACGACGACGGCGAAAACCGCGATGGTGGCTCACTAGCCGCCCAAACGTTGATTAGATTCCAAAAAGCGAGTCGCCTTCAGAGCGGCTCGCTTCTTTTATGCGCTTTGTTTACAAGCGGCAGTTGGCGATCTGCGTTTCCAGAATCGCCGACGCGCCGATCACTTCCAACCGTTCCATCGCCGGAATCACTTCCTTGCGGCGAACCATCACCCGGACGGCGCACCAATCGGGATCTTCCAGGGCGTTGACCGTCGGCGAGTTGAAGCCCGGCGTAATCGCTTCCGCTTCGGCCAACTTCACGCGGGGGATGTTGTATTCGAGCAGCGAGTAGCTCCGCGCGATCACGACCCCTTCCAACCGGCGGACGACCCGATTGGCCATCTCTTCGTGACGTGGGTTGTGGTTCTGAATCAGGATCGTTTCGTAGCGGCCGATCTCGTCCAAGATTCGCAAGCGGTTGGCGGCCAGCGTGCTGCCGGTCTCGACCAGGTCGACGATCGCGTCGGCGACGCCGAGCGAGATCATCACTTCGACGCTGCCTGACAACGTCACCATATGAGCCTTCGCCCCATGTTCGGCCAGGTACTTCTCGGTAACGTGCGGAAAGCTGGTCGCGATCCGAGCGCCATCCAGGTCGGCGGCGGCGTGAATTCCGCTATCTTCCGGCACGCAAACGGCCAGGCGGCAATTGCCGACGCCCAGCGCCAAGCGTTCGACGACGTCGACTCCGGCTTCGGCGACCAGGTCGCTGCCGGTGATTCCCATGTCGATCGCCCCTTCGGCGCAGAGCACCGGGATGTCGTCGGTCCGCAGGAAAGTGACTTCGACCGGAGCGTCTTTGACCAGGGCGAACAAGCTGCGATCCTGGCGACGGAAGCTGAGCCCGGCGTCTTTCAAAAGGTCAGTGGCCAGTTCAGCCAGACGTCCTTTGCTGGGGACGCCGATGCGGAGGTTTTCCATGGGACGAATCAATCAATGGTGGCGGTCAGCCGCGGTTAGTTATCAGTCTTGCGCGACGCTTTTTCGTCGATGCCCGAGACGCCGAATCGTCGGGCCAATTCTTGCTCGACTTCGGCGAGCGTAATCTCTTTGTGGCACAACAGGACGAAGAGGTGATAAATCAAATCGCCTGCTTCGTAGATCAAGTGAGCTTTCCCTTCATCCCCAGGTTCGCCGGCCGCTTCGACCGTCTCGGCCGCTTCTTCCATGATTTTGCCGCCGATTTTTTCGACTCCGCCGGTAAACAGCTTGGTCGTATACGATTTTTCGGGCGGATTGGCCTTACGGTCCTCGATCACCGCCATCAATTGAGCGAGAATGTGGGATTCGTTGGGCGCCACGGCGACTTCACTACTAGGGAGGGGAACGGGTCGGCAAAGGACCTATTCTAGCTCGGAAGGGCCCTTTGCGAAATTGCCGCCGCCGCCGCGCTACCCGCGAACCGCCGAATCTTCTTGAAATTTACGCTGTTACCCCCGCTGATGAACGCTTCCGAAGAGGTCGATTTTCTCGATTGTTGGTTTCTGACCGGTCCTACGGCCGGCGGAAAATCGGCGATCGGCCTGCAATTGGCCCGGCAAATCGACGCCGAAATCCTCTCCCTCGACTCGATGGCCCTCTTTCGCGGCATGGATATCGGGACCGCCAAACCGAGCCCCGCCGAACAGGCCCAGGTACCCCATCACCTGATCGACGTCCTCGATCCGACCGAAGACTCGAGCGTCGCTAACTACCTGGAACTGGCCGCCGCCGCCGTCCGCGACATCCGCGGCCGCGGCAAGCAGGCCCTCTTCGTCGGCGGCACGCCTCTTTATTTAAAGGGGCTCCTCCGCGGGCTCACTTCCGGTCCGGCTCCGGATCCGGAGTTCCGCCGGATGGTCGAAGAGGAAGTCGCCGCCGTTGGCGCCGAAGCGCTCCATCGCCGTCTCAAGCAAGTCGATCCGCTCTCCGCCGCGCGGATCAATCCGAATGACGTCCGCCGGATGATCCGGGCGCTCGAAGTCTACAAGTCGACCGGTCAGCCGATCAGTCATTTGCAAAACGACTTTGACGAAGGTCGCGACGCCGATGACTGCCGCGTCTTCGCCCTCGACTGGCCGCGGGCCGAACTGCATGACCGGATCAACCGCCGCGTCGATCAAATGTTCGCCGCCGGACTGGTCGCCGAAGTCGAAAAATTGATGCACTGGGGCGCTCCACTCAGCGACACCGCCCTTCAGGCAGTCGGCTATCGCGAAGTGATCGATCACCTCGAAGGCAAATGCTCGCTCGCCGCAGCGACCGAAAAGGTGAAGACTCGCACGCGCCAATTCGCCAAACGCCAATGCACGTGGTTCCGCAGTCTGAGCGAATGCCGCATTGTGCCTCTGACCGGCGAACTGGACGTTCATCAAATTGCCAACGAAATCGCCAACGCCGGAACGGCGTAAATGACGAATGTCGAAGGAGCGGATGACGAAATCGTGGACTGGACCGCTCACCGATTTTTTTCTCTCCGGGTGGCCCGACCAGTCTTCTGAGACTGGTTGGGTCGCGTAGCGACAAGATGCAGCGCCATCCGGATCGCCACGCATCAACCAAGTTCAATGCTATGGACCGCTGACGCCTCTTTTTTTGCATCGCGAATCGGCCGACAGAAGCGTCGCCATTCATTCGCGCCCGCACCAACAGTGGACTCGACCACAACTTTTTTTTGATTCGACTTCCCCAGTCGCCCCGAACGGCAATTTGGGTAAGTCGTAGTCCCGTTCGAACCGCCGGACTGGACCGCTGACGCGTTTTTATTCTGGTGGAATCGGACTGGACCGCCGAAATTCATTTGTATCCGAACCAGCAGTGGACTGGACTGAAACGTTTTTTCTTGGGGCCTGCGCCAAACGAGCTCCTCGCGATTCATTCGCGCCCGTACCAACAGTGGACTGGACCGCGCATTTTTTTTCCGGGTAGGGTGCGTCTGGACGCACCGAGAACCTGCGCCGCATCGCTGGTTTCGCTCCTCGCGTGGCAACGCAACTCTGCGCGGTGCAATTGCGTTACCACGCGACGCTGGTTCAACGTCATTCGGCACTTCCTGGTGCGTCCAGACGCACCCTACGACGGACCACCCTGCACTCGACCACGATTGCGTGCGCTTTGTCAATAGACAAAGATGGCCTCGAATGGGCGTCCTCGAATGAGCAACGACGCGTCGCCGATTTGAACCTGTTTGCGACGATGAAGTAGCCAGAGCCGAGCCAGAAGTATGGGAAATGCGAAGATCGATCTGGAGCAAGTAAGGGGGCGCTATGGCCAGTGGCTGGAAAGCGTCGACCGTTCCTTCAACCGTCATCGGGCCAGCTTCGTAAACGCGATGGATTGGATCGAGCCGGAGTCGGTTGTAAACGCTGACAACATGCTGAAATCGTGGAGCCGCCCGGCCGCCAGTCGTCCAAGTGCGTACCGATATTTAATTGAGCTCTCGAAAGCGGGCGTACTCTTGAAGCGGTCAGACGACGGAGCGTTGGAATACGCTGTGAAAGAGGACTTCTTTGGCGAGACCGACAGTTCTGGCGCGTAGGTCTGGCCTTGGCCTGACGTGCCGCTGTTGATGGAGTTCAGGTCTTGAATTGGGGGGACGTCGTTTCAATACGACTCTAGCCGCCGTAAACTTCAGGTTCGAATTGGATCTCCGCTCCATCGTCCCAGATGGTCTTAAACGGAGCGAGACGCAGTTTTTGTCGAAGAATCCCTGATAGGAATTCGCAGAAACCGATTGCAAAATCCTGGTAGCCCCCGGGCTCAAATTGCCAAATCACAACAATCGTCCACTCGCTCGGATCGCCTTTCGTCTTCCACGCGAAGTACATGTCATCTCGATGGCCGAATGGCAGTAACCCTTCCGGTTCAGGAAAGAGTCCAAAGGGCATGTTTACGTTTCCAGTCGCTCGCCGATATTGATTTTGGCGATCCGTGAATTTTCTGACGAAGTCGATGAACGTTGATCGGCCTGGGCTGTAGATCTCGAAGTCGTATGTTTCATCGATGACAATTGTTCCGGAGCCAAATACTCGAGCGTACGCTAGGAAATCTGAAGGCAGTTCAACTCCCAATTCCAACTGAGTTGCCTTCATTGCGTTCTCATCAACATCAATCGGAAACTCTGGGATGGGTATGATCGTCAATACTTCGTCAAGCATATGTTGTTTCATTCGAGTACCTAAAGCACTACGGCTTCGTGTGGGAGATTCGCATCGCGAGCGACTTGGCTAGTTCGGCAATTCCTTTCTGGTGCGATTCCTCACCAGCCAGATTACGAATCTCGCCCGGATCGTTTTGGTGGTCGTAGAGTTCCACCGCTTCCACTTCGCCGCTCTCAAAATCTCGCCATTCGGTGTAGCGATACTGGTCGGTGCGGATCGAATAGCCCATCACCTTCGGTTTCCCTTGGTAATAGGCTGGCCGCGGGTGTTGCGTCAGGGCCGATTGGCGGATGGCGGCGCTCGGATCTTGCAGGATTGGGCGGAGGCTTTGGCCGTCGAGTTTATCGACCGGAGGAAGACCGGCCAGATCGACGAGCGTCGGGTAGAGATCGACCAGCTCGACCAGCGACGTGGTTCTTTGTTGGGGGGACTTGCTGCGCGGGTCGGCGATCAGCAGGGGGACATGCGCGTCGAGGTCAAAGTTGGTCGTCTTGCACCAGAGGTGATGTTCGCCGAGCTGAAAACCATGATCGGACCAGAGGACGACGATCGTGTTGTCGGCGAGGCCGGCCGCTTCCAGCGCGTCGAGCACTTTGCCGATCTGGGCGTCGACGAAGCTGATGGCGGCGTAATAGCCGTGGTGCAGTCGCAGATTCGCGTCGGCCGGAATTTCTCCCTGCTTCGGAAGGTCGGTGTAGCCGCGTAATTCGCGATTGTCATGCCGGGCGATCTCGGGGGCGTCGCCGATTGGTTGCGGTGGGAGATGCGACGCGATCACTTCGGGATCGTACTGGTCCCAATACTTTTTGGGCGCGTTGAAAGGGAGATGCGGTTTCCAGAAGCCGACCGCCAGAAAAAACGGTTGCTGCAAATCAGCTTGCCGCTTCAGTTCTTTGACCGCTTCGGCGGCGATCCGCCCGTCGAGATAGGCCTCGTCCGGCACATCGACCCGTTGAAACGAAGGGCCTTTGGGAACCTTGTGGAGTTCAAACGGTTTGCCTGCGACATACCAGTCTTGCGAATGGGCGCCGATGTCGTACATCGACGGCGTTAACCACGACTGCGGATCGTTATCGATCTTCTGCCGGTAGTTGTGATAGATCTTGCCGATGTCGCGGGTGAAATAACCTTGCCGCTTGAAATGCTCCGGCAGCGTGACAAGATTCGGTTCGATCTCGCGAAAGTGCGTCGGCAAATCCCACACGCCTAGCGAATCAGGATAACGCCCCGTCATGATCGACGTGCGCGAAGGATTGCAGAGGGCCTGTTGGCAGTAGGCCCGCTCGAAGAGCATGCTTCGACTGGCGAGTCGATCGATGTTCGGCGTCTGCACGACCGGATCGCCGTAGCAGCCAAGCTGCACGCGGAAGTCGTCAACGGCGATGAAGAGGACGTTGGGGCGTTTGGCCGAGGAATCGGGGATAGCCTGGACTTCGCTGCGCGACACGTCGGCAAGAGTTTTCCGCCACGCGATGATCGAGCGCTGGAGATTCTTTTGCTTGTCGCCGGGGACGCCGTAGCATTGCAGCGAGACGGGACCGTCGAAGCGCAGGTTCTTCAACTTCAGGAAGAGACGCTTTTGGGGGAAGTCGCCTTGGTCGAGCGGCTGGATCAGTTCGTGCCAATTTGTGCCGTCGCGCTTGGCGCCGGCGGTGCTGACGGCGAAGAGATGCGGAGCGGCTTGATGGAGGACGTTCGCCAGGTCTTTCGGATCTTCGTTCTTCAGAAAATGGCAGAGATTGAACATCACGCCGAGGTTCGGGTGGTTTACCTCCTTAATCAGATCGAGCGCCTGCGGAATCGTGGCGATATCGTTGCCATGATGCGGATAAAGGGCGACGCGGATGTTGAGCTTGCTCGCCATCTCGGCCGTTGCCCGCACGGCGGCGATCGACTCCGGCGTCAACTTGCGGACGGTCAATTCAATCAGCGCCCCGCGATCGGCAAGCGGCCGAACCGCCTCGGCGGCAATCGGGCCGTTGTCGACATTCAGATAGACGCTCAGAACCTTGAGCCCCACTTTGTCATAAACGGCGATCTGCTCGGCCAGCTTTTCGCCGGTGGCCGAAACCTGGCTGACGCCGTCATAGCCGAGGCGCTTTAACGTCTCCGGCTCGTTCTCAAATCCGAGACCGTTCTCGAAGGCGTAGAACTTGGGGTGAAACGGCGCGGGCTCTGCGGCTTGGGCGATGGCGGCCGTGAGAAGTAAGAGAACGAGGGAAGTGGCGATTCGTAACATTTTGATCGGTCGGCTGCGGGGAGGAGCGGCGGTGGGGTTGTTACCCAGCAGTATAAACGGTGGCGCTGTGGGTGTCGTCCGTTTCTTCAGCCCTTACGGGGCGGCGCTAATGCAGCCCTAGGTTTCATCTCGCGCGGCTCGATAGATCCCACACGCGACGTAGCTGCCAGCGACGGCAATCAGCAGAGGCAGGAACAAATGGCCGATCGTGTAGAACGCTTCTCGTGGGTAAGGAGGTGCGATCGATTGGCCTCCTCCATAGACGATGTCGAGTTTGCCGAACGGATCGCCGATGTGGATTTGTCGAGACGGGAGAGGGGGCGGTTGAAAGATCGCGTCGTAGGAGGCTTGCAGCAAAGGTTCGGGGAAAAACGGGAGTGAGTTTTCTCCGCGAAAGCTGGCCAGCGCGCCATAGCTGCACGCGACATACAGAGCGAAGATGGCGAAGTAAGTCGCCGCCGCGACGCGCGCTGCGCCCTGAGCGGCAATTGCGATGACTATCGAGGCGCATAGCAGGAGGAAGCAAATTACCTGACATGTAAAGGCGACTGCGGGGGTGGGATGCGTCAGGCAGAAAACGAACAAGGCGACGACGGCGACAACCGCCAGGAATTGTTGGATGGTCAAGCGAAAGGGGGAACGCATGGCGGTGGACTTCCAAGCGGTGGATTTTTTCGCGGGTCTTGCCGTCCCTTAATTCTCGCTTGCCTGAAACAGCTTCGGCAACAGCTCGATGAGGTAATCGCGTTGATTTTGCCAGTAGTTTACTTTGTCAGAGCGATAAACTTCGACTGGAAAGTTGTTCTGCGTGAGTAGCAGGCCAAGTTGATCGACGTTGGCCGATTCTTTGAAGCCTTGGCGATATCCGAACCAGAAGAGTCGGATTTCATTTTTCCAATCGGCGTCAGCAAGTTGGCGCTGGTGGTGCTTTTCCCAGGTCTCGACCTCGTCTTGATCCTCGCTGAAGAAGGGAAAGTACGGGGCGGCGGCGTTGAGATTGGCGACATAGGCGAACTTTCCCTGTTCTTGGAAGGCGAGATCGAGGATCGAGCTCCCCAATAGCGCGCGATGTTCGCCGCCGGGGAGGAGTCGGTAGTTCTTTTCGACGTATTCGCGAAGTTCGTTGCGAAAGAGGTTGTTGTAGGCAAAGCGAGCGTCCGGATTGCTGCAAATCGCGACGACCATCGGCTGCGCTTTGCCCTCCGCAATCAGATTGTCCAGGATCAGGTTGACTCGACTGAGTTCGCCCCACGCCTCGCTCGAGTAGGAGCGATCTCCGCAGAAGATGTAGAGAAGGGGGTATGACTTGTCGTTCTTTTCGTAGCCCGGCGGCGTGTAGACGTGGAACTGGACGAACGCTCGCTGATAGGGACTGTAGTAATTGATGCCGGCGACGACCCCGTGCGCCACGTCGCGCATGTCCATCGGCGTCTTTTCCGGAAAGCGAAACTTCCGCCACTCGCCAGGACGATCGGAAGTGAAACGATAGCGATAGGTTCCTGGCGGGACAGGGCCAATGATCGTCATGAATCGATGGTGTTCGTACTCGATCATCTTCTCGCCGAGATTCTCTTGGCTATCCGGAAAGAGATCGGGGCTGACAAGACCGACAACCGGATCGCGAGCCGAGAAAGTCATGAAGGTGACGTAACGTTCGCCATGTTCGTCAGGCTCTCCAAAAACGGGAGGCTGAGGTTGAGGGGCTCCGCCGCCGAATTGAGCGAATGCGCGGTTCTCGACGACATGGACGAAGACTAGCGCTAGTAGCAGCAAAACGAGTCGGTTCATCGATCTGCTCTCTGGATAGGCGAATCGCGAAGGAGGGACTCGCTTGATGGTACCTAAGTGCGCACAAAAAAGCCCGCGTTTCGTGAGGGAAACGCGGGCTTGCGATCGCTTTTTCGTTGGCAGGCGTGGCCTGCCCTACGATTTCGTTACGTCTTATCGGCTGCGGCGGCGGGAGCTTCCGGGGCCGGGTCGAGCAGACGTTTTAGTTCGCTGGTCAGTTTGTCGCCGCGGGCGTTCAGGTTAATGACGTTCCCCTCCTGATCGACCAGGATCGCTTGCGGAATTCCGTCGATGCCGAGGTAGGTGACCAGCGGATGGTTCCAGCCGCGCTCCGATTCTTCGACCGGCAGCATCGTCTTCCAGGGAAGTTTCATTTCGGCGATGTAGCTTTCGGCGTTTTCTTTCGAATCGTCGAGCGAGATGCCGAGAACTTCAAAGCCTTGGCCCTTGTACTTCTCGTACATTTCGAGGACGTGCGGCATTTCGGCGCGGCACGGTCCGCACCAGGTGGCGAAGAAGTCGACCAGGACGACCTTGCCGCGGTAGGCGGACCAGTCAAGTTCCGAGCCGTCGAGCATCGTGCCGCTCAGTTCGAGCGGCTTGCCGATGATGGTCGAACGACGATGGAGCCCTTCCACCTTTTTCAGGGCCGACTGAATCGCGGGATTATCGGAGTCGGCGTTCAGCTCGATCGCGTTGGCGAGCATCTCGACCCCTTCCGGGCGATTCACGCCGATGAAGTAAGGAGCGATGATCTTCGCGGCGATCAGGCCGGGGACGCCTGGCTTGTCCATGGCGATCTTCTTTTGGGCGTCGGCGAGCATCTGGTCGACGTCAAGCTCTTTGCCGGTCATGCGGCCGCGGATGTGACCGTCGAGCAATTGGTAGATGGAGATTTGCACGACGTCAGAAATTTCGCTGGCGAGACCTTCGTCGATCGCGGCGTCGAAGGCGGCTTTGTCTTCGTCGGATCCGGTCGCGCCGGAGATGGCGCCGAGCGAGACGATCTTAAAGGTGTTGGCCTTGGCGAGCGTCGTTCCGGTGGCGTTGAGGTCGATGATCCGTTGGCAGGTGACGGTCATCTCGCCCATTAGCGTAACGAAGCCGGCTTTGCGCTCTTCGGCCGTCCCTTTCAGGCCGCCCAGCTCGCGACGAAGCGTATCAATGTGGGCCGATAGCGCGGCGACGTCGTCGGAGGTCGCCGGATCAAAATCAACGACCGCTTCCGCTTCGACGGCGGCAGGCGCCGCATCGGCGGCAAACGCGGCTGGCGACAGAATGCAGACAGGCGTCGCAATCGCAGCGACGGCCAACAGAGAAGCACGCAGATTGTGCGTCAAAAGAGACATGGAAACCTCATTTACCAGAGAGATACGAAACGAAGCGGGGCATGCATGAGGAGGCGCCGCGAACGTTGCGTTTAACGATTATTCGTGCGCCAAGTGAAAACGCCATCTTAGCAATGCGGTTGTCGTTTCACGGGGTGATTCGCTGCCAAAGGGCTCAGAATTCGGCAATTTCTGCGCTACTTTTGAGCGTTAATTTTGCAACAGGGGCGCAAGGCAGAAGAACGCAAGAAACAGAAAAACGGTTTATATCAGGGCGATCGGCGACGGCATGCGGAAGAAAAGGGGTTGGGGCTCCTTTTCGCGAGAACGCCGTGCGGCCTCTTGCGAGTCGAGCGGCGAAAAAGAGACTGGTCCCTGTTCTTCGGTCCAAGCACAAAAAAAGACGCCGCGAAGGGCGTCTTCTTTGTTTGAGCGTGTTTCGCTTGCGGCTTAGTTGGCCGCTTTCAGTTCGCGGAAGCCGGCCAGGATGTCGCGGTACTTGGTGCGGAAGTCGATGACCATCCAGCCCATGTAGAAGTTGAAGCCGAGCGACAGGAAGGCGATGGTCACCATCATCAACCAGGGGCGACTTTCGGTGGCGATCACCTTTGCCTTTTCATCTTCCAATTCACGCGTCGTGCGATCGCTCGGCGAAGGCGCCGGAGTTTGCGGCGCCGGGGCCGGAGTCTGAGCGGCCGGCTGCTGGGCCGGAGGAGTCAGGGCCGGCGTGCCGAAACCAGGCAGCGCCGCGAGGTAGGGATTGTACTGCGCCGGGTAGCCCATGTTCGGCAGGTAAGGATTGGCCAGCGGCGGCTGATAGGCGTTTACGTAGTTCGGCTGACCGTACGGAACTTGCGGCTGCATCGGGTAAGGTTGCTGCTGCTGATAGTTCTGGTTCGGCTGCTGATAATTGTTGTTATTGGGCTGTTGTTGGTTGTTGGGCTGCTGCTGATTGTTCGAAGGAGGAACATAGCTGCCGCTGTTGTTTTGCGTGTTGTTGTTTTGGCTCGGGGGAGTGCTGTTGATCGGCGTCAGTCCACCGGTGTTGTTGTTATACGAGCCAGTGTTGTTCGTCGTGCCGCTGCCGAGGTTCGACGAGTAGCTGTTGCTGCCGCTGTTGTAGGTTGTTCCACTGCTCGGCGTGGCGTACGCGTCGCCATAGCGACCGTAGTTGTTGTCGCTGGCGCTGCTGGTATTGCCGCCCAGCGGAACGGTCGTGTTGTTCAGGTTGCTGAGCGGAGGCGAAGTGTAGTTCGGATACTCGGTGCTCGGATTGCTGGTCGCGGTACCCGAGTAGCTGGTCCCGGGATAGGTCGACGACGAAGCGGTGTTCGGAGTCGTCGCGGTCGGGTTGAAACGGCTGGTCGGCGTCGACGATCCAACCGGCGTGGTGGTGCTGCCGCCGGGGATCGAGAAGTTGCTTGTCGAACCGCTGAGCGACGGATTGGCGTCGGCCGCATTGGCGGTGCGAGTCGTCGGGTTCAGCGGAGTGCCGCCGCTGGAATAGGTCGAGCCGCCGGGAGTCAAGGCATTCGAATAGCGAGGAGTCGGAACGTCGGCGGCGAGCGCGTTCAGCGGAGGAGTCGCCGAGGAGACGGTGCTGCGAGTATCGGGCGCCGGGTTCAGCTGGAGCGCTTCCGCTTCGACCTTGCGCATGGTGGCGGTGTTTTCCGCTTCGACCGGCGCTTCGTAGGTCGCTTTGGCGACTTCCGGCAATTCGCGCGGAAGTTCGTCTTCGCCCAGCTGTACGCGGAAGCAACGAATCACGCCGCCGTGCACATCAGGCGGAACGATGCTGTCGATCGGCGTGCCGTCGCGCAGCATCTTCTTCAGCACTTCCGGCTCAATTTGAATGATGTATTGCACGCTCTGCGGATCATCCTGAGCGGGCTGCCAGCCGGTGTCGACTCCAACGGCGGCGGTTGCAAGTAATAGAGCGGCGGCGTACACGTTTCCATCTCCTCGTACGGCACTGGCGTAAAATTGCCGGCATCATCGTAACTAGAATGCCGGAAACAGGAAAGCGACATTTGACAGCAATCCCTGGCCGTTAAGAGGATTTCCTCAAGTTTGTCTCGCTCGAGGATTCCGCTTCGGCCATTTTTACGAGCTCTCCTCGCAACATGTTCAATAATACTTGCATAAAAGCGACCAACATCGGCCCGACTAAAATCCCGATCGGACCGAGTGCTGAGACGCCGCCAAGCACCGATAGCAGCGCCAGCAGCGGGTGAAGTTTCGATTGGCCGTGCAAAACGAACGGCTTGATGATGTTGTCGACGAGCGAAATGACCGCAACCCCGTAGATTGCCAATCCTACGCCAGCCGCAATCTTTTCCTCCGCCACGATCAACCAGATGCTGACCGGCACCCAGACCGACGCGGCGCCCAAAAAGGGGACCATCGCCAGCGTCATGGTGAGGAACATCAGCAGGAAGACCGACTCGAGCCCGCAGAACCAGAAGCCGATGCCGGCCAAAATTCCTTGCGCCAGCGCTGATAGCAAGGTCGCCAGCACGACGGCCCGACTGACAGTGCTGAATTCTTCGATCAGTTGCCGTTCGTATTCATCCTCGAGTGGAGAAAGTCGCATCGCCGCGCTGATCAGCGCCGGGCCGTCATAGAAGAAGTAGTACAAGCTGAGGATCAAAATGCCGAGCCCCAGCACCAGGCTGCCGAGAAACTTCGCCCCGGCGCCGGTGACCGGCAAGACGTACGTTTCCAGGCGATCGATCGCAACGGCCTGCAAACGTGACGCTTCGCTATCGCCTGGATTTGCGTAGAGCCGCAAGGTCGCCATCGGCTGACCGCCGAGATAGGCGACCATTTGGCGCCGCAGCGACGATCGGACATCTTCCATTCGGGAAGAGAAGATCAAGTCGCCGGGGGTGAGTTGCTCTTTCTGGACGGCGTCGACGATTTCTCCCAGCTGAGCGTTGGCGATATCAATTCCTTCCAGCATCCCGCGCCACCGCTGGATCACATCACCGCTCAGCGTCGGGAAGGTCATGGCGCCGGACACGACCGCGGCGACGGGCTCGATGTTTCCGGCTCGGGCGTCAGCGATCAGTTGATCCCGGTTTTCGAGGTCCGATCCACGGTTGAATTCGATCTCTTGGACCGTCGCTTCCCCCAGATCCTCGCGATATTTGTCGAGATCGGTCCGCAATTGTGTGATCAATGCGGTCGCGGCATCCGCCGATCGTCCGGTTGGGGGCGTTTCGATCAGGTTGTCCAGTTCTTCAACGATCTGGTGGTAGAGGGGAGGGTTGGGGATCGTCAGTCCCATTCGGTTGCGGAGCCGATCGAGCCGGACTTCCACCTTCGGCTGGTCGTCGCTCCGGACCAAGTCGATCGTTTCCTTAATCGCCATCGAGAAGATGCCAATCAACGGGACGAGCACGATCAGCAAGATGGCCAGGGTCGTCGCGCCGGCCGCCAGGGCGTTGCGTCCTTTCAGTTTTTCCAGCATCCAGTCATGGACCGGGCGGAAGATCACCACCAGGATGGCGGCCAGGAACATTGGCACCAGGAAGATTGACATTACCTGGTAGGTGAAAAAGGCGGCGATGCCGACGATGGCCAGAAGCGCCCAGAAGGAGAACATTTTCGGCGAAGTCATACGAGGCGATTCCATCGTTTAGAATGGCAAATGGGGAAAATCGCGAGTGCGAGGCACATTTTATCAGACCGAAATTCGCTTGCCCGCAGCTGCGCTTGTGGCAAAAACCGTTTCCGCACAGAATAAACCCCCGATTGTTACCTAGAAATTACCTGAGTCGAGTTTGCCGGTGCCTGAACCGTCCCCGAAAAGATCCTGGAAAAGCTGGCTGACGCTGGCGGCGAAGATCGTCATCTTTATCGTGGTGGTCGTAGGGGTCTGGTACAACATCTCCAAGGCGGTGCAGGATATGCGCACCCATGGCGATTCGGTCGGCCCGATTCAGTGGGGCTGGCTCGTCGCCGCCGGCGCGATCTACACATTAGCTTCGCTGCCGATGGCCTCTTATTGGTATTTCGTGCTCCTCGCGCTGGGGCAAAAGCCGAGCTACGGCAAAGCGGTGCGAGCCTTCTTTATTGGCCATCTCGGCAAGTACGTCCCCGGCAAAGCGATGGTGGTCGTGCTGCGAACGAGCCTGGTGCAGGGCGAGCATGTTGAGAAAACGGTCGCCGTCGTCGCCGTATTTATTGAAACGCTGACGATGATCGCCGTCGGCGCCGCTTACTCGGGCGTGATCCTGGCCGTTTTGTTTCGCGAGCAGTTGATTCTGTTGGCGATCGCCGCGGCGTTGGGAATTTGCGCGTTCGTGCCGACGTTGCCGTCGATCTTTCGCAAGGTGGTGACCGTCTTGCGGGTCACGCGACTCAATCCGCGGCTCGAAGATCATATGCAAGGCTTGAACTATCGCTTGATGGGAATTGGGTGGTTCGCCTACTTCATCGCTTGGAGCCTGATGGGACTTAGCTATTTGGCGGCGATGCAAGCGATCCCAGGGGCGGACGCGGCGATGACAAACCCGTGGGCAGCGCTGCCGCTGCTGATCTCGGCCGTCGCTCTTGCGATGATCGCAGGCTTCGTCTCGCTGTTGCCGGGCGGCTTTGGAATTCGTGAACTGATCCTGATGCAACTGACCGCGCCGGTCTTCGGTCGCCCGGTTGCCGTTGTGGGGGCGGTCTTGCTGCGCGTTTCCTGGATGGTGGCGGAAATCGTATTCTCAATTATTCTATATGTCTTGCCTTTCGCCTTTTCGCGACGCAAAGCGGCTGACGCCGCGGTCGACGAATCGGTTCCCACCCCGCCTATCGCTCGCTAGCGCGACGTCTGGCTGATCGAGAAGAAACGAGAGAATCCTTGCGTCTTTCCGCCGTCATTCCCGTTTACAACGAAGAGGACAGTCTTCGTCAGTTGCATCGCGAAATCACCGAAGTCGCCGCTGCGAACGGTTATCAGATGGAGATCATCTTCGTCGATGACGGTTCGAAGGATGGATCATGGGCGGTCGAGCGGGAATTGGCGGAGAGCGATCCGCATGTGAAAGCGATCCGTTTTCGCCGCAACTTTGGGAAAGCGGCGGCGCTGGACGCCGGCTTTCGGGCCGCTCGCGGCGACCTGGTTCTGACGCTCGACGCCGACTTGCAAGACGATCCGCAAGAGATCCCGCGCTTTCTGGAACAAGTCGCCAATGGGTTCGACGTCGTCAGCGGTTACAAGCAAGTCCGGCACGATCCTTGGCACAAGGTATTGCCGTCGCGGATCTTCAACTGGATGGTCAGCACGCTGACCGGCGTCCGACTGCACGATCACAACTGCGGCTTCAAATGTTATCGCCGCGAGATCTTTGACGAAGTTCGCTTGTACGGCGAACTCCATCGCTTCGTGCCGGTGTTGGCGGCCGCGCGCGGTTGGAAGGTGGGCGAGATCGTCGTCAATCATCGGGCGCGACAGTTCGGCCAATCGAAGTACGGCTTCTTCCGGATCTTCAAAGGGTTTCTCGACCTGCTGACGGTCAAGTTCATCACCGGCTTTGGACAGCGCCCGCAACACTTGCTCGGCGGGATCGGGCTCGCCTTTTTCGCCTTTGGCGGCTTGGGCATGGTGTTCCTCGCGCTTTGGTGGTGCTTGTCCCGAATTCCCGGTTTGGGACTCAACCCGATTCATATTCATGAAACGGCGATGATCTTCTACGTGATCACGTCGCTGCTGCTGGGAACGCAGTTTCTGATGGTCGGTCTGCTGGCCGAACTGATCACGGCGCAGAACTCTCGCGGCCAGGCGCCTTATTCGATCTCCGAAACGGCCGGCTATACCAAACTTCCTGAAACTAACTCTGATTCGACCGTATGACCGACGCGAACCGACAGTTGCGCCTGGCGATTTACGTTTTGCTGATCGCCGTGAGCGTCGGCACGATCATCGGCCGTATCGGCCAGATGTCGGCCAATCATGGCAAGCATCCCTTCATGAGCGCCAATGATCGAAGTCGCTGGGCGACGATTCGTTCGCTGGTCGATTACGGCACGTTCGCAATTGACGACGTGATCGCCGATCGCCGTTGGGATTCGATCGACAAGGTTTATCACGAAGGCGCCGACGGCAAGCGACATTACTATTCGAGCAAGCCGCCGCTGATGGCGGTGATGTTGGCCGGCGAATATTGGGTCATCAAGCACGGGCTGGGGTTGTCGCTGGGGAGTTATCCCTTCTACGTCGGCCGCATCATGCTGGTGATTACGAACGTCGGCCTGTTGCTGGTGATGTTCGCGTCACTCGTCTCGATGGTCGAACGTTACGGCAAAAGCGACTGGGGACGGATCTTTATCATCACGTCGGCCGCATTTGGAACCTTTCTGACGACGTTTGCGATCACGCTCAACAATCACTTGGTCTCCGCTGCTGCGACGATGGTGGCGATCGATTTTGGTCTGCGAATCTGGATCGACGGACGGCGCGAGAGTTGGCTCTTTTTCGGCGCCGGTTTGGCCTCCGCATTTGCAGCTGCGAATGACTTGCCGGCGCTGTCGCTGTTGGGGCTGCTTGGACTTGCGTTGTTGCTCAAGGCGCCAATGAAGACGCTTGTGTTCGGAGTGCCGGGGGCGTTGATCGTCGCCGCCGCTTCGTTTGGGACGACCTATTGGGCGCACGGAAGTTGGAAGCCGCCGTATGCACATCGAAGCGATGGCCCGGCGATCGCCCAGTTGGATGCGAACGTCGCCGGCGAAGCTGCGAGCGAGTTGAATGAGGCCAAGGTCCCCGCCGTCGTTCGCGAAACGTTCGCCGCGCAAGGAATCAATCTCTCGGAAACGCCGGAACTGCAAGTCCGCGAAGCGGGAGATCGTTGGGTGCTGGACGACGCAATTGTCGATCGCCGCTGGGCGCTGCAAAAAGTAGGCGACGTGATCGAGATCCGCACCTGGGATAGTTGGTACGACTACGCCGATACCTATTGGCGTGACGGCGTGAAGAAGGGGGTCGATCTCGGCGAACCGTCGCGTCTTGTCTATGCGTTTAACATGTTGGTCGGAAACTATGGCGTTTTTTCGCTGACGCCGATCTGGATCTTGGCGGTGGTCGGCGGCGTGATGCTGCTGCGCAGCGACGATCGCCAGTGGCGCGACGTGACGATCATGATCGGGACGCTGACGATTGTATGCGTCTTGTTTTATATCTTTCGCCCGCTCAAAGATCGCAACTATGGCGGCGTCTGCTCCGGCTTTCGCTGGCTCTTTTGGCTGATCCCGCTTTGGCTGGTGATGTTGCGGCCGGCCGCTGATTGGTGTGCCGAGCGACGTTGGGCCCGCTGGCTAGCGGCGCTCCTACTGTTGATTTCGGCCGTATCGGCCGCCTATCCGGCGCTCAATCCGTGGGTTCATCCCTGGATTTATCGCTATCAGGAATATCTCGGCTGGATTTGATCGGTCAATTGTTTCGCATCCAAACGGTTTGGCTTCGCGAAAAAGCGAGCTTGCGTCAAATAGCAAAAACTCCAAAGATAGACGCCAGCAACGTTTGCCAGCATTCCCGCGCGCATGGAGGCGTTTTAGAAATGCGTTCGTATCCGAGCTTCATCCTGTCGATTCTCTCCCTCTCTTGCTTGTTCGCCATCGGATGCGGCGGCGAAACGAGTCCGCCTGCGGCTTCGATCGAAGCTGGCGGATCTTCCAGCGGCGGCAGTGGAGAATCGCTGAGCGGCTCGCCGGTCTCGGTCGAATCGGGCGGGATGGCCGACACGTATCAGCCGCAAGAGCGCGAAAGCCATCCGGAAGTGGTTCTGACGACCAACTACGGAGCGATTCGCATTCGTTTGAACGCTGAAAAGGCGCCAGCGACCGTCGACAACTTTCTGAACAACTACGTCGAGTCGGGGCAGTATGACGGTTCGATCTTCCATTACGTCGCCCCGGGCTCGATGATCCTGGGAGGCGCTTTTACGGCCGACCTGCAAGCGAATCCGACGCGCAGCGAAATCCAAAGCGAAGCGGCGAACGGCCTGAAGAACGTTCGCGGGACGATCGCGATGACCCGCGACCCGGAATACATTCACAGCGCGACCAATCAGTTCTTCATCAATCTGGCCGACAATCCGAATCTGGATCATGTCGAAGAGGATGAAAAGAAGTACGGCTATTGCGTCTTTGGTGAAGTGGTCGAAGGAATGGACGTGGTCGACAAGATCGCCGCCGCTCCGGTGAAAGACGTCGAAGGCTTTCCGAGCCTGCCGGTCGAGTCGGTTGTGATTCAGTCGGCCAAACGCGTTCGCTAGAAAACGCGATTTCTGTAAGCCGACGGCTGGTCGGCTTAGTTGACGGCGAAGTATTCTTGCCTGAGCGAATCGACCAATTGCTGAAGCGTGTAGACGCGGCCGGTCGGTTCGTCGAGGCGAAGTTGCTTGATCGCGTCAACGACGTCCAGTTCCGAGAGAATGTCGCTCTCCGCGCAAAGCGTTTCTGGATCTTCTAAGATCGCTGTGTAGAAGTCTTCGCGTTGGACCAGCTCCAACAACAAAATACGGCCGATCGGCGAATAAGAGAGTCGCTCCATGCGGTTGTAAACTCGCTCCGGCGAAGCGATGCGACTGGCGAGCTGTACCGGAGGACGACGGACGTAGACCAGGTTCACGATGAACTGGTTATCGGCCAGGCTATGACGCGGAATGCGTCGCCAGGGAAACGTCCACCAGCCAAGTTGCCGTAGCTGCGGCAGGAATTCGCGTACTTCGCTTTCTACCAGCAGCTGGTCTTCGTTGAAGCCGCGGATCGAGAGGAAGTGGCGCCGAGCTACTTGTTCCACCTGATCAAACGAGGGCTTCTCGCGAATCGCCAGGTTCTGCGCATCGGCATCGGCAAGCGCCGAGAAAAGCGCTATCGCGCATCCGAATTGTAGAAGGTGGCGACGGAACATTTTGCGGCAGATATCTGTAAGAGCATCGTAGAAGGAAACCCGATGCTCGGCCCTTTCTCTTTCCAAACTTTAGCTTGCAAATGGAAAATAGGGGGGAGTCGCAAAGTCTGATTTCTCCATTAGTTATCGCACTCTTCCGTCCTTACAGACGCTAGAACCGGTGCAATGCGTCTAACCCACAAGTTTGGATCTTCTTCATTAGTGCGCTTTTTGCTCCCTCTCTTCCATTGTGAAAGGAAATTAATTTCGCTTTGTTAATTTGGGTTGTTGAATAGTAGAACAGACTTTTCTACAATCGCAGGCAATCGTCAGTGGGCGAGATTGTTCTGCGGCAGTAGGAGACTCCGTGATGTCGATCGTTACCTACTTTATTCAGCAGTGCCCGACCTGCGGTCGGCGGCTGCAGGTGCGGATAAACGACCTTGGTCGTAACGTCTCTTGCCAACACTGTCACGCCGAGTTCACGGCCAGTGACCCAAGCATGTCCTCCTCGCAGCCGATCTCCGCGCTGGATTCCGTAGAAATGGCCCTTCGCAAAGCCGAGGCCTTTCTCTCCGCCCGGACGCATCACGCGACCATGTAGGGGTCACCGACTCATACGCGTGAGAGAAACCGCCGCGGCGCTTTCTCTCGGCCATCTTCGCTATCATTTGATCGCCAGCTTCAAACGCCCGCTTACCACGCGGGCGTTGCTCATTTCTTGGCTATCTGGCCGCTGGCATATCGATCCAGAAAGCCTCGTAAATCGCTACGGATTGCTTGTGTGCGGCAATGGCGCAGCCCAGAATTAGAAAAACTTGCTCGTGCCCCCACCGGAGTTTGTTGAATGAACAGAATCTTGCTGCTGTTGGTTGTCATTGGTATCTGGTTTCCTTCTGCTGACGTTTCTGCCAAAGAGCCCGACGTCGCAGCCGCGAAGGCCGCACTCCGTAAAGCTTGCGAGTTCTTTTTTGAAGAGGTCGGCGTCGGCGGCGGTTTCGTTTGGCAATACAGCGGCGACTTGGCGCTGAGCGAAGGAGAAGCGAAGACCGCCGGCACGACGACCATTTGGGTGCAGCCGCCGGGGACGCCGACGATCGGCGAAGCGTTTCTCGACGCCTACGCGGCGACCGGCGACAAGTTCTATCTCGACGCCGCCAACAAAGCGGGGCAGATTCTCGCGACCGGTCAGATGCGAACTGGCGGCTGGTATTACTCGATCGAAACGAATCCGGAGAAGCAAGGGGCGTTCGCCTATCGCCATATCAAGCCGGCGAAGAAGCAACTGACGCGAACGACCGTCGACGACAACACGACGCAAGGTGCGCTCCACTTCTTGATTCGTTTGGACGAAGCGAACAAGCAGAACCTGCCGGCGATTCACAACGCGGCGACGTTCGGGCTCGATGCGTTGATCGCGGCGCAGCGCCCCAACGGCGGTTGGCCTCAAAACTGGACCGAATACCCGACGCCGGTCTCGAAGGAAACCTTTCCGGTCATCAAAGCGAGCTATCCGAACGAATGGTCGCGCAAATGGCTGAACGATTGGACCGGCAAGTATTTTTTGAACGACGACGTCACCGCCGACTTGATCGACTTGTTCCTGTTGGCTCACACGGTCTACGGCGACAAGAAGTATCTCGCCGCGGCGGAGAAGGGGGGCGACTTCCTGATCATGGCCCAAATGCCTGATCCGCAGCCGGCCTGGGCGCAGCAATACAACGAGCACATGCAGCCGGTCTGGGATCGCAAGTTTGAACCGCCGGCGATCAGCGGCGGCGAATCGCAGCAAGTGATTACGACGCTGATGCAGCTTTACCGCGAAACGGGGGAAGAGAAGTACCTGGAGCCGATTCCAGCGGCGCTCGCTTATCTGAAGAAATCGCAATCGCCCGACGGAAAATTGGCCAGGTTTTACGAATTGAAAACAAATCGTCCGCTCTACTTCACGAAAGACTATCAGTTGACCTACGACGCCGGCGACGTGCCGACGCACTACAGTTTCACGATTGAGTCGAAGCTCGACTCGCTGTCGAAGGAATACGAGCGATATAGCACGAAGACGCTCGACCAGCTAAAAGCGGGCGAAGCGAAAAAACAGGCCAGCTATTCCGAAGCGGAAGTCGCCGCGGCGATTGCCAGCATGGATGATCGGGGCGCGTGGGTCGAAAAAGGTACGACGAAAAACTTTCCCAAAATCAAAAACGCCTCGGGCGTAATTCGAAGTCAAACGTTCGCCGACAACGTACGTCAGCTGTCGAACTACATCGCAGCCCAGGCCAAGGAGTGACCGTGATGAGCGAGACGCGTCAAAACATGCTGGTTGGTTTGATGCTGTTGTTGGTCGTGGGAGCGGCCATTTTCGGCTATCAAGTTTTAGGCAAGTTGGAACGCGTCGTCGGCGCCGCCGAGCGGACTGAAGCGAAGCTCGATCGAATCATCGAAGCGACCGCTCCGCTCGGCAAAGCGGCTGTCGAAAAGGGAACTCTCGTCCTGGAAAACATCGACGAGAAAGATATGGCCAACTCGGCGAGCGTCGGCATCAAGGAAATCGGCGACGCCGCCAAAAAGAAGTTGACCGAGATCATTCAGAAAGTCGACGCCGATAACGACGGCGTCGGCGTGAAGATCGAAGTTAAAGACAAATAAAAAACGCCGCGAAAGTAAAACTATAAGCCGGGTTTTGTAACCGCGCTTGTGACGCGGCCGATAGCCATTCCTCTACGACGGCGATTGCTCGACGTCTCTAGCAGCATACCCGGCAGTGATAACGGTTCGGACGAAACCGCGAATCGGCGCGACTTGCGCCGCTCCGATTCTCCTGCCTGTTTGCCTTGCTCCGGGCGGGGTTTACCTAGCCAGACGAGTCGCCTCGCCCGCTGGTGCGCTCTTACCGCACCGTTTCACCCTTACCAGCCCCTGACGGGACTTCGGCGGTTTGCT
This sequence comes from Blastopirellula sediminis, assembly GCF_020966755.1. NCBI lineage: Bacteria > Pseudomonadati > Planctomycetota > Planctomycetia > Pirellulales > Pirellulaceae > Blastopirellula > Blastopirellula sediminis. Next base: position 821,544 of record NZ_JAJKFT010000004.1, read on the forward strand.
TTCTGTTGCACTTTCCCTAGCCTCACGACCGGTCGGCGTTACCGACCGCCCTGTCCTCCGGAGCCCGGACTTTCCTCTCGTCGTCGCTACCCGCGGGTTTGAGCGACGACCAGCGACTATCCGTTCTACTTTCGCGGCATCTTGTATTGTATCGTTCCCTACCGTTCAGGTTCGGGCCAAAACGCCAGAGTGGGGCGAATCTGGCCGAAAATGGTCGACTTGCCCTGTCTGGTTCGATTAAAATCAGACCCGCCCCATCTCATTTCCTTCCGTGCCCCCATTTGCGATCTGGAAAACTTGCTCATGAAATCGCTTTTGTTCCTGTCCGCCGCCTTGGCGACCTTCGCTTTCGCCTCCCTCGCCCATGCGGAAGAGACGCCTGTGTACGAACTTCGGATTTATACGACCAACGAAGGTAAGTTGGACGACCTGAACGCCCGCTTTCGCGATCACACCGTGAAGCTGTTCGAGAAGCACGGCATGAAGAACATGGGCTACTGGACGCCGACCGATCCGGCCCTCAAAGACAACACCCTGATCTACATCCTGCAGCACAAGAGCCGCGACGCCGCCAAAAAGAGCTGGGCCGCCTTCAGCGCCGATCCCGATTGGCAAAAGGCGAAGGCCGCTTCGGAAGAAAACGGCAAGATCGTCTCGAAGGCCGAATCGGTCTACATGAACGAAACCGACTTCTCGCCGCATGACCTGGAAAACGGCTCGAACACCCGGTTGTTCGAACTGCGGAAGTACACCTGCGCCGAAGGACGCCTGCCGAACTTGCATCAGCGTTTTCGGGATGGCGAACTCGACCTGTTCACCAAGGCCGGCATGCAGCACATCTTCTACTTTGAACCGACCGACACACCGGGGCTGTTGATCTACGTCGTCGCTCACAAGGATGACGCCGACGCCAAAAAGTCGTGGGCTTCGTTCCGCGGCGATCCGGAATGGATCAAGATGCGCGACGCTTCGGAAGCAGACGGCCCGATCGTCACCAAGGTCGAAAGCACCATGATGGTTCCCACGGACTATTCCGCTTTGAAGTAAGCGGCCCGGTCCTGACGACGTCATTTGGAGTTCGGTCGCGCGGCGAACCGCGCCGCGCGATCGAGCCTCCTGTTTCTAGCAGGCCTCCCCTTGATGATTCAGTTTCGCTGCAACGGTTGTCAGTCGGCGTTTAACGTCTCGGCTGACAAGCAGGGAAAAAAGGCGAAGTGCCCCAAGTGCGGCGAGATCACGCAGATCCCGCCGGCTGACGCCTCTGTTTCGGCGACCGCCTCTTCGGCCGCCCCCAATGTCGTTGCGCCAATCGTGATGCCGGCTGGCCCTGGCGCTCTCAATCGCAATGCCGATTCGCTTGGCCTGGCGGCCGCCGCTGCAACCGCCGAAAAACCAGTGCCGGAAGCCCCGCCGAAGCGAAAGCGGAACGACCAGGAGCGTCGCGACGAGGTGATGGGAGCGTTCAAAGGCGAATTTGAACGCCCCGAAGTCAAACCGACGTATGTCGCCAGTGCGGCGATCGTCTCGGTCGTGATGGTCGCGCTGCCGATGGTTTATCTCGCGATCATTGGAACGCTCGCCTGCGGAGTTGGTCTCTATGTGGGCCTTTCCGCAATCGCGTGGTACGAGAGCGCCGACTCATGGAATCATCCCAATCACGACTACTTCGTCACGATTGTTCGAGGCATCCTCTTCGTGATACCGCCGGTGATCGTCTGCACGGCGATCTTTTTTCTGATCAAACCGTTGTTCGCTCGCCCCGCTTATATCCATCGGACTCGTTCGCTGACCGAGAAGAGCGATCCGCTGCTGTTTGAGTTCGTTTATAAGATCTGCGAGTTGGTCGGCGCTCCCTATCCAACCCGGATTGACGTCGACGATCAAATGAACGCGTCGGCCCGCTTTCGCAGCGGCCTCTGGAGCGTCATCCGCGGGAATGACCTGGTCCTGACGATCGGCGTTCCATTAGCGGCCGGGCTCACGACGCGGCAATTCGCCGGCGTATTGGCCCACGAGTTTGGCCACTTCAGCCAAGGCGCCGGGATGCGGCTGACCTATATCGTGCGCTCGATCAGTCATTGGTTCGCGCGGGTCTCGTACGAGCGCGACGAATACGACGCCTGGCTGTGGCATATTGCCCGCACCAGCGATTTTCGGATCGGGATCCTCGTGTTCTTGTTTATGTTTTTCATCTGGATCGTGCGGACGATCCTGTGGATCTTGATGCACGTCGGGAACGTCGCCTCCAGCTTCTTGCTGCGGCAAATGGAATACGACGCCGACCAGTACGAGATTCGCCTGGCCGGCAGCGCGGCGTTCCAGCAAACCTCGCATCGCATGCGAATGGTCAACGCCGCCTATGGGCTGACGGTCGACTTGCTCTCGGCCGTCTTTCAGCAAGGCGCCATGGTCGACGACATCACCGCCTTTTTGAAGGTGCAGTTGCAACATATGCCGGAGGAGGTGAAGCAGGAGGTTCGCACCTCGATGGAGAAAGAGCGGACCGGCTTTTTCGACACCCATCCGTGCGATCGCGATCGCATCGCCGCCGCCATCGAAGCCAGGGCGCCCGGCGTCTTTCATTATGAGGGGCTCGCCGTCAATCTCTTCGACGACTTTGAACAGCTCTCGAAAAACGTCACGTGGGACCGCTACTGCCAACTGACCGGCAATCGCGTCCCGCCGGAGAGTCTGATCCCGTATCGCCAACTGATCGAACAGTACAAGCTCGACATCTTCGGCAAACACGCCAAAGAGAACATGTCGAAGGACGAACTGATTGCCATGCAGCGCGAGCTAGGCCACCCCGTAAAAATCCCGTTCGACGACTAAATCAATCCCCTTGGTGCCATGCTCTTGCGGCGTCTTCGCCGGATGAGCATGTCTTCGAAGCGTCGATTCGGCCAACCAATTTCCCCCAAAAAACACCCCAGCGCTTGCATCTACCGCCGCCATTCCCCAGAATGGTTGCGTTCCCGCCCGATCGGCGGGTGTCGTTTGAGGGCGGTCGCGCGATGCTCGCAAAACTTCGGACCTTTTCGCTGCTGGGGATCGACGCTGTTCCGGTCGACATCGAAGTCGACATTTCCCCCACGTCGATGCCCAAGACCGTGATGGTCGGGCTCCCCGAGGCGGCCGTTCGCGAGTCGATCCACCGCATCGAACGAGCGATCGTCAACTCCGGCTACGTGCGTCCGCAGGATCGCGTGGTGGTGAACATGGCCCCGGCCGACCTGCCGAAGAACGCCGCGTCGTTTGACTTGCCGACCTCGCTCGGCATCTTGGCGGCGAGCGGGCAGATTCGCTCCGAGCGTTTCGCCGACTACGCCGTGGTGGGCGAGCTCGCTCTCGACGGATCGATGCGGCCAATCAAAGGGGCTCTCTCCCATGCGATGCAAGCTGCCGCGATGGGCTTGAAGGGGATCGTGCTGCCGGCCGAGAACGGGGCCGAAGCGGCGGTCGTCGAAGAGATCGAAGCGATCCCGGTCCGCTCGCTGACCGAAGCGGTCGGCTTTCTCTCCGGCGCAATCGACATCGAGCCGGTGCCGCCGCGGATCGAAGAATACTTCCGCCAGTATAGCAGCTACGAAGTCGACTTCGCCGACGTCCGCGGCCAGGAAATGGCGAAGCGAGCGCTGGTGATCGCCGCCGCTGCCGCCCATAACCTGCTGATGGTTGGCCCGCCTGGTTCCGGCAAGACGATGCTCGCGAAACGCGTTCCGTCGATCTTGCCTGATCTGACTCCCAGCGAATCGGTCGAAACGACCCGCATCTACAGCGTCACCGGGCGACTACCGACCAATCAACCGCTGCTGACGCAGCGTCCCTTCCGTTCGCCGCATCACACGATCAGCGAAGCCGGTTTAGTCGGCGGCGGCAATCCACCATCGCCGGGCGAGATTTCCCACTCACACAACGGAGTTCTTTTCTTAGATGAGCTCCCTGAGTTCCAGCGCCGCACTCTCGAAGTGATGCGGCAGCCGCTGGAAGATGGCAATGTGACGATCGCCCGAGCAACGCGCAGCACCACCTTCCCGGCCGACTTCATGCTGGTCGCCGCGATGAATCCTTGCCCGTGCGGCTATCGCAACGATCCCCGCCGCGATTGCCACTGCAACGTCCCGCAAGTGGAAAGGTACATTGGAAAGATCTCAGGTCCGCTGCTCGATCGCATCGACATCCAAATCGAAGTCCCCGCCGTCCCGTTCGCCGAACTCTCGGCGAAAACGCCCGGCATCTCAAGCGAAGAAATGCGGGCTCAGGTCATGGAAGCGAGAAAAATCCAAGCCCGCCGCTTCATCGGCAGCAAGACCCGCTACAACGGTCAGATGTCATCGCGCGAAATCCGCAAGTTCTGCCATCTGACCGAGGCGAGCGTCGCGCTACTCAAACAAAGCGTCCACAGCCTTGGACTTTCCGCGCGTGCTCACGACAAAGTCTTGCGAACTGCCCGGACGATCGCCGATCTGGATGGGGCGACGAATATTGATATTCCGCATATTAGCGAAGCGATCAACTATCGGATGTTGGATCGGGGAGTTGGGTAAAACACTAGCCCGCTGCGCAAGCGAGGGAATGCGGCTGGCAACCATGAAAGGTGACGACCGAGCGACATAGCTTCCCTTAAACTGTGAGTGAGTTTCAAGAGAAGACACTGGCTAAGCCCAGTGGCACCCGGCGGAATGGTTAACGATTTGATGACACTATTAAGATGAGAGGAAAAAATATGAGAATCGGTCCAGTCGGAATCACAAAAGGAGAACTGAGAGCCGAACCGAATGGTTCTGGATTCAACGTTTGGGTCGGTGGCACAAGTCGCACGGACATCACAAAAGAGGAAGCCATCAAGTTTTTTGAAAGCAATACCACTCCAAAACAGCAGGGTGACAAAAACGCCGTCGTTGGATGGCTAGAGATGCAGAAATAAACCCGACTGAGAAGAGATTGGAATGCCCTCGTAGTGAAGTGAGTAGGGCCTAACTCGGAGATCTCCTCGTGAACGAGAAAAACATTGAAAGAGGAAGAGCGACGATCGAGATGACCAAGGAGGAGCTGACGTTAGTCAACAACGCGTTGAATGAATTTTTGAACAACATCGGCGACGTGGAGTTCACAACTCGAATTGCTGCCGACGCCGCTGAAATCAAAACGCTCCTCGACGACGTCAACCGCGTGCTTAACAACCATTTACTTAACCAAGAACGCCTTCCATGACTAGGAAGACACAATATTAGAAAATTGTAGCCAGTTTACGCTATGGTCTATTTCGCACCCTTGCAGCGGCTCGGAGCCTTGGCAGAGTTGTGTACCAGCCAGAGGGCCAACAGCCCCGTAGAACGGCGGCAAACGCCCAGGCAAACGGCTCCTGGTAGGTATACCGACAGCGGGATTACAGAGGGCTAGGGCTGTACACACGAAAAGCGACCAACTCCCAACGCCTGACCTCCTTTTTGGGATTTGGGACCCCGGAGTGGTAGGACGGAATGATGAGAATTCGAATATCTGCATGGCGACGGTTGCGACGAGGCGATGCGAGCCACTATTTTTCCCGTGACAACATCAAGCCCGGTGATCTCGTGGTGCTCGCATGTCGAGTGCCTGGATGGGAACAGAACCGCACAAGGAAACTTCGACGCCAGGCGCCCAACTCAAGAAGCTTGTACGAGATCGGGGGGGAAGATCATCACTGCCTTTCTGCATGTCGGATCTAGTTGGGATCCATCTTGGATTGGGCAGGTTACGAATCCCGCATCATAACATTAGAGGGCAAACAGAACGAAATCGCAGAAGTTCTACGGAAGGCCGAAGCCGAACTTGCCGACGCCGAACAGGATGCTTGCTCGGTGCGCAACTGGACCCGCAATCTCAAAGACCTGGTCGAAACGATAGGTAGTCGAGACGAAACCGAGTTGCGACTACGCCTGCGAATGCATCTCAAAGAGTTGATTACAGAGATAGAAGTATTCGCTCAGGGCTGTCAAACCGCGAGCGACCCTGAGGCCGACCGCGAAATTGCAAAGCTGGTGCGTGTCAACGGAAGGCTCAAGTATGTCCCAGCACCGATGCCCACGGAGAATGATGTTTATCAAGCAGTGGAGGGACAGGTCATGGAGCACGATCCCGACTTGTGGCGGGACAGGATGTTCCGCGACCTCATCAAACACATTGTCCAACTTCGCTTGACCAAGAAGGGGCGGTTCTTGCGTGTCCACTTTACCACACGAGCCGTGGTCGATCTCGTGCCAGAAGGCCGTCTGGCGTCTGGTATGGTGATGGTTGCTGATTCCAGACGCCGTGTTGGGTGGAGGTTTGTGCGACCGAAAGTTGATAGACTGTGGCGAGACTTCAAAACAGCGAGCAACAGCCATCATGTGAGGAACAAATTAGATGTCAACGGGCGAAACTCCTTGGGCGACGGGCCCAGCTGAGATATTACAGCATGGGTACGACCTGCTTGGGCAACCTGACTCAGATACGAATCGTCGACTGGCAATGATCATTATTGACAATGCAGTTGAGCAAATGTGTAAGACGTATCTCTCTTTGCCTTCCCGCATTACGGGCCTAGGAATCACTCGGCGTCAGGTCAATGAGGCGTTTGAGACATTTCCAGCACTACTTGATGCCATGGAAACACATGCCTCTGATAAGCTAAACGGTATCGATTTAGGAATCGTCGATTACTACCACCGGCTCAGAAACGAACTATACCATCAAGGCTTCGGCCTAACTATCGAGAGAAACAAGGTTGAAACATACTCGGACGTTGCTCGGGTACTCTTCCGAAATCTGTTCGATTACGACGTTGTTGGGACGACCACGAGCACTACCACCACTCCGCCTCCTGACGGGTCGGATCAGTTTCTCGCATTGGTCGAGAAGACAAACAGAATTGGGCAACTCGCAGAAGAGATACTCGAATCCACAGGAACTATCGATTCTGACGCTCGACGAATGTTTCCGCTTTCCACTCTGCTCAGTATGCTTAGGGGCAGCGGAGCAGTGACTGAACAACAAACTATTCGATTGAATGAACTACGCCAGCTAAGGAATGTGGTAGTCCACGGGCAAATACCTGCAACGGCGATTACGCAGGAAGCCCTAGACGAACTCGACACGCTCATTGGACATCTTGAACGCGAGTTAGACCGTGACGGGTAAACTGGCTACAACATACTGATGATGGTGGGCCGCCGGGCGCCACTGTCGTCTGCGACAGTGCTTTTCCATGGAACCCTAATACGCAGCCGGTTCGATCGATCCGTCCTCATTGGGAACGAAAGCGGAGATGATCGTGTCGCAATCGCTTTCCCACCAGGACGGTAATAGGCCTGCGATGACGGGCTTTCCGAAATAACCGGGATCTCGCAGCGCCTCTTCAAGTTCTACGTGCGTATCGCCGTTCGTGTCAGGAAGCCAGGACGCTGTGCCGTACTGAACAGGCGTCTGGCCAACGACAACCCACTCCGTTCCGTCGGGGATCTGCTCAATCGCCTGCGAAATGAATACGTCGTCGACCACGCCGCGCAGCGGCAGGTGAAATCCCCGGAGAATGACTACCGAAGTGGCTGGGCGTAAATCCCGGAGTCTATCCGTAAAACTCGTCGGCGTCGTGAAATGCTCATACGACGTGGCGCCGCCTTGATTGGGGTAACGCACAACGATAAAAACTTCGCCATCGGCGTCGATCCAGCGCGCAACGGTCGTGAGGAATGTCGCGTCCGTTGTTGGAACCAGGTCCATCGTTATCAAAGTCTCGTTCAAATTGCCGCCGAGGCGGCGTCGATGAGGAAGTCGCCGTGTTCTTTAATCTGGATGCGACGCACGGCGACGGCGGAGTCCTTTTGCTGTTAAGTATTGCATGGGCGAAGCGTAGGCAAAAGAATTGAGGAAGATCTTTGATCGGCCGCAGGGAAACGGAGGCCCTGCCGATCGAGTTCCGTCGCCAACGAAGCCATTCCCATGACCCGCTCCACCATCCTCTTATTCGACGCCATCATCAGCCTGGCGTTGGGCGTGTTTTTGGCGGCGTTTCCTCGCGCTTTGGTCGAGTTGCTGGGCCTGCCGGCTACGGAGACGGTGTTCTATCCGAGTCTGCTCGGGGGCGTGGTGATCGGAATTGCGATCGCCCTGTTTTACGAGTGGAAACTGGCGGCGAGCGGACGGTCAGGGGCTGGGTTGGGGGTGCGTGGCGCGATGGCGATTGATCTTTCGGCCGCGGCGTTTCTGGCTGGCTGGTTGATCTGCGGCGATTTGGAGTTGCCGATGCGGGGAGTGGTGATCTTGTGGGGGATCGTTGGTCTGCTGATCCTGGTGAGCGTACTGGGATTCTTGGCGGAGCAAAATCTGCCTCGAGAATAGAAGGCGCCTTTCGGCTCGCGTTACCTCTTCGATATTTGGATTGCGACATGTCAACGTCACGAAAGAACAAGCTGACCTGCGAAGAAACCGGCTCTTACCTGAGTCTTTCTGCGAAGCCAAATCCAGACAAGCTGCATATTGTTTTTTCCCCGAGTCTCGGCTCTTTGCTGTCCTATGCAACGAAGGAAAAAGGGGCGCCCCTTACCAAGGGCGAAGTTGAACGCATTCTCGCGAAGGCGCCTGCGATTGCCGTAACGAAGACGCAAGCGATCGCGTTACGGAACGATCGTGGTTACGAAGACATTGATCCGAAGCGGGCCTACGAATGCTGGATCGAGGCGCAGGAAGAGGAAAACGACGATTGATAAACTTAGGTAGCGAACTGGCGAACTTGATTTTTTTCCGCCGGTTTCTGGTCTTCGCTTGCCGCGCACCATGAACCTCGTCTTAACGGCAGTGTCCTTTTCCGCATGGATACCAACCTACTCACAAAAAAGTTCGCCAAGCTTGGCGCTCGGGCGAAGATTCGTCCGCCGGTCAATCGTCGTACGGGACAGATCTCTCGTCCGCTCGTGATTGACATCGGGCACGATCGCCTGGGTGAGTTCTTCGATATTCAGGCGAATAGCGACGCCGATGTCGAAGTGCTCGGCGTTCAACCGAAGGACCGGCACTTGCTGCTGATGGTCCGGCAAACGGCAGACCGTGCTGGCTTGCCGGATATCAAGGACAAGTTTCTGTGCGGTCATGATGAGCGGCACTGGTTTGTCGCCGGCGTGCCGGAGGCGGCTCCGGTCAGCAGCGTGGTGACCGCCAAAGAAGCGCTGAAGCCCGATCTGGTCCGCGATCTGGAAAGCGGAAAAAAGGGAAAGCGAAAGAACCGCAACCGCCGCAAGACGGAGACGTTCATTCGCCAAGGAGAATGGTTCTTCATTCCGACGCCAGGCGGCGTCGACGACGAGCAACTGGTTCGAAAAAATGAACCGTTGCGGCGTGGTCGAGGGAAGCCGCATCTGTGCGAGTTTCTGATTCGCGCCGGCGGAACCACCGTCTACGTTTGCGGCCAGCATCCCAATGGGTTGACCGAAGCCGAACGTCAAACGCTGCTGAAGCGGAACCCGGCCGCCGACAAGTGGAACTGGCGCGTGATGCAGCGGGATCCGACCGTCTTCGTACGGGGGCGCGTCTCGCATGCCGACCATGCGACGATCCATCTCGACGGATGGCACCGAGTCGCGATGAACACCGAGAACCGCTCGCGGGCGATGGCGTCGGTGGCGTTTCTGGACTGATCGCCTCAGAGAATTCAAAAAGAAAACCGGCGGAGCGAATGGCCCCGCCGGTTTTTTTGCGATTACACAGCCGCCAAGACGCTGCCGTGGATCAGATTGTCGGACAGGGTCAGGGCCGAGCCTTGATCTTCTTCGAATTCGGCCCGGTATTCTTCTCCTTCGCCGACGGTCGCGCCTTTTTCCCAGGCGGCAGTCGCGGCTTTCTGGTAAAGGCGGTCGACGTCGTCGATCGTCGCTTCCCCTTTCGCCGCTTTGCCGGCCGAGGCGGCGATCGCGTCCATCGTGAAGCCGGTCAAAAGGCGGTTCCAGACTTCCTGGCAAGTCGACGGTTTGTCGAACAGGTCGACGGCGACCACTTGCTGGCCGATGGCGACGGCCAGGCCGGTGGCGCCTTCGACATATTTGATTTTGGCCTGGTACTCGGCGCGGCGCTCTTCGTTCGCTTCAAACGCGGCGGACATGGCGCCGGACGGGGAGGAGGTGCCGTGTTCGAAGTGCATGCCGTCGACCTGACTCCAGACTTCGCCCTGGTCAGAACGATGACCGCGCTGCTTCTTCACCGACTCCGAGACTGACTTCTTCAGCGCGTAGCGGACCTTGCACGGAGCGTGCGAGCCGCTGCTGCCGAAGTGACGCGAGTGATAACGCCAACGTCCTTGCTCGACGCAGGAGACCGGGATCTTCACTTTGGAATGCGCGGCGACCAGGATCGACGTGTTCAAGATCCGGTTCTGCTTGGCGCCGATCAGTTCTTCGCCTTCCAGGAAGAGAACCCGCTGATCGCTTTGGTTGTCGACCAGCAGTTCAGGGACGGAGCCTGACTCGCTCACTTCTTCGACCACGACCGATTCATCGGCGAGGGCTCGACTCGACAAGATGTAATCGACGCCGACATTCTCCTTGGTAAACAGAGGGAAGACCGCGAGGGCCTCGTGACGGAGAGGCTCGCCAATTCGAATTTCAGGGATTGCTAGGGGCACGATTGACCTCCATGGAAAAAAGAAGAGAGAGTCCAGAAAGACACGCAGCGGCGCGAAGAGGTTCGTCGCTGGAATGGGGCGAGCGCGACGAACGAGGCCTGTAGATTGCCCAGCGATTTCGCGGCTAGGGCTGGCGTTTGGGGATATTACTTGTCGCTGCTCTCGACGGAGGGCGAGCCTTCTGGTTCCGGTGTGGAGTCCGTTTGGGGAGCGTTCGGCGGATCGAAGGTGCGAACGATGCGAAAGCCGACGAAATAGGTGCGATAAGTGGGCGTTGACTGAGGCCAACGGGAAGCGGATCGACAGACGATCGGATCGCTGCCGAAATTTCCGCCGCGAAAAACAGGTTCTTTTCCTTCGCACCATTCGTGTGCGTTCCCGTGCATATCGAATAGTCCGAAGTTATTAGGCTGCTTGGAACCAACGGGCGAGCTCGCCTTTCCCCAAGCGAAGAAATCATTCAGCCGGCGTACATCCATGTTGTATCGCGTCGTAGTGCCTGATCGGCAGGCAAACTCCCACTCGGCCTCGGTTGGCAAGCGATAGGTCACCCCTTCTTTATCGCTAAGCCATCGGCAGAAGGCGACCGCGTCATTCTTGGAGACGTTGAAGACTGGATGTTCCTCTAACTGTTGCGTCTCCAATCCGAGGTTGTTGTTCCAGAGAAACTCCGGCGATCTCACCGGTTTGCCTTCAATCAAGCCCCAGCCGCCAAAGCCATCTGTTTCGGCGTCGGTTTGATAGCCGGTCGCTGCGACAAACTTGCGAAAATCGCCTCGGCGGACTTCGTGAATGCCGACGGCAATCGGCGCTGGTAAGACTTGCTTCTGCTGGGGCGTTTCGGAGCGAATCATGTCGCGGAACATCTCCGGCAGTTCGGCCCCTTCCACCAATAACTGCGCCACTTCTACCTCGCTGCTCCCCATCAAAAACTCGCCGGGAGGAATCACGCGGAACTTCATGCCGATCGAGTTCTCCATTTCGACCGGAACTCCGAGTCGTTTGGCCCAGGCCGCTTGTTGCTGCTCGGCCTCTTGGGCGGTGAACGGAACGACGAGGGGCGCCGCTTCGACTGGGGGCTGATTGCCGAAAGTGGGATTCGAATTGGGAATTTGTGCTGCGACGGGACTCGTTGGTTGGAGCACGTTGACAGTGCAGTCCGGAAGCGCCTGCTTGAGGTTTGCTAAACCTTCCGCAGAGTAAGAATTGTCTCTCCAGAAAATGGTGATCCGCTTTAACTGTTGAAGGCGGCTGATCTGCCGTAAATGTTCGTCGGTCAATTGATAGACAAACAGTTCTCGGAGGGGCGTGATGGTTTTCAACAGGTCGACGGCCTCAGGGGTGAACATTGGCCCCGAGAGACTGAGTTCGTGAAGTCGGGGCAGGTCTTCGAGTGCGGCCAGTCCTGTGGAAGTGACTTGGGTGTCGCTAAGGCCCACCGATTCGAGGTTCGTAAGACTGGAGATAAGAGAGAAACCTTTGTCCGTAATTGCCGTGTGCGAAAGGTAGAGGATTCTCAATGTGGTGAGCTTGCTGATGATTTGCATGCCGTTGTCGGTCGTCGGGCAACTTCCCAAATCGAGAAAGACGAGCGAACGTAACTCCTCAAGGCGGCGTAAATCTTCGTCGGCGACCGGCTTCGATCGGGCGAAGACGCCACGTACGAGAAAGTCACCGTCAGGAAGGTCTTTCGCCGTTTTTGTGGTGCTGTTCGTCGCATCGAAATGCGTTACGTAAGGAGCACGCAGGACGCTTTGCGATTCGGTTGTTGCGTTCTGCTGCGGCGGAGACTCAAGCAAGACCCAGCCGCCAAGTTTCGTCGTCCACTCAGCGACTTTTCGCTCCGCTGCAAACTGATCCGGGCTATTGCTGCTGGTGTGCGTAGCAGGGGACGTCGGTTCTAGTCGTACTTTGATTGACTGCTCGTTTCCTGTCGCGAATGAGAATTCTTTGGTGAAGGTCTGGAAACCAGCGAGCTTCACCGTGAGGTCATGGCGATTCTCATCGGGAGTGATCTCGATCCGTGGATGCTCTTGGCCGGTCGTGATCGTGATCTTCTTCTCGCCGTCAACCAACACTTCGGCTCCGGCAATTTCGGGCTGATTGATTTCCAGAACGACGGTTCCGGCGGGCGTCTGCAATTGGAGGAGAAAGCCGGCCAGTAACGCGACGCCTCCCAGCAATCCGGCGGCGATCCAGGACCAACGTTGGGCTGTCGATCTGCCGGGACGAGCGGCGACGCTCGAGGTTTTCGCCTCATCTCCGCTCGGCAAGGTTTCTAACGCTGCGATGACATCGGTCATGCTCTGGAATCGATCTTCCGGTCGCTTGGCGACCATTTTTTGGAAGACCGCATCAAGCTCGGCAGGAACGTCTTGCCGTTGGTCGCACAACGAAGGAATCGCTCCGTCCCGGTGGGCCATGAGCGTCTTCATCATCGTGTCTTGGCGATAGATCACGCGGCCGGTAAGCAAAAAGTAGAGGGTGCAGCCGAGCGAGTAGATGTCGCTGCGAGCGTCCGCTGCGCGGGTATCGAACGCTTGCTCTGGGGCGAGATAGGCGATGGTACCCATTACCATCCCCGTCTGCGTCAATTCTATCGACTCGCTTTTTTCCTGTTCGGAATCTCCTCTCTCGATCCGGGCCAAGCCCATGTCGAGAATTTTGACTTTTCCCTTGTTGGTGAGGAGTAAGTTGGCCGGCTTGATGTCTCGATGGATGATCCCGAGTTGATGCGCATGGGCAAGGCCGCGGGCGGCTTGGATGATGCAGTCGACCGCTTGCGCGATTGGCAACGGTCCCTGCTGGCGAACAATTTTGGAGAGATCGTTGGCGTTGACCAGCGACATGACCAGGAAGTGATAACCCTTGTCTTCGTCGGCGTCAAACGCGGCGACGATGTTGGGATGGTCCAACTTCGCGGCGGTTTTCACTTCGCGATGGAAACGCCGAACCTTGTCCTCGGAGTTCACCGCTTCCTTGGGCAAAATCTTGAGAGCGACCAGTCGATCCATCTCCTGATGCAGCGCTTTGTAGACGACGCCCATGCCGCCGGCCCCAAGTTCGTCCAACAGGATGTACCGATCGAGCACCAAGGGGAATTCTCCCCCTTCGAGCAAGACCTTCGCCTGAAAGTGGGTAAGCTGTTTCTCTTCGACAAGCTGCTGGGCGAAGGATCGAGCGTCGGCAGCGGAACTGCGAGCCCGCAGGTCGTGGACTTGCGGGGCGTTGATCAGCCCCGAATCGACAACGCGTTGGTAGAAAGCGTCAAGGCTCAGTTCGGACTGGGGAAGGGAAGACGTCTCGGCAGGCGGCGAAAAACTGCCGATCACGGTCTCTTGCAGATTGCCATCGTCAGAGTCGTCGTAGGCGGCTAGACGGTTGGTCAACTTGAAGTCGTGGATCAGCTGCGACAATTCGGGAACAAGCTCGGGATGCTCCGGGCAAAGCTCTTCGGCCGACAACTCGTCTCCTTGCTGACGCCGCAAGTTCCAATGCGCGAGTAGCTCTTGCAGTTGCTCTTGCTTGTCCATGCTGACTCACTTACTCGGCGATCTCAAGCGATGCGTCGCTGCTGTTGGCCAGCGAAGTTGAAGATTCTCGCGGCAGGGGGACGGACGAAGTCGCTTGCGCGGAGGTTTTTGCCTTGCCGGGCTGATTTTTCGTCATTGCGGGTAACATGAATCTTTTTGACTGCGAGGTGACGATGCAATACCTTGCCGGAAAAGATTGGCAAAATCGTCCCGTAGCGGTTGCTGGTGGAGGTTGTTGGCTTCGTTTTGGGAAGAATTTTCCGCATGCAACGCCCCAGGATGGCGCTGTTATGCGAATATGGGAAAAGGAAGGTCGGCGTTATGACTGAGTTGGCGCAAGCGATGTATGACGGGGCGATCGCCGCGTTTCGAACGCACAAGGGATTGGCCGACAAGGCGATCGTTCAGCTGGCGGACGAACAGCTGCGGGTGGCGCTGAGCCCGGACGTCAACAGCATCGCGCAGATCATGAAGCATGTTGCCGGCAACTTGCGTTCGCGGTGGACTGATTTTCTGACGACCGATGGGGAAAAGCCGTGGCGCAATCGTGACGAAGAATTCGTCGATACGCTCGCGACGCGCGAAGCGTTGATCGCCGAATGGGAATCGGGTTGGGAGCGGCTGTTTGAAACGCTGACGGCGCTGACGCCGGAAGATGCGGGGAAGATGGTGACGATCCGCGGCGAGTCAATCAGCGTCCCTGCGGCGATTGATCGCTCGCTGGCTCATTGCGGCTACCATGTCGGGCAAATTGTGCTGATCGCCCGGGTGTTGGCGGGAGACGATTGGTCGACGATCACCATCGAACGAGGCGGTTCGGAAGCGTATAACAAGCGGGTCTGGGGGAAGGGGCATTAGTGAGCGTTGCGACAACGAATTGGATTCGTTGGTGACGTTTCTATGGGAGCTGTTGTTTGTTAAATCGATTGTGCGATCTGTTCATCGTCTTGATCATCGCGTCCGTTTCGTACGTCTTTCTGGTAGGCGCGTTGGAAGCGAAGACTTCGATCGATATCTCTGTCTTCTATCACATGTTGATCCCGATCGTCGCGTTCATCGTGGCGGCGATTTGCCATGCGCTCTGCGACAGCGTTTTACGTACGCGGCGCCAGACTCGGACGCAGTGCACGATTTGCAAGAAGACGTTCGAGGCGAAAAATGAGAGTTTGCAGGGGGGGCAGGCGATTTGCCCTGGATGCGCCAAGCGTATCGCGGGAGGAAGCGGCGACGGCAAGATGCTTCTGCTTCTCTTTTGGGAATTCGTGCCGGTCTGGCTTCTTACGCTGGTCATGATCTGGTCAGCGGGAGCAGTGCTGTTTTGCTTCCCGGAGGTTCGGCTTCCCGAAAAGGAGCTGACGAAGATCGAGGGAACCTGTCAGAGTAAAAGCATCGAGAAGTCGATGATCAAGATCGAGTGTCGGATCGGGGAGTCGATCCGGAAGCTTTCGGTCAGCACCGACATGCGGCGTCGGCTGGAGTCACTCGAAGTTGGCGATCGGTTCTACGCGATTGTTACGAGCAAAGGGGAGATTCGCGAACTTGGCGAAGAGGGGCGTCCCCTCTTCCAAGAGGAGCATCTTACGGCCGCCATGCGGAATACCGAACTGGCGATCTCCGCCATCTTTCTGTTGATCGGCGTTGGGCTGGTCTATTGGTTGTATCGAAAGATGGGAAGTGCGCTGAACGCGATAGAGAAGGAGCGGAAACGTCTGTCCCTGACGGCAACGTGAATCAGACGAGAAGCGAACGTCAACTCGCGACCGGTTTCAGCACGCGAGGGGGGGCGGAGGCGAAAGTTGGAAACTTTTTCGGGACGTCATTCGTCGTTACCGTAGAAGTGCCTCTTGGCGTCCGTTTGTTGATTCTGGAGTTCTGGTTTCCATGTCTGTTTTTCGTTTGCTTGTCGCAATCTGCCTGACGGCGGTTTTGTCCGTTTCTCTTTTTGCCGCCGAGGAAGCGGGGGACGCTTGGTCGGGCAAGCTTCAGGATGCGGCGCTGCGTGAGCTCGCGCCGAAGGCGGGGTTCATCGCTGATGCGGAGACATGGAAGATGTTGTGGACCGCGTGGCGACCGGACGAAGAGTTGCCGGCGGTTGATTTCGCGAAAGAGTTGGTCATGGTCGGTACTGTGCCGGGGCCGAATCTGGTGATCATGCGTCCGGTCGTGGAAGAGGGGAACGTGAAGTTCGTCGTCGGCGGGACCAAGATCGGCGGACCAGGCTTCGGCTACAAGCTGGTCAAAATCGCCCGCGAAGGAATCGAGACGGTCAACGGCAAACCGATCGCCGCGAAAGGGGTTCAGGGGAAGCTCGTCATTCCGAAGACGGTCGGCTCGTTCGCGGGACATACGCTCGAGATCAAGCTGTTTGAGTTCGATCCGTTTCTGGCGGATGTGTCGGCCAAGCTGGTCGATCAGTTCGATGCGAAGGAGTTCGGGCACACCGCAGGGGAAACGACCGAGCTTGAGTTCACGGTTGGCGGCAAGCTCGAGCCGCGCCAGGACCGGAGCTATTACATCACGGTCTTCGTTCTGAAGGATGGCCAGCGAACGCACATGGGCGAACTGGATGGAAAACCGGGTTTGTGCAAGGTGCTGACCGAGGGAAATCCTTCGGAAGTGAAGATGATCGTGCGGGCGGTTCGCTAGGCCTGGCGATCGCGGCAGGGTACCGGAGTGGGGAATCATCACGCGATAGTCGATCGCGTGATTTTTCGTAGTAGAATGGAAGTTCGCAGAATTCCTGTTCGCTGCCTCCTTCCGCCCCATCCCTCCCCGCAAAGGCCGATCATGAAATATCGACTCCCCCTCGCCGCCTTCTTGTCGCTCATATTTTTGGCTGCGTGCATCGCCGCTGAGCCGAACCAAAAGGAATCGCCTGCCGATAAGTTGGCGGGCAAGCGGGTCGTGTTTCTCGGCGACAGCATCACCCAGGCCGGCAAGTACATCACGTTTGTCGACTTCTATTTGGAGAAGCTGTATCCGGATCACGATTTTGATATCTACGGTCTGGGCCTGGCGAGCGAAACGCTCTCGGGGTTGAGCGAAGAAGGGCATGCCGGCGGGAAGTTTCCGCGGCCTTGTTTGTTTGAACGGTTGGGGCGACTGCTAGAGCGAGCGAAGCCGGACGTGGTGTTCGCTTGCTACGGCATCAACGACGGGATTTACAAGCCGCTCGATGAAGAACGCTTCGCCGCGTTCCAGCAGGGAGTGAAGAAATTGATCGCCGACTGTCAGGCGGCCGGCGTTGAGCAGATTTATTTGGTGACGCCTCCGATCTATGACGCAACGCCAATGCCAGGCGAGTTCAACTACGACTCGGTGATGACGAAGTACGCCGAATGGGAAATGAGCTTGAAGGAGCCGGGCGTGACGGTGATCGACCTGCACACGGCGATGCGGAAGGCTCGCGACGCGCAGGAAGAAGTCTTCTCGAAGGACAAAGTCCATCCCGGCGAAGCGGGGCACCTGTTGATGGGGAAAACGATTTTGGCCGGACTCGGTGTGAACGTGCCGGAAGAGCCGCTCGCCAAGGTTCAGGCGGATCCGCTCTTGAAGCCGGTCGATATGCTCCGCCAATATCGCTCGGCAAGCTGGATGAAGCATATCGGCTATACCCGCGAAAAGACGGTAGCCCCGGAACCGCTGGGAGATGCGGAGCAAAAGGAGGAGATGATGCAGGCGGAGATCGACCGGATCCGGCAGGAAGACTAGGGGAAAGGGGCGTCGCTAGCAGCGCCGAAAACTGGGAACTTTCGTCGTGACAGACGAGGCGCAAAGAGGTAGCATCCGAGCGCCTCACGGTATTTCCTGAACCCCTTGGAGCGAGCAAGGATGCTGGCCAAGAAGAACCTTTCGCTGCTGTTGCCGGGCGCCGTCTGTCTGGCGATGTGGGGCGGCATGACCTACGCCGACATCGACGGCCGGACGCAGTTTCTGGTGCTCGGCCCAGTCGCGCTCGTCGCACTGGCCTATCATCAGACGCAGCTCAAGCCGTTGCCGGAGCAGATGCCGCGGCTCGCGTGGTTCCCAAAGTATCGCTGCCGCTGCCAACTGGCCGAATCGATTCGCAATTCGGCCGATCCGCTGCGCGAGATCGCGCTCCGCTTCGAATCGCTCGGCTTTGAATGCGATCGCCAGACGCCGCTGGCGCTTCACTTCACTCGTGGACACGCTCGAGGCGATTTTGACGTTCGCCTGGCCAAATTGAACGTGGCGGTAACGATGCCGGCCGCGGGGGAAGTGGAATTGTCGGTCAAAGCGGAATGGCTTGTTCTGTTTGATACCGGCGACCTCTGGCGACAAACCGACGAATTGAAACGGGCGCTGGAGCTGGAGAGCCCTCAGCGCGAGCATCTTGCTGCGGCCGCATAAGGCGTAGGGGAGAGTGCCGCGGCAAAACCATTGGCGGTCGGCGTTTCGGTCTCTTATATTGTCAGCTTCTCGTGAATGACGCTGGCAGCTCTTTCAATGGCGTGATGAGACAAACGCAATGAACTTCCAAGATCGAGCCATCGACTATGTTCTTTCGCAGAACAAGACTCTGTTTGAGTTGGAAGGGAAGATTGCCTGCAAGTCGGGATTTGACGGCGTGTCGGATGAAAGACAGGAATACTTGTTCCTGCGATGGACATGAAACGATTCGTCGCCAGTTTGGCTCTGCCGCTCGTCGGCGCTGGTCTTGTCACGGCAGGCTTTCTCTACGGCCTGGAGTTCGCCAACATCCCTTACCAAGATCCAACGCCAGAGTTGCAGGCGAACTGGGAGTATCACCATTCGATTGCGGCAACCACCATGAAGATTGGCGGCGGAATCTTTTTGCTGGGATCGCTTGGCAGTAGTTGTCTATTGATGTGGGTATGGCTGAGTCAGACCAGCGCGATCGGGGCGGAGGACTAGGATGGAGCCGACATCTGCGGCGCCTGAGTCGACGCCTGAGAAGCCGGAAGCCCGGCCGCCGCTTCCACGGAACGTCAAGCTGCTCGGCGCTGCAAGTCTGTTGAACGACATTGCGAGCGAGATGATATATCCGCTGATGCCGCAGTTTCTGCTGACGGTGCTCGGCGGGAATCGGTTTTATCTGGGGATCATCGAGGGGCTGGCCGAATCGGTCTCGAGCCTATTGAAGTTGTGGTCGGGCGCGTTTTCAGATCGCGTTGGCCAGCGGAAGGGGCTGGTCGTCTTTGGCTATACGTTGGCGGCCCTTGCGAGGCCCTTGATCGGCGTTGCGACGGCGCCGTGGCATATGCTCGCCGCGCGAATGGCCGATCGAGTGGGGAAGGGGGTGAGAACTTCGCCTCGTGATGCGCTGATCGCCGACTCGACGCCGGCTGGAATGCGGGGAAGGGCCTTTGGCTTTCACCGCGCAATGGATCATCTGGGAGCGGCGATCGGTCCTGTCCTGGCGACTCTCTTTTTGCTGGCTTGGCCGGGAGAGTTGCGATTGCTGTTTCTGTTGACGGTGATCCCCGGGCTGCTGGTGGTGCTGCTGTTGACGTTGGGATTGCGGGAAGAGTTGGCCGAGCCGGCGGAGAAGCAGGAAGAAGCGGAGGCGCCGCAGCCGTTCGATCGCAACTTCAAGCTCTACATGTTTTCGCTGATCGTCTTTACGCTTGGCAACTCGAGCGATGCGTTTCTGCTCGTGCGGGCCGGCGAATTAGGCGTGCCGACGGCGATGTTGCCGATGCTCTGGTGCGCGTTCCACTTTGTGAAAAGCGGCGGGAATCTGTTGGTTGGCCGCGCGGTCGATAAGATTGGCGCCAAGCCGCTGATTCTGGCCGGCTGGATGTTGTACGCGGCGATCTATCTGGCGTTCGCCGCAGTCGTCTCGGCCTGGCAAGTGACGCTTGTCTTTTTGGCGTACGGATTCTTCTACGCGCTGACCGAACCGGCCGAGAAAACGCTTGTTACGTCGCTGGTAGGCGAGCAGAGAAAAGGGCTCGCCTTCGGCTGGTTCAATTTCGCGATCGGCATTTCGACATTGCCGTCGAGTCTGATCTTCGGCTGGCTCTATCAGCAGTATGGAAGTTTCGTCGCGTTTGGCTGGGGAGCGGCGCTGGCGGGCTTGGCTGCGATCTTGCTGCTGGGAGTGTCGGCGCCGAACGCTGCGGCAGGGGATAAGGGAGAGGCCGATACCGCGTTCAAGTAAGGAGCGTTTGCCATGAACGAAAACGAAGTCGAATATGACTACGACAGCTATGTCGAAATATGGCGGACGATCATGACGAACGTCTTGCAGTGGAATGATTGGCAGCAGGAACTATGGCTCCAACGGACCGGATATCCGTTGTTGTCGACCAAGGGCTTCTGTTTTCATGAGGAGCCGTGGTACTGGCTGCACTCGGAGATTGCAGCCGAGTTTTACGAGAGCTCGAGTTGGAGCGTAGACCTCTTGCGAGGTATTGAAGGAAAACTGTGTCGGATTTTGGGCGAAGTATTTCAGCACAACGCCGTCGATCTGGAGAAGCGAGAGTCGCCGCAGTTTTGGGAAGAAGTCCGAGCACGCTGTCGAGAAGCGTGCCGCGTTGACAACGCGTAGGCTGGGTTTTGCCCAGCCTACGACGAATCTGGCGGACTAGTTCCCCGACATATGCTTCGCGATGTAGGCCGATTCCCCCATCCGCTCGATCAGATCGAGTTGCAGCTCGAGCCAGGCCATGTGACCTTCTTCGTCGAGCACGATGCTCTCGAACAAGGTGCGCGTGCCGATGTCGGAGTCTTGCGACGCTTGTTGCGAAGCGGCGGTGTAGAACTGGATCGCTTCTCTTTCGTCTTCCAGGTCGGAGGTGAAGAGCTCGGCGAGGGTATTAGCGCGGATCGGAGCTTTATCGAGGGTGAGCGCCGGGTCTCCTTTGAGGAACAAGATCCGTTCCAGGTACTTTTCAGAGTGCCCCAGCTCTTCCTGCATTTCTTCTCGCATCTTGGCGGCGAGCAGATCGAGCCCCCAATCGTCGAGGACCGCCGCATGCAGTTGGTACTGATGGCAGGCGGTCAGTTCCATCGAGAGCGCTTTCTGCAGATTCTTGATCGAGTTCGCTTGAGGCATCGCGTCGGTTCCTTCGATTGTGGGATTCTTCAGTCGTTGGGAGCGCTCGCTCGATCACGCCAGGCTTACGCTCTCCCTTTCAGCATGCCGTGCCAATATAACGCAGGCAGGCCATACTTTTTAAGGAGGAGCATGCTAAATCGTTCCTGCGCTTGATTGAACGGGAAGGTCTCTTCCGGCTCGCCGTCGTAATTGAACTCGGCCAGCACCAAACTGTCGTAGCCGGTGACGACCGGGCACGACGTATAGCCGTCGTAAATCGCGGTCAGCGGCTGATGTCGCATTTCCGACAAAAGGTTCTCGACCAACACCGGGGCCTGTTTGCGAATCGCGGCGCCGGTTTTGGAAGTCGGCAGGCTCGCTGCGTCGCCGAGCGCAAAAACATTGGAAAACCGGACATGCTGCAGCGTGTACTGATCGACGTCGACCCAGCCGGCTTCGCTGGCCAGTTCGCTGTTGGCGACAAAGTCAGGGGCGCCCATCGGCGGCGTGACATGGATCATGTCGTAATGGAGGACTACTTCTTCTTCCGTATCGGTCCGGCGATAGATCGCTTCTTTCGAGTCAGAGCGAATTTCGACCAGATCATGACGAAGTCGCGTTTCGACTCCTTTTCGCGCCACTGTCTTTTCGAGAACTTCCCGATATTTATCGACGGCGAAGAGCCGAGGCCCGGCCGCTGTGAAAATCACGTTAATCTTGTCGCGAACGCCGCTACGGCGGAAGTAATCTTCGGCCAGATAGCAAATCTTCTGCGGGGCGCCGCCGCATTTCACGGCGCCAGCTGGTTGGGTGAAGATCGCGGTTCCTTCTTTCAGCTCGCGAATGAACTTCCAAGTGCTGCCGACGGTGTTGATCGAGTAGTTGCTGCAAACGCCGTTCTTGCCGACCGCTTCCCGCAGCCCTTTGATCTTGTCCCAGTTCAGCTGAATGCCGGGGGCAACGATCAGATAGTCATACGCAACTTCGACCCCTTCGCGCGTCGTCAGGCTGTTTTGATGGGGATTGAACGCAACGACCGCGTCGCGGATCCACTCAACCCCGTACGGGATAACGTCCGCTTCGTTCTTGCCGGACTGCTCTGGCGTAAACATTCCACCGCCGACCAACGTCCAGAGCGGTTGGTAGTAGTGCTTCTCCGACGGTTCGATGATCGCGATGTCGAGCGTGGGATCGGCGTTTCGCAATCGCGCGGCGGTCGAAATGCCTGCCGTTCCTCCGCCGACGATGACGATTTGGTGGTGGCTCATAATATCGACTCCTACGATTGCGATTGTTGGGATACGGGGCTATTGGGATGTTTCGCTTCGAGCATGCCGCCGAAGCATTTGCTGAACTGCACGGCGAATGCGAGGGCACGCTGCGTGTTTGGATCGCGGGCCGCTTTCAGCATGCCGAACAAACCGATACGGGGCGGAACCGGATGTTCGCAGCTGCCTTGACGGCAACTCGACAAGGCGCTACCGGCCAGGCTGACCGTTTCGACCGACGCCTCGCTAAGGACGTCCGATTGCAGCAGATAGCCAAGCCGATCAAGCTCTTCCTTCCGGATCTTGCCGCCGAGATAGAGGGCGGCGTAGAGACCGTTCTTGAGGCTTTGCTCCAGCTCGATTCCTTCGTTCTTTAGATTGGCCGCCCATTCGTCAAACGTGTCGATCGCGATGGCGACCAGGTTGGGCAACTCTTCGGCGGCGCCGGCCGCTTGTTGCAGCTTCGGCAGATGGTCGACCAGAGAGCTGAGGGCCTGCATGTTCTGCGGCTCGGTCAACTTTTTAACCAGCTTCAGAATATCGGTCGCACGCTGCTCCAGGTCGATGCCTTGATCGGCCGCCTGACGAGCCAGGCTGTCGAACAGGTCGACGGCGATCGCCACCAGATTGGGAAGCTCGCGAGCCGCTTGCAGCAGCTTGTCGAGCTCTTCCGCGTGATCGAGCAGGCGGTGGAGCATCTCCTGCGTCTGCGGTTCGTTCAGGCGCTGGGTAATCGACATCGAACGCTCACTGACTTGGACGTCGCTCATCGCGATCCTCGCTTCTGCATTGGGCGGATGGCGGCCGGAGTCGCCAATCGGTGCGTCACTGTTACTTCTTTATATCGGAAGATCGCGACATGTCAATTCTTTGGGCGGGGGAGCAGTTTGGCGAAACGGCGAAATGCCAGGAAATAGGCCGTAAACGACCAGTTTCGTCGTGCAGTTTTTTCGACAATTGCATGGACTTTTTGGCGGTAGGTGAGGGATTTGGGGGGCGGCGTCCGCTTCTATTTTTAGAAACGGGAAATCTAGTAGAAGTGGAGGGTGCTTTGCTATCATTAAGGGATCACAAGCGTCACAAGGCGTTCTGTCGCAAAGGCATGTATGACTTCGCAGGCAAACACCACCCAACTTCAAGCGCTCATCGACCTGGCGTCGCAGGGAAACAAAGAGGCGTATGGGGAGCTGATCGGTCAAGCGTCGACGCGTCTGCTTCACCTGACGCGCAAAATGCTGCGGGGTTTCCCTCAACTGCAACGTTGGGAGGGAACCGATGACGTCTTTCAAACCGCGGCAATGCGACTATACCGTTCTCTCTCGGACGTTCAGCCTGCGTCGGTTCGCGAGTTTCTGGGCCTGGCGACGCTACAAATACGCCGTACCCTTATTGATCTTGCCCGGCACCACTGTGGTCCCGGACGTCACGGCGACAAGCATCACAGCGATGGAGACGGCGGAGCGCTGCAGCAAGCGGCGTCGAGCCCTGATTCGCTTGACGACTGGCTGCGACTTCACCAGGCCGTGGAGCAGTTGCCCGCGGACGAACGCGAAGCGTTTCAACTGGTCTGGTACGCCGGGATGCCTCAGCAGGAAATCGCCCAGTTGCTGGACATTTCCGTTTCTACGGTGCAGCGACGCTGGTATCGCGCACAAAGCGCCTTGGGCGCCATTCTGCGAGCCGATTCGTAGTCTTTTCAGGGGCAAGGGTATGCACGAAGAAGAGAGGCTCGACGATCTGCTTGTGCAGTGGGGCGAAGCGAGTCAGCGAGGAGAGCGGTTGTCGGCCGAGCAACTGTGCGCCGATTGCCCGGAGCTTATCCCGGCCTTAAGTGAGCGGATCAAGAGCGTCGAACTCGTTCAGCAGTTTATCCAATTGGATGAAGAGGCGTTTGGCGACTTCTTGCAGTTGCCCGATTTCGACGCGATCCAGATCGGCGCCGAAGAGACGCGACTGCTGGAATCAAAGGTCCCCTTAGAGCAATTCCGGCAGCGACTGTCCGATTCGGAGTTGCTGGACGCCGCCAAAGTAGAAGAGCTGCGTATCGCCTTTCCCGCCGACGATTCGCTCTCCTTCGCAAAACAGCTGGTTGCGGCGAGACGCCTGACGCCGTTTCAGGCGGTCGTCTTGTTGGAAGGGAGAGAATTGCCGCTGGTGTTGGATCGATACGTACTGCTGGATGAAATCGGCGCCGGCGGGATGGGCGCCGTCTACAAAGCGCTGCATCAGCAGATGGATCGCGTGGTGGCGCTAAAAATTTTGCCGAAGTCGGCCGTCGACTCGGCCGAAAAGGCGAAGCGTTTTCAGCGAGAAGTGATCGCGGCGGCCAAACTGGAGCATCCCAATATCGTGACCGCGTTCGACGCGCGCGAAGAGAAGGGAATCCATTTTTTGGTGATGTCGCTGGTCGACGGCCAAGATCTGGCCAAGCTCATTCGTATGACGGGGCCCCTCTCGGCCGCCAGGGCGGTCGACTATATCGCACAAGCAGCTCGCGGATTAGAGCACGCCCACGAGCTCGGCGTCGTTCATCGCGATATCAAGCCGGCCAACTTGCTGCTCGACTCCAAGGGGACGGTCAAGATTCTCGACATGGGGTTGGCCCGAATTGAGAATGCCGAGACCGTTGGGGCTCAGGCTGCTGCGCACGATTTGACGCAGGCCGGCATGGTGATGGGAACAGCCGCTTATCTGGCGCCCGAGCAAGCGGTCGATACCCGCGACGCCGACGCTCGCAGCGACATCTACTCGCTTGGCTGCACTCTCTATTTCCTGCTTCATGGGCGTCCCTTGTTCACGGAAGAGACGATCATGAAGACGCTCCTTGCGCACCGAGAACGGGAGATTCCCTCGATCGCTAGCGACCGCATTCCGGTCGAGCTAGATCAGGTCTTTCGCCGCATGGTCGCCAAACGGCCGGAGGATCGGTATCAGAGCATCGCGGAACTGCTCGACGCGCTACAGCAACTGAAGCTGGAAGAGGAGCACTTTGAAGCCGCTCCCCTCGGCGACTCGACCAGCAAAGCGTTCGAGGAGACTGCGACGCTGATCGACACCAGCCGGCAAGCGGTCGTCGTGCCGACGGCGGCTGCGTCGCCGCCGCGACGTTGGATCTGGGGGATCGCCGCCGTTTGCCTGCTCGCGCTGGCGGGCTTTGGCGGCTTGTGGGCCGCCGGCGTATTCTTGCGCGTCGAAACTCCGGCGGGCGTAATCGTATTGGAAATCGACCAGCCGGAACTTGCCGGCGCGGAAGTGACGGTCGATGGCCAGAAGAAGATCACGATCAGGACTGGATCAACTCAAGAGTCGATCGAATTGACGGCCGACGAAGAGTCGCACCTGCTCAAGGTGAGTAAGGGTGGGTTTGAAACGTTTACCAAGCAGTTTCGCGTTTCGGCGGGGAAGTTAAACGCGATCACGGTTCATTTGGAGCCATTGAAGCAGGAGATGACCGAAGAGTCGCCGGCAGCGAATCCTGCGTCGATCGCCGCCGACCAGACGGACGGGCAGCGTCGCGCGGCCGAGATGGTAGTCCGGCGCGGAGGAACGGTCGAAGTGACGAAGTGGGATGGATTCGGTTCCGTCTCGAAGGCCGAAGACATGCCGAAGGGGCGTTTCGCCATCCAGACGGTGCTGCTGATCGACAACCAGCAAGTAACCGACGACGATCTGGCGGCCCTTTCCGATTGTATGACCTTATCGCTCGTTCATCTTCATAACGCATCGCAGATTTCCGACAAGGGAATTGCCATATTCGCGGACAAGACGCTCGGCGATCTCTGGCTAAACGGAACGCGCGTTACCGACGCCGGGATACGTCTCCTCCCGACGGAAGGAAGTCCTGAGAATCTGCACCTTGAATACACGGCGGTTGGGGACGGCGCTTGCGATCATCTGGCGAAAATGTCTAATTTGCATTACCTTGGGACGCAAAACTCCAGTATCACCGATGTGGGACTAGCGGCGCTAGCTGCTTCGCAGTCGCTACGAATCTTGTCATTGGGTGGCGGTCTTGAAATTACCGAGGCTGGCTTGCGAGAATTGGCGGTGGCGCCACGCCTTGGCGCTTTGGATCTCTCCCGTACATCGCTGGATGACGCGGCGATTTCCTCGCTCGCAGAGCTGAAGAATCTTTATTTGCTCAATCTGCACGGAACGAACATCACGTCGACGGGGGCGTTGGAACTGCAAAAACGGTTGCCGAATTGCGCGATCTTGCATCCCGACGTGCCGACGCGCGAAGCGGAAAAGCTGGCAGCGCTCTGGGCGGTGGGGCATGGTGGTAGAGTCGCTACGCATAAATCCGGCATAACCTACTCGGCGGAAAACCCTGGTTCGATCCCTGACCGCGCTGTCGCCATTCAAGGAATTGTCTTTAGAGATGGCGGCGAACCTGGATTTGCCGACGGACTGGCGAACCTGGCCGGAATCTGTGCGGCCGAGTACTTGCATTTCAACCGCTGGCAAAATGCCGATGCAGGACTTGCGAATTTTGCTCCGCCGGTCAGTTTGCTGGAGGTCAAGGTTGCCGATTCGGATGTGACCGCGGCCGGGGTTAGTCGTCTTGAGGGACTCAAGCATTTGAGAATTCTGGAACTGAAGCAGTGCTTTAAGCTTGATGACGAGGCGATGAACGTCGTTCCGAAACTGCCTGCGCTGAGGAGCCTGATTCTCGACGATGCGAAGATTAGCGACTCTGCACTGGCGGCAATCGGCGAGTCGCAAAAGTTGGCCCATCTCTCATTGGCGCGCTGCCCCAAGATTTCCGACGAAGGGATCGCTGATCTGATCAAGCTGGATCGGCTCGCCTATCTAGATCTAGATCTTACTTCTCTGACTGATGTGGCGATTCCGCATTTGAGCCAGCTGCGGTCGTTGGAGATTCTCGAAATCCAGGGAACGAAGATCACTGCCGAAGGCGCCGCTCGATTGCAGGAGGCGCTGCCCAACTGCGTCGTGTTTCACGAATCGCTGAAGGATGTGCCGTGGAAGGGAAAGGCGGTTGCGCCGGCCGCGATCGAATAACGCTCTGGCGATGTGACATCTCGCGGCAGATTGGGCGATCCGAGAATCGCCGTGATTACGGATGCCTCTCCCGTGTCTCTGCGTTCGAGAGCAACTTCTGGTAACGCGGCGGCTGGTCGAGTATACATGACCATGGCGCTCATGCCCCTGCTGGCAAGGCAAAATCGTCGCTCGCTGGCACGGTTCTTCCGTTGGCCAAACGGACGATTCGAAAAACATCTTGGATTTACACCTCATGGATGCGCGTGAATCGATTCAGCAAATCTCAGCCGCTTTGAATCAGGCGGTTATCGGTCAGGCCGAAGTGGTCGAGCGGCTGTTGATCGCGTTGGTCGCGAACGGCCATGTCTTGATGGAAGGTTTGCCGGGGACCGCCAAGACCCGCTCGATCAAGACTCTTTCGCACTTAGTCGACAGCAAATTCAGCCGTGTGCAGTTTACGCCGGACTTGTTGCCGTCAGACGTGACCGGCGCCCAGATCTATCGAGAGCAAAGCGGCTCGTTCGAGTTTCAGCCGGGGCCGATCTTCGGCAATTTGGTGCTGGCGGACGAAATCAATCGTGCTCCGGCCAAGGTGCAAGCGGCGCTGCTGGAAGCGATGGAAGAACGCCAAGTGACGGTCGCGGCCGAGACGCACAAGTTGCCGGACTTGTTTCTGGTGATGGCGACGCAAAACCCAATCGAACAGGAAGGGACCTATCCGCTGCCAGAAGCGCAGATGGATCGCTTCTTGCTCTATGTGCGGGTTGACTATCCAGCCGGCGACAACGAGCTTTCGATCCTGCGGCTGGTCCGCGGCGAGAAAGCGGGAACCGCCAGCGCCGAAACTCCCAAGCTGTCTCAGGAGGTCATCTTCGCCGCTCGCCGAGAAGTGAATCAAGTGCAAGTCGCTGAGCCGGCCGAGCGTTATATCGTCGACCTGGTCCTGGGGACGCGCAATCCGCAGAATTACGACGGCGATCTGCCGAAGTGGATTCGGATTGGGGCAAGTCCCCGCGGAACGATCGCGCTCGATGCGGCGGCGCGGGCTCATGCCTGGTTGCATGGTCAAACGTTCGTCTCGCCTGACAACATTCGGGCAGTGGCGCCGGCTTGCCTGGCACATCGCGTCCATCTGACGTACGAAGCGGAAGCGGCCGGCATCACGCGAACGGACGTGATTGAGACATTGCTGAAAACGGTCGTTCCGGCGTAGGGGATTCCTCATGGGCGCACGGATTGAAGTCACGTTTGACGAGCTTTGGATGCTGAAGGCGCAGGCCCGCGGCTTCTCGCTGCAAGCGCGTCAGCCGATCTCGTCGCTGTTGGCCGGCCGGCATGCGTCACGGTTGCGGGGAAGGGGACTCGCGTTCGAAGAACTGCGGCAGTATCGCGAAGGGGACGACGTCCGGACGATCGACTGGAAAGCGACCGCGCGGCTCCGTAGTCCGCAGGTCCGCGTCTATTCCGAAGAGCGGGAACGCCCAGTGTTGTTCGTCGTCGATCAGCGGGCGCCGATGTTCTTCGGCAGTCGCAGCAAGATGAAATCGGTCGCGGCGGCCGAGGTGATGGCGCTCGGCGCCTGGCGAACGCTTGAATCGGGGGATCGCGTCGGCGGCATCGTCTTCAACGAGGCGGAAGCGGTCGAAGTTCGGCCCCATCGAAGTCGGACGCGTCTGCTGCAACTGTTTCATGAAACGATCCGCATGAACCGCCAGCTGACCGAACGTGAACCGGTTAGCGGCGACGTCGACTTGAATGCGGCGCTGCGGCAGGCGCTCAACGTCGCGCATCATAGTCACCTGGTGGTGGTGATCAGCGATCTGGATGGCGCCAATGAAGAGACCGAAAAGTTGGCGACTCAGTTGGTGGCGCACAACGACGTATTGATCGTCGCGGTTTACGATCCGCTTGGCGCCGTCTTGAGCGGCTCGCCGGGGATGATGGCAAGCGATCGGGGGCAGGTTTGGGAGATCCCAGCGGGCAAGCAGTTTTCGGAACGCTTTCAGAAAGCGTTTCAGGAGCGACTCGATCAGTGGACGACGCTCTTCCACAATCTGCGCGTGCCGGTGTTGCCGATCTCAACCGCCTATCCGGTCGATGAGCAAATTCGGAGCATCTTGGGAGATCGGCCGACCGCCTCATGAACGATGACCCGACCAGTCTTGATCAGCTGCACGAAATCGTGCTGCCGCCGCCAGTGCCGTGGTTTCCGTTGGCGCCGGGCTGGTATGTGTTGTTTGCGCTGCTTCTGGCGTTGGTCGTGTGGGGCGTCTGCGCCGCATGGAAGTCTTGGCGAGCGAACGCCTATCGCCGAGCGGCGCTGGAGCAGTTGAAAGGTTGTCAAACGATTACGGCGATTTCTGAGACGCTCCGTCGCACTGCGCTCGCGATTGCGCCCCGTGCGACCATCGCGCCGCTGGTTGGCGAAGCGTGGGCCGATTGGCTAGCGAGTCGCGCTGATTGTGCGATGCCGCCGGAGGTGCGGCGGCAATTGTTGGCAGGGGGATATGCCCCGGCGGAGCAAGCGGTCGATCTTGGCCCGCTCAAATCGTACGCCGCAGCGTGGATCACCTCGCATAGTCCTCTTCCGAAGCAGCAGGGGTAGGTCGATGTTTACCTTTTTGTATCCCTGGCTTTTTCTACTGCTGCCGGCGCCATGGCTGGTTCGCTGGCTCGTACCGCCGCGACGATCGGCGCCGAGCGCCGTTCGCGTTCCCTTTGGCGAGCGGCTGTCGGCGATCTTGGGGGCGGGAGGAGCAGCGGTCGAATCAGGCGCCATCTCCGGTTTCCGCATCGTCCCGATCTTGGTCTGGTTGATCGTCGTGTCGGCGCTGGCCCGTCCACAATGGATTGAACCGCCGGTCGTGAAGGAAATCCCGACGCGTGATCTGCTGCTACTGGTCGATCTTTCCGGCTCGATGGACGAGCATGACTTTGAGAATGCGGAAGGAAAAAAGGTTGATCGATTGACGGCGGTGAAGGAAGTGCTGGACGACTTTTTGAAACGCCGCAAGGGAGACCGCGTCGGGCTGGTCGTCTTTGGGGACGCGGCCTATTTGCAGGCGCCTTTTTCGACTGACCTTTCGCTATCGGAGCGTCTGCTGAACGAATGTCAGGTCGGCATGGCTGGTCCGCGGACGGCGCTGGGGGATGCGATTGGACTTGGCGTCAATCTGTTTGAATCAAGCAAGGCGCCGGCCAAGACGATCATTGCGCTGACCGATGGGAACGATACCAAGAGCGCCGTTCCGCCGGTCGAAGCGGCCCGCGTTGCGGCGCAGCGCGACATCAAGATCTACACCGTCGCGATCGGCGACCCGACGACTGCCGGCGAAGATAAACTGGATGAGCAAGCGTTAAAAGACGTCGCCCAGGCGACCGGCGGTTCCTATTACTTCGCCGCCGATCGTAATTCGTTGGCCGGAATTTACGATCAGCTCGACAAGATCGAATCGCACAAAGTCTCGACGGTGAGTCATCGACCGCGGCATGACCTGTTTCCGTGGTTCGTGGGAGCGGCGCTGGCGATTTCGATGCTCGAAAAACTTTGGGTCAGTTTGCGCGGCGCCGGTGGCGCTGCGCCGCCAACCTCCAGCGCCAAGGTGCACGTCAATCCGCGGAATGGCAAGTTGGAGGTGGTCTCATGATCGACGCTCTATCCAACTTCCATTTCCTGCGCCCCTATTGGCTGTTGCTGATTCCAGCGGCGATTGGCTTGTGGCTATTTTGGCGAGCACGTAGCGAATCGCTACGCGGCTGGCGAGCGCAGATCGATCCGGAGTTACTTGCGGCTCTTTCGCACGGGGGCCGAAGGTCAGGCGTCACCAATTCGTGCTTGCTCTTGGCCGGGTGGATCATCGCCGCGTTGGCGATCTCCGGGCCAACCTGGAAGATGAAGCCAAGCCCGTTCGCTCAGGATGCGCCGCCGCTGGTGATTTTGCTGAAAGCGGACAAGAGCATGACGCCGGCCGATCAACAGACGAGCCCGCTTGATCGCGCGAAGCTGAAGATCGCCGATCTGGCCGAAGCGCGAAAAGGTCAACCGCTAGGGCTGGTCGCCTATGCCGGCTCAGCGCATTTGGTGCTTCCGCCGACGCAAGATACGACCGTCGTCGCGCAGATGGCGGCCGAGATCAGTCCCGAGATCATGCCGGTCCCCGGCGATCGGCTCGATCTGGCGATTGAGGTCGCGCAGCGAGCGCTGCCGGAAGGGACCGACGCCGCGGAGTTTTTGGTCGTCGCCAATTCGGTGACGGAAGATCGAGAGACGCTGGAAGCGGCCGCGAAGAAAATGAGCCATGCGAAGGTGATGTTCCTGGCGATCGGCGAGCCTGACGCCGATGGTTTCGCCTCCATCGAAACGGCGGCGCGGGCTTTGAATGCGTCGGTGCAGCCTTTGACGGTCGACGGCCAGGATATCGAGCGAATTGTGCGGAGCGCCGACGCGGTCTCGCTCGCCTCGGTAACCGGCGAAGATCGACAGTGGGTTGAGTCGGGCTACTGGTTGATTCCGGCACTAGCGATTTTGGTCGCCGCTTCGTTCCGTCGCGAGTCGCCGAAGGTGGAAGGAGATGCCGCATGAGAACGACGCTTCTACTTCTCGCGATCAGTTGGACCAGTTGGTGGTACACCCCGGATCAATTGGGACAGCACTACTTTCAGGCCGGCCAGTACGAGCAAGCGGCCAAGACGTTTGAAGATCCGATGTGGCAGGGAACGGCCTGGTATCGGGCGGGCGAATTTGAAAAAGCGGCCCAGGCCTTTTCGCGTCGTTCGACCGACGTTGCGAAGTTCAACGCCGGCGACGCGTGGCTGATGCGCGGCAAGTACGATCTGGCGATTGCCTGCTATGAAGAAGCGCTCCGCAAGCGTCCCGGTTGGAAAGAGGCGGAAGAAAACCTTGCCCTGGCCAAGGCTCGCGCAGAGAAAGTGAAACAGGAAGGGGGCGACCTCGGCGATCAGGAAGAAGGCGCCGACGAAATCGTCTTCGATAAGAAGGAGTCAGGCGGGCAGGATACCGAGGTCGAAAGCGACAAGGCGACCTCCGATAAAGCGGTGCAAGCGATCTGGCTCCGTCAGGTGCAAACGAAGCCGGCCGATTTTATGAAGGCGAAGTTCTCGTACCAGGCCGCCCAGGAGGAGTCGCCATGAACGTCGTGCGAATCGCGGCCTTGCTGCTGATATGCGTTAGTCCACTAGCGCTATTGGCCGATGACGTGCCCGCGATCACATCGCGGTTTGCGACTGAGAAGCCGTGGGTAGGACAGCGGATCGGCTATTACGTGGAAGTGCGGGCCAAGGGGTCGTTCAGCGGCGCGACCAGCTTTTCGCTGCCGGAGGTTCCGCAAACGGTCATCGTGAAGATGGGGAGCCCGACTGTTTCGTCCGAGCAAAAAGGGGAGGATACCTGGTTCGTTCAGATTCATGAGTTCGCCGTCTTCACGCAAGCGGCCGGCGAGCTGACGATTCCAAGTTATTCGGTCCGCTACGGGCATCACGACGGATTCACCGGACCGGTTCATGACGAAAGCGGGGAAGTGCCGGCGGCGAGCGTTGATGTCGAGTCGCCGCCGGGACGCGAACCGGCGCAGTTTCTGATCACGACCGACAAGCTGATGGTGAAAGAGACTTGGGAGCCGGCGCCCGGCAAGGTGAAGCAGGGAGATATCGTCTCGCGGAAAATCATGCAGTCAGCCACGGAGATGACCGGCATGGCGCTCGCGCCTCCGTCGCTCGCTGCGCCCGATGGAGTGCATGTTTATCCGGGACAACCCGACGTGGCTGACAAAACCGACCGAGGCGAGTTGTCCGGCGAGCGGACCGACGTGATCAAGTATCGCTTCGATCAGCCGGGGGTGATGACCATTCCTGCGGCAACCTACGTCTGGTGGAATCCAAAAGAGAAGAAGTTCGGACGGCAAGAGTTGCCGGCGGTCACGTTTGACGTCGAAGCGTCGCCGCAACTGGCGGAGGTTACGGGGAATTCAACTTCTCGTCGCGTGTGGCTTTATCCGCTTTTGATTGCGATTGCCGTTGCGGCAGTCGCTGTTTGGCGGCGTGAGCAGCTAGTGAGATGGTTTCAGCGCAAGTGGAAGCGTTGGCATCCACCGGACCGCGTTGCGGCGAAACGATTGTGTGCGGCCTGTCGCGGGAATGATTCGCACGCGGCTGAAGCGGCATGGTCGGCGTGGTTAAACACGCAGCCTGACGGTTGGAAGCCGGGGGATGAATTGCAGCGAGCAGTGCAGGGGCTGCATCAATGTCGCTATGCCGAGCCAGCGGCTTCCGACTGGAAAGGAAGTGAGTTATTGACGGCGTTTCAGGCCGAGAGGCGCGCTCAGAAGCGGGACGCAGTGGGGGCGGCGTCGCCGCTGCCGACGCTCAATCCGGGACGATAGTCGCTTTCGCCGCACAATTGATTTGCGATTGGGCTCCTGCGACAATTGCGTTATTCCCCTGCCAAACCCCTCTTCCAAGAAGGCGCACCCCATGACGATCTCACGACGCCAATTCTGCGCGGCGTTGGCCGCTGCCGGCATTTCCGCAACGGCTCTTTCGGCGGCTGAAGAAAAGCGAGAAGCGCTGCGCGTGATCGCCTACAACGTTTACGTCTGCAAAGGTTGGCCGGACGATCGTCCGTTGGCGAAAACGGCCTCCAAGAGTGGGCAGATGACGCGGCGAACGGCGATGGAATTGGCCCTCTACGAGCCGGATGTGATCAACTTCTCGGAGTCGCCCAGCGAAGAGATGGCGAAGGAAATTGCCGGCTATTTGGGAATGAACCACGTCCGCTTCCCCAGCGGCGGCAACTGGCCGGGGACGCTGCTTAGTCGTTACGAAATTGTCGACGCCGTGAACTGTCCCCTTGGCTATCCGCGGCCGAAGGAACTGTTCACGCGGCATTGGGGGAAAGGAACGATCAAGCTTCCCAGCGGCGATTTGATCGTCCATTCGGCCCACTTGATGCCAGGGCCCGATCCGGCCGTTCGCCTGAAAGAAGTGAAGGCGATGCTCACGTCGATGAAAGAGGATCTCGACGCTGGCCGCTCGATGCTGCTGATCGGCGACTTGAATCATGGTCCCGACTGCGAAGAGTACAAAATGTGGATCGACGCGGGCTGGGTCGACACCTTCGCCAAAGTGGGCGAAGGAGACGGTCTGACGATCAAGGCCGACACGCCGCAGTATCGGATCGACTTCGTGATGGCGACGGGACCGATCGCCAAGACGATCACCGAGTCGCGACCGCTGTTTGAAGGGGCGTTTCGCGTGAATACGGCTGACTCCAATTCTTTCGCCCTCAGCGATCATTTGCCGCAGTTGGCGACCTTCGGCGAAATGAAATAAGGGTGGCGCATAAAAAAACGCCCGTCATGCGCGGCGGGCGTTGGTCTCTTGGCGCAGACAAGCTGATCGAAATCAGGCGCCGAGGAGGGAAAGCGGTCGTTATCTCTTTTTCAGCTCGAAGGTAAAGTCGTTCGGCCCATCTT
The DNA here is from genome assembly GCF_020966755.1 of Blastopirellula sediminis. Taxonomy (NCBI): domain Bacteria; kingdom Pseudomonadati; phylum Planctomycetota; class Planctomycetia; order Pirellulales; family Pirellulaceae; genus Blastopirellula; species Blastopirellula sediminis. Next base: position 856,499 of record NZ_JAJKFT010000004.1, read on the forward strand.
TGGCGACGTCGACTTCGATTCCCTTGGAGCCTTGGCGGTATTTCTTGGGAATGAGATCCGGATGTTGGTCCGCATCTTTCAACTCGAACAAGACGTGGTGTTTGCCAGGAATCGCGCCCGGGTAGGCAGGCGGATAGTAGGCGACGAACTTCCCTTCGTCGTCAGTGATGCCGCGCGATTCGATCGCGCCTCCTTCCGGCATGAACATCACCTCGACTTGCTTTACCGGTTTGCCGTCCAAGGTGACGACGCCGGTCACTTCGGCCAGTTCGACGCCGGCGCGATTGCCCGACGAACAGCCTCCGCCGACGGCGATCGCCAGCAGGGCGAAGATCGCCAGACGCTGCAGTGGGAATGATTTCTTGTGCATTAGTATTCTCCCAGGACCTCACCGTCCGCGATGCGACACAGATTTTGCAGCGTCGTCAGGTTCGCCGTTTCGCTCAGGTAGTGAACCGAGCCGTCAGCGAACAGCGAGTTGGCGCCGCCGGGATGGTTGCTGCCGACATACCAGGCGTAAGGCTTCGTATAGGTTGGGGGCGAATAAGGCTTGTTGATCCGGTTGGCCATATTCAGCCAGAAGGTGTGCGTGTAAGCGCCCCAAAATGGTCCGTACGAGGTGGAGGTCTTCTCCATCCGCGATTCCGCCATCAAGATCGTGTTGCTGGTTCCGTCGATGATGTCGCGGAACTTGGCGGCGCCGTTCACGCCAAACGCCGGGCGGATGTTCGCCGTGTTGCCGGCCGAACCCCAGTAGAGCCCCGAGGTGTAGTCGGACCATTGGGAAGTGACTAGGCCATAGCTCGTGCGGTAATAGTCTTTGTTGTAGTACTCATTAGCGCTGGCGGCGACGCCGGGAACGTCGAACGGATCCGAAGGACAAGCGAAGACGTCAAGTCGCGTGTTTTGCAGGACCGCCATGTTCGAGGCGGCGTCCGTTGCGGAGGGAGCGGTCACTTGCGCCGGGTCGGCGGCCAGCCCGACCGGATAGCGAAAGTCAATCTTGTCGGCAATGTTCCCTTGCTCCAGAAAGGGAAGGATCAGCAAGTGAGCGGTGACGTTGCGAACGTTCGCTCCGACCGAAGCCGGCATGTCGGCCGATGCACTGCAAGACTTGCAGCCAGGATTGATCGTGCCGGAGGGCAAGACCAGGAAGGTGTCGTGATAGTTGTGCATCGCCAGCCCGATTTGCTTCAGGTTGTTGGTGCACTGCATCCGACGAGCCGCTTCGCGCGCCTGTTGCACGGCCGGCAGCAATAGAGCGATCAACACGCCGATGATGGCGATCACCACCAGCAGTTCGACCAACGTAAACGCCGATCGTTTTCCAACGAAGTAAGTCATTATTTCTAGCCCTAATTAAGTGAATGAAATAAATAAGGATCGCGCTCGACCGGGGAGGTCCAGCGCGATCAAAATTCGGGCGTGGAGATAGAAGAGCGTGTACGACAGGTCCGATTTGCATATCGCATGCCAATTGAGCGGGATTTTGTACCAATGGGGAGCAAGTGCTAGGAATTGCTGGGTTTACGATATCGCGTGACATCATGGACTGCATTTGTGACGCTATAGCGGTAGTGTGGACTGCCGCTTTCTTGGGAAGCGACTGTCGCAACTTTCAGCAGCAGGGCGCCGCACCAGACGCAAGTGTGCCGTTTTTATGCATATATTTCACGAGAAATCATCGTGGTCATGGCGGCGGCGTCCGTTAGAATGGCCTCGCTACATCGCTTCGTTCTTTCCCAGGCGAAACCATGAAATCGATCCTCCCTTTCCCCACCGTTCGCATCAGCGTCGCTTTCGGCGCAGTCGCACTTTTTCTTAGCGTCGGCGTTGCGGCCGAGACGGGAGCCGAACTGCCGGTGCGGCGCCTTCCTCGTGAGAATCAGTTGGCGTATTACGATTCGGACGGCGACGTGAAGATCGCGAAGTCGGCGGGTGAGCTGCAGCGACGAAAAGAAGAGACGTTGAAAGACTTCACGTCCCTCATCGGCAAACTGCCGGGGGCGGAAAAGCGTTGTCCGCTCGACATCGAGATCGACGAAGAAGTCGATATGGGAAGTTACGTTCGCCGGTTGATCTCGTATCAGTCAGAGCCCGGGGGCCGCGTCCCGGCCTATCTATTGATTCCGAAAGAAGCGCTGAAGTCGTCGCCTGACAAAAAGTTCCCGGCCGTTCTGGCGCTCCATCCGACCAATCAGCGAGGTCCGATGGAAATGGTCGGTCTGGGCGAGAGTCGCGAGCGGATGTACGCCAAAGAGTTGGCTGAACGCGGATATGTAGTGATCGCGCCGCATTATCCGCTGCTGGGGCAATTTCAGCCAGACTTGAAGCAGCTTGGCTGGGAGAGCGGGACGATGAAAGCGATTTGGGATAACAGCCGTTGCCTTGATCTGCTCGATTCGCTTCCCTACGTGCAACATGGCAAGTATGCGGCGATCGGGCATTCGCTCGGCGGGCACAACAGCGTCTTCATCGCGACGTTCGATCCGCGGATCAAAGCGGTCGTCAGCTGTTGTGGGCTCGATTCGTTCCTCGATTACTATAGCGGCGATCCCAAGAATTGGGTGCATGGACGGGGCTGGTGCCAAGATCGCTACATGCCGAAACTGGCGGGCTACCAGGGTCGTCTAGAAGAGCTCCCGGTCGACTTTTATGAGCTAGTCGCTGGACTGGCTCCCCGCCCGACGATGATCATCGCGCCGCTGGGGGATAGCAACTTTAAAGCGGACAGCGTCGACCGAATCGCAGCGGCGGCTCGGCCGGTTTTCCAACTTTTTGGCGCGGAAGAAAACCTGAAGGTGATTCATCCCGATACGGAGCATACGTTTCCGATGGAAACGCATGAGCCGGCATATCGGTTCATCGATCGAGCGATCAATCCGCAACACTAGCCCGCAGCGCAAGCGAGGGAATGCGCTTGCAAGTCAATGATGAAGTACGAATGGCGAGTACTCCGACAATAGACATTCGTCATTAGGCCTTAGACATTTTATCCGACCACATTCCCTCGCTTGCGCTGCGGGCTAGTGTTAGAACTTACGGCTTCAAGCCGGCAGGCACGCCGTTCGGGTATTCTTCTTTGATCACCTGCTTGATGTAGATGACGCGGTTGGCTGGCTTCGGGTGCGTGCTAAGGAATTCCGGCGGGCCTTCGCCGCCGGCTCGTTCCAGCACTTCCATGACGCCGATCATTGCGTTCGGATCGTAGCCGGCCATCCCCATTAGACGAACGCCCCATTGATCCGATTCGAGTTCGTCTTCGCGGCCATACTTCATGTTGACGAACTGCCCGACCAGTTGCGCCATGCGGGCGCTGTTGGCGTCTCCGCCGGCGACCCCTGCGGCGCCAACCAAGCCCTGCGTCAGATTCTGTTTGGCCATTTGCTGCGCGCCGTGACGAGAAAGGACGTGTCCCATCTCATGGCCGAGGACCCCGGCAAGCTGCCCTTCGGTTTCCAGATCACGGAAGAGAGCCGCTGTGACAAAGACCTGACCGCCGGGAAGGGCGAACGCGTTAACCGTTTTGGGATCGGCGAGGAGATGAAACTCGAACGGAAATGGATTTTCGCGCCCTTGCTGAGCGAGGTCTCGATTGAGGGCTTGCAGCAGTTGGCCGCCGATCTGATCGACCAGCGCCTGGGCGTTGCGGTCGGGAAGTTCGCCGCCATGCTGGGCGATCATCTCCGGCGCCGCTTGCAAACCGAGCGCGATCTCCTGGTCGGTCGTCATCGCGACGCGCTGCGCTTCGCCGGTGACCGGGTTTTTGTCGGTCGACATGTAGTACGAGGCGATCGCAAAGAAGGCGATGATTGCGGCGATTACCAGACGCGTCTTCCAGGAACCGCTGCTTCTCATAGGGCTCATGGCCAAGATCCTAATTCGGGAGAGGAGAAGCCGGCGTTTCGTCTGCGGATCGCAGTACCAGCTCATGAATCAATTTTAGCTTTTCCATTACCGACTGCGAAACCACAAAAGGGTAACTGTCGGCTTGGCCAAGGCACCGGTTGGCGCAGTTCAGCATGTGGGCGAGCGATAACCAGTCGTTGATCATTTCGTCCATCGAAATCTCGCCCGCCGAACCGGGAGAAAAAACGATTCGGGTTCGCTCCGCACGGTTTTCAAGACGCGGAACGGTGATCTGGCTCGACGAGGCCATTTCGAGGGCGTCGACCATGTGCAGGTAATGCGCCCAGGTCTCAGCCCAATCTTCCCAGGGATGGCTCGAGGCGTAGGCTGAGACGTAATATTGCTGCCAATCTGCCGGCGGTCCGCTGGAATAATGGTTTTGGAGAGCAACGCCGTAGTCGGCCGTTTCGTCACCAAAAAGCTGGCGGAATTCGTGAAGATTCAGCGTGTCGCGGACCAGTAGATCCCAGTAATAATGTCCCACCTCGTGCCGAAAGTGCCCCAGCAGCGTCCGGTAAGGTTCGCCCATCGCAACGCGACGTTGTTCTCGTTCGGCGTCATCCGCTTCAGCGATGTTCAGGGTGATTAGGCCATCGGCATGGCCGGTCAAAACCTTCTTGTTGGTTTGAGGATCGTCGGCCAGAAAGTGGAACGAGAGCCCGGTCTGCGGATCAAACGACTTCGACGTGGTCGGCAGTCCCAAGGACATCAGCGTGTAGAGGAGTCGCCGTTTGGCGGTTTCCAGCTTGCTCCAGTGGGCCAGGTTCGCCGCGTCAGTCAGATCGGGGATCATTTCCGTAAACTGACACGCCGGGCAAAGCGTTTGGTCGCTCTCGGCCGGAACGAGCCAATTGCAGACATTGTGTTGCAGGTCGTTCTCGCAGCGACGGTATCGCTCGCTACAGGACGATTCGACGGAGCGCCACAGGTTTGGCCCTTCGTCGACCGGGATGATGGTCGTCATTGTCAGCGCGCCGGGATCGAAGGCGAGCTGCTGTTGGCAGTTCAAGCAAGTGTTGTTCTCGAAATAGACGAGCTCGCCGCAGTCGTCGCATTGAAATAGTCGCATGGCGATTGGTCTCACGCGGGAATTGTTTGTATCAAGCCGAAAGCCGGGAAAAACGGCGCAAGTCTAAAATGCATTTCCGGCGCCAAAACGGCAGAGGCTTGGTTTGTCGGAAGCCGCGCTAGAATTGTCGGAAACGCCTGAGAATCGACTGGCAGCGAGCGGACCGAATTGGTCGTTTTGCAATCGGCGAAGAATTTATTTGGGGACCGCGGAGGGGGTGGGTAAACTCAAGCCGAGATACTGCTGAATTGCAATTTTGATTCTTGTCTATCGCGAGGCCTGCACGCATGTCATCGACTGAAAACCCCTTTCTCTCTCCCTCCACGGAAGCCGCCGTTTTAGTGGAGCCTGTTCGAGAAGTCGTCGGTGCGCCACAAGGGCGACGCCTGGCGAACCTGATCGTCGACATCATTTGCATCAACGTTATCGTTCAGATCTGCGCCTTTATCCTGGGGATCTGCGTCGGCATCTACGCGGTTGTGTCGCAGAACGAAAAGATCCTGGAGATTTTCGATTCGCCGCTGATGTTCTTCTTCGGGCTCTTCATCAACTTCTCGTATTACTTCCTGATGGAAGGGTTGTTCGGGCGGACGCTGGGCAAGCTGGCCTCTGGCACCAAAGTGGTGAACGAACAGGGCTTTCCGCCGTCGTGGGGACAGGTTTTGGGGCGCACGGCATGTCGCTTCATCCCGTTCGAGCCGTTTTCGTTCTTTGGCGACGCGCCTCCCCGCGGATGGCACGACAAAATTCCGAAGACCTACGTCGTGATGGCGAAGTCGTAATTCCGGTAAGACGACGTCGTCGAGAAGCTTGATCGGCGATTGATCCGAGTTGCGAACTTATTTTGCGCAAACCGCCCATCCCTCCTGTTTGTTGGCCGGGTGGGTATTTTTTTGCCGTGATGTCGGTTGGCGGGGGATGAATCTTTGGCCAAAAGAATCCGGATAGGCGGAATTTTCAAATTCCGCTAAACTGCCCGAATAGGTAGGCGCCAGCACCTGTTTGCTGTCGGCCATATCGACTGAAATCCGCGCAGGGAGGCGCAGTAATATGACTCCAGGAGCGTCGTTCCGCTTTCTTCAATCGGGCGACTTCCATCTCGATCAGCCGCTCGGAGGGTTACCCTCTGTGCCGGATCACTTGCGCACCATCTTCTGTGAAGCGCCCCGGCGTGCTGCGCAGCAAGTGATCGAAACGGCCATGCTGCACGAAGTCGACTTCCTCGTGTTGACCGGCGACTTGCTCGATCCGCGCCTTTCGAGCCCGCGTACGATCGGCTGCTTGTTGGAATTATTCGAGCAACTCGATACGGCCGGCGTCCAAGTCTACTGGGCTGGCGGCGACGCCGATCCTCCTTCGCGCTGGCCTTCGTCGGTCGCGCTTCCCGGCAACGTCCATGTCTTCCGACCCGGTCTGCCGCAAACCGTCCATTTTGAACATGACGGCGAAGCGATCGCCGCGATCATCGGCCAGGCGAACTCCGGCGGCGAGATTCGCGTCGGCGATTTCCGCCCCGCCGCTTCGGGTTTGTTTACCGTCGCCGTCGCCTATGGCGAAGTCGAAGAAGGGGCGATTACCCGTCACGATATTCCTTACTGGGCTCTCGGCGGCGAAGAGATGCGGAAGAAGCATCGCACCGCGCCGAAGTACGCGATGCATGCGGGCTCGCCGCAAGGTCGTCGTCCGATCCATGTCGGTCAGCGCAGCTGCACCGTCGTCGAAGTCAACGAAGCAGGCGACATCTCAACTGATTCGATCGCAACCGACGTCGTCCGCTGGCAGAGCGAATTGGTCGAAATTGCCAATTGCGAGACGCCGGACGAACTTGAAAAAGTGCTGAAGAACCGGATGCGAACGCTCGTCTCCGGCAAAGGACGCCGACAGTTGCTGGTCGACTGGCGCGTCGTCATCGAAGGGAACGCCTCGAAGAAGCTGCTGGCCGAATCGATGTGGCAGCACATGATCGATGTGCTGAACAAGGAATTTGGTCAGGAAGAGGGTGGCGCTTGGACCTACGAACTGAAGGTCGAATCGGCGTCCGTGATTCCCGAATCGTGGTACCAGGAACAAACCATCTGCGGCGACTTTTTGCGACTGACGCGCGAATTGCTCGCGGACCCCGACATCCCCATTGAGTTGACCGAGTTATTAGGCGAAGACCGTCGCGGCACGCAGTTGGCCGAGGCGGTGCAGATTGAAACCAGGGAAGTGCGTCGCAAAGCGTTGCATGAAGCACGTCGCATGGGCGTTCAATCCCTGCGGATCGACGACTAGGAGCCGCCACCGTGCAACTAAATCAAGTCAATATCGATGGTTTCGGCGTCTGGCGCGGGCTACGTATCGAAGAGCTCTCGCCGACCGTGACCGTGTTCTTTGGGCACAACGAAGCCGGGAAGAGTACGCTCCTCAACTTCATGCGGACGATGCTTTACGGCATCGATCTGTCGGAAGAGCGTCGCTATTTGCCGCCGGTCAACGGTGGTCAGCCGGGCGGTTCGCTCAACATTCGCGGCACCCTCGGCCGTTTTCAGGTCGTACGACTGTGGGACGAACGGACGTTTGAAGAAAACGCGTGGATCGTGGCGCCGGACGGTTCGCGTCAAAGCAGGACTCAACTCGAAGCGCTCCTCGAAGGGGTCGATCGCTACACCTACAACAACATCTTCGCCGTCGGTCTGCGCGAAATTCAGCTGCTCGCGACGCTTGACGACAGCCACGCCGCTCAGAAGATCTACGAACTGACGAGCGGTTTGGATCGCATTTCTTTGGCGGAAGTGGTTCGCCGGCTTGAGATCTCGCGCGAAGCGCTCATCTCGCACAACGGCGCCGACTGCATCGTCGATCAGCTGCTCGATCAGCATCACTCGCTGAAGAAAGAAGTCGAAGAGCTGCGCGTGCAGACGCAGCAGTGGGGTCAGGTTCTGCAGCAACAGCGCAGCGCCGCCGTTCAGATCGAACAACTGCAACACAAGTCGGCCGCGATCACCGAGCGGGCCGAGTTTATTGAGCTGGCGGAAGACTTGCGCGGCGAGATCGAACGTCGCGAAACGCTCTCGACCAAGATCGACGACGCCGGCGAGATTCCGGACGTCGCCGAAGAGACTCTCAATCACCTGACGCAATTGCGCGAACGGGTTTCGCGCCGCAAAGGTCGCTGCACCGAGTTGCGTTCGCAATACAAAGCGCTCTTTACTGAGCATGAGTCGATTCCGCTCAACCGCGAACTGTCGCGACATGCGGCCCGCGTCGACGCCCTCGGCGAACAACGCCACTGGATCGTCGCGATTCGCAAGCAGATCTCGGGCGTCCAGGACGAAATCGACGACGTCAAACGAGAGATCGAAGCGGCCTGGGACAACACCGGCGTAACGCTCGGCCAAGGTCGTCGTCCCGATCTGACTCCCAAGCAGCTGAAGTCGCTCAAAACGCCGATGCAGACGCTGGAGCAGGAGGTCGTCCGCTTTGAAGAGGCGAAGCGAACCGCTTCGTCGCATGAGGACGAACTCGAATCGACCAAATCGGAAGTCGAAAAGTCGCTGGCCAACGTCGGCGAAGAGGACCTGAGCGTCGCAATCGACAGAGCGGGCGAACTGGTCAATCTCCTTCGCCGCCGCATCCAGGTCGAAGAAAAGATCGACAAGCTGGAGTTTCAGCGTCGCGAAGCCGAAATCGAATCGGCTGACTTGCTCGAAAATCAGATCTTGCCGCGACCGCTGCTCGCCCTGTTGGGGCTGACTTTCTCGGCCGGCGTCACGATGGTGCTGCTCTATATCTTCGGCTCAGTGATCGTGGTGCCCGATGTTCACGAGGCCGTTCCACTGTTCGGTCTCGTTTTCATGGTCGGCGTCGTCTTCACCAAGGTGACGATGGAGCGGACGGTCAAGCAGAACCTGGACGGCGTCAAGCGTCAGTTCGAGCTGGTCAACGTGCAGCTGCATAAGGCTCGCGAAGAACGGGACGAGTTCGATCACGTGCTGCCGAAAGGTGGCGGCCCGCTGGTCGCCCGTTTGCAATCGGCGGAAGATCACCTGGCTCAGCTGGAAAGTTTGATTCCGCTCGGCAATCGCGCCGGCGAAGCGAAACAGAAGAGCGACTACGCTTCCAAGACGATCCAAGACGCTGAACACGCGGTCAACAACGCTCGTCGTCGTTGGCGCGACGCGCTGCGGGCGCTCGACCTGCCCGATGACCTGCAGCCGGATCGGATCAAGGTGTTGGCTCGCATCCTGGGTCATATCCATGAAAAGCGGAAGCAACTGAAGGCGCTGCAGGATCAAGAGACGCAACGCACCGAAGAGCTGCAAGCGGTCGAAACCCGCATCGGGCAGTTGGCCAACGAACTGGGCCTGAAGAACACGAAGGATGGCCTGGAGCAGCTCGATCGCCTGAAGGCGGAACTCGATCGGCAGCAGAGCCAATCGGAGCTGCGAGTCGATCTCCGCGGTCGCGCCGCCAAGATCAAGGACGAGTTCAAGAAGACCGCCGGCGAAATGCGGAAAGCGGCCAAGCAGCGTCAAGAGATCCTGGACGAAACAGGGGTCGAAGACGAAGACGGCTACCGCAAGCTGCTCGACAAGGCGAACAAGATCAACGGCCTGTTGCTCGATCTGGAAGAAGTCGAAGCGGAGATCGTCGCCAAGTTGGGTGACGTCGAGCTGGAGACGGTCGAAGAATTCCTGGGCGAAGTTTCGGCCGCGGAAGCTCAGAAAGAGCTGACCGAGTTGATGCAGGAGCACGATCAGGCTCAGCGGAGCTTGAAGGAAGGCTTCGAACGTCGCGGCGAACTGAAGGCGCAGCTCGAAGCGCTCGAAGAAAACGATCGGCTGGCTTCGGCGCAGCTCGAACTGAACGAAGTCGCTACGCAGATCGAACAAGCGGTCGAACGTTGGCAGGCCCTCGCGGTCACCGCCAACATCCTCGATCAGATTCGCCGCATCTACGAAACGCAGCGTCAGCCCGAAACGTTGAAGATGGCGTCGATCTTCATGGACAAGTTGTCGCTCGGCAAGTACGTCCGCATCTGGACGCCGCTCAGCGAAAACACCCTGTACGTCGAAGACGCCAAGGGACGCTCGAAGTCGCTCGAACATCTGAGCGAAGGTACCCGCGAGCAGGTCTTCCTCAGCGTTCGCTTGGCGCTGGTTCGCACCTTCGCTCGCCAAGGTCGCGTCTTGCCGGTGATCCTGGACGACGTGATGGTCAACTTCGACTCGAAGCGTTGCAAAGCGACCGCTGAAGTGTTGCTCGGCTTCGCCAACGAAGGACATCAGACCCTCGTCTTCACCTGCCATGAACACATCATGGAAATCTTCCAGAACCTGGGCGCCGACGTTCGCGTCTTGCCGCAGGTGACCGGCGTTTGCCGCCCCGAACCGGCTCGCTTGCCGGCCCCGGTCGTCGAAGAAGTGGTGGAAGAGGTTGTTGAGCCGGAACCGGAACCGGTGGTCGAAGAGCCGATCATCACGCCGCCGCCGTTCCGCGTCGAACTGCCGATCGTGCCGTACCTGGAACTCCATTCGCTGAAGATCGACATCAAGCCGAAGGCGAAGAAGGAAGAAGACCTGTCGCTCGCCGATGCCGCGCCGGTCAATCAGCCCGAATCGCAGCCGATTCATCTGATCGACGCCGAGTACTACTTGGAACGGAGCGAACACGAAGAACCGGAACCGGTCTTCGAGCTGACTCCGGACGAATACGGCCTGAAGGAAGCCGCCGACGTCGACATGGTGAGCATCGCCCTGGACGACCTGCTCGACGAAGAGCCGGCCGTGCAGAACATCGAAATCCCGCTGCCGATCGTCGCCGTGCCGGAACTGGTTGACCTGGTCGTCGAAGTGAAGGCCAAGCCCCAGCCGCAGCCGGCTCCCGAACCAGAGCCAGAACCGACCCCTGAACCGCAGCCGCGACGGATCCCGTCCGAAAACCAATTCGGTTGGGACTCGCCGAAGATCTGGTGGGAAGGGCACCCGGACCTGGATCCAGCGTTGATTCGCAAGCGTCGCCAAGAAGGCGCCGCGTAACGCGAAAAGAGTAAATACGACAAAGAGACGCCGAACCTCGGCGTCTTTTTTGTTTCGATGGGATCAAAATAAAGCCGTCGTGGGCAACCTTTTTCACGATGGCGGCAGGAGGGTATAGCGATCGATGGCGCAGATTCGGACGCAGTCGGCAGTGGAGATCGAGTACGACACGTTTGGTTCCCAAGAGGATCCGGCGTTGCTCTTGATCATGGGATTTGGCGCCCAGATGATCGGTTGGTCCGCCCCTTTTTGCCAACGCCTGGCCGATGCAGGACGGTTTGTCATCCGGTTCGACAATCGGGACTGCGGCCTCTCCTCGAAGATGCATGGCCAGCAAGTCGATCTGAATCAAGTCATCGCCAAGCTAACGGCGGGCGATCTCGCGGCTGCGCGGGAGCTCGCGCCTTATTCCATTGAAGACATGGCTGGCGACGCGATCGGCTTGCTCGACGGACTTGAGCTTCATCAGGCCCATATCGTCGGTTCATCGATGGGTGGAGTGATCGCTCAAATTATGGCGATCGAACATCCCGAGCGCGTGTTGACGCTTACCTCGATGATGTCGACCACCGGCGAACCAGATGTCGGCCAATCCTCTCCCGAAGCGATGCGTGCCCTCTTTACTCCCTCGCCGAGCGATCGAGAAGGCTTCATCCAAGCGTCTATCAAGTCGGCTGTGTGGAGGTCGAAAAAGTATTACGATCCCGACGAAGTGAGGAAAAACGCGGCGGCAAGTTACGACCGCTCGTACTATCCCGAGGGCGCCGCTCGCCAAATCGCCGCGCTGATCACCAACGGCTCACGCGCCGCTCGATTGAAGACGATGCTCGCTCCGACTCTCGTGATTCACGGATTGGAAGACACGCTGATCGCCCCGAGCGGAGGAGAGCGGACGGCTGAACTCGCTCCGAACGCTCGTTTGCTGTTGTTGGAAGACATGGGCCACGATCGGCCGGAGCCCCTCTGGCCGCAGATCTGCGGTGCGATCATCGAGCATACGGCGAGCGAAACTGACTAGCGCTGGCGCCATGCTCGTATCGCGTCTTCGCGAGAAGAGCATGTCTTCAAAGCGTCGGCAGATTCAAAAGGCATGCTCATCCGGCGAAGACGCCGCAAGAGCATGGCACCCAAGAGTTGCTGCTTTAACCCCGCTTCGCGGCGCCTTTCGGACGATCGCGCGGCGACTTTGCCATCCGTGCCGATTTGGCGGCGTTGTCGGCCTGGCCGGTGATCTCGTAGAGGAATCGGCTGGTGTCGGTCGGCCGGGCTTTCCCCCAACGCTTGCGCGACGTGGCGAGGGAGAAGGTCAAGCGATCCTGGGCTCGCGTGATGCCGACATAGCAGAGCCGCCGTTCTTCTTCGACCGCGGCGCCCTCTTCCTTCACGCTCCGTGCGTGCGGCAGAATGCCTTCTTCCATGCCGACCATGTAAACGTTCGGGAACTCCAGCCCCTTGGCGGCATGCAGCGTCATCAGCACGACGCCGTTTTTGGCCAGCTGCTTTTCCTTCTCGTTGTCGAAGTCGCCGCCGGAGAGGGCGGAGTCGTCGAGGAAGCCGCCAAGCGTCGGCTTTTTGCGGCTTGATTCAAAGGCGCTGACGGCGTTGACCACCTGTTCGATCGCCATCTCGCGCGACTCGCGATCTTTCGGATCAGGATAGAGCCGCTCCAGTTCCTTCTGATAAGCGATGTCGCCGATCAGGGAACGGACGACGTGCGACATCGGCTCGGTTTCAAACCGCTTTTGATAGCGGCGAATCAGCGAGGCGAAGTCGATCACCGCGTTGGCGCCGCTTTCGGAGATCCCCCGGATCGAACGGACCGACGGGAAGGCTTCCCAGAGCGGTTTCCCTTCGTTGACCGCGTACTCCATCAGCTGTTTGACCGTTTGCTGGCCAATGCCGCGGGGCGGAGTGTTCAAGATTCGGAGGAGCGCAACCTCGTCGATCGGCGAATGAATCACCTTCAAATACGAGATCAAGTCGCGGACTTCTTTGCGGTCGAAGAACGACATGCCGCCGATCAAGATGTACGGGATCTTCATGCTACGGAGCTGCTGTTCAAACGCACGCGGCTGCTCGTTGGTGCGGAACAGGATCGCGAAGTCGCGCGGTTCAAACTCCGGCTGCGTCAGCTTGCGGGCGATGTCTTTGACGACTTCTTCCGCCTCTTTTTCTTCGTCTTTGAACTGCCAGATCTGGGGGCGATCGCCGCCGAAGCGTGCCGCTTCAAGATCTTTGTCGTACCGCGTCGAGTTGAACTGAATCAGGCGATTCGCCAACTCCAGGATCGCGGCGGTACAGCGATAGTTGTCTTTCAGGTAGATCACCTTCGCTTCGGGCCAATCGCGCTGGAAGCGAAGAATGTGCTGCACTTCGGCGCCGCGCCAGGAGTAAATCGATTGATCGTCGTCGCCGACCACGCATAAGTTGCGGTGCGCTTCGGCCAAACCGCGGACGATCCGGTACTGGCTGCCGTTCGTGTCCTGGTATTCGTCGATCATCAAGTGATCGAACTTCGACGCTTCCTCTTCGCGGATGTCGTCATGATTGGTGAACAGCTCTTCGGTCAGCAGCAGCAGGTCGTCGAAGTCGACCGCGCCGCAGGTCTTCAGCGTGTTCTGATAGCGCCGATAGGCCATCGCCGAGAGATGCTCTTTGTCGGTCTGAGCGTGACCGACCGCTTCCGGCGGACGAATGCCGGCCGTTTTCCAGCGGCTGATGTTGTTCAGCGCATCGCCGGGGCGGAGCGATTCGTTGGGGACGCGGATTTCGCGCAATGCGGCCCGTATGACCGATTCCTGATCGCCGCGATCGTAAATCGCAAACTTCAGCGGATAGCCCAAGCGATTAATGTTGCGGCGAAGAACCTGCACGCAGTGGGAGTGGAACGTCGAAACGACCGGCTGTTCGGACGTTTTGTTCCCCAGGATCCCGAGGGCGCGTTCGCGCATTTCGGCCGCCGCCTTGTTGGTGAAGGTCACCGCCAGGATGCGACTGGGCCGAACCCCATGGCGAATGAGGTTGGCGATCCGAAACGTGACGACGCGGGTCTTTCCGGAACCGGCGCCCGCCAACACCAACATCGGGCCAGAAAGGGTATCGACTGCGTCTTGTTGGGCCGGATTCAGTCCGCTCACGGAGTCCGTACTTCCTTGCACCGAGAGAGCCAAAGAAACATTGCAATCGCCGCCGCGCGATTTGGATCGATCGTAATTCGGGACTGGGCGGTCTTGCAACCGGGCGGAGAAAAGTTGCGTATAGCCGATTATTTTCCACTCTTTCGGAGTCGGCAACGCCAGCGTGAGAAAAGATGCCGCAAACGTACGGGAGCGTCCTCTTCCTCTCGAATACGACGTTTTCGCCCTGGTTTGAATCGCGACGACTGCGTCGTGTGTAAAAGCAGGAAGACTGCGAGTTTCAGGTGAAAGGGTTAGAGGGTGTCGCCAGCGTCACTCGGTCTTGACGCCCCTTGCGCAGCGCTTCTATATTCACGGTTTGGACTCTAAATCTATGCGTCGGTTACTGTTAAGTAGCCTTCCGCAAACAAATACCTTCTACCCCCTCTTACGCCAGTCATGAAAAGCGAACGCCGCCACGAACTGCAGAAAAACGACCTGGAGCAAGCTCTCGAAAAGGGGATGGAGCAGATGGGTCCCCAGGCCAAGATCGTCGCGGGGGTGATCATTGCGATCGTCGTCGCCACGATTACGGTTACCTGGTTGCAGTACCAGAACAAAGTCGCTCGAGCTAGCGGTTGGGGCGAACTGTTCACCGCGTCGGCGCTGATGGGTCAGCAAGACGCCAAGATGACTCCGGCATTGGAAGCGGTCAGCAGCGCCTATCAAGGTCGTCCGTCGGGCGCTTGGGCCGAGCTGTTCCTCGGTTACGATTTGTATCGCCAAGGTTTGGAAAAGTACTTCTCGCAGCCGGACGACGCGAAGCTCGATCTCGAACGTTCGATCAAAGCGTTCGACAACGCTCAGAAAGCGGCGGACGTACCGGAACTGAAGCAACGCGCCATGTGGGGCATCGGTCAGTCGAGCGAAGTGCTGGCGACCAAAGAAAGCATCCAAACGGCGATCACGACCTACGAAAAGCTGTCGACGCAATTCCCGGAATCGCCGTTCGGCAAATGGGCCGGCGAACGTTTGACGCTACTGAAGAGCAAAGACACCGAAGAGTTCTACACTTGGTATCACGATCAGGATTTCGCTCCGAAGGCTTCGCCGACCAGCGGCATCCTGAATCAAGATCTGCCGAGCGATCCGAACCTCACCTTGCCGTCGCGAGACGCGCTGACCCGTCCTGGCGATGGCGCCGGCATGCTGAACACGCCGATTAACCTGATGCCGGACAACGCGGGATTGCCGCAGCCGGGCGAAGGGGATCTGATGCCGAAGCCGGAATCGCCGGCCGCTGAAACCCCGGCCGATTCGGCGGCGCCGTCCGCTCCTCCGACCGCGGAAGAAAAGTCGGCGGAGGCGAAGCCTGCCGAAGAAAAGCCGGCCGCGGAAGCGCCGAAGTCGGAAGCGGCCGCCGAAACTCCGGCCCCGGCGGAAGAAAAGCCGGCGACCGAAGAAAAGCCGGCCGCCGAGTAATCGCAGAGCCGAATGCCCGATTCTGATTCACCGCTGCACGAGATCGTCATCACCGCTGAACAAGCGGGAGGGCGCGTCGACCATTATCTGGCGTCGCAGTTCGAAGGCGCCGGCGTTAGCCGCGGACAAATCCGCAAGGCGATGGACGCCGGTCGCGTGACGATCGACGGAATCGCCTGCAAGCCGGCTCACAAGTTGAGCGTCGGCGAGCGTCTGGTCTATCCGACGATCGAACCTCGGAGCGACGAGCAGGTTGGCAGCAAGGTCGCTCTCGACATTCTTTTTCAGGATGACCGAATCGCGGTCATCAACAAGCCCGCCGGTATGATCACCCATCCGGCGAAAGGGCAGTGGAAGGGAACGCTGACCGAAGCGCTGCGGGGAAACTTCGCGCAGCTCAGTTCTTCCGGCGGTCCGACGCGGCCCGGCATCGTCCATCGTCTCGACCGTGATACGAGCGGCGTGATTTTGATCGCCAAAGATGACGAGGCGCACGAGTTCCTGAAAAAGCAGTTCCAGGATCGTTCGACCGAGAAAGAATACTTTGCCATCGTGATCGGCGTTCCGGACCGCGACCGGGACATGATCAACGAACCGATCGGTCCTCATCCCAGGATCCGCGAGCGCATGGCGATTCGCCGCGGCGACGACGAGGGAAAAGAAGCGCAGACCTTCTACGAAGTGCTCGAACGCTACAACGGCTTCGCCGCCATCAAGGCGCTGCCGAAAACAGGCCGCACGCATCAAATCCGCGTTCACCTGGCTCATGCCGGACACGCCGTCCTATGCGATCCGCTTTACGGCGGCCGCCGCGTGTTGACGCTGGGAGAGCTGAAGCACAACGACGACCCGACGGTGCTACTGGGACGCACGGCGCTGCATGCACGCCGGTTGGCGATCGCGCATCCGGATGACGGCCAAGTCCGCGAGTTCATCGCGCCATTGCCGCAGGATATTCTGCAGACGCAGGCGAAGTTGCAAGAGCTTCGGCCGGCTCGCTAAGACTGAGCGATCCGAATAAAACGGGTGCCACGGCTCTGTGAGCCGTGTCTTCTAAGGCGATTCCCGAAGAGCACGGCTCACAGAGCCGTGGCACCCCGATTCCTGCTTACGCCAAAGACGCAATCTCCCCGCTGGCGACCATCTTCTCGAACAACTCCATCTCCACCTGGCTGCCGACCACCATCGGGGTGCGTTGGTGGATGCTGGTTGGTTGCATGTCGAGCAGACGGTTTGCGCCGTCCGACGCTTTGCCGCCTGCTTGTTCGCAGAGGAACGCGATGGGGAACGCTTCGTAGAGGACGCGGAGTTTGCCTTCTGGATTGTCCGACGTCGGCGGGTAGAGGAAGATCCCCCCCTTCAAAATCGTCCGGTGGAAGTCGGAGACCATCGAGCCGATATATCGCGAGCTGTAGGGATGTCCCAACTGGCCGTCGCGGAGCATCTGCAAGTAATCGGAATAGCCCGGCGGGAACGACGGCGCGTACGCTTCGTTGACCGAATAATACTTTCCCTGCTTCGGCATCTTGATGTTCGGATGGCTTAAAACGAAGGCGCCAATCGACGGATCAAGCGTGAAGCCGTGGGCGCCGAGACCGACGCTGTAGACCAGCATCGTCGAAGATCCATAGACGACGTAGCCCGCCGCGACTTGCTTCGTACCGGGCTGCAGCAGCCATTTTTCGGGCTCGTCGCAACTGGCGCCTTCCGGACGACGCATGATCGAGAAGGTGGTGCCGACGCTGACGTTGACGTCGATGTTCGAAGACCCGTCGAGGGGATCGAACACCACCGCGTACTTGGCGTCGTCGGTGGCATGGCCGACGATTTTCGGATGCTCATTTTCTTCCGAGGCGAGCACCCCGACGCTGGCGCGCGTGCTGAGACAGTGGAGCAGCACTTCATTCGCGTAAACGTCGAGCTTCTGCTGCACTTCTCCTTGGACGTTGACGTCGCCGGCGGCGCCAACGATGTCGGTTAGACCGGCCGAACGGACCTTGGCGCCAATCATCTTGGTCGCCAGCGTGATGGCCGAAAGGAGCCAGGAGAATTCGCCGGAGGCGTGAGGGAAACGACGTTGCTCTTGAAGGATGTGCTGCTGCACCGTTGTGATCATCGAACTTCCTTGAACATGCGCGAGTGCCCAATTTTTGGGCGAAAATGAGCCAATTTGGCTTATTTCAACATAACGCAATCAGGATGCCAAACCTAGCTTTGTGGCGGAAAACTTCACGTTTTGCTTGGCGTCAGGGAAGAGAATGGAACACGGAGGACACGGCAGGAGACACGGACAAGCACGGTAAGAGATGAGCTTGGGGGAACGCAATGAAACGTCGAGTGCCAAAAACGACAACTACAATTTGCGATAGAGCAACGACTATACGTCGAGCTCCTTCCTTACCGTGTTCGTCCGTGATTTATTCGTGGCCTCCGCGTTCTATTTCTTCTCTCATTCCGTCGGGTTGGCGCTATCCGTCGCAAGGCGAGTCCGGCGTCGGCAGCATTAGTTGATAGAAGCCGGCGTCGAGCCAGCGGCCGAATTTGAAGCCTGCTTCGCGCATGACGCCGCTGAGGACGAAGCCATGTTTCTGATGCAGCGCGACGCTGGCCAGGTTCGCTTGATCGATTACGCCGATCAGCGAGTGGAGATCTCGGGCAATCGCCTGGGCGATGATTTCCTGTAGCAGGATTCCTCCCAGTCCGCGGCCGCGAAAGTTCTTGGCGATGTAGATCGAATGCTCGGCGGTGTACTTGTAGCCGGGCTGCGGACGAAACGGCCCCATCGTCGTGAAGCCCATCAGCGTCCCATCCTCCTCTTCGGCGCCGATCACCGGCCATGCGCCGGCCGCTTTCGTGGCGAACCACGTTTCGATCGTCTCGGTGGAACGAGGGACATACTCGTACAGCGCCGAGGAATGGGCGATCTCATGATTGAAGATCGCCTGAATCGCGGCGCCATGTTTCTCGAAAGAGCAGGGGACGAGTCGCATACGGAGCGATGCCTACTAACCTTTCCGCTGCGGCGGAGCCGGCTTGGTCAGATCGAAGTGATTCGGCACTTCCAGGCCCGCCGCCCAGTAGATGCTGTTGAGCAGGAGGCGCTGAAACGACTTGTTCTGGAAATCCTCTTTGTGGCCGAGCGACGTATAGAACGACCAGCCGCTATCCGCGCGGCGGAAGGTCCACGCGACCGGCTCGGCCGGCTTTCCTTCGACCGTTCCGGTCAGCAGCATCGTCGTACCGGCCGCCAGCGGCGCGGTTTGATAGAGAGAACCAACTTGCGGGAACGGCTCGCGCGAAACGCCGCGCAAGATCGGATGCTTGGCGTTGGCTTCCACCGTTTCGATCATCGACTTCATGCCGTTGGGGTAATGGTTGGTGTAGTTGCCTCCCCAAACTTCGGCGTCGAACTCTTCCCACGTCTCGGTCCCTTCCGGCGGCTCTTTGCCGCGCAGACCAAACGCGTGGCTCGCCGTCCGAATGCCGACCATCGGCTTGCCGGCGGCGACATACTTGCGGAGCGCTTCCAATTGTTCCGGCGGAAGTGCGCGACGACGGACGCTGATCAGCAGCACGTCGGCGGTGGCGAGCGCCTTTTCAAGTCCCGGGATGCTGTTGCGATCGGTCTCGCTTCCGTAGACGTAGGAGACGCGGAAGTCGCGTCCCAGAAAGTCGCCGCCAAACTGCGGCAAGGTTTGCGCCGTTTCGTATTCGTCTTCGGCCATTACCATGACGACGTGCGGACGCTTGTCGTCCGCGAAGGCGAATTCTTCGCCGCCGACAATCTGATCGCTGGTGACCGTCGGGCAGACGAACTTCTCGATGTGAGAGACGATCAGGTCGGTGCCGGTGAAGTGATTGACGAAGGGCCACGCGCCGGGGTTGTACATCGTGTCGGTCAAGTCGCGCATCAAGACGACGTTCTTGCCGTTCCTCGACAACTGACGCAGGCCAAACGGACGACCGAGGACGCACATGTTGGTGTGGACGCCGGTGAGGATGACGTTGTCGATATTCTTCTGGGCGAGGATGCTCCAGACTTCGTCCCCTTTGTCGCTGATGTAATCACGCTCGGGATCGATCGTCAGCATATCGGTCTGCTTCGACCAGGGAATCTTGGAGTTGAGCCCTTGCGCCGTTAGTTCAGCCGCCCAGGCGGCATGCTGTTTCGGATCGTCGTCGCTGCCGCCGTCCGATTGATCGACCGGGTAAATTCCGTCTTCTTCGGAGGGGATCTGATAACACCAGGTGTTGATGTCAGTCGGAATGTCGGCCGCTTTCGGCGTTTGTTCAGCCCGTTTGCGGGATGGGTGGTCAGCGTACTTTTCCATACAACCGCTGGGCGCGTGGATGATGATCACCCCTGCGTCCCGCGCCTGCTTCAGCACGGCGTTTAGCCGCGGAGCGAACTGCTGCTCACGCAGCACCGCGTTGCGGCAGTGGTGCAGATCCCACATGTCGCAGACGATGATCGCCGTCTTTTCCGGCTTCCAAGCTTCGTCCCGCGTCAGCTGATGAAAGTGTCCGCTATCGGGCGCCGTTTCCTGTTGAAAACGGAGTTTCATCTGCAGGTCGCCGGCCGCCAGCGGAGCGATCAACAGCGCCAGCGCACAGAACGAACCGAGCAAGCGTCGGATTGGCAAGATCATTCGTGATATCCAATGAGGGAGAGGGATTGGCGGGACGAGTTTTAATGTAGCCGAAGAAGGGCTGGAGGGGAAATTTTTCGTGGAAGCGGCGGCTGAAGTCGATGCCGCGGTTGATGGCCAGATTCTCTCGACTTGCGCCCCAGGACTAATTGGGAGCGTCGAAATCACTCGGCTGCCTGCCTGCAACGAAGTGCTCGCAGACGATCAGGCGAATCGGCGACCCATCCGCCGCATCCCGAAGCAGTTGCTTCACCTTGTCGGCCGGAAGTCCTCCCAAGCCCGCTCCAATCAGCGGCAGGGCTATTCTCGTTGAGCCCAACTCTTCTGCGGCGATCAGCAAGTTTTCAACGGCGGCTTGGACCGCGGCCAGGGTCGCTTTCGTACGCCAAGTGCGTTGCGTTCCTAGTTGTAGATGACTCGCGGCGACGCGGGATCTTTCCAAGGAAAGACGTCTCCCAAGCCGAACGTTTCGTCCTGACAGCGTTTTTTGTAGATCGCGTACATCGCGGGCCAGCGTCGTTTGAACTCGACGGCGATTCCCTTCCCCATGGCGCCGGCGCAGTTGCAGCCATGGGACAATGCGACATCGGTTGGCGTTTCGAAGATATCTCCCGAGCAAAAGATCACCGACATGATCGACTACTCCGGAAACATAAACTTCATCATGTCGGTCGTGCCGATCGCTCGCGTGGTGTGGAAGAGTTCGCCGCATTGGAAGCCGGCGAGCGAGCCGATGTGATACGACGCGCCTCGAACGCGATCGAAGACGTAGTCTTTTTCCGGCGGGAACTGCGTCTCGTAGCAGCGGACGCTGCGGATCTTCGTTTCGAGCGTGTCGCTGATGTCGACGACGAACGAGCCGGGCGCTTCGGGGTGTTCCATCGGCTCAAAGACGAGCCGAAAGTACAAGTGCTTGCTGATCGTATGGACCGGCAAGCCGTCGAAGTATTCGTCCCACTTGGTCAGACGGGAATAAAAAATCGCCGCGTCGGTGATCAGCATCGCTTGCCAATGGTCCGGCGAAGCGAGCGGCGTCTTGCCGCCAAAGCCGATTACCAGCTTGGGGCGATACTTGCGAAACTCTTTCGCCAGCGCGACCCGCGATTCAAAGTTGTCGAAGAGCCGGCGATTCGGCAGGTCGAGCGTCACGCGGGTATGAACGCCGAGCGTCTCCGCCGCCGCTTTCGCTTCGGCTATGCGCACTTCCGGGCCCGGCGAACGAGGCGTCGGTTCGCCGTCGGTCAGGTCAATGATCCCGACCTTGTACCCTTGGTGGGATAACTTCGCGAGAGTTCCGCCGCAGGCGATTTCGACGTCGTCCGGGTGAGCGCCGACGGCGATCACGTCCAATTGGGGATAGTCGTCTAATTTGCTCACGCGGCTGCGGCTCCCGGCTTTCAATCTGGTGGCGCGAAGGTCAGTCGAATCGCTGTTACGACTTGACCGGTTTGACGGCGGTGATCAGGAAGGTCGGATTGAGCGACTCAAAACGATGCCGTTCCAGTTGGTAGGTGCTGTGGGCGATGTTGATCATCGTCGCCCGAGCTTCGCCCGCCAAACGCTGCAGCAGGTCGTGAACTTCGTGCAGGTTTTCGATACTGCCGATGTTGATCACGATGCGACCGCCCGGTTTCAGACGAGCGAAGGCCGCTTCGGCGATGCCGTGCACCTGGCGACCGGCGCCGCCGATGAAGACGCTGTCCGGATCGGGCAGATCTTCCCACGCTTCGGGCGCTTTCCCCAAAATCGGCGTCAGGTTGGTCACGCCAAACGACTCGGCGTTGATCTTGATCACGCCGTGGTCTTCCGGATCCATTTCGATCGCGTAGACGGCGCCTTCCGCGGCGATCATCGCCGCTTCGATCGAAACCGAACCGCTACCGGCGCCAACGTCCCAAACGATGCTGTTCGGGCCGAGGTCCATTTGCGAGAGGGCGATCGAGCGGGTTTCGGCCGAAGTGAGCAGACCGCGCTTCGGCTTCGATTGCAGGAAGACTTCGTCCGGGTTGCCGAACAGACGCTTGCCGACCAGCGCGATCGGTCGATCGGGAACGCCTGGCTTGCGAACGAGGATCATGACGTTGAGGGGACCGAATTGTTGTTCGGCGATTTCGGCCAGTTCTCCCTGCGTAACGCGCTCGTTCGGCGAGCCAAGGTGCTCGCAGACGTAGGCGGAGAAATAGTCGAGCTTCTGGGCGAGCAGCGCCTTGGCGATCACCGCCGGCGTCAGTTCGTCGGTGGTGAACAGGCCAACCTTTTCGGCCAACCGGGCGTTTTGCACGACGCGTTCCAGCGACTGCGTCGCCAGGTTGGCGAGATAGGCTTCGTCCCAGCTTTCTTTCACGCGGGCGAAGGCCAACTGCATGCTGCTGACGTGCGGCAGCACTTCAAAGCGATCTTTGCCGATCACATCGCACAGGTAACGCGCGACGCCGTAGAAGAGAGGATCGCCGCTGGTCAAAATGACGATCTGCTTGCCGGTGGCCGCTTTGACTCGTTCGACGAGCGCGTTCAAGTCGGCGCCGACCGGAAGCTTTTCGGCTTTGACCGAGTCGACGTAGGCCAGCACCTGAGGGCTGCCGATGATCAGGTCGGCCGCGCCGATGCGCTGCGTCGCCTGAGCGGTGAGTCCGTCAAAACCATCGTCGCCGATGCCGATAATCTGAATCTTGGCCGCTGAATTCACGCCGCCCTCGCGTCGATTGTGGTTGCTGGAGAATCCACCTATTTTAAGAGATCCGGTCGGTTCCGGAAAGCTGGCGCAGCGGATTGATCGGGGGATCGTTTGGCGTTAGAACGTGGGTTTTGCGGATTTTTTCTCCTTACCGCTGAGCCCGCCCCGCATGCCCACCGTCGCCGTCACGCTGCCCCATTTCCAGGTGACTTCCTGGCCTTACTACGACGTTTTGACCAACGCCGGCTTTCAGGTCGACTTTCCCGACTTGTCCCGTTCGATCTGGGACAATGATCGACTGGTGGAGGTGCTGGCCAACGCCGACGCGGTGATTTGCGGAACCGAGCCTTACACGCCGAGCGTATTGAACCGGATCAAAGCGCGGGTTCTATCACGAACCGGGGTTGGTTATGACTCGGTCGACGTGCCGGCCGCGACCGAGCGGAACATCGCCGTTTGTCGTACTCCCGGCGCCGTCCATGAATCGGTCGTCGAGCATGCGATCGGGATGATCTTCGCCATGTATCGCGACGTAGTGAAGCGGAACGAAATGGTCCGGTCCGGAAAGTGGGAGCGAAAGTTCGGCCCACGGATCACCGGCAAGACGCTGGGGATCATCGGTTACGGCGTCATCGGCAAAGAGATCGCGGCGAAGGCGCAGCTGCTGGGGATGACGGCCATCGCTTACGATCCCTTTGCGGCAAGCGGCGGACCGGCTGGAGTCGAACTTGTTCCACTCGAAGAGATCTGGCGCCGCAGCGATGTGGTGAGTCTGCATGCTCCTTGCACGCCGGAGACGGCGCAGATCATCAACGCCGATTCGTTGGCGAAGATGAAAGATGACGCGCTGTTGATCAACACGGCCCGCGGCGGTTTGATCAACGAAGCCGATCTCGCATCGGCGATGAAGGCAGGTAAGTTGCGGGGCGCCGCACTGGACGTCTTGGAACAAGAGCCGGCCGGCCAAGATCACCCCCTCTTTGAAGTCGAAAACATCTACTTCTCTCCGCATATGGGCGGACTCGACGAAGAGTCGATGCTCGCCATGTCGAACATGGCCGCACAAAACATCATCGACTTGCACGCAGGCCGCTGGCCGGCGGAGTGCATCGTCAACGGCAATGACTTGAATGGTTGGAAGTGGTAGCCGGCTTGGGCGACCAGAGACCATTCGTCCGTTCGCACGCTTTCCGGCTCCGGTCATGGCGGAGATTGCGCTCCGCCGTATTCCGCGCAGATCTGCCTGGAAGTGGGGCGGTTTTCCTGGGGGTCGTCACGTTTTTTTGGGAAAAAGGTCAAATCCCCGATAGCAGGGGAATAAATGCCTAATCCCTTTCCTTCGATATTGTCGAAAGATTCTTCCGTACCGGATTAATCGGTACAGCATGAATTAACGGCGTTATCGCACCATTCCCCCACGCACTTGCGATGACTGACTTGGTTTTTCGACAGCCTGCCAGAGGGGGAATTGCTAGGCCATGACTCGCATTAATACGAACGTAAGTTCGCTTGTCGCACAGAAGAACTTGGGTCGCTCCAACGCCGACCTCAACGTCACTCTTACCCGTCTGAGCACCGGTCTCCGCATCAACAGCGGTAAAGACGATCCGGCCGGTTTGATCGCCAGCGAATCGCTCCGTAGCGATATCACCAGCGTGGAGAAAGCGATCACCAACAGCGAGCGGGCGAACCAGCTGATCGCAACGGCCGATAGCGCTCTCGGGCAGGTGAGCTCGCTGCTCAACGACATTCGCGGCCTGATCTCGGAAGCGGCCAATACCGGCGCTCTCAGCGATGATCAGATCGCGGCGAACCAATTGCAGATCGACTCGTCGCTGGAAGCGATCGACCGGATCGCGCAGGTCACTTCGTTCCAAGGGAAACGCCTCTTGGACGGTAACCTCGACTTCATCACGCAGAACGTGAACAGTTCGGGCATCGAAGGGCTCCGCATCGATCAAGCGAACTTCGGAACATTGAGTGAGATCGGCGTCTCGGTCAATGTCGTCAAACAAGCGACTCGCGCAACCCTCAACTATGGCTTCGGCGCGGTAGCCGACGACCTGGTCTTGGAAATTGGCGGCGCCAACGGCACCGAAGCGTTCAACTTCGCCAAAGGTTCGACGATTGAAGAAATCGCGTCCGCGGTGAACCTGGTCTCGGACGCCACCGGCGTCGAAGCGGTCGTCCAATCCGCCGCCACGAAGGGGACGCTGACCGTCAGCAGCTTTGGCGCCAACAACGACATCACGTTGACCGCGAATGAAGCCGGCTTTGATGCAGGCGACGTTCGCATCAAATACGCCACGGGGACGACCACCACGACTTCGGCGACCTATACCGCTCCGAGCGGCGACGACCCGGCGAAGTTGGAAGTGACCCTTGGCGTTTCCGCCTACGTTGCAGCCTCCGTCACGGTCGACACCGCGGGCAACGACAACGCGTTCTCGATCACCGCAAATCAGCTAGGCGCCGACGTCAACGGCGTTCAGGTTATTTTGGATAACACCGGCGCCAAAGGCGCCGAAACGGTCGATTACGACGCCGACGCCGGCACGCTGACGATCCACAAGGCGGCCACTTCGACCGGCGCGGAAATTGTCGCCGCCATCAATAACGCCGCCATCAACACCCAGGTCGCTTCGCTGTTCACGGCCGCATTGGTGGAACAGTCTGGACCTGGCGCCGGCGCCGGCCCTGTGGCCGCCACGGGCGCCGCGGGAACCTTCGCGGGCGGTGTGGACGGAGGCGACATCATCGCCACCGCGAACGACGTCATCGCTGCGATCAATGCCGCTACCGGCAACGACAAAGTGACCGCTTCGATCGCCGCCGACAACGACGGCTATAGCACGGTCACGGAGTTCTCGAACTACGCTTACAACGGCGTCGCCGAAGAGAACAACTATTTGCAGTTCCTGGCGCCCGATGACGCTCCGAATATCCGCTTCGTTTCCAGCGCCGGCAGTTCGCTTGGTATCGACACCGGTACCGATCCGCGCGTCGAAGGTCGGTCGCAAGCGACGATTCAGAACGATGACGCCAACGGCACCTTCACGATCCTGGCGACGCAGAAGGGAACCGAGTACGACGGTTACTCGATCAGCTTCGTGGATGACGCCAATCTAACGGGCGGCGGCGACGAATTCGTCGTGCTCGACAAAGAAAACAAGACGATCGTCATTCATGCCGTCGATGGCGTTTCGACTGCGCAGAACGTCGTTGATGCGGTCAACAACGACAACTACGTCAGCGACTATTTTGAAGCCGACAACTTTGGCTCCAGCGACGGTTCGGACGTGTTGGACTATTCCGAACTGACGATTCCTGCCGAGACGACCGGCGGTCTGGTCAGCAAAGGGACGTTGATCATCAACCTGGAAACGGACGAAGACGGCAATATCAAGACGACCGCCAACGACTTGATCGCCTTCTTTGACGATCCCAGCCTGTTTATCGAGGACGCCGGCGCTGCGGCCTCGGCGCTTTCGTACCTGCAGGCTCGCGGCATCAGCGTGACCAATGTCGGCGGCAGCGACGGCAGCGGCGTGCTGGCTCCCACCGAAACGGATATCTCATTCGCGACCAGCGGCGCCGATTTGGAAGACGCACAGGCTGCCGGCACTACCTTTGCCGTTAACGGCGCAACCGCTCAGTTGAGCTTTACGGCGGTCAACTCCGGCGCTGAGTTTGACGGCGTCAAAGTTCAATTCGTCAACGACGCGACGGTTACTGGCGGCGTTGACGAGCGTGGAGAATATGACGCCGCGTCAAAGACGCTTACCTTCTACATCGATGCTGGGGCCACCACGGCGGACGATATCAAAGCGGCGCTCGACGGCGATGCGGACCTGAGCCTGCTGTTTAGCGTCGTTTCCGGCGGTACTGGGCTGATCACTTCCGACGATTCCGCGACGCTGACCGGAGGCGTGATCGACAACGGTTCGGTCGACGGCGCGGCGCTGCTCGACAACTCGGACGAGCAGGACCTGGGGCTGACGTTCCGCGCTACGAAGTTTGGTTCGGATTCATTCGTCAGCGTGAAGGCCCTGAGCGGCGTCGTTAGTCTGACCGACCAGAATGGAACGACTGGGGTCGATCGTGCGACTGGCACCGACGTGGACGTCCGCATCAACGGCATTCAAGCGATCGGCGACGGCTTGAAAGCCTCGATCAATACCTCGGCGCTCGACCTCAGTTTTTCGGTCGATGAGAACGTGGAAGATGGCGATACGTTCGACTTCCAGATTGTCGGCGGCGGCGCCTTGTTCCAACTGGGGCCGGACGTCGTCAGCAACCAGCAGGCTCGCCTTGGCATTCAAAGCGTCAGCACCGCCACCTTGGGCGGCGTCAGCGGCCGCTTGTTCGAGCTTCGCTCGGGCGGTAACAAGAGCCTGACTGCCGACGTCGGCGGCGCGGCGAAGGTGGTCGACGAAGTGATCAATGTTGTGACGTCGCTTCGCGGTCGATTGGGCGCCTTCCAGAAGACGACCCTCGACTCGAACATCTACTCGCTCAACGATACGCTGGCCAATCTGACCGAAGCGGAAAGCTCGATCCGCGACGCCGACTTCGCCGTCGAATCGGCCAGACTGACGCGAGCCCAGATTCTGGTCCAGTCGGGCACCTCGGTGTTGGGTATCGCCAACCAGAATCCGCAAAACGTCCTCAGCCTGCTGCAGCAATAGTTTGCAGCTTCGTAGTCGATGACAAAACGAAAAAAGCCGCGACATTGCGTCGCGGCTTTTTTTTGATTCGGATTGTCGCCAGACGACTACGCCTGGAACGAGCTGCCGCAACCGCAGGTCTTCACAGCGTTCGGGTTGTTGAACGTGAAGCCGTGGCGATCCAGACCCTTGTAGAAGTCGACCGTGGTGCCGTCCAAATAGAGGAGGCTCTTCTTGTCGACGACGACCGGCAGGCCGTGGAATTCGTACTTGCTGTCTTTTTCTTCGTCGAAATCTTGCGACAGCGTGATGCTATACGAAAACCCGCTGCAACCGCCGCCGGTGATGCCCAAGCGCAGCATGGTATCCGGGTCATGCTTGCCATCGGTGATGATACGACGAACTTCTTCTGCCGCAGTTTCGGTAACTACAACTGCCATCGCTATTTCGCTCCTCAAACTGTTTTGGGGAAAAGACTTTTCACATATTGTGATGTCTAAATTATACGAACCAGGGTCAAAAGGAAAGTCCGGCGACCGGCTTTCCCGCTACCCAAGGCTCGTTTTACGGCAAATCAGGTCGGTTTTACCAGCTTCCGCAGCCGGCTGACCGCCGCCGCGACGTGCGTCACGGCAAATTCAATATGCTCCGCGGTAGTGAATCGGCCAAGTCCAAATCGGAGGCTGCTCCGGGTGGCATCCTCGGACAGACCGATCGCCTGTAGCACATGGCTTGGTTCCGGATTGGCCGAAGTACAGGCGCTGCCCGAAGATACGGCGATCTCGCGGACGTTCATCATCAGCGCCTCGCCGTCGACGCCGGCGAAAGAAACGTTCAAATTGCCGGCAAGTCGCAGCTGCGGCGTGCACTCGGGCCCGTTCAGCGTCACCCCGTCGATCGCCGACTGGAGCCCCGCGAGCAACTGATCGCGCAGCTGCGCCTGACGCGGCATTTCGGTCGCCATCTCGTCGAGACAGAGCCGCAGCGCCGCCGCCAGGCCGATGATGCCGGGGACATTTAGGGTTCCGCTGCGGACCCCTTTTTCCTGCCCGCCCCCGTCGATTTGCGGTTCGAGCCGAATCCGCTTACCACGCT
This sequence comes from Blastopirellula sediminis, assembly GCF_020966755.1. NCBI lineage: Bacteria > Pseudomonadati > Planctomycetota > Planctomycetia > Pirellulales > Pirellulaceae > Blastopirellula > Blastopirellula sediminis. The sequence continues at coordinate 885,180 of NZ_JAJKFT010000004.1, forward strand.
TGCGAACGTAGAGGGCGCCGCATCCTTTGGGGCCGTAGATCTTGTGCGCGGTAAAGCTCGCCAGGTCGACTCCCAGAGCATGAAAATCGAGCGGCGTTTTGCCGACCGCCTGCGTCGCGTCGCAATGAAACGGTACGCCGCGCTCCTGACAGATCCGGCCGATCTCGGCGATCGGATGGAGGACGCCGATCTCGTTGTTCGCCGCCATGATGCTGACCAGCGCGGTGTCGTCACGCAGCGCGTCGGCGACTTGCTGTGGATCGATCTGCCCGGCGTTGGCGGCGCCTTGTTGCTGCGGCGAAAGGAGCGTCACTTCAAAGCCGCTCCGGCCAAGTTTGGCGAGCGGATCGAGGACCGCCTTGTGTTCGGTGGTGACGCTGATCACATGATCGCCGCGACGACGACGCTGCCCGAGGATGCCGCGGATCGCCAGGTTGTTGCTCTCGGTCGCGCCGCTGGTGAAGACGATTTCGCTGGCTTCGGCGCCAAGTCCGGCTGCAATCGACTCGCGAGCTTTCTCGACCGCTTCGCGAGCCGCTTCGCCGAACAGATGCCCAACGCTTCCCGGGTTGCCGTACTCTTCCAGAAAGTAGGGGGTCATCGCCGCCAAGACGCGCTCGTCGACGCGCGTCGTGGCGTGGTTATCGAGATAGATCGGTCGAGCGGTCAAAGGATGATTCGCACAGGAAGCGGAAAGGGATCCGCTCTATGCTAACCGTAGAGCGCCTGGAGGCAAATGCTCGACCAGGTTTCGCAGCGATCGAGCTCTTCGAGCAGTTGGGAGACCGGCACGAAGCCTGCTTCGATGATTTCGCTTTCCCGCGGGCGAACCGCCGGCTGAGCGACGCGGCAACGATGGACCACGCCCAGATGGACCTGGCCGACCGGGTTTTGGTCGTCGTTGATCAGGCCGACGCAGTCGATTTCGTATTCGCAGTCGATTTCGACTTCTTCATCCAGCTCACGGCGCATCCCTTCTTCGTACGGATTGCCCGAGAGATGCTCGGCGGCGTCTTCGCTGGAGATATGACCGCCGACTCCGACGCTCCGCTTGCTGTGCAGACGACTTTCCCCTTGTCCTTTGCCGCGGACGTATTGGAAAACCCAAGCTTCGCCATCGGCGTCGACGTACTCAAAAATGACGTACGGGATCAGCTGCTTGAAGCTGGGATCCTCCTCCATCTCAGGACGAGGGCGGAAGCTGATCAGCTCGGGCTGGAGCAGATGTTCCAGGTACCGCGGGGCGTCCGGAGAGAAGCCCTGAAAATAGCCCAAATTACGGAATTCAGCGGTCGGGACGACCAGAATATGTTCGACCTGGGCGATGCTCATGGCGACTCCTTTCGTTTCTCGCGGACACGGGCTCTGACTGCTAGCAGATTGTACGGCTTTTCGGCCGCCGCTTCGACTGGGGACCTACAGGATCAGCATCGCGTCGCCGTAGCTGTAAAAACGGTACTCTTCGCGGATCGCTTCGGCGTAGGCTTCGCGAATCAGCTCATCCCCCCCGAACGTCCGCACCAGAACCAGCAGCGTCGATTTGGGGAGGTGGAAGTTGGTCAAAAGTGCGTCGACCGCGTGGAACTCAAACGGCGGGCGGATGAACAGATCGGTCTGACCGCGCCACGGTTGCAGTTCGCCTGAGCGAGCCGCCGTTTCCAGCACGCGGGCGACCGTGGTGCCAACCGCAACAGCGCGTCCGCCGGCTTCCTTCGTTTCCAGAATGCGCTCGACCGCCGATTCGCGGATTTCGCCCCATTCCTTGTGCATCACGTGTTCTTCGAGCTGGTCGACCGAGACCGGGCGGAACGTCCCGATGCCGACGTGCAGCGTCACGTAGTCGATCATGCGATCGCCGGCGGTCAGCTTTTTCATCAACTCGGTCGTGAAGTGAAGACCGGCGGTCGGCGCGGCGACGGCGCCCGGCTGTTCGGCGAAGACGGTCTGATACCGCTTCCAGTCCTCCGGCATCATTTCCCCTTCGCGAATGTAGTGGGGAAGGGGAACGCGGCCGACGCGATCGAGGATTTCCAGCGTCGATTCGCTCGACTCTGGTTCAACCGCCCACATCCCCGCGCCAAGACTGGCGATCAGGCGGAGCGAGATATCTTCCTTCGTTTCGCGATCTTCGAGCGTTACCAATTCGCCGGGGGCGATTTTGCCGCGGGTTTTGGCGAGAACCAGCCAGTGACCGTTGACGTCTGATTCGAGATAGAGTCCTTGCCAACGTCCGCCGGTCAGCGCGCGGCGACCAACCAGGCGAGCCGGGACGACTTTGGTGTTGTTGAGGACGAGATGATCGGACGGAAGTAAAATTTCGGGAAGATCGCGAATATGGCGATGCTCAAGCTGTCCGGACTTGCGATCTACCACCAAAAGGCGGGCGTCCGCTCTTTTTTCGAGCGGCTCTTGCGCAATCAACTCTTTCGGTAGTTTATAGTCGTATTGTTCGATGCTGGTCATAAGGCGGGGGGCTTTAAGGGCGTGGGCGTCGAAAGGTTAGCATGCGACGCATTTTTGTAATATAGATGGCAATCGCTCTTTTTTTCTACCCGAGGCCGCCAGAAGAGTGACCGTGACGCCTGCAAAATCTTCACCCCACGCATCAACGCGGATCCGCGTAGCGCTGGTAATCACCGAATTGGAAGTCGGCGGGGCCGAGCGATGCCTGGCCAATTTGGCGACGCGGCTAGATCGGACTCGGTTCGACGTGGCGGTGATTTCGCTGGCCTCGCGACCGGCGCCGGGACGGGACGTCCTGGTTCGACAGTTGGAAGAGGAGGGGATCGGCGTCACCTTTTTAAACTGCGACTCGAAGTGGCGATTGCCGATTGCCGTTCGCCGATTGTCTCGCCTGCTCAGCGCCGCGAGTCCTCACGTCGTCCATAGTTTTTTGTTTCATGCCAACGTTGCGTCCAGTATGGCGATGGGGCGACGACGGAAGAGTAAACTGATTCACGGATTGCGGGTTGCCGAACAAGGCTCATGGCGGCGATGGCTGCAAAGTCACTATGCGAAAAAAGCGGATCTGACGCTGGTCGTCAGTCGCAAGCTGAAGCAGTTCGCACGCGACGTGTTGCAGGTCCGATCGCTCGTCACTCCCAACGGAATCGACCTGGTCGAGTTCGACGAGCAGACGACCCAAGACATCGGCATGAAACAAGTCGACGGACGAAAACGAATGATCGCCGTCGGTCGATTGGATCCGCAAAAGGGGTTCGACTGGCTGCTCGACACGCTCCGCGATTTTCTCTTGGGAAGCGACGATTGGGAGCTGCAAATTGTCGGCGCCGGACCGCAAGAGAATGCGCTGAAGGACCAAGCGAGGAAGCTGCATCTGATCGATCGCGTGCAGTTTTTGGGGCGTCGCGCGGACGTGCCGCAGCTGCTATCGGACGCTGATCTTTTCCTGCTCTCGTCGCGCTGGGAGGGAATGCCCAACGCGCTGATCGAAGCGATGGCGGCTCGCTTGCCGGTCGTCGCAACCGATGTGGAAGGAGTCGCTCAGCTGCTGGGACCGCTGCACGCGGCGCAGCTATCGCCGGCCGGAGACGCGGAAGAGTTCGTCAATCGCGTCAGCGTGCTAGCAGCGGACGCCACTTTGCGCGTCGAGTTGGGTGAAGCGAATCGTGCACGGGTCGAGTCGCATTTTACGCTCGACAAGATGGTGAAGCGGCATGCGAAAGTCTATCGCTGCGCAGCGCGATCGCTTGATAGCGTGCTAGCGTCGCCGCCTGAAAACCGCTGAAAAATTCTCCAAGAAATCTTTTCCGACGTAGCGCGTAGCGGCGTCATTCTTTAGGCGTGCTAGCGATAAATGCTAGCGGCCATGCTTGGCGAAAACGAAGGTTGACCCGTTCGTAACGATTCTTACCTTTAGGCAAATCGTCATTGAACGATCTCGATTACGACGTCCGTCCGTTCGTCATGTTGGGGGGAAGGAATCTCCCGGTGCGGCGAACTGTGGGCGAAGCGGCAAGTGCAGCGGCCGACTTCGCCAACCTCGCCGATGCCGGGCGCATGGATGCGCCTGCGGCGAGGTTTTTTCTTTTCGAAGCGACGTCCCATTTCCAGGGTAGGCTGGGTCAAGACCCAGCACAAAGGATCTGGAATCCAAGGCGAACGACGATATTCGTTGTGGGTTGGGAAGTGATTCTTTCGTGCGGGCGAAACTCTTGCCGCCGACTTAAATTTGCTGGGTCGCGACCCAGCCTACGCCTGCTAACCACTGTTCACCAGACGGCGATCAGGTAAGCTGGAAGGACGAAATTCTCCCTGTTTTTCCGCACTTTTTCGCACTTGGCACATGACTTCGACCGTTCACGTTTCCGTCCTCCCGCAAGAGGTGATCGAATATCTCGATCCGCAACCGGGGCAGATCTTTGCTGACGGAACGCTAGGTGGCGGCGGGCATACGCGGCAACTGGCCGAACGCGTTGGGGACACCGGTTTGGTGATTGCCTGCGATCGCGACCTGGCGGCCATTGAGAGAGCCGAGCAGTCGCTGCGCGGCCTGCCGATCAAAGTGACGCAGCGCAACTTCAGCGAGCTTCCTAGCGTCCTTAAAGAGCTCGAGATCGACCAGATCGACGGGCTGCTGTTGGACCTCGGACTTTCGAGCGATCAGTTGGCCGATCGTAATCGCGGTTTCAGCTTCGACTCCGATGGCCCGCTCGATTTGCGGTTTGACGACACGGAGGGAGATACCGCCGCTGACCTGGTGAATCTGTTGTCGGAGAAGGACCTGGCCGACGTCATTTATCAGAACGGCGAAGAGCGATTGAGCCGCCGGATCGCCAAGAAGATCTGTCTGCGGCGGAAGGAAAAGCCGTTTCTGCTAGCAAACGATTTGGCCGAGTTGTGTGCTAGCTGCTATCCGGCTCGTGGGGCGAAAGAACGGATCCATCCGGCGACGCGCACGTTTCAAGCGCTGCGCATTGCCGTGAACCGAGAGCTCAGTTCGCTTGAAAGCATTCTGAAGACGGCGCCCGATTTCGTCCGCGTAGGCGGCAAAATCGCCATCATCAGCTTCCACTCCCTGGAAGATCGGCGAGTAAAAGAAGCGTTTCGCGAAGATCCACGCCTCGAACCGGTGACCAAGAAGCCGATAATCCCTAGTGAGGAGGAGATTTTACGGAACCCTCGCAGTCGCAGCGCCAAGTTGAGAGTGGCGCGGCGTACGTAGGCATGCGGGGAATTGGGCTTGAGTCAAACCTCGACTCCAGCTAGCGTCGACTGCCGACCGAAGAAGGAGGCGGTCGCAAGGAGTGAATATCGTGCGCAGGGAAGCTCGAATTGGATTTGCGATCGTCGGCTGTCTGGCCGCGATCCTCATGTACGCTGCCGTCAAGCGTATGTGGCTTCTTGCGCAGGTCGCCCGCGACGACTCGCCGGCGCCAACCATTCCTGTCGCTTCCATCTCCGCCAAGAGCGCCCTAGAGCCGGTCATTACTCTCCCCGAACAGCCGACCTCGACCGCCGTCTATCAAGAGCCAAGCGTCGCAGACGCCGACCCCAATAAATCAGCCGTTCCATTCCCGTCGCGGTTCGCCATTCCGATGAACGGAAACGAAGAGGCGGAACAAGTCGCCGCGGCTGCCACGGAACATCCGCCAGCGGACGAACTACCAAAGTCGCCGGTCGCCGTCGATACGACGCCGATCGAAGCCGCTCCTCCGCTCGGACGATTCTCGAGTCGCTTCTCCGCTGCACCTGTAGCGGAGCCTGCATTGCCTGCTCCGGCGCAAGAAACGGAGACGCCGCAGCCAGAAGCGATGGCGTCGCTCGCCGCCGATTCGGTCGCCGCGATCAAGTCTCGCTTCTCGACCACTCCCGCGCCGGCGCCGAAAGCTACAGAAGAGAAATCGAACGCCAACAACCCGATGCCGATCATGTCGAGCGCCGGATCGCTCTTGGGTTCGCTCGCGTCGCGACTGGCCAGCAACATGACGTCGTCGCAGTCGGCGGAGCCGGAAACGACGGAATCGCTCGCGCCGACCGTTACGTTGCCGTCGCAGCCAACGGCCGCGCCGCAGCCGACCGCCGTCGCCGAAGCGCCGCAGCCAGAAACAGGCTCGCAGGCTTCGCTCCGCATCGTCGGCGAAAAGCCGAGCGAGCCGCAGCCGGAAACGCCGCCGGAAGCGAAGCTGATCAAGCCGGCGCCGATCGTCGAAGCGCAGCCGCTTCCTTCACGCCCGGTCGTCACCGCTGCGCCGCGCGACATGCCGACGACGACTCGGCCAACCTGGCAGGCCGGCGAAACGAAGATCGAACCAGTCGCCACCCCGGTCGCGACGACGCCGCAGCCGCAACCGCGACTGAATCGCGCGTTCGCATCGACCGCCGCGTCCGCGTCGATTCCGACAACGAACTACGTGCCGGCGCAAAACGCCAGCTCGACGAAGGTGGTCACGACCGACGACGCGATGCCGCACCGCTTGCCGCCGACGATCGAAGTTTCGAGCGACACTGACAAAGGCGTTACCAAAGAAGCTGACCCGGCATGGGTTCAGCAGATGATCCAAAGCGGCAGTTTTATTCCTGGCCAGCGATTCGTCCCGACGCAGACGCCGCAGCCGCTGCCGATCGGTCAGCAATCGGCGCAGCCACTCGCCAATCCTGCCCAGCCGCCGGCCACCGCGATTACGCCGACGCAAACGCAACCGACGACCTACGTCGTCCAGCCAGGGGACGACTTGGCGACGATCGCTCGTCGCACCTTAGGCGACGCCGCACGCTGGGGCGAACTGTTTCGCTTGAACCGCAATGTGATCGGCGATTATCCCGATCAGATGAAGCCGGGGATGACGTTGCGGTTGCCGCAGTAACGCTGCGTCGTCGATCTATTACAACCGATCGAGCAGATCGATCGAGTTCCATTCCTCCTCCGTTAACCATCGTTGGTCGTAGGCAATCCTCGTAGTCGCCCCTTCGGAGTCGAGAATGTAGATGTGCGAGCCCTTTTTGCGTTGGTAGTAATTCAGAAGCTCCGACCCTCGTAGGACGATCGCTTTGGCCTTTCCTGGGATGACGATTGGCTTGGTAACCGCCTGCCCTAGCTGAATCTCGCCTTGGGGAAATTGGACGTTCAAACCCGGTACGCTCTCTCCATCTCGCCAATCGTCCTCGACTGCCGCGGCGGCGTCGATGAAGCAACAGAGTCGGGCATGCGAAGTGAACTTGAAGCACTCGCTACGCCAATTCTCGTTGTAGCGGAGGGCGATTCGGTAGTCGTCCAGATCAAAGTCATCGCGATAGAAGAAGAGGTGGAGGCCGTTCGTCTCTTCCGTGACGCGCGTGCCATCGTCGCGGCGGATTTCGCGAATCTCTTTGGCGTTGTATCGCCGGACGTCGTCATAGACCTTTCGCAGGTTCGCCAGAAACTGCTTGTCGGCGATTTCGACGGTCGCTTTCTCGTAACCGGCGTAGCCGCAGAACGCCATCTCAAAGGTATCGCGAAGGGAATAGTCCCAGACGTACGGCGGCTGTCGTTTCTCCAGTGAGTCGAGCAACTCTTCGGTCACCGTCACATGAAAGAAGGCGTCGCCGGGCATGAAGTAGTTGTTGCTGGCGCGGCTGTAACTGGCGGCGAATAGCAGCAGAGCAAGAGGTGTGAGAAGTTGCAGGATACGCATGTTGGGGCTCCCGGAGATGAGCATTGAGTGCCAGGAGTATCGTACTACGCGGCGGGAAGAGCCGCCATGAATTGGCGCAAAGCGGCCCAGTTATGTGGCGCGCACGAAAAAGGGGATCTCATCAGAGATCCCCTTTTCGATGTTCGATCTACAACCGCTTCGACTAGAACGCGTAGTTCGGGTTCTTCGTGTCGAAGTCGGTGTCGGTGAAGCCGTTGTTCAGCTTCAGGTTGCTGTAGGTGTATTCTTCAAACAGCATCGGCTGATCGCCGGCCTTTTTGGGCCAATCCCAAGCGGCGTAGCGAATCGGCAGTTGCAGTTCGTCGTCGATAAAGATGTGGGCTTTGTGGAAGCGGAAGTTCGATCGCGGGGTCGGGTGGATCACTTCGATCGCGGTGCAGACCCGATCGTTGATCTTGGCGCCCTGGTAGAACTTCACTTCGCATTCGCCGTAACGCATGTCTTCTTCGGCCACTTCGATCAAGCGGACGATCAGGTTGCGGATGCCGATCTCGGTGATCGGATAGCGGTTGTTCCGCATCGCGAGCATGCCGTTCGGATCGAGCGGAACCGTGACCAACTTCAAGAGGTTGCCCCCTTCGTGCGCGATCAGGTTGCCGTTGTTGTGACCTTTGACGTAGACCACTTCACGGCCCTTGATGTTGGCCGGTGCGACGAATCGCATGTAAACGCTGAACGGCGTGACGACGGAGCCATTGCCGTCGACCTGTTCGTTGCGGATCTTGGTGTACATGTACTCGGGATCGAGCACTTTGCCGCTGATCTGTTCGCGCTTGACCAGCGTGCATTCGTAGTCGCGGACCGATTGATCGATCCGGTCGAGGGCTCGCTTGGCCAATTCGACCGCCGGGGTCAGCGGATGCTGGGCGGCGACCTGTTGAGTCGCGTTGGGGTTGTTGGAAACGCGGTAAACCGGTTCCTTCATGTTGCTGCGGCCTTCTTCGCCACGAAGCAAAGAGGCGGCGCCCAGCGTCAGCGCCGGGGCGGCCAACAGTAGTCGGCGTCGCGATAGAGTAGGCTCGGCCATCTTCATTCTCCCTGATATTCTTGCGTCACGCGGCTTCCATGCGTCGCGTTGGGACTCGTGTACGTTTGATTCGTAACGACCGGGGCGTCGGTTCGCCGGGACCAGCCGAAATTTCGTCGGCTTTTCGGTCTTATCGCCCTACCGCAGCGGAAAAATTACAATAACTGCGCGGACCGGCAAGGATTGCCTAAACCCACGTTTAACCGATCCAGTCGCTAGAGTCTACCGAAACCATCCAAAATTGTGGAGAGAGAAACTCGGTGTTAGAAATCGACGCTGTCATCAGTATGCCCTTTGACGAGAACACTTACATCGTCCGCAACGAGGGCGCAAGCGACTGTCTGGTGGTCGATCCAGGCTTGGAGCCGGGCAAGATTCTCGACTTTTTGAAGCAGCATCAGCTGACGCCGGTCGCGATTCTGAATACGCACGGCCACAGCGATCACATCGGCGGAAATGCCGCTCTCAAAAGGACTTACCCCGACGCGCCCCTGATTATTGGCCGCGGCGACGCCGAAAAACTGACCGATCCGCAGAAGAATCTCTCGGCCGCGTTCGGCGTGGCGCTGATCAGCCCCCCGGCCGATCAGCTGGTCGACGAAGGGGACGTCCTTGACCTGGCCGGGATCAAGCTGGAAGTTCGCGAAGCTCCTGGCCACTCCGTTGGACACGTCGTATTCATCATCCATGATGCGAAAGCGATTTTAGGGGGGGACGTCCTTTTTGCCGGCAGCATCGGGCGAACCGACTTCTTCGACGGCGACTTCGGCGCCCTCCGTGATGCGATCCACGACAAACTATTTACCTTGCCGGGGGATTTCGTCGTCTATCCCGGACATGGGCCGGAAACGACCATCGCCGAAGAAATCGCCGAGAACCCGTTTGTCGGCAAGCCGGCGGGGTATCGAGGTTAATACCGAATGGTTAGCCCAGATAGCTCTCGCTATCTGGGCCGACATCGTCGGCAGGAAGCATTAGTCCGAGCCGAACCAAGCATCGGCACTTCCCACGTCATTTGAAATGGAAGCTGCAGGTCTCGTTTTCGACCGCTGTCTGATGCTTCCTGCGGCTACGCCGCCCAGATAGCCAGAGCTATCTGGGCTAACCGCTAGTTACACGGTTATTCGAGTTGCGTGGGGCGATCCAGTATCGGCGGCGGCGTCGCCACGGCGACGTGCGCGGGGAAGTAGAGCGTAAAGCGGCTGCCGGCTCCGGGTTGGCTTTCGACGACGATGTCCCCGCCATGTTCGCGGAGGATCTTTTGGCTGACCGGCAGGCCAAGCCCCGTTCCGCGGTTTCCCTTGGACGACTCGAACGCGGTGAAGATCGCTTCCATCTTCTCCGGAGGAATGCCGCAGCCGTTGTCGACGACATCGATATTCAGCCGCTGCGCCTGTTCGTCGAGCGAGACCGAAACGTCGACCTTGGCGCCATCGACCGATTGCGTCGCATCGATCGCGTTGGAGACGACGTTCAGTACGGCGCGGTGAAGCCCCTCGACGTCGAACATCAGCTGAATGTCTTGAGGAAGGGGCGAATAGTGGAGCTCGACGCCGAATTCGGCCGCGCGGGCCTGCATCAGTTCGACGACGTCCCCCACGGTATCGTTGATGTTGGCGGCCGAGAGATCCGGCTCACGCTCTTTGCTGTAAGAGAGCATGTCCATCACCAGGGTCGAGATCCGCTCCTGGTTTCGCTCGACGATTCCCCAACCTTTTTCGATCAAGCCGACGTCGGCGCCTTTGATCCCTTCTTCGACCAGGTAGCTGCCGCCCCGGATCCCTTGCAGGATGTTCTTCACATGGTGCGAAATCGCGGCGACCGCCTGACCGACGGCGGCGAGTCGCTCGGACTGAACGACCGCGGAGTAGTAATTGGTGTCTTCGACGGCGAGGGCCGCCTGATGGGCGACCGCGACCATCAGCTTCAGGTGATCGTCATTGAAACGTCGCTTTTTCTGCATCGCGACGTCGCCAGGCGCCGTGAACGTATCGAGGTAAATCGCGCCGACGATGCCGTAGCGTCCCTGCATTGGGACGCAAATCGCCTCGCGAACTCCCTGCGTGATGATGCTGCCGGCCGGGTCCCAGCGGTCATCGTCGCTGGCGTTGGTCGTCAGCACCCCTTCGCGCTTTTCGAGGACGAAGTCGAGGATCGTCCGGCTGATCACGATCGCCTCGTCGGCGCCTTTGCGGCCAGGGCGGAAGCGGCGGGCTTTCGGCGTGAAGTGCAGCGATTCTTCGTCGAGCAGCATCACGCAGCCACGGTCGGCGTCGATCCAGTCGAAGACCAACCCCATGATGTAGTCGAGCAGTTGATCGATATCGAGCGTGCGGCTGACGGCGAGGGCCGTGTGATACATCAACTGGAGGTTGGCTCGTGCGGCGTTGAACCACTCTCCGGTCGCTCCTCCGGCGCTGGGAAGCATAAAAATCTGGCTTCCCTCGCTGTGATGGACGGTCCGAATGATCCGCGAGCCGTCGCTGACCATATCTTGCCGAACCAGCGGGTCGCGCTGCGCCTCACGAACTTCGCTCGCGGTCTCGGCATGGGTGAAGATCATCAACGTCCGTCCGAGTTGGACCCGATCGCCGCTGGTCAGATAACTGCGGGTGATCATTTCGTTGTTGATGTAGCAGCCGTTTGAGCTTTCGAGGTCGACCAGTTCGTACCGCGGGCCATCCATACGAATTTCCGCATGACGCCGCGAAATCTCGGTATCATGCAGTTGGATCGTATTGGTCCGGTCACGACCGATCGTGACGACCGCGTCGTTCAGCTCGAAACGTCTTCCTTGATCGTTGCCCTGAATGACGAATAGGGACGGCACGTTTTGCTCCCATGCTGGCGAATCGAAGAAGGCTTCATTTTATCGGTTAAGCGAGGGGGGGAGCAATGATGCTTGACGAGCGATGGTTGACCGGCGGTCCCTACTGGAGAAGAATCGGTTCTATTGCCAAATACTCCCCCACCTCCCTCCGCTAACTCTCGGATAGCGCTAAACATGCGAATCAAAAATACGCTGCTGGCCGCGTTGGTCGCTTGCCCGGTCTTGGTTTCCCCTCTGATGGCGGAGAACGAGGCGGCCATCAAAGCTGCCGAGTCGCGGATTCGGGATCACGTCGGCTTTTTGGCCTCCGACGAGCTGGAAGGGCGGGGCGTTGGCACCACCGGGCTGAATAAAGCGTCGCAATTCATGGCCGGTCAGCTGACGGCTCTTGGGCTCGACATGACCGCCGTCGGCGGCAAGCCGTTCCAAACGTTTGAGGTCGTTACCGAAGCGAAGCTTGGCCCCGACGACAAGAACACGCTGAAACTGGTTGGCCCCGAAGCGAAAGAAGCGGCGCCGCTGGAGCTGGGAAAGCAGTTTAATCCGCTCGCCGCCGGCGGGAGCGGCAAGTTTGATCTCCCGATCGTCTTCGTCGGCTACGGCATCACCGCGCCTGACTTGATGTATGACGACTACGCCGACATCGACGTTAAGGGAAAAGCGGTTCTGATGTTGCGAAAAGAGCCGCAAGGAGATCCCCACAATCCCCATAGCCCGTTCGGCGGTCCTCATCCGTCGCGGCATGCGACCTTCAGCCGCAAGATCTCGAACGCCTATCAACAAGGCGCCGCCGCTGTGATCATGGTCAATAATCTCGACGAGATCGAAACTCGCGTCGAAGATCAGCAAAACGTCTGGAACACCGCGGTCGCCGATATGGCCAAAGTGCAGGCCGAATATGACGCGCTCGCCGACGATGCGCCGGAAGAGAAAAAGATCGAACTGCGCGACAAGCTGACCGACCTGGCGAAAACGATCTCCGAAAGCGGCGCCAAGCTGAAAGAAGGAACCGACGAGGTTCTGCCGTTCATGGGCGCCGGCAGCGACGAGAGTCACCCGAACTTGCCGGTTTACTTCGCGCTGCGAAGTGCGATCGATCCGGTGGTGAAGAAGGCCCTCAACAATTCGCTGGCCGACTTGGAAGCGAAAATCAACGAAGCGAAAAAGCCGCACAGCGCCGTGCTGGCCGACTGGAAGGCGGTGGGCGAGACCGACGTCATTCGTGAAAAAGCGGAGATCAGCAACGTCATCGGCGTTCTGCATGGCGAAGGTCCGCTGGCGGACGAGATCATCCTGATCGGCGCTCACTACGATCACATCGGATACGGCGGCGAAGGCAGCCTGGCGCCTTGGACGCATGAGATTCATAACGGCGCCGACGACAACGCATCGGGCGCCGTCGCTCTGTTGGAAACGGCTCGCAAGATCGTCGGCCGCGACGGGAAGCCGAAGCGGACGATCGTCTTTATTGGGTTCACCGGCGAAGAACGCGGTCTCCTCGGCAGCGCCTATTATGTGAAGCATCCGGTGTTTGATCTCGAAAAGACGGTCGCGATGCTCAACATGGATATGGTTGGGCGTTTGACCGACGACAAGCTGATCATCAGCGGCAGCGGCACGGCGAAAGAGTTTGAGTCGCTCATCGATAAGCTGAACGAAGAGTACAAGTTCGCCGTCACCAAAGATCCCGGCGGTTTCGGTCCCAGCGATCACGCTTCGTTCTATGCGAAGGAGATCCCGGTGATGCACTTCTTTACTGGTACGCATGACGACTATCACCGCCCCAGCGACGACGTCGAGAAGCTTGATATCGCCGGCATTCGTCGCATCGCCAGCATGCTGGCGGACGCTGCGATAGCGGTGGATGCAATGCCGGCGCCGCCGGAATACGTCGCGATCGCGCCGGAATCGACCGAACGACGCACCGGATCGCGTCCTTACTTTGGCAGCATTCCCGACTTTAGCGTGGTTGGCCAAGGTTATGCGCTCCAAGGCGTTTCGCCGGACAGTCCCGCCGCAAAAGCGGGCATGAAAGCGGGCGATATCATCGTCAAACTAGGGGATAACAAGATCGCAGGTCTCGAAGACTTCGACGGCGCTCTGCGCGGCTACAAAGCAGGCGACAAAGCGAAGGTGACGATTATGCGGTCTGGAATGGAAATTACGCTTACGGTAACCTTAGCTGCGCCCCGATAAGTACTAGGTGACGGCCAAAATTTATTCTCGATTGGGGTGAACCAAATCGAGGAGGTTGTCGTACCGGTTCGGGTCTTTCCGCGGTATTACGGAAGTGCGGAATATTGGACTTTACCCGTTTGCAGTTTCCAGGCAGAATGCCGCTCGTTTGACAGCATCCGCATACGTCGAGCTGCCCGTAAAGCCGACGATTTACGGCGACATTCGCCCGCGGGGTCAGGACGACCAATTCAAACACAGCAAGGAGTGCTGAAAGTGAAGCGACTGTTTTCTTTGACCGCGATTTTGGTTTCCGCGATTTTCGTTAACTTTCTCGCGGAAGCGGCGAACGCCCAACAGGGCACCAATGTCGCCGTCATCGACATCCCCATGGTCTTCAAGGGGCATGCCCTCTTCAAGCGACAGATGGAAGACTTCAAGGTCGAAGTCGAAGCTGCTGAAAAGTCGATCGGCGCCGAACGCGACCGCATCACCAAGCTGATCCAGGAACTGAGCCAGCAGTACAAGCCGGGCTCGCCCGACTACAAAGTCAAAGAAGAGGAAATCGCTCGTCAGCAGTCGGAACTGCAAGTGAAAATGACGTTGCAGAAGAAGGACTTCATGGAAAAGGAAGCCCGCATCTACTTCAACGTTTATGACCAGGTCAAACGGACCGTCGCCTCGTTCGCCGAACGTAACAACATCGCGCTGGTCTTGCGTTACAACAGCACCGAAATCGAAGCTGACAACCGTCAGTCGGTTCTCGAAGGAATCAATCGCCCGGTTATCTATCAAAACCGGATCGACATCACCCAGGACGTCCTGTCGATGTTGAACGCCGGCGTTCCGCCGCAAACCCAAACGGCTCGCCCGCAAAGCGGCCTGATTCCTCGCTAGTCATCTCTCGCTTGACGTAACCCGCGGCGGAGGCTTGTTACGCCTTCCGCCGCTCGGTTCTCGCAGCACACCTATTTGCGCAATCCAGCATCCATGAAGAAACAGCTGCTGCGTTACGACGGCGAATATCGTTATCAACGAACCCTCGCCTCGTCGGCCTCCGTCGAAGGTATCGGTTACTGGTCGGGCAAGTCGAATCGCGTTGAGTTTCGACCCGCTCCGATCGACTCCGGCGTCACCTTCATCCGTGAGGATCTTCCGAACAAACCCCGCGTTGCGGCCCTGGTCGGCAACCGGATCGAAGTGCCGCGTCGCACCAATCTGACGGTCGGCGGCGTTACGGTCGAAATGGTCGAACATGTTTTGGCCGCTCTCTCCGGCATGCAAGTCGATAACTGCGAAGTTGCGGTTACCGCTCCGGAAATGCCCGGTCTCGACGGTTCTTCCGCCGCCTATGTCGAAGCGATTCGCTCGGCCGGCGTCGTTCAGCAAGACGCCACGCGTCGTTTGCTGGTTATCTCCGACGTCGTTCGCGTCGGTGATGACGAAGCGTGGGTCGAAGCTCGCCCGAATCACAAATTGCAGCTCGATTTCAAATATCGACTCGACTACGGCTTCAACAGCCCGATCGGTCGCGAAACGATGACCGGCTCGCTGACGCCGAAGTTTTTTGAAAAAGAACTCGCGCCGGCTCGCACGTTTATCCTTGAGAGCGAAGCGAATTGGCTCCGTTCGCAAGGACTTTGCCAGCAAGTCGGTTTTCAGGATCTGATCGTCTTTGGCGACGAAGGTCCAATCGAAAACGAACTTCGCTTTGAAGACGAATGCGTCCGTCACAAGACGCTCGATCTGATCGGCGACTTCGCCCTGGCCGGCTGCGATATCGCCGGTTCAATCATCGCCTACCGCAGCGGTCATCGCTTGAACGCCGAATTGGTCAAGCAACTGCTGCTCGAAAACGAAGTGCAGCTGAGCCTCCGCCGCTCAGCCTAAGTTATTTACTACCGCTAGAAGCGCCGCAGCAATGACGCGGCGGCGTGACACGAGGCTGGGAAAGGATTCCACCATGGCTTCACGTCGTCTCGCCGTCATCGGCGCTGGTCACCTCGGTAAAATTCATGCTCGCCTGGCCAAGCAAACGGCCGGGCTCGAGCTGGTCGCGATCGTCGATCCGATCGCCGCCGCCCGCGAAGCGGCCGCCGCCGAAAATGGCGTTCCGGCTTACGCTTCGCATCGCGAAATCTCCGGCGAATTTGACGCCGCGATCATCGCCACGCCGACGCAGTATCACTTTGGCGTCGCCGCCGAACTGCTTGCCGACGGCGTCGACCTGTTGGTCGAAAAACCGATCACCCTCTCGATTACTGACGCCGATCAACTGTTGGCTCTCGCCAAAGTGCATGGTCGCGTCCTGCAAGTCGGACACGTCGAACGGTTCAACCCGGCCTTCGTCGCCGCCGCTGAGTTGATCGATCGTCCCCGCTATATCGAAGCGGCTCGCACCAGCGGTTATTCGTTCCGCTCGGTCGACATCGGCGTGACGCTCGACCTGATGATTCACGATATCGACCTCGTCTTGTCGCTGGTCGGCAGTAGCGTCGTCAATGTCGATGCGATTGGCGCTTCGGTCTTTGGTCCGCACGAAGATATGGTCCAGGCCCGGCTGACGTTTGAAAACGGCTGCGTCGCCAACCTGACCGCCTCGCGCAGCAGCTTTCAGCCGCGCCGCGAAATGAAGGTCTTCCATGCCGGCGGCTTCGTCCAGATCGACATGGGAAGCCGCAAGTTGCAGTCGATCCAGCCTGATCCGCGCCTCGCGGCCGGCGAACTTGACGTCCATACGCTTCCGCAAGCCGAAAAAGACCACATCCGTCAGCATCTGTTCGAGTCGCTGTTGCCGCTCGAAGAAGTCGAACTGCCGCCGACCAACGCGATCGCCGACGAACAAGCCGACTTTGTCCGCGCCATCGAAACCGGCAGCAAACCACGCGTCGACGGCTTTGCCGGCCGTGACGCGGTGATCGTCGCCGAAATGGTCGCCAAATGCGTCGAGCGCCACGTCTGGCACGAAGCCGGCCGCAGCCTCCGCGGCCCCCACTTCACCGCGATGCCGCAACTGGCCCCGCAAACCCGCGAAGCCGCGTAGGGAAAAAGCGGAGAGTTGAGAGCGATAGGGACGAGCTGGCGCCATGCTCTTGCGGCGTCTTCGCCGGATGAGCATGTCTTCGCTCTGCCAAATAGCACCATCAAACACTAACCCGAGGCGCAAGCCGAGGGAATATGCGCGCAAGCAGACGTTTGGGCCCGCTGTCTCTCAGCCACAAACCGGTCTCCAAAAAATGGGACCGGACCGCAGCCCATTTTTTTTCAAACCGGGTGGCCCGTCCAGCAAACGTAGGGCAGGCCATGCCTGCCGTCGCTTGGCGCCGAATCACCTCGGTAGGCACGGCCTGCCCTACGACTGGGCTGGACCGCTCGTGCGATTTTTTTTGCGGCCCATCTGCAATCGTAGAGCCACAGTCGCCGCAGCTTGCCAGGTCTGCGCATCATGTGGACCGCGTCGCGCATTTTTTTTAAATGGACCGGTCGCAAACTCCAACGATGACCACGATCGTCCCGTTGGTTGCACCGCATCTTCGCTAGTTCGCCTATCATGTGGACCGCTGCGGCCATTTTTTTCATCCCGAGTGGACTGGACTGCGCGCAATTTTTTTTGAACGACCATCCACCGAATCGATCCGTCCCATTCATATCAAGCGAAGCCGATGAGTGGACTGGACCGCGATGAGTTTTTTTCGCCAGGCGAAGCCTCCGCCGCTCGACCGCCAGAGGGGACAAGCTCGCTTCGGCCTGCCTAATTTCCAAAGAGCGGCACCGGCAAACCAATTCCGCCCCATCGCCGCCAGCCAGATCGCCGGCGAAAACTACCTGCCGGCACCCCGAAATCGACCACGAATGCGTGCGCTTTGTCAATGGACAATGTTGTTAGGAGGACATGGAGCCGACGGCCGACCAGGTCGACCTGGATGAATCGCTAATTCAAAATGGAGGATTGGCGTTTGCAAGCCTACAAAGTTTATGATTGGATAGTTGCCCCGATGAGAATTCCGAAGGAGTTGGTCGAACTCGTCAGCAACGCGCAGATAAACGAGGTCTTCCCGTCCAGTTTGAATTTGAAGACAAAGCGTTCATTGTCGATGTCACGCTCTTTCTCGATCTCAATGACCCAGCGAATTTCGACCATGAAAACAACCGAAGTCGCGTTGCGAGAAACGGGGATGGTTTCTTTCTGTTTGTCGACCTTAAGGATGAAAAGCTAGGAATCCTGCAAGAAGAATTCGGCGACGTCGACTTCCCAAGCGTAACCTTGTTTGACCTCCTCAAGGCACGCTGGACGCCAATTTAGAAATGGCGTTGGCGGCGCTGAATAGCACGGCTGGAAATCGCAGTAGATTTAAGGCGTTTCCCATAGCTTTTCACCATCAAGCGACCCACAAGATCATGCTTCGCACTTTAGTAATCGCGTTTCTACTCTTCATCACCGGATGTGCGAACGAAGAGCCGGAGATTGAGATTCGAACACCACGAGGGGAACCGTTTGAGATGCCCATCGATGAAGCCGGCAGTAGCGCCCCGATCCGGATCAACGTCATGATCCCGCAGCCGCTACAGCCGTTGGAGCGTGGCGAACGTTTTGAGCTGCCGTTGTGCGATCTCTTTGATGAGACGGACGGGGGCGATGTTGTCGGCGGGGGGACGATGCTCGAGCAGGGAAAAATCACTTCCGCGAATATCGAAATCGAAATCAACGACGAGTCGCTGCTGCCGAAGGTGATCGAGACTCTGCGGGCCGGAAAGGCGCCGGACGATACGGAGATCTCGATCGGGGAACCAATCAATCAGACGAAGTTGTTGCGCGATTTTTGATGAATCCGCTGGTGAAATCATGGCTATGGCGGCCGCGTTCCGTTTTCTCGCGAGAGGCTATCGGATGGTGAATGTCGGGCGAATTGCTTACGTGTCGATGTTTCTCTTACTTGTTTCGCTGGGAAAGGGATGCGCGTGTTCCCTCGATCGGTCCGCCAACACAAAGCTTGTCGGGAACACGCTTGTCGTTTCTGCGGAAGGACGGGATTACACGTTTCCCAAATACATCGACTTCGACGGTCAGCAGTGGACGAGAAGCGATTGGCGTGAATCGCGTCATTTTGAGGGGGGCGTATGCGTTTACTTGGGGCAAGACGCCAATCAAAGGCTTACGTACCACCAAGATTCGCAATTGAAGGTGGGGTGGTCGCTGCAAATCGAAAGGCGAACTCGGCCTGGCGAGCCTTTTGTGCCGAAGGGGAAGAAGCGGCTGTTCGATAGCGAGAGCGAATGTATGTTTGATATGACTGTTGGAGAGAGCGGTTTTTTTGATGGCGCCGCTCGAAATTATTATTCCAATGGCGTCGTCAAGCTCGATTGTATCTACGCGCCGGCGGCTGAATTGCAGGGGCCGGCGACAGGCTACTATCCCACGGGCTCGGTTTGGTGGACCGGAGAGTTTCAACGCGATCGATTTGACTATGAGAACGCAAAGTTCTACGACGAAAGCGGGGGCGAGATTAAAGGCTTAAGTCTGGAGGAAAAAGAGAAACTCAAGCGGTCATGGAGCGATACGACGAGTAGTAGCTGGAAAGACTGTCGGCCGCAGTAGGACTGGGCGCCACATCGCCCGAGTCCCTCGTTCCACTTTCTTGCTGTGATCTCCGTCCGTTTTTGCCACCGCTTCTCTTTGTCATTTCTAGCGAGCGCATTTCCCTCGCTTGCGCTTCGGGCTACTATTGGACGCGCCCGCAAAGGAGCTCCCGTTCTCCTTGCCTACTTCGACTTCAGCTCAAACGAGAACTCGTTGTCTCCGCTTGGCGTGACGTCGGCCTTCAAATCCGATTTGCTGTTGTACTTGGCGGGGATGTACATTTCGCCGATTGGTTCCGGCGTGCCGTTCGAGTTGTCGAACTTGCCGGGGATTAGTCGCGACGCGGTCACTTCGACTTTGGCCGCTCCTTCTTCGGCGTCCACTTTGTATTTGCCGTTGATGATGTCGCCGGCGAAGGCCTTGCCGCCTCCTTCGAGTTGACGGAGCAAGATTCTTCCCGTTTCGACGGGCTGGCCGTCAAACGTGACGCTGCCGGTCACGGCGTAAGTCTTCGGGCCGCTGGAGCCGCCGCCGCAGCCAATGGTTCCAATCAGGAGGCCGCACAGCAGGAATAGGGAAAGTCGCATCGGGTTATCCCAAGAGTTTGGAAGGGTAGAAAAGGAATTGCTGCTCATCAAAGGCCGGGCGTCTGGGGACGCGCGGCCTGTAGGCCGATAGATTTTGCTTACGCGACGACGAGCGGTTTAGAACTCGCCGATGACCTGACCGTCGTTACGAATGCCCAGCCGCAGCCAGGTTTGCCGATCGATCGTGTCGGGGAAGAAGCGAACCGAACCGTCGGTGAGGCAACCGTTCACGCCGCCGGGATGGTAGCTGCGAGCGTAGTTCCAACGTCCGGCCAGGCCGCCGGAGTTGCCGTTTTCGCAGGGAGCCATATTGGGCGCACCCGGAGTCGAGGTCGCTTTGCAGCTGTAGTTGCGATCGGCGACGCTGGTGTTGGGAGTTTCGCCGACCGAGAAGCCGAACGAGCCATGCGGCGCTCCGCCCCAATATCCGCCTGAGTTGCCCCAAGCCCCGGTGCCGTTCGCACGGACGATTCCTTCGGCGGCGAGCAGCGTGTTGGTCGATCCGTCGGTGCAATCGCGGAAGGTGGTGTGCGATTCGCGGAAGAGCATGCCGCCGGGGTTGGACCCGGTAATGTCGCCGGCCGTCACGTTGATCGTCGAGGGAGAAGTGCTGCTGAAAGACCAGGTGCCTGGTCCTGCCGAGACGACATAGTTCCCTTGAAACGCGGTGGTGCCGCCGTTGGCCCCTTTGCCGGGAGAGTTGGGATCGGAAGGGCAAGTGAGCGAAAAGATCGACGTGGTCGAGATCACGTTGTTGATCTGATGAACGTATTCGGTAGTGTCCGCTTCGTACTGATCCGACAGCCCCTTTTGTTCGAGGAACGGCAGGATGCGCTGGTACCAGCAATCGCGACGATGCGTGTTGCCCGAGACTTCGGTCTGGTGCCCGTACGGGAACAAGCGGAAGGTGCTTTCATAGTTGTGCATCGCCAACCCAAGCTGCTTGAGATGGTTGGTGCATTGCATCCGGCGAGCGGCCTCGCGGGCTTGCTGAACGGCAGGCAGCAGAAGCGCGATGAGCACTCCAATGATGGCGATAACGACTAACAGCTCGACGAGCGTAAAGGCTCGTTGCGCACGAATCGGTCGAAGCATGATTAGACCTTTGTCAGAAATGTGAGAAAGAAAAGATGAATCACGTTTACTGAAGGCTTCCCCAGAAGGGGGGAAAAGGCTCTAGGATGTCACGAGAGATCAAGCAGGTTTTGTGCCATATTTTGAAATTTTGTTTAGGCGGCGAAGTCGTCCATGCGGGAAGAGAGAGCAGTTCGCTGAAAACGGCGTTAATCGCAGCGGTTCTGCGAATTTGATTTCGGCTGCGAAAAGTTTTTGGTTGATGTCCGAAAGGCGTATGTGAATGCTGCGCGACTCAGCATGCTCGCCAAAAGTTGCGGCGATGCACGATTCCAGCTCGTTCTTTTGGGTGGAGATAAGTTGCCGAGCGATAGCTCGGATCTCGATGACGAAAGTATCAAGGCGCGAATTGAGAAGTACTCACCAAGATAGAGCAGTCTTCGCGCAAACGCTTCTCGCTTATTGCTGTCTTCTTCTCATTCTGTGATTCCGAGAAATTTTTTCTGACGTGAAGCGAACGTGCTCGCGTCGCACACGATCGGCGCCACTAATCATCGTAGCGCAGGTTTTGGTTACTTGTTGCACGCGCGTCGGCGTCGCATGCCGCGGGCGGCCATCACGCGCAGGTCCCGGGCGGAGTTGCAATAATACGACAGGTCGCCTCTCATGCGGCTACGCGAAGGAGACGACATTCGCGTGGAGTCGCTCACCGACAAGCAGCGGAGTTGCGACGCGCTGGTTCAGCCAGATGGAGCCGTGACGCTGATTTTGCTCGGTCGGGTCTAAGCGGCGGGGCTGACGCTGCCGGAGCTGCCGAGCAACGTGGAGAAGGCGTATCGGGCCTGCTATCGCGTCCCGGCGATAACGATCTGTGCGACGAAGCTGGCCGACAGGTAAGCCGATACTAGCCCGAGGCGCGAGCCGAGGGAAGGCGGTCAGCACTAGCAATGAAGACGCTAGTCCTTTGCATCCCGAAACAACCGTCCGACTCTTGCGCGACAGTTCCATGCACAGTCGCTCGGCTCGCGCCTCGGGGGAGTGGTGGATCATGAAAAAAGGACGCTGCGACTGCAGCGTCCTTTTTGAGTTTACGTTTCGCGGGTTCGGCTTACGCCAGGTCGCGATCTTCAAACAGGATCAGCGCCAGGAACATCGCCATCAAGCTGTAGAGGATGGCGAACAGGGCCGAGAGGCCGATGTACTCCATTGGGACTTCACGGCCTGCGGAGATGGCGCCGTAGATTTCAAAGTTTTCTAGCACCGGCAAGATGGTCGCGAGTAAGCCGGCGACGAACTTCACCGGTTCAAACCCTTGTGCCGAGACCTGCATGATGGCCGGCGTGAGGTGACCCATCGCGTAGACGCCGAAGGTGATCAGGAAGTTGGCGATCATCGGCAAGCGAGTCGAGATCGCGACGCTGACCGACGCGAGGACGACCGTTTCGAGGAAGACGAGGACGACGCCGGGGACGACGTCAACCGTTTCTTCGTGCAGCAGCTGCCAGCTGATCCCCTTTTCGCCGAAACGTTCGTACTCGAAGGTGGCGCCTTCGCGGGAGTCGAACATCGGCTTGCTGGCCACGGCCGGCAAGAAGAAGAGGGTGATCATCACGAACAGGACCGCGACGACGCCGACGATCCCGAGGAACTTCCCAATAATGAACTGGCGACGGCTGACCGGCTTCGAGAGCAAGGTCAACGCGGTCTTCCCTTCAATTTCATCCGAGATCGACGTGCTGGAGGCCCAGATCGCCACGACCATCCCCAGGATCAACATCACCTGCAGGCCGGTGTGCTTGAGCACCTTGATGTCTTCGCCGAAGGTCTGATAGGGCAAGTAAATCGCCACGACCATGAACAAGCAGCCGATCACGGCGCAGAGCATGAAGAGCAACTGCGAGATTTCGGAAGTGGCCGTCGCTTCGGAAATCGCGGCGGTCTTCGGGAAGAACATCGAGTAAGCGAAGTAGATGAAGTAGAGCGAAGCGACGATCAGCGCGGTCTGGAAAATCGAAACCGCTTCGACATGCTCCGGTTCGATCGTGACCGTCATGATCGCTTCGATCGGCTGGTCGGTATCGTTGCGAGCGTAGAACTCAACCATCTGTCCCGGCGGCAGCTTGCGGGAGAGGAACGCCTTGTCGCCGCGCGACCATTGCCAGGCCGAGCCTTCGCGAATCGTGTAGGCCGCGACGTCTTCCGGTTCGCCGACGATGCGCGCGACCAGGTCAAAACGTTCGGTCGAGCTGATTTCGAGCTTCGACAGTTCGTCGGAGTCGACCGTGATGTTGAGCGGAACAGCCGGCACGGTGCCGTCGTCGTTCAGCTTGGTCAGGGCGGGAACTTCAATTTTGTGTTCGGTGGAGCCGGCGTACGGGAGTCGCCGCAGCGAGTTGAGAATCGACATCGGCTCTTGCACGGCGAAGGTTCCCAAAATGCCGATGGCCGCCCAGATGAGCATCACCATCGTGATCGGGAAGAGAATCGAGCCGCGGAGCGCTTCGGTGCAGCGATCGGCGTACTTCGGTGCGATCGCCTTCAAAATCGACCAGGCGACGAAGACGACCAGGCCGCCCAAGATGACGCCGATCCCAAAAAGCCAAAGCGAGGTAACCCAGTGGCCGAAGTTCTTCGACGACATGTGGAAAAATGCGAGAAGTGGCGTCATAACGCGTCGTATCGTCCTGAGCTTGAGAGAAGATAACGGGGGATGAGAAGCGATTCAGTCTCGGGATTTATTCTCGGATGTCGAATGAGGCGAACTCGCCGGTGGCTTCGCTCGTCTCGATCGTTCGTTCAGCGATAAAGTCTTCCATCTGGTCGGAGATGTGATACGCCAACTGGCGGCACGTCTCCGGATCCCCTTCGACCAGCAAACGGACCGAGCCGTCCGGGCGATTCTCGACGAATCCGACGACGGGATAGCGGCGGGCGATATTTAACGCCGTCGCGCGAAAACCGACTCCCTGTACGCGACCCACGAAAATCGTCTCGTGTCGCACCCAGTTGCCATTCATTTCGCAGCACTCGTGCCAGCTTGAAGCGTGGAAAGCCTCAATATAATTGCGACGCGTCTGGATTGCTAGTAGCCGAACCAAGCCGGAAGTTGTTGTCATCAAACGGGTTGTGCGGATTTTAGTGAAATTCTCTTCACAATTGCCCGTTCACCGGGGGGGCAAACTGCAATTGACGCGCAGGGGGCAGGTCGATAGCCTCCGACCCCCATGAAACGCATACTCTTCATCTTGTTGTTGTCGGTGGCCTTCACTTCCCCCGCTGTTAGCCAGGAGGGGTGGATCGGACCGACGCGCGGCGTCTTATTGCTGCAAAACGGCAATACGATTTCGGGCGCGATTACGGTTTCCGGCGACTCGTATGTCGTTGCGATCAACGAGGATGCGGTGATTCGCGTCCCTACCAAGTCGGTGCAGCATCGCTGCTCCTCCTTGGCCGAGGCGCACCGGTACCGCTGCGGACAAGTATCGTTGGATACGATCGCCGGGCGGCTAGAGATCGCGCAGTGGTGCATTCGGGCCGAACTTTTTTCGGAAGCGGACGAACACTTGCAGTGGGTCGAGCGATCGGAGCCTGATAATCAGCTCGCGCAACTGTCGCGGCGGCGACTCGATTCGTTGACCAAACGCCCCGAAATCGCGATGGCTTCGGCGGTGGAAACGGTTCCGGCCGAGAACCTGCCGGACGTGATTAGCGACAAGCAGCTCGAAGATTTCGCCAAGCAGTTTCACCCGCAAGCGGCGGGGCAATTCGCGACGATCGTGCAGCCGGTTTTGCTGAACGCCTGCTCGGCGTCGGCGTGCCATGGTCCGGCGTCGCCCTCCGATTACAAGCTGATCCAAAGCGGCGGCCAGGGGGTGATGCCCCGCCGTTTAACGCTCCGCAACATGATGGCGACCTACGAAGTCGCCCAGGTCAAGAACGGCTCGATCCCCCTGCTGGAAGTCCTGTACGACACCCACGGCGGCCGGATCAATACGAAGACGAACGCGTGGCCCCGTCAGTTGGCCGCGCTGCGAGCTTGGGCCCAGTCGGTTCAGCCGCGCGGCAACATGCGTCCGCTGCAGAACGACTTCAAGCAGGTCGGCTATCAAGACGTGCTGACGCCAATTCCTTCGGCGGCCCCGCCGCAGAATACGCTGCCGGTTCCGATGCAGCTTCCGGTTCGTTTGCAGCAGGCCCCCGCTCAGACTCCGGTCGCGGCGCCGGCGCAATCCGCTCCGCAATCTAGCGGAGGATATCAACCGCGGGATCCGTTCGATCCAGAGGTCTTCAACCGTCGGCAAGCGGGACAAATGGGTCGCTAAATCCAGCGATCGTGAACTTCGCCAATTTCCAGGCGGTCAGAAACTCGTGGTTGCTCGGCAACAGGTCGGCATGCGCGTGCAGCTGGGTCGGATGCAGCCAAAAAAATTCGGCCACTTCCTCTTCGTTGATTTGGAGCTGAGCGTCAGCGGCAATGTCGGCGGACCACCAGGCGACTTCGGTTCCCCAAGATGTCTGGCTGTGCCAGATTTTTTGCTGCGGGAAACACATGACTCCCATTTCTTCGGCAATCTCGCGGACGACGGCGTCATGTTCGGTCTCGTCGGGGAGAATGCCGCCGCCGGGAAAGCATAGTTTGCCGGGCGCAGCCACTTTCTGAGAGCGGCGAATCACCAGAAGTCGCTGCTGGCGAACGATCACGGCGACAGCCGCTTTGCGGCGAACAGGCGTAGTTTGCGGATTATATGGCGGCGAACTCATGTTGTTCATAGTCTTGGGGGTGGGCAACATGATATGCAAAAGGTAAGAATACTGATGGTTTTGCGGCAATTCGCGCCGTATCCTGCACGTCAGTCCTACCGCGTTTCATTACATTCCTTGGTCCCCGTAAGGGAAAACGGATGGCGGAACAGCCAAACGATCCAAATCAAGAGAACCCGAAGAACGAGCCCTCGCAAGGAGGATTCCGCCCTCAGTTCAGCATCTTTGTCGTGATGTTGGTCCTGGCGGTGCTGGTCGTCATGCTTTTGGCGTCCCCCGGCGGCTCGAATCGCGGGCTGATTTCCTATTCGCAATTCGAGGAGCAAGTCAAAGATCATAACGTGAAAGACGTTTTGATCGACGAGGCGCAAATCACCGGCGAATTTGTGAAGACCGTGCATGCCCGTGAACAACAGGCTAACGGCAAGTGGATCGAGAAGAAAGATAAAGAAGGAAACCCGATCGAGCTTCCGTCGAAGTTTCGGGTCAATATCCGCGCCGGCGACGCCGTCGTCGACAACACGGCCAAGTTGTTAACCGACAACAGCATTGAGTTCGCCTACAAAGAGCAGAACCACAGCATGGTCATCCTCGGGGTGATCTTTGCGCTGTTGCCGCTGGTGGTGCTGCTGTTAATTTGGAACAGCTTCCGTCGCAGCCGTGATCAGATCATGGGGGGCGGTTTCCTCTCGGGTTTCAGCAAGAGCCCGGCCAAGAAGTACGAAGCGAATCGCCGCGCCGTCACGTTTAACGACGTCGCCGGACTGGAAGGGGTCAAAAGCGATCTGCAAGAGATCGTCGACTTCTTGCGCAAGCCCGAAAAGTTCCAGCGTCTCGGCGGCCAGGTGCCGAAAGGGGTGCTGCTGGTCGGTCCTCCCGGTACCGGCAAGACATTGCTCGCCCGCGCAATCGCCGGCGAAGCAGGCGTGCCGTTCTATTCGGTGAGCGGCTCTGAATTCATCCAGATGTTCGTCGGCGTCGGCGCCAGCCGCGTTCGCGATTTGTTCAAGACCGCCAAAGACAATTCGCCGTCGATCGTCTTCATTGACGAAATCGACGCCGTCGGTCGTCAGCGCGGCGCCGGTCTCGGCGGCGGACATGACGAACGGGAACAAACCCTCAACCAGATCCTGAGCGAGATGGACGGCTTCTCGCAAGGCGAGACGGTGATCGTGATCGCCGCGACCAACCGTCCTGACGTGCTCGATCCGGCCCTCTTGCGTCCGGGCCGTTTCGATCGTCACATCACGGTCGATCGTCCGAGCCTCAAAGGTCGCTTGGAGATCTTCAAGGTCCACGTCCGCAACGTTCCGCTGGCCGATGACGTTTCGATGGAACGTTTGGCGGCAGGCTCCGTTGGTTTGACCGGCGCTGACATTCGCAATCTGATTAACGAAGCGGCCCTCTGGGCGA
Organism: Blastopirellula sediminis; assembly: GCF_020966755.1. Taxonomy (NCBI): domain Bacteria; kingdom Pseudomonadati; phylum Planctomycetota; class Planctomycetia; order Pirellulales; family Pirellulaceae; genus Blastopirellula; species Blastopirellula sediminis. The sequence continues at coordinate 912,280 of NZ_JAJKFT010000004.1, forward strand.
CCCGTCAAGACAAGACGGAAGTCCACATGACCGACTTTGAATACGCCCGCGACAAAATCTTGATGGGGGCTCGCCGTGAAGAGGCGCTGGTCGCTCGCGAGAAAGAAAAGACCGCCTATCACGAAGCGGGACATGCGCTGCTCGCGTGGCTGCTCCCCGGCGTCGATCGTTTGCACAAGGTGACGGTGATTCCGCGCGGCCGGGCTCTCGGCGTGACGCAGACGTTGCCCGAAGAAGAGCGAATGAATGTCAGCGAAAGCGAACTGCGCGATAAGCTCGCATTTATTCTGGGTGGCCGCGCCGCCGAGAAGATCGCCTACGAAGAACTGAGCGCCGGCGCCGAGAACGACCTGGAACGGGCGACCAAAATGGTCCGCCGCATGGTGACCCAGTGGGGCATGAGCGAACGGATCGGTCCGGTTAGCTACAAGATGTCGGGCGAAGATCCGTTCCTGGGACGCGAAATGCATGAGTCGCGTCAGTTCAGCGAACATACGATGCAAGTGATCGACGAAGAAATCGCCCGCATCCTGCACGACGCCGCGCAACGCGCCTATGACATCTTGCACAAGAACAGGGACAAGCTCGAAGCCTTGACCAAAGAACTGTGCGAGAAGGAAGAGTTGTCGGACGTCGAGATCACCGAGCTGATCGGCCCGTCGGTCCATGCGTTGCGCAAAAAGGATCAGGACGGAATTCCACTCGAATCGAGCAACGGCATGCCCGGCGTCGAAGCGCCGCCGCGCGCCCAAGCCGAAGCCGAAGAGGCGTAATCGCAGGTTCTTATGGCGAAGCGCGGCTCCAAAAAGTTTCGCACTGAATTTCGTAAGAATCGATCGACGCGCGTCCGCGACTCCGACCTGACGCGCCAGTTCGCCAAAGACGAACTGAACCATGACAAGCTCGCCTCGGCCGAGCGTTTGTCGGGTAAGGGAGATCTGACGCGTAAGCGGACGATTCATGGCGCGACCGAAGGAGACGACGGCGAGCTGCAAATCGACTTCGACCCGGCCGAATGTCTGCAAGGGCGCGTGTTGCGCGTTCGCGGTCTGAATAGCGAAGTCGAAGTCGAAAGCGGTCAGATCTATCAGTGCGCCACGCGGCGACTGTTAAAAACCCTCTCGACCGATCAGCGGCATGTGGTCGCCGCAGGGGATCGCGTCTGGATTCGTCCGGCCGACAATCACGAAGGGATTATCGAAAGCATCGAGGCCCGTTACGGCATTCTCTGTCGCGCGAGTAAGGGGCGACAACATGTGATCGTCGCCAACGTCGATCAACTGCTGATCGTCGCCAGCGCCGCCGAGCCTTACCTGAAGCCGAACCTGATCGACCGCTATCTGATCACCGCCGAGAAGGCCGGGATCACTCCGATTATCTGCATCAATAAAGTCGACCTGATTGAGCCGGCCGACCTGCAGCCGCTGGTCGGCGTGTACGGTCAGATGGGATACCAGGTGATCTTGCTCTCGGCGACTCAGGGAATCGGCGTCGAGCGACTGCGGGCCGTGGTGCGCAACCGGGCGAGCGTCCTCTCGGGACAAAGTGGCGTCGGCAAGTCGACGATTTTGAACGCCATCGAGCCGGGGCTGAACTTGCGGGTTGGTCACGTCAGCGAAACGACTGACAAAGGGCGGCATACGACGACGACGGCCAGCCTTGTTCCGTTGGCGGCCGGGGGCCATGTGGTCGACACTCCGGGGATTCGCCAGTTCCAGCTTTGGGACGTGATTCCGGAGGAGGTCGCCGGTTTTTTCCGCGACGTGCGTCCCTTTATTACGGGTTGTCGCTTCCCCGATTGCTCGCATACGCACGAAGAGGGGTGCGGCGTCAAAGGGGCCGTTGCGGACGGTTTTCTCGACGTTCGCCGGTACGAAAGCTATTGCCAGATCCACGCCGGCGACCTGGTTTAACGCGTCTTGGGCGATCAGCGGCCGAATGAGCGGCATGATCCGCGCAATTGGCATCGTCGTTTTTTGGGCGCAAGGTTTTTTCGTAAGTCATTAGTAGACGAGACATTCGGTTGACGATTAGGGCCGTCTGTCTAGAATCAGCTAAGGATGCATGTCGCTTCAGTCTCGTCGTGTGCGGCATGATTTCGCTTTTCCTGAATAACAGCCTCACTTATCTCGAGGTAAGTAGCGGTCGTGGACTCCAAGTCGTCCGACGCCAATCTGTCGCAAGACCTGACTTCATCGAGCACGCCTGTGCCGAGCGAGATGAAGCCGTCGACTGCGCGCGAAATGCCGTCGACCACGGCGCCTGAGATGTTGATGATGACGGAGGAGCAAGCGACCGTCATCTCGGCCCGCGATCGCGCCGAGCGAAACGGCGGTTCGACGATTCGCCCGATCAACAGCGCCTGGCTCCGCAACGATCTGGTCGGCCAGACGCTGGGGCACTTCGAGCTGCGCGAGTTTATCGGCGCCGGCGGCATGGGCGCCGTCTTCCGCGGTTTCGATACGCTGCTGGGACGCGAAGTCGCAATCAAGGTGCTCTCACGCGAGAACAACGGCAGCGAAGAGACGGTTCGCCGTTTCCGTAACGAAGCCCAAAGCGCCGCGCGTCTCGATCACCCGAATATTGCCCGGGTCTATTTCGTCGGTACCGACAACGATTGGAACTACATCGTTTTCGAGTACATCGAAGGGCACAACATCCGCGATCTGGTCGATCGGGATGGACCGCTGCCGGTCGAACAGGCGCTTGATTACGCCTTGCAAATCGCCGAGGCGCTGCATCACGCATCGCAGCGTGACATCGTTCATCGCGACATCAAGCCGTCGAACATCCTGATCAATTCCGCTGGCACGGCGAAGCTGGTCGACATGGGGCTCGCCCGGTTGCACCAGGTCGACGATGAAGATGGCGACTTGACCGCCAGCGGCGTAACGCTCGGCACGTTCGACTACATCTCGCCGGAACAGGCCCGCGATCCCCGCCTGGCGGACGTTCGTAGCGACCTTTATTCACTCGGCTGTACCCTCTATTACATGTTGACCGGTCGTCCGCCGTTTCCGGAAGGGACGGTGCTGCAAAAGCTGCTCAGCCATAGCAGCGATGAGCCGCTCGATCCGCGCGAACTGCGCGACGACTTGCCCGACGAAATCATGGTGCTGCTGGGCGGACTGACGGCGAAGAATCCGCAAGATCGCTATCAGACTCCGGCCGAGTTCATCGCCGAGATGCTTCTCTTCTGCGAAGACTTGGGGATGCGTCTGCAGCATGGGGGCGGAATGACGATCGCTGCGGACGTCCAGCCGCCGACCATCGTCGAGCGTCATTTCCCCTGGGTGGCGCCGATTCTGGCTTTCGTCGCGATATTTTTTGTGATGGACGCCGTCTGGTCGGCTCGCAGCAGCAACAACCTGTTGCCGCCGCTCAGCTTTCAGGATCAAAGCGGATACCGAACGGCCTCCAGTCCGAACGGCGCCGCGGCGGTCGCTCCGCTTCGTAACGATCGCGAGATTGCGGCGATTCCGGATCGTCCCGATCCGATGAGTCCCTCGCCAAGTCCGATGACGTCGCCGCCGCCCAGCGAAGCCAATCCGCTGGAGGATCCGCTCTCGCCGTTGCCGATGATCATGCCGCCGGCCGCGGTTGATATGCCGAACGTGAAGGTGGTCAGCGTCGCCAGCGCGGCGCAGATTTACGACGCGGTCACCAAGGCGAAGCTCGACCCGCGGATCGATACGATCGAGTTGCGGTTTAACGGCCCGGTCAAAATCGACTCGCCGCTCCTCTTGGAAGGGGACGCCGAGACCGAAAAGATCACAATGCGAGCCGCGATCGGCTTTGCGCCGGAACTGACCCTCTCGATCCATGCGATGTCGATGTATCGCAACATGATTCGAGTCGGTCGCGTGCAGGCGTTGTTCGAGGGGCTGGCCTTCCGTTTGGAGACGACCGACGCATCGGTCGATCCGGGCTGCTTGTTCTTGCTTGAAACCGGCGGCTCGATCAAAACCACTCGCTGCACATTTACCGTCGCGGCCCCGGCCAACATGGCGGTGCTGCCGGCCGTCTTCCGACGTCCGTTGGCGATCGCGATGACTCCGGCGACCAGCACCGAGGTGATGATGTACCGCCCCCCGTCGATCACCCTGGTCGATACGACGATCCGCGGGGAGACGGATGTCGTCCATATCGATCAGGCGTCGCAGTTGAAATTCGATTGGCAGAACGGTTTGCTGGCGATCTCCGGCGTGCTGCTCGACTCCCAGGGTTCGACCAAGGCGTCGACCGACTTGATCGACGTCCGTTTGAATCGGGTGACCGCCGCCGCGGCGAAGGGGCTGTTCCGGCTGGAAAGTTCGACCGAGTTTCCGGAGCAGCGCGACGTGGAAGCGACTCTGACCGACTGCATCGTCCGCTGGTCGCCGAGCGAAGCGATGGTGCTGCAATACGATCGAGCCCCGAGTGCGAAGCTGACCGACCTGAATTCGGTCCGCTTCAAAGGGGACAACAACTTCTACGATTTGACGAGCAGCCTTCGCCAGATCTTCTGGGAAAAGAAGACCCGTTTGGAGATCGAGGCGCTGAACGCCGAGAAGTGGGGCGCCGCGGTCGAAGGGGACAAGTTCGCCAAGCGGGATCCGATCACGTGGGCGAAGTCGCTGGAGAGTTTGCCCCCCTATTCGCAGCGTCTGCTGAGCGACTATCGTCTGGATGCGGAAGCGGAAGGGAATTACGCTTACGACAAAAAGGTCGGCGGCGAAATCGCCGGCGCCGACTTTGCGAAACTGCCGAAATTTCCTGCTGACGCGGCGGCGGCAAGTAGCGCCGGAACTTCTACCAGCGAACTCCCGTAATTCTCCTCGGCGCGGGGTGTGACCGCGGCGCAAATCGCGCTAGAATACGTTCCCCAGCCCCGAACGCAGTTAATCGAAAGAACGTATGCGCTCGCTTCTTCTTTGTTTGATTCTGTCGACGCTCGTTGGATGCGGCGGACCGGCCGCTCCGAGCAACATCTTGATCTATGGCCGTGGCGACGACGCTGATCGTTTGGACCCGATCCAGACCGATATCGGCGAGTCGGTCAAAGTGATGTGCAACCTGTACGACACGCTGGTGACGTACGATGATGAGACGCTTGATATCGTCCCGAGCCTGGCCGAGTCGTGGACGACTAGCGACGACGGGCTCGAGTGGACGTTTCACCTGCGCGATGGGGTGACGTTTCATGACGGGACTCCGTTTGACGCCGACGCCGTCGTCTTTTCGCTGGAGCGATTGACCAAGCCGGACCATCCGTTCGTCTTTGATCCGGTGATCCCGTACGCTCAGAGCTTTGAAGCGATCGAGTCGGTCACGGCGGTTGATCCGCGCACGGTCAAGATTCGCCTAAAGCGTCCCACCGCCCCCTTTTTGACGACGATGGCGATGTTCCCGGCCAGCATCGTCAGTCCGACGGCGGTCAAAAAATACGAGGCCGATTTCTGGAAGCATCCGGTCGGGACCGGTCCGTTCAAGTTCGACTCGTGGAACGTCAATCAGCAGTTGACCCTGCTGTCGTTTGACGACCATTGGCGCGGGCGGCCGGAGATCGACGGCGTCATCTTTTTGCCGGTCGGCGAAAGTGCGGTGCGGGTCAAACAACTGCTCCGCGGCGAAATCGACATCGCCGACAACTTGCCCCCGGCCGAGATCGATGCGCTCGCCACGAACCCGGACGTCGTCGTGCAGGAAAAGGAAGGGATGAACACCGCCTACCTGACGATGAACAACGACAAGGCGCCGCTCGATGACTTGCGAATTCGGGAGGCGATCTGGTACGCGATCGATCGCGATCAGCTGATCAAGTCGGCCTACGCCGGGCACGCGGCCAAAGCGGTGACGCTGGTCCCGCCATCGCTGTGGGGAAGCCATGCCGACCTGGCCGATCGGAAGTACGATCCCGAAAAAGCGAAGCAGCTGCTGGCCGAAGCGGCGGCCGACGGCGTGAAGATGCCGATCAAGTTGCAACTGTTTGTGATGACCGACCCGCGTCCTTACATGCAGCAGCCGCGACAGACGGCGATCTTTATCAAGGACGCGCTCGCCAAGGTCGGCATCGAGACCGAAATCGTCACCAACGAGAACTCGCAGCATTTCCGTCGCATGACCCGCGGCGAGCATCAGTTGGGATTGGCCGGCTGGACCGCCGACATGCCGGATCCCGACAACTTTCTCTACACGCTGCTCGATCCCGACAACATCAACGACGTCGGCGGCAACAACATGAGTCGTTACCGCAGCCAGAAGGTGCATGACCTGCTGGCCCAAGCGAAGACCGAGATGGACCAGGAGAAACGGATCGAGCTGTATCGTCAGGCGCAGGAGCAAATCTTCGCCGACGTGCCGCTGTTGCCGCTCGTTCATACCTCGGTGCGCAGCGTGCAGGGAAAAGCGGTCTCCGGCTTTCTGCTCCATCCTTCGTCGCTGACTCGTTTGCGACTAACGAAGTTGAACCGCTAGACGAAGGTCCGCTGCCGCTGTGGGAAGATTCCTCTTCGTTCGAATCATGCAATCGCTCGCGACCGTGATGGTCGCGGTGGTGCTGATCTTTATTTCGATCCGGCTGTTGCCCGGCAATCCGGCGCTGGCCCGCTTTGGTCAACACGCGGTGCCGGAGCGGGTGACCGACGCGATGGCGGGTCAAGGTTGGGATCGTCCGATCTTGGTGCAGCTGATGGATCTGCCCGGCGAACTGCTACGCGGCGATCTGGGCGTCTCGTTCTTTCACGGCGATTCGGTCGCCGAGCGGCTGATGGAAACGATTCCGGCGACGCTGGAACTTTCCTTGGCGGCGATCGTGGTGGCGATTCCGCTTGGCATTTTCGCGGGGGTCGCCTCGGCGCTGTGGCGCGGCGGTTGGCCTGACTATGTGGCGATGACGCTGGCGCTGGTCGGGGTGAGCGTGCCGGTCTTCTTTTTGGGGATCTGTCTGATGACGATCTTCACCCACATGCCGACCAGCGGGCGAGTCGCGCCGACGATGATCTCGCAATTTCGGACTGACTTCTTCTTGTTTGAGGCGATCTTCACCGGACGGTTTGCGCTGGCGATGGATGCGCTGCGGCATCTGCTCTTGCCGGCGACGGCGCTGGCGACGATTCCGGCGGCGGTCATTTCTCGCATCACGCGGAGCAGCATGCTGGAGGTCCTTTCCTCCGACTATTTGCGGACGGCGAAAGCAAAAGGGGCGAGTCTGTGGCGGATCGTCTGGCGACATGCGCTGCCGAACGCTTCGGTACCAATTGTGAACATCGCCGGCTTTCAGGTCGGGATGTTGCTCTCCGGCGCCGTGCTGACCGAAACGGTTTTCAACTGGCCGGGCCTGGGACGGTACCTGGTGACCGCGGTGCGCGAGCAAGACTATGCGGTGGTGCAGGGGGGAGCGCTGGTGATCGCGGTGATGTTTGTGACCGCCAACTTACTGCTCGACCTGACGTATCTCTGGCTTGATCCGCGCATTCGGACGGAGGCGTAGCCGATGGATCGATCCTGGAAACGTTTTCTCTCGAATCGCGGCGCAATCCTGGGCGGCGTCGTGGTCGCGATCGTCTGTCTGGTCGCCCTCTCCGCCAATCTGATCGCTCCCTATCCGATCGACGAGCGAAGCGAAAAGTTGGCGGCGCCCAGCGCCGCGCATTGGCTCGGAACCGACACGAACGAGAAAGATGTGCTGACCTGGGTGATCTATGGATCGCGGCTGTCGCTGACGGCCGGCGGGTTGTCGATCGTGCTGGCGATTTTGCTTGGCGTTCCGCTGGGCGCCGCCGCTGGATATTTTCCAGGCGTCGTCGATCAAGTGATTATGCGGTCGATCGACGTCGTGCTGGCCTTTCCGGCAATTCTGATTGCGCTGCTAGTGATGGCGGCGCTGGCGCCAGGTTGGCCGGCGGTGATTATCGCTGTGGGTCTGATCAACATTCCGATCTTCGCGCGGCAGATTCGCGCCACGACCCTCACGTTGCGTTCGCACGAGTATGTGACTGCCGCCGTCGCCGCCGGGGCGACAACGCGTCATATCTTCTTCTGGTCGCTTCTGCCGGGTCTGGTTGGCCCGCTGGTGGTCTTGGCGACGCTGGGGCTAGGAAGCGCCATCCTGGAAGTGGCGGGGCTGTCGTTCCTGGGGATCAGCGGCGATCCGACGATTCCGGAATGGGGGGGAATGCTGGCGGAAGCGAAGAACGACCTCTCGACCAGCATCTGGCCGGCGATCGCCCCGGGAATGGCGATTTCGGTCACCATTCTGGGTTTCAATCTGCTGGGAGACGGACTCCGGGACGCCCTGGATCCCCGCTTAGACCACGGGAAATGAACTTCTGGTGAAAAAAAAGCCCACTAGTGGTTTTTCGGGGTAAACTAGGGCGTAGAAGTTGGGGAAAACAGCCAAGAGAGTAGCTTGACACGGAAATTCCGGCCAGTTTGAATAGAATGGCAACGGCATTTCCACACGCGCCCTCCCTGCCCAAATCCCACCCTAACACCGACCGTTTGCCGTACAACCTGGAGCTGCTAGGCAGGTCTCGCGTAAACCCCTTGGAGGATAAGGATGAAGAAAGTTCTGTTCTGTCTGATTTTGGGCGCAATCGCCGTGGTCTCGACTGCTGATCAGGCCTACGCGATCAAGCCGTTTATGGACGTCTTCGTTGTGAAGTACAACGTCAAAGAGCCGTCGACTGACGCCGACAAAGCCCTGGCCGCTGCGGTTGCCGAAGTGAAGTGCAACCTGTGCCACGAAGGCAAGTCGAAGAAAGATCGCAACGCTTACGGCGTCGCCATGGACAAGCTGGTCGACAAGAAAGAAATCACCGAACTGCTGAAGGCCGACAAAGACAAGGGCGAAAAGACGATCGAAGAAGTCTTCGTGAAGCTGGAAGCCGAAAAGTCGCCGTCGGGCGAAACCTACGGCGAACTGCTGAAGGCTGGCAAGCTGCCGGTTTCGGCCGAGTAAGCTCGCTCACTCCCCGAGCGAATTTCAGCTGCAGACGATCAGAACTCAGCGTGTAAAACAAAAAGACCGTGGCCAACGCCACGGTCTTTTTTCATGCGCTGGTTGCTCGCGACTACTTCGTCAGCGCGACGGCGATGTCGACCTTCGCGGTGAACGACTCGCCGGGCTGCAGCACGCGCAGCCCGGCGTCGATTCCTTTCGCCGTAACCTGAAACGCGTCGGGAATTAGCGTGTACGGCTCGATGCAAAACGCTTCGCGATGGGCCGGGTTGTAGAGGACGACGCCGATGAACTCGTCGGAGAAGGTCTGCGTGATCTTCACGCCACTCTCTGGATCTTCGATCGAGGTCAAACACTTGCCGCCGGTCCAATCCAAATCGCCGAACGCGTTGTCGAACGACGTGGCCGCGAAGGGAGCGTCGAGCGGCTCTGCCGGAGTCTTCTCGCCGGTCGCCATCTTGTCGGCGAATTCCCATTGGCTGTGGTAAGGGACTTGGATGTGGCACGCGTCGGCGGAACTGCCGCCCAGCGGTACGCGGAAGTAGGGATGCGTACCGAGCCCGCACGGAAGCGAAGCGTCGCCGCAATTGGTCGCCTCAAAAACGGCGGAGAGGGTCGTGCCGGTCAAGGAGTAGGTGACTTTGATCCGAAAGTCGGAGGGCCACATCTCCAGGATACTCGCGTCGTCGATCGACGCGGTGAACTCGGCGGTGACGCTGTTTTCGCTTTGAGCGACCGTTCGCCAGGGGCGCGTGTGGACGAAGCCATGAATCGCGTTGCCGGCACGATCGCTTTCGGGGACGTGGTACTCTTTTCCTTCCCAACCGAGCAGGCCCCCTTTGAGCCGCCCTGGAAATGGGAAGAGGACCGGAATGCCGCTACTAGAGGCTCGCAATTTGCCCGACTCGAATCCTGCTTCGGCCCAGAGAATCTCAAGCGACTGCTCGCCGCTGGGGACCGTAAAGGAAAAGCAGTTGCAGCCGTAGCCGACGGCGATCTTTGCGGAAGCGCCGGACTCGGCGTCGCGAATGGCGGCGATTTCAATCGACATGATTTTTCTCTCTAACGGTGCGGCGTCGAAATAGGCGGGGCGCTTCTCTGCTTTAGAGGGTAAAGGACTGCCGGCGCATTACAAGCGGCTGACCAGCATCGCCGCCGTCATCAGCACGATTACGCCGAAAACGGTCGCGAGCGCCTGATTGACCTGCCGCGCGGTCCGCTGAAAAAAAGTGGTGATCGCCAAGACGTGCATCAGCCAGAAGGCGGAAATGAGGGCCACGGCGAAGAGCGTCGTCGCGATCATGTCGCTCCCCATCAGGTTGCGCAGTTCGACGATCGGCAGCGAGAGGGTAAACGCGGCGCCGATCGGAACCTGCGCGAGGGTCGCGATCAGCGCGGCCATCGCGCCGCGCGAGACGACCAGTTCCGCTTCCGCCTCTTCTAGTTGCTGCAGCGCCAGCCGTGCCGTCATCAAGCCGGTTACGGCGATCGACGCTAAGAGAAAGTGGACGCTGAGCCAGATCACATGGGGCGTCGCCATCAACGAGCGGAATTGGCTCGAGTCGATCGTCGGCCCTTCGGCGCCGTTCTCGCGAGCCAACATCTGAATCACCGCGAACAGCGGCGGAAAGTGATAGAGCAAATTGGTGCCGGCCAGCAGCAGCAGGAATCGGGAGAGGTACCGTTCCCACTTGGTCGCCGTGGGACGGAGCGATCTCCAGAACAGATAACCGCCGACGCATGCGATGTAAAAGGCGAGTTCCCACCAGCCGAAGAAGACCTTGGTATCCCAAAATCGGGCGAGCGCCGAAAAAAACTGCCGCTCGCCGCTGGCCCAAATTACCAGCCCGTTGATGGCGCCTAGCAGCATCGCCAAAACGAACGCCGCCAGCGACCACCAGGTTACCGATTTCGCGAGGGAAAAGAGGGGTTGGTTCCCTGCCTTGCCGCCGCGGGCGTCGATCCAAATTGCCGCTAAAGGCCCGGCCGCGGCGAAATTCATCCCCGCCAGATGGGTCGCCAACAGAAGAATTCGTAGGAGAATCAAGGTGATGGTAAGTGTTGGAGAGGCTGGGAGTTGCGAATTATTTCCAGATTATAGCGAGCCTTGGCCGAGAAAGGTTCCTCCCTCATGAAGCGGAAGGCGCCCGATTGACGATCTTTCTTGAGGTACGGTATTATTTCGGGTTTTCCGGGCGATTAGCTCAGTTGGTTAGAGCGCTTCGTTTACACCGAAGATGTCGGGGGTTCGAGTCCCTCATCGCCCACTTTCTGTAAATCAGGCCGAGGCTTTAACTTAGCCCCCTGCCATTTTCGGCGGTGCGGCCCACGAAGAGTTGCGAAAGCAACTTTGTACGGTTTTGCGAAACCGGGGAGTGGACGCACAGGTGCCAAAGCTACGTCATGTCGTGCCGAAATACTGTCGGCACAAGGCCCGAAATCTGGCCTACGTTCGGATTGCCGGCCAGGATATCTACCTGGGCAAATGGCGATCCGAGGAAAGCCGGCGACTCTACGAGTTGATAGTCGCCGAGTATCTCAAGAGCGGCCGAACTCTCGATCTGCGAGAGATCAATTCTTCCCACGATTCGGCCGCACTCGCCAAGGCTGAAGAGGTTTTGCCGTCGATCACCGTCTCGGAATTGATCGATCAGTATCTCGAAGCAGCAAAAACGCACTATGTGAAAAATGGCCGGCCAACGAGCGAACTGACGAATACTCGTATCGCGCTCGAGCTCGCGCGAAAAGAGTTTGCCGATCTGCCCGTCGATCAGTTCGGAGCACGTTGTCTCGAAAAGATTCGGGACGCGATGTTATCACGGAAGAAGAAGTGGATGCGTAAGACGATCAATGGACACTGTCAGCGCATCAAACGAGCGTTTAAGTGGGGGCTCGAGCGAGAGCTATTCGTCGCGACGTCGAAATACCAATCACTAGTCGCCGTCCGCGGCCTAGCTGCCGGCCGGAGCATAGCGAAAGAGTCGAAACTGGTCGCCGCGGTTTCCGACGATGTTGTCGAGAAGACGCTCGCCAAGCTCCCTGCGGTTGTCGCAGATATGTAGAATTCCCGCGTAGCAGGTCTGCTTACTCTTGTTTCACAACTCACATCCGTCGAAGCCCATCGTGGGATTGATGGTGCTGTCGCACCATTGAATTTCGGTCTTCTTTGCCATCTCATCTTCCACTCTTGTGTCAATTGAAATTGATCAGGGCAAACGCTTCGCACCTGAAACGAAAAAAGCCGCCTGACTTGCATCAGGCGGCTTTGCCGGTATTTCGCATGAGGTCCACCATGAACGACCCAACAAGCGAAGGGCTGTGGCTAACTGACAAAAAAACGTTGCGAGGAATGAGTAAGCTACACCCACTCCCGGCAACGCCAATGAAATATCGTAGGGCCCCGGCGTAACCAAGGCCAATTGAGTGCCAACGGTCAAATGACCGAAGATGCGAACACAAGTCCTTCCTGCTCCGTGGCATCATCCACGGCGGTCAGGAAAGGAAAGGCGATGGGCCGCTCGCCCGACACTGTTTCACTGTCGAAGATGAAATCGCAATTCCGGTCGGCAAAGCCGCCGAAACGAAGCCATTCCTTTCGACATTCGAGTACACGAACAGGTTACTGTTCCATTGATTTGCCACAGTCGACTACTTTCCGGGGATATACTGACCGTTGCTGGGATTGTAGGGCTGCGGCAGTCCACCACCGCCAGGCTTCATCGGCGGTGCGTTCCCATCACATCCGCTCGCCAAGGCGAGCGTACACACGACACAAAACGCAAGCAGTAGACTTTTCATTTACTTACCCTATTTTTCGGTGCGGTTTGTTCAGCCGCAACCACGCGTGAAAAGAACGAAAAGTACGATGAGAACAATCACCGTACCACATCCACCGCCAGCGGGAATCCACTCCGTTTCGATCCGTTTGTTTCCAAAAATGTCTTTGGAGACTGTCGTAACCTTCTTGTAGCGTTTTCGAGACATGCCTGGTGTTCACCCCTTGAACTTGTGCCATCCTGAACCGCCGCACTTCTTACAGGTGACAGTAAACGACCCACGGCCACTGCACTTGCGGCAAGTTGCCGAGAATCCACCAGTGCCGTTGCACTTCTTGCAGGTCTGAGAAACGGCGGGCTTGAAGTTCCCGGTTCCTCCACACTTGCGGCACGGATTTCCGAACTTTTGGCCCGTTCCCTCGCAGGTAAAACACGGCTTGGCCGACAATTCAAATTGGCCAGTCCCATGGCACCCGCGGCACTGCCCGGAATGGGTTCCCGTACCGTGGCAAGCTCTGCATTCCAGCGTCTTCGATCCACTTCCCTCGCAAGAGAAGCACGTCCCGTAATCGTTGATTGGGCTGATGAAGTTCTTGCCAATCGTGGAAGGCCGGTACTGATCTCGTTGGGCCTTCGATTTGTTGTCCTGTCCAAAAAGGAACTTGAACATGCCCAATAGGCTGTCTCCAACTATAAAGAAAAGGAAAACCGGAACGACCCAGCATCGTCCCGAACCCTATAAGTCTATCAGGTGGCTTGCAGGGCAAAAAAGGTTTCAGACCGAAAAAATATGAATAAAACCCGGTGAATCTGGGATCCGGCCACCGCCAATAATGCGACAGCATGCCTTTATTAACCGGCGAAGGGAATCAGCAGCAAGCCGAGCAAACTGAAGTCTGGATCGGACGACCGCTCAGCGAAGATCAAGGAAATCGTCCACACTTCGCCGAGACACTTTTTGCACGTGCCGTTGGGATGAATCGCAAGCCGATTGAAAAAATGAAAGAAGCTTTGATCGCCGCGTAAATCGGTTTGCTGCTTTTTGCCGCACTTTTCGCAAGTGAAGAGGACGGCGTTGGGAATCACGAGCATCGATATTGGTTGTTCGTCAGGGGTACGTCTTAGTCGATGCCAAAGAGAAAGTCGAGAATGCGCCAGCCGTTGGCGTTGCCCCCGACGATGTTCGCATCATACATCTGGACGAGGCCGCAAAAAGAACAACTTACCACAATGAACTCATTGAATTGGAAGTCGATCATGCGGGAAACGCCGGTTCCAGTGGCGGCAATTTGTTTGACCTGCCCGCCGTACGATCGGCAATTGGCGCAGCGGTAAGTTCGTCCCAGCTCTTCCGCCTTGGTTTCCTCCATCGTATCGCCGATGTATCGCGGTTTGTGACGACGAATTGGCGTTAATCGTGGGGCGATTCCATAGTTGCAGTTGGTGCAGCGATAAGCGGACTGCGGGTTTTCGGTTTTGCAACTGGGACAAATGATCAAAGAAGAAACTCCCGGCGATGAAGGTTCAACGTCACTGCGTCGCCGTCGATTCGCATCGCAGCGAATTCTGTTTTTATCATCGGTTCGAAGCGGTACAATACGAAAACCGTTAATATCATGCGTGCTATTAGATTTCGCCGCGACGGAAGCAGACGCATCTCCGGCAAAACGGCGCATTTCCCACGGTCAAGAGTTTCCCCCATGATCGACATCACCACTCTTTTCGCCTGGTTCGTGATGACGCTTCTTTTTTGCGTGATCGTCGTGGCGATCGTCGCGCTCGGCTCTTTGCCGGGGCGAATCGCCAAGCAGCGGCATCATCCGCATAGCGACGCCGTGAACGCCGCCAGTTGGATTGGACTGGCGCTCGGGGGCGTGTTTTGGCCGCTGGCGCTTGTCTGGGCCTTTATGTCGTTTGATAAATCGAGCGGGGCGAAAGCGGACGCCGGCAATTCGGCGGCGGAGCTGGCGTCGCTGCGCAAGCAGGTGGAACAGTTGCAAGCGGAACTGCGGTCGCACCAGGGAAGCGGCGGTTAGTCGAACGCATTAGGACTGGGAGCTTCGAACGATGATTGCAGTCTTTACGCTGCTCTATATAGCCGGCATCTGGCTCTTCTACGTCAAAATGAAAGTCGCACCAAAGCCGACCAACCTGGCTGTGTGCGCCGTGATCGGCGTGGTCGCGATCGGCGCGATTGTGATTCTGTGGCGGTTTTCGGCGCCGATGTCGAGCCAGGTGGTCGTGAATCGCCATGCGATTCAGATTGTGCCGCAAGTGCAGGGGCCTATCACCAAAATCGTCGCGCAGCCAAACGTTCCCTTGAAAAAGGGAGAGGACGTGCTGTTCGAGATCCAGAAGGATACGTACGAGTTCGCGCTGGAGCAATGCCAGGCGGCGCTGGCCGCTTCGGAGAAATTGGTCGAGCAGCAACAAGCCGCGATCAAAGTGGCCGACGCGACGCTGCAACAGGCGCAGGCCGAGATGGGGGTCGCGAAAGCCGATCTAACCGCCAAGGAGGCGTCGAACGAAAAGACGCCAGGCGCCGTTAGCCAATTGGAGTTGGCGGAACTCCGTCAGCAACTAGCGGGGGAAGAAGCGGCGGTGCGGAAAGCGAGTTTCAGCAAAGAGGAAGCGACGTTCGCATTGGACGTCGCCACCGCGCAAGTCGACGGGGCGAAAGCGAAGCTCGCCACCGCCGAGTTCAATCTGAGCCAATGCACCGTCTACGCGCCGGCCGATGGTTTCGTCACCAATTGGCAGGTTCGCGAAGGATCGATGGTGGTGCCGTTGCCGCTGGCGCCAATGGGAACGTTTATTGATACGTCGGACCTCGACGTCGTCGGCGTCTATAGCCAGAACGTGGTGAAGAACGTCAAGCCGGGGGACAAGGTTGAGATAGCCTTCAAGAATCATCCGGGACAGATTTTCCAGGGAACGGTCGACGCGGTGATCGCGGCGAGCGGAGAAGGGCAGTTCGTCACGTCTGGCCAACTGGTCGACGTTTCCGATATTCGTTCCAGCGGCAAGTTTGCGGTCAAAATCAAGCTGGACGACGAGACGATGGTTCATGAGCTGCCGATGGGCACGGCCGGCGTGACCGCCATTTATACCGACACCGGCAAGCCGTTTCATGTGATCAGCAAGGTCACGATTCGCATCAAAACGTGGATGTACTATCTGTTGCCGTTTTAGGCCTACGGCTTGAAAACTCGCGGCATTGGTGTTGCGTCTCCAGTGTTTTTTTCTTCGCCAATTGCTCGACAAGATTGGCGTCGAAAGTTCATTCGCGCAAGGTCGAGATTCTCGGTTACTCGGACCTTTCCGCGGCCGATCGATTGATCGTCGCGATCGCATTTTGCGCTGCGGTTCGTGCCGGTTCATATCGGGACGCTTCCGCGACTTGTTGCAGCAGTGAGATCGCGGAAGCCGCGTCCGCTCCAATCATTCCCAGGGCGTTGCAGAGCATGATTTGATCGTCATCGAGGAGGACGCCGTCGGCCTGATTGTCGAGAAAGCTCTCCAGCGATTTCATCAGCGGCTCGGTAAGCCAAGCGGGATCGACGATCGAGTCGTACTGCGTCATTTCCCAGGGAATTTGCCAACCGATCGGCTCCCACGGTTCGAGTCCTCGCAGCAGGTCCAGCGTGAGCTCTTCGAGCATATAAATCCAGCGATCAAGCGTTTGCTTATCTTCCGCGGAAATGAAGTGCCGCCCGTGGAAGTGCGGTTCGTGAGGGGGCTGAGTCAGCAGGCGGGCGCCGCGCGTCATGTCCCAGATCAAGTGAATCGTATCGCGATCGACATGCGGTTGATTCAGCAGGGGCGCAGCAAAGTAGATCGCTTTCACGATCTCCGAAAAGTACGCCTTGCGGATGCCGGAATAGGGACGCAAGTTGCCGATGAAGTTATCCGGTTCATCCGCAAGGTAGTTGTTATGCTTCTGCAGTAGAAGGATCGCGTCGTCTATGTTCATTGGACTTTCGTTGGCCTTGGGGTGGGAGCAAATGAGAAATGCCCCGCCCCATGGGAATCGATAGTCTCGCTTGTCCTGCGAACAATTTCAAGAATCACTCTTCGATGGATCGAAGGTGCAAATTAGCTCGCCGCTGCGGTGACGCCGCTGGTCAGCAGGTTGAGCAGCGTATCCGACGTGGAACTGCGGGGGTTGTTCGACATCCGTTCGGCGTTCACTTCCTGGACGATCGCTTCGATCTGCGGGCGAGAGGTAATGCCGGCCGCTTGCAGCGAAGTGGGGCAGCCGAGCTTGGCGATGAAGCTGTCGATTTTTTGACTCGCTTCGTCTAACGTACGACTCGCCAACAGATCGACGATTCGATCGATCTGTCGACGTACGAACGAAACGCCGCGCGGGTCGGAGCAGTCTTCCGCTTGGACCGAGCCGTTGTACTGGAGCATACGGCTGAGCGTCATCGCGACCGCCATGCCGTGCGGATATCCATGTCGCGACGTGATCGCATACGAAATCGCATGCGGCGCCGTGGTGCGGCTGATGTTGATCGCTTTGCCGGCCAGGTGCGAAGCGTGACTCATTGCGCGCCGCGCTTCGGCGTTTGGAGCATGCACCGCGGTCGGCAGATGTTCCAGGATCAGCGGCAAAGCTTCACTGGCGTAGGCGATCGATTCTTCGGTGCTGCCGACCGCCCAGAGCGATTCGATCGCCTGGCAAAAGGCGTCGAGTCCGGTGGCGGCCGTAATCGAGCGGGGGAGACTGCGGGTCAGTTCGCTGTCGACGACGACGAAGCCTGGAAGCAGATTCGGATGAGCGAGCGAGAACTTTTCGTTCTGGATGTAGACGACGGCGAAATGGGTCGCCTCGCTGCCGGTTCCGGCGGTGGTGGGTACGGCGACGAGCGGAACGTCGAAATCGGCGAGCGGCGCTTCGCCCCGAATGAGCATCTTCGCCGGTTGCGTTTGCTGCGAGAGCGCGGCGATCAACTTGGCGATATCGATGGCGGTCCCGCCGCCGACGGCGATGATCACGTCGGACTGCGACTCGCAAAAGAGTTGAACGGCGCGCTCTACGTCCGGCAGTTTCGGATTCAGTTCAAACTTGCTGAACCAGGTTGTCGAGCGCTTCGCGAAACTGGGCTGCAGCGCCGCTTCGGCGCCAGAGGAAACGAAGGCGGTCTCGTCAATGACGACGAAGGGACGTTCCGAATTCAGGTTCGCTAGGATCGATTCGACTTCGCGGATCGATCCGTCGTACAGATAAGTCGTAGGTTGTCGCATCGAGCGGTCGTCGTTTTGCAGAGCGAAAAGCGAAAGCGGAAAAGGTACGCGGCGATTAAGCGGGGCGAAGTTGCGTTTCGTCGAGCTTCAGGTCCCACATTTTGCGATCGTCGCGTTGAACCCACTCGGCATGGAGCGTCGCTGGAGTGCGGGTCATATCCGCTTCCAGGCGAAGCCACACGTGCGGGATCGCGGCGCCTTTGATGAGATCAGGATGAGCAACGTTCAGGCTGGGGATCGTTCGATCGTGGATCGGGGAAACGATGAACTGATGGATCGGATAGCCTGCCTGACCTGTCGTTTTATATCGTAACAATCGGCTGCAGTGAATATCTCCGCCGATCAAAACGACGCCGGTGATTCGCTGCTGGCCGATAAAATCGAACAGGGCGTCCCGCTCGTAGGTGTACGTGCCCCAGTCATCCGACTCGGTGTTTTCCTTGTCGTCCCAGATCATGCCGCAGGCGATGACCTTAAATGGCGCCGTCGAGCTGGCTAATCCTTCCTTGAGCCATTCCCACTGCCGTTTGCCAAGGAGCGTCGGCTTTTCCGGATCGACCGGCGACGGTTCGGTCCGCGAAAACCAGCGGGTGTCGAGCAGGAAGACTTCCATCCCCCCGTAGCGGAACTTGGTATAGATCCCTTCGTCGTCGTGACCAAACGCTTCGTTGGCGTGATACTCGACGAACGCGCGACGGGTATTCTCTTTTCCTGGGACGCGGCCATCGGTGTCGTTGCCAGCGAAATCATGATCGTCCCAGGTCGCCCAGACAGGCGTATGCCGAATCAGCGCGGCTAGCTCCGGCACCTGCAGGAACGTTCGTTGTTTGGTGCGCGCCGTTTCGAGCTTGGTCGAGTCGATGTAGGGAGTGTCGCCGAGGAGCACCAAGCCTTGGGCGCCGCGTTCTTCCATCTGCGACCACAACGACGACGGTTTCATGTCGGCACACGAGCCGAACGCCAGACAAGTCTGTTCACGGCGATCGGCAGGGGGCGCGGTAATCAAGTAGCACTCGTCGGGCGATGCGGCGGCGCCTTCGATTGCGTATTGATAACGCGTGGCCGGCTTCAGGTTTTCGACCTGCCAAGTCAGGCAGAGATCGTTGTCGAGCGTCGCTTCGGCATCGATCGACTGCGATTTTCCCTCTCCCTGCGCTTCGCGAATCTGCAGCCGGTATTTGCCGGGTGCCGCCGGGCGATACCAGACTTTAGCGGTCGTCTCGGAGACATGTCCGACCATCGGACCAACCGTATCGCCGGAGGTGGGAGCCGCGGCAATGGCCGTAGCGGCGAGCGTGCCGCTGGCCAGCGTGGCGGTGAAGGTACGGCGGTTAAGGAGATGATCGGTCATAGGAGAGAGACGTTCTGTTTTGGGTAGGTGCGTGCCGGCCAGTCGTGTCGGCGCGCAGGCAATACGTTGGTTTACGGCAGTTGCACGACTTCGTGCCCCAGGTCCTCGCCAGATCGTGATGTGAAGTTTTGGTGAACAGCTTGACGCGCGACCGTCACGCCAGGGATAAATGGTTTACGAAAGTTGACTTGTAATCAACAAAGAATAGATTAACCAAGTGTGAAGTTTTCGTCCAGCTTTTCATTTTGCGAAAAGTTGACCTGGGGCCTCGATGTCCCCGAGTCGCCAGCGCGGGGGAGTGAGAATAAAGTGAAGAGTCGCCCGTCCGATCCCGCTTCGCAGATCTCAGCCGCCGAAGAGACGTTGCTCGACCATCGCCGTAACGATACTGAAATCGCCTCCTCTGTCTCGTCGGAGATCGACGAGCGGAACCCACGATTTCGTCGATATCAATGGCGCGTCTTGCTGGCGACCATGTTTTGCTATCTCTTCTTTTACACCGGCCGGCAAACCTTCGGCTTCGCGATTCCCGGGATATCCGAAGAGCTCAAGATCACGAAAGAGACGCTCGGTTGGGCGAGCGCCGCACTGCTGTGGGCCTATGCCGTCGGGCAGTTCATCAACGGCGGGCTGGGCGATCGGTTTGGGGGACGGCGGATGATGAGCCTGGGGGCGATTCTGTCGTGCGGGCTCAACTGGATCGTCAGTTTCGGTACCAACGCGACCGAGTTGATCGTGCCTTGGGCGGCAAACGGTTACGCACAGTCGATGGGCTGGGCGCCGGGAAGTCGCGTTTTGTCGAACTGGTGGGGACATTCCGAACGGGGGAAAGCGTATGGCGCGTACGTCTTCGCCGCGGGAATGTCTTCGGTCCTGGCGTTCGCGACTTCGATGTTGATCCTCGAATGGAACCTCAACTGGCGATGGATCTTCCGGTTGCCGGTCCTGTTGTTGTTGGTCGGAGGCGTCAGCTACTACTGGCTCGTGCGAGACAAACCGGAAGAGCTTGGCTTTACGCCCCAGCGCGACGAGGAGCTTCCCAGCGATCAGGAATCTTCGCCGCAAGAGGAAACAGGCTTCGCAGCGCTGGTTCGCCGATATCGAAACGTCTTTTCGTGCATGCCGTTTTTGGTGGCGGCGGTTGCGATTGGATTTCAGAGCATGGCCCGCTACGGACTGTTGATCTGGGTGCCGGTTCATTTTCTCGGTGAAGACTGGAAAAACTCCGATACGAAGTGGATCAGCATCGCGCTGCCGATCGGCATGGCGCTCGGCGCGATGGCGAGCGGATGGATTTCGGACGTCTGGCTGAAAGGGAACCGCTCGCGGGTGATCTTTTTGTTTATGTCGGCGGCTGCTGCTTGCTCTGTGGCAATGTTCCTGCTGCCGAAGCATCATCCCTTGGGGATTCCGATTCTGTTTTTGACCGGCTTTTTCGCCTATGGTCCGCAATCGGCGTTTTGGGCGCTCTGCCCCGATTTGCTCGGAAGAAAGAACGCCGGGACCGGAACCGGCGTGCTGAATAGTTTCGCTTATGGGTTCGCCGGCTTTGGCGAGCCGCTGATCGGCTATTTGATTGACTCGAGCGGGAACACGTCGATCATTTTTGCGGTGGTCGCGAGCGCTTGCATCGCCGGAGCGTTGTTGTCGCTGGGGATTCGCAAGTAGGCGAACGCTATTCGTTCGGCGATTGGAAGACGCAGAGAACAACGGCGGGGCGTTTGCTTGAATTGATCAGACGGTGGGGAATTCGAGCGTCGAAATAAAGGCAATCGCCCGAGTCGAGCTTATGCTTTTCGCCGTCGTATTCGAATTCGACCGACCCGCTTTGGACCATCAAGAACTCTTCGCCCAGATGTCCGAGCGCTTCTTCCCGCGCGACGCCGGGGGGCATCGTGATCAGAAAGGGATCCATCGATCGTGATTTGCGGCGATGAGCGAGCGACTCATAAACCGAAGTATTGGTCGTCGACTTATCTCGTTCGACCACCTTGCGCTCGTTCTTGCGAATGATCGCCAGCGACGGCTTGTCGTCGAGCCCTTCGACCAGTTTCGAAAGGGGAACGTTCAACGCTTGGGCGATTTGGGCGAGCGCCGGGAGCGAAGGAGTGACCCGGAAGTTCTCGACCTTCGAGAGCCAACTGCGGGTCAAACCGGTGCGCGACGCAACTTCTTCCAGCGTAAGTCGCTGGTCGATGCGATGAGAGCGAATGCGTTCGGCGAGTTCGACGAGATTCATGGCAAGATTATAGCCAGCGGAATCAGCCGCACAACAAGCGCAAAACGGCTAGCCAAGCAAAAAATGAGGCCACCGATCGGGCCTTTTTTGATCACTGGCGGAATGAAAATGCAGGGAGACCGACTAGTCGCCCACCTTCTTGCCGATCGTCATGACCTTGTCGTCAATTTCGAGGTTACGCGCCCGCGCGGCGGTTGGATTGACCTCGACGGCGAGCGTTCCGGCGTCATCCATGAAGAAACCGATCGCGGCGCCGCAGGCCGTGACGTTGGCGCCTTCGCCGACGATCAAGATCGGCTGGCCGGCGGTCGCTTTCGCTGCTGCGGCGACAGCCTCTCGCTTCGCACCAGGCAGGTAAAGGAGATGAGCGCCGTGGAAACTGTGCATGTCGCCGATTCGCTCCAGCACAATCTTGCGTTGTTGAATCGACTTCTTCTCGACCACCTTGTCGAGCAGTCCGCCCAGGTCATCCGCGCCGACGATCACAACCTTGTAGGGCGAATGTTCGTCCGTGTGCGTTTCGGGCGGCCAGGTCGAACCGCGCAGCAACGAATAGATGTAGGCGGTCTTCACTTTCGCTTCGACCGACTGCGCGAAGACTTGCTGAGGAAAACTGACGCTGACGATTCCGGCGATCGCGAGGATCAGCCGGCGAGTCGCAACTGGGAGGAAACGGTTCATCGTATGGCAGTGGAAGAGGGAAGCGGAAGGTTGGGCGGTGGAGGGGAGCCCGCCTGAGGACGCTTCGAAAAGGTAGCTTTCAGCGCTTGCGTGGCAATCGGCGATCGGGAGAATGGCCGAGCAAACGAGAGAAGCTGCGACATTCCGCACCGAAAGCGTCGCCAGCTAGACGGGCTGTTCAGCTCGCGATTGTTGTGTAGGTCTCTATGGGGGGCAGGGCGTTGCGCGGAAATAGACGTGGCGACGTCGCCGCCTCCTCCCCGTCTCTACTAGTCGCAGCACGACTGACGAAAGACGCCGCGCAGTTGGAGCTCGATTTGCAGGTCGCTCACTTCCTTCTCGAGCGCCGCCTGACGTGCGCGACAGGCCTGCAGTTCTTCCAGCAGCAGCTGAATCGCTTCCGCCGCCGGCCCGTCTGAGAGATTCGACTGAAGTTCGGCCAGACGTTCGCAACGCGCGGCGGACAACTGAGCGGGACTGGGGCAAGAATCGGCGGACATGTCGAACAACTTGGTTGAGTGAGCGTGGCTTAATTCCTCTAGTCAACATAAGCCGCCGCCAGCGCCGCGGCAAGCGGAAGGCGTGTCGCCTATCGGTCGAGGACCGTATGCAGGAACTGCTGTGTGCGGGCTTCTTGCGATACAGGCGGAAGCGGAAGCGCCGACCAGAAGCACGTCGCGCGATTGCGACGTGCATGATGGGGGGAGACTTAACGGCGCCCTGGAAGAAGAAGTCGCTTAGTTCAGCGAGAACCGGGCGGTCCGATCATGAGCGACGACTTCTTGCGACACCTTCGGCGCTTCGTCGGTCAACGCAAAGTCGAAGACGTTGGAGCCCGGTTCGATCACGGCGATCAAACCCGAGGTCGGGCCGTCTCCGTAATGTTCCGGCAGCAAGTCGATGACATGCATCGAGCGGAAGTCATGGTGACCGTGCCAACGTCGGCGATCACGGCGCGTCTCGTCGCCATGTTCGGCCCAATCATCGCCGCGAACGGCGATCTCGTGGTCGCGATCAATTCGGTCGTTGCAGCGATCGCCCCAACCGTTGCCGTGATCAGCCCAGTCGCCCCCTTCATTGACTCGTTTGACGATCGTGACGGCGTACTTGCCGATCGGCAGCGCCTGGTCCATCCGCGAGTAAAGTCGGTAGCGTCCTTCGTTGTCGGTCTGGCCGTACAACGATTCGGACATGCCGCGGCACTTGAAAGTAATGAACGCGTTCGAAACCGGCTCACCGCGGTACGTCACAATTCCTTCAACCGTGGCGGGTTCGGGCTCGGCGCTGGCCGCGTGAAGGCGGAGAAGGACCAAAAGCCCCCCCAGAAGCAGCGCACCAGCAAACGTAGAAGCATGTCGAAGCATATCGTCTCTTTCCTGTTCCAAGAGGGTTTAACGACATCACCTATATAAACAATTCCCGCCAAAAAAGTTTCGCAATTGTTAACCCAACATTCGAAAAGAACTCGAAATGCCCGATTACTGCGGGAAATACGATCCAGACGATGAGCTGCCAATCGTTCGCGTTGTAAACGAATCGAAAGCGCGTTAGGGTGACGCTGGCACTTTTTAAAGCCGCCGTTGCGGCCGGCAATGGTAAACATCAGGCCAAACGTTCCGATCAGACAGGAAAGTGATCCACTTCAAGCGATGACAGAGTCTTCCCCCCAGGCGGAAAACGAAAGGGAGTCCCCTCGTTTGCGTCGTCCTGAAAAACAGGACGCTCAGTCGTTGTGGAAATTGGTGTGCGCGGACGAAACGCTCGATAGAAATTCCTGTTATCTCTATTTGCTCCAGACTACCGAGTTTTCCGACTCGTGCGTCGTCGCGGAACTCGGCGGCGAAATCGTCGGTTGTGCGACCGGTTTCCGCCCTCCGAAACGCCCCCGATCGTTGTTCGTCTGGCAGATTCTCGTTGCGCCGAACGCGCGCGGCAAAAAGCTGGCCAAGCGGATGTTGTCGTACCTGGTGCGGCATGGGGGTGGGGTACAGTTCGTCGAGGCGACCATCACCCCATCCAATGCGGCGTCGCGAGGTTTGTTCGCCTCGTTGGCGTCCCAACTGGGAGCGGCGATTGAATACTCGCCCTGCTTTGAGGCCTCTGACTTTGGCGCTTCCGGCCATGAAGCGGAAGAGCTGGTTCGGGTGGGCCCCATCTCGCCGAAAGAATGAATCGGTTTCGGCACCGGTAAGCCACGCCGAGGGGCGGCTACTGGTTGTCCCGTCGTCTCGGGGAGGATGCCGTTCCTAGCGGCTAGGCCATATCCCGTGCGGCGATAAGTCGCGTTATGATTACCCAAACGGCCGGCCCCAACGATGAGGTGGTCAAGACGCTGCCGCCGCTAACTATCGCCGAAGATGCGCTCGACAAGGGGCTGAATATTCTGGCCGATTCAGTGCGCGAAGTATTGGGAACTCCCAAGCGTAAGCCGGCCCAAACGATGGCGACCGCCGACTGGGCGAGTCCGTCGTAATTTCTTTCCATTTCACTACTGCGCGCTCCTGATCGGGGCGCGTTTTCGAGGAGTAAGCGCACTTTGATTATCAAGAAGTTGAGTGATGTCGTTGGAACGGAAGCCGAAGTCGTATCGGAAAACTGGATCAGCCGCCGCTTGTTGC
Organism: Blastopirellula sediminis; assembly: GCF_020966755.1. Classification (NCBI taxonomy): domain Bacteria; kingdom Pseudomonadati; phylum Planctomycetota; class Planctomycetia; order Pirellulales; family Pirellulaceae; genus Blastopirellula; species Blastopirellula sediminis. The sequence continues at coordinate 937,136 of NZ_JAJKFT010000004.1, forward strand.
TGAAGAAGGACAAGATGGGGTTCTCACTGCACGACACCATCATCAAGGCCGGAACCACCACCAAGATCCACTACCAGAACCACCTGGAAGCGGTTTATTGCATCGAAGGCAAGGGGAAGGTGGAGTTGGTCGATTCGGGCGAAGTCTTTGAAATCGAAGCCGGTACCGTTTACGCCCTCGATCAGCACGACAAGCACCTCCTCTCGGCTGAAGTCGACATGCGTCTGGTCTGCGTCTTCAATCCGCCGATCGCGGGAACCGAAAAGCACGATGAAAACGGCGTCTTTCCGGCATGCCTGGACTAGCGATCGCCACAGAAAAGAGTCGTCGCTTGAAGTGACGTGCGTGTCGATCGAACCGACATTCAAGCGAACGACGCAGGGGTGAATCGCCGCGTGAGTTGCCGTTTTTCCGGCATTTCGACGCGGGAGGCGAATCTTGTCGCACCGGCACAGCATGTGCTTTTAGATCGGCCCATACTGGCCTGCGCCTACTCGTACCGGATCGCGTCGGCGCGCGATCCGGTCGAGTTGGCCGCTATTCTTACTCCGCCAGGTTGACCGTGACGGTCTTATTCTCGAGATAAGCGTCGAGACCCGCGGCGCCCAGTTCGCGTCCGAGGCCTGACATCTTGAAGCCGCCAAACGGAGCGGCGGTATCAAAGACGTCGTAGCAGTTGACCCAAACGGTTCCGGCGCGAACTTCCGATGCGAAGCGGTGCGCCTTCTTCACGTCTTTGGTCCAAACCGCCGCGGCCAATCCGTAGAACGAATTGTTCGCACGGTGGATGATGTCGTCCTGCCCTTTGAAGCGGAGGACCGACATGACCGGGCCAAAGATTTCGTCGGTGGCGATCTTCATGTCGTCGGTGACGTCGGCGAAGAGAGTCGGTTCGACGTAGAAGCCTTTGTCGCCGAATCGCTTGCCGCCGCTCAGCAGTTTGGCGCCTTGCTTCTTGCCGAGATCGACGTAGCTGAGAATCTTGTCCATCTGACGCTGATCGACCTGCGGACCTTGCTCGGTCGACATGTCGAGCGGATCACCCAGCTTGCGATCGTGGTTCATGCTGGCGACCCGTTCGCAGAATTCGTCGTAGATCGAATCTTCGACGTAAACGCGGCTGCCGGCGGTGCAGCATTGACCTTGGTTGAAGTACAAGCCGAAGTGGGAGCCTTCGATCGCCGCGTCGAGGTCGGCGTCGGCGAAGACGACGTTCGGGCTCTTGCCGCCTAGTTCAAACGTCACCCGCTTCATTGTGTCGGCGGCGTTCTTCATGATGATCTGGGCGGTGGTGTGTTCGCCGGTGAAGGCGATCTTGTCGACGCCGTGATGTTTGACCAATGCGCCGCCGGCGGTCGGACCGAAGCCCGGCACAACGTTGATCACACCGTCCGGAATGCCCGCCTCTTGCGCCAGTTGCGCCATCCGCAAGCAGGTGAGCGGCGTTTGCTCGGCCGGCTTCATCACGATCGTGCAGCCCGAGGCGAGCGCCGGTCCCCATTTCCAGGCGGTCATCAGCATCGGGAAGTTCCACGGGATGATTTGCCCGACGACGCCGACCGGTTCGCGGCGGGTGTAGCAGAAGTATTCGCCGCGGATCGGAATGGTGGCGCCTTGGATCTTGTCAGCCCAGCCGGCGTAGTATTTCAAGCAGTCGATCACCAGCGGCAAGTCGGCGGCGAGTGCGTCTTTGATCGGCTTGCCGTTGTCGAGCGTCTCGAGCGCCGCGAGTTCTTCCTTTTCCTGTTCGATCAGTTCGGCCAGACGATAAATAAGAGCGCCGCGATCGCGGGCGTCCATCTTGCGCCATGGTCCGCTATCAAACGCATGACGTGCGGCGCGAACGGCGACGTCGATATCAGCGGCGTCCCCTTCGGCAACTTCGGCGATCACCTCCTCGGTGGCGGGATTCAGCGTCGCGAAGGTTTTGCCGCTCATCGCGGGAACCCATTTGCCGTCGATAAAGCACTGCGTATGGCGAACTTCGGGGGAAGCGATGGCGCGAGAATCAGAAATCGTAGCCATGATTAGGTAGTTCCTTTTGCAACAGGAAGAGACGGGTAATGAATTGTAGGGCGTTTCGCCGTCCCCAAGCAATCGGTTTTGAGGGAAGATCCGTCCTAGCTGCGTTGGAAAGGGAGTCGCATCGCGATAGAATGATCGCCGAGCAAGTCGCTCGTCCCATACGCAATCAGAGCGACGACGTCTGTCAGGAGAGATTTTTTGCAAGATTTCGACTACGCAGCACCGATTTCCACCAACGAAGCCGTCCGGTTGCTGGCAGACCCCGCCCAAAAAGCGGTAGTGCTGGCAGGCGGTACTGATATTTTGGTTTTATTACGAGAACGGCGTCGCCGCGCGACGCTGGTTGTCGACGTCAAAAAAATCGCCGAATTAAATGAGTTGGCGATGACTGCCGAAGGAGGACTCTTCCTCGGCGCGGCGGTTCCGTGCAGTCGCATTTATCGCGAAGCGACGATCGCCGAAAAGTACTCGGCCCTCACCGACGCCGTGAAGATCATCGGCGGTTGGCAAATCCAATCGCGCGCGACGGTCGGCGGCAATCTATGTAACGCGTCGCCGGCGGCTGACTCGATTCCACCCTTGGCGATCTATGACGCGGTCGCCGAAATCGCTGGTCCTTCCGGCCGCCGACAAATGCCGGTCGCAGAGTTCTGCAGCGGCGTCGGTAAGAATGTCCTCGCCCGCGGCGAACTGCTGGTCGCGATCATCTTTCCGCCGACGCCGGTGCATAGCGGCGCCGCTTATCAGCGATTCATCCCGCGCAACGAGATGGATATCGCGGTCGCCAGCGCCGCGTCGTACGTCGAACTTGATGACAAGGGAGCGATTCGCAAGGCGCGGATCGTGCTGGGCGCCGTCGCGCCGACGACGGTGCGAGCAACGAAAGCGGAGGAAGCGCTGATCGGCCAGCAGCCGAGCGACGCGTTATTTATCAAAGCGGGCGAACTGGCCCAACTGGCCGCCAGCCCGATTGACGATATGCGGGGAACGGTCGAGTACCGCAAGCATCTCTGCGGCGTACTGACGCGGCGCACATTGGCGATCGCCGTCGAGCGAGCCGCAGCGAACAAGAAATAGAACATCCAACCTTGGGACTTCAAGCGTGGCGAAGAAACAACTGATTACGGCGATCATCAACGGCGAAGAACGCGAGTTCGCGTGCGAGCCGCGGCAGAGCCTGTTGGAAGTGCTCCGTGACTCGCTGCAACTGACCGGCGCCAAAGAAGGGTGCAACAACGGCAACTGCGGCGCGTGCACCGTGCTGCTGAACGGCGAGCCGGTCGTCAGTTGCCTGGTGTTGGCGGTCGAAGCGGAAGGCGCCAAGATCGAGACGGTCGAAGGGATCGCCGCAGGGGGGCAGCTGCAACCGTTGCAGCAATGCTTTCTGGAAGGGGCCGCTTTGCAGTGCGGCGTTTGTACGCCCGGCTTTCTGATGACGACGAAGGCGCTGCTCGAGCGAAATCCGCATCCGACGGAAGAGGAGATTCGTTTCCAACTGGCCGGCAACCTTTGCCGCTGCACCGGGTACGACAAGATCGTCCGCGCCGTCCAAGCCGCCGCTGAAGGAGCGAAGTAATGAGCGACAACTCGCCAATCTCGTACAGCGACAAGAAGTACAAGGTCCTCGGTACGCGGCCGGTTCGTCATGACGGCGCCGACAAGGTGACCGGCCGTGCCCAATATGGCGCCGACGTGCAACTTCCGGGCATGACGCATGGCAAAGTTCTCCGCAGTCCGCATCCCCATGCACGCATCAAGGGGATCGATACGTCGATCGCCGAGAAGATCGACGGCGTCTACGCGATCGCCACCGGCGAAGATTGGCCTGACCTGATCGACAAAGTTGCGGAGCTGGGCGAAGGCGCCGTAAACCTGCATGACCTGGCCCAGAACTGCCTGGCGGTCGGCAAGGCGTTGTACAAAGGACACGCCATCGCGGCGGTGGCGGCTCGCAATGTGCATATCGCGGAAGAAGCGATCGCGGCGATTCGAGTCGACTACGAAGTGTTGCCGGCGGTCACCTGCGTTCTCGATGCGATGAAAGAAGACGCGCCGATTCTGCATCCTGGACTTCGAACCGAGACGCTCGATGAGCCGAGCGATCAGCCGACCAACATCGACCGTCACATTCACTTTGAGACCGGCGATATCGACGCCGGCTTCGCCGCAGCGGATGTGATCGTCGAGAAGGAATACAAAACGGCGACGGTTCATCAGGCGTACATCGAGCCGCAAGTCTCGACCGCGTTGTGGAACGAAGATGGCCATCTGAAGATCTGGACGTCAACGCAAGGCGCCTTCACTGCTCGTCAGCAAACGGCGGAACTGCTGCAGCTTCCGGTCTCAAAGGTGACCGTCACGCCGTGCGAAATCGGCGGCGGCTTCGGCGGAAAGATCCCCGTATACCTTGAGCCAGTCGCGGCGATCCTCAGCCGCAAGTGCGGTCGCCCCGTCAAAATGACAATGCAGCGCGACGAGGTGTTTGAAGGAACCGGGCCGACGCCGGCCACGTTCATGAAGGTGAAGCTTGGCGCTACCCGGGATGGGAAGCTGACCGCGGGGCAGGCGTACCTCGCGTACGAATCAGGGGCGTTTCCTGGCGGCATGATCGGCCCCGGCACGATGTGCGTCTTCAGCTGCGTCGAGCTTCCCAACGCCGTCGTCGACGGTTACGACGTCTGCGTGAACAAACCGAAGACGCAACCGTACCGAGCTCCCGGCGCCACGCAAGCGGCGTTCGCCTTTGAGTCGACGTTCAACGAACTGGCTGACCAGCTGAAGATCGATCCGATCGAGATCCGCCAGATGAACGGCGTGAAAGAAGGTTCGCAGCGCGTCGACGGGCCAGTCTATCCGCGGATCGGCTATTTGGAATGTCTCGACGCCGCGCAGAAGTCGGCACATTGGAATACGCCGCTCGAAGGCCCGAATCGTGGACGGGGCGTCGCGGCCGGCTATTGGTTTAACATTGGTATGAAGTCGAGCGTTTCGGCGTCGATCAATCCAGACGGAACGATCCATCTGCTGGAAGGTTCAACTGACATCGGCGGCACGCGGACTTCGATCGCGATGCAGTTGGCGGAGACCATCGGCATTCCGGCCGAAGACGTGTTGCCGAAAGTGGTCGATACCGACAGCGTCGGCTACACCGACGTGACCGGCGGCAGCCGCACCACGTTTGCGACCGGGATGGCGGCGCACAAGGTCGGCCTCGATCTGCTGCAGCAGCTAACCGCGCGAGTGGCGTTCCTGTGGGAATGCGAACCGAACGAAGTTCAAGTCGATGGCGACGTTTACCGCTATCGCAGTCAGCAGATGACCTTCAAAGAGCTCGCGGCCAAGTTGCCGGAGACCGGCGATCCGGTGATCGGGCGGGCTTCGGTTTCGCCGGAAGGATCGACCAACGGCTTTGGTGTGCATATCGTCGACGTTGAAGTTGATCCTGACACGGCGAAGGTCACGATCCTCCGCTACACCGCAATCCAAGACGCCGGCAAGGCGATCCATCCCAGCTATGTGGAAGGGCAGATGCAGGGAGGCGCGGTGCAGGGGATTGGTTGGGCGCTGAACGAGGAGTACTTCTACGGCGCCGACCACAAAATGCGAAATGCGTCGCTGCTCGACTATCGGATTCCGACGTGTCTCGACGTGCCGATGATCGATACGATCATCGTCGAAGTTCCCAACCCGGCCCATCCGTTCGGCGTGCGAGGGGTCGGCGAAACGCCGATCGTTCCTCCTCCGGCTGCGATCGCCGAGGCGATCTATCAGGCGACCGGCGTCCGAATGACGGAGCTGCCGATGTCGCCGCCCCGGCTATGGAAAGCGATGAGTCAGCGTTAAGCGGCCGCGCGTTCCTCGCTGCGGTTCGCTTCGTCCAGGAAGTCGCTGAGTTGGCGTCGCAACTGTGCGACGTCGACTTCGATGTTGGCGTCGGCGCCTTGTTGATCGACCGGCTGACCGAAGTAAACGGCGTAATGCAATTCGTTGATTTCGGCCAGGTAGTGGAAGAAGAGGGGAGGGCGACAGGTCGGCGTGATCTCGAAGACCGCCGTCCCCGGACGCGAATAGACAAGGTTCGAGAACCCGGCGCCATGCGGGCCTGCGACGACGTCCGCTTGTTGGAAGAGCTGAATCTGTCGCTGTAGCGGCAAATCTTCCAGGTAAACCTTCTGGAAGCCAAGCGGCTTCAGCGCTGCGAACAGTTCGTCTTCATTCACGATGTGTCGCGACAATCGCCGTCGCCGAGCGACGTACAGCTTCAACCGTTCGCTGTGATCGTAGTGCGACCAGCTTTGGCCGCTCATCCTGTCGCGCAGGTATTTAACACCTTCCGGTTGCGGAAAGTAGCAGCCGACGCTCGGCACGATCAGTCGATCGGCTTGGATGTGAGTGTAGTGTCCGACCGGCAAGATCCGCGACGGCTCGATGCCGAGCAGTTCAAGCGACTGCGTGGCGAAGGCGTGTCGCTTGGGAGCGGCGACATAGTCGAACGAGACCGCCGCTTTCTCCAGCAAACGCAGCTGCGCGAGCATCTCGAACGTCCAGTGATAGTAGTTCCGCTGCGCCAAAGCGCGCGTCATCACCAGCACGTTGCCGGCAATCTTGTGCGGCTTCGGCAGGTGCGAAGGACGCATGCTCTTACCGAACAAGGACGAAAGCGAGGCGCCTCCCAACGTTTCGAGGACTCCCTGCTTTGGCGAAAGCAGGATCCCGTTGCGACCGACGACGCTCCCTTGCTCGACGATGGTTACGCCGCTCTCGCGATACTCCAGCGCCGAGGCGCCGTCCCAATAGCGTTCGCTCGCTCCCAGCAGCCCGGCTTCCAGCAGCTTTTCGACCATCGGGCCGACCTGGTCGACGGCGCCAAACATGGTCCGGGGGCCAAAGCCTTGTCGGTAGGCGAACTCCACCAGCAGCGTCAGATTGGCGTCGTTGCAGACGTCGGTCGGCGCCGCAACGCCGAAGCTTCGCCACCACGCGTTCAGCGCATGTCCGCGTAGTTTTTTGACGGTCTCAAATTTCAGACGCATGCCCGGCTGGCCCCTAGGCGGTTCGATTTAGATCGCGGCAGTCTAGTCGGAATCGTCTGCTAGCGGCAAGAGAGATTTGCTGCCTTTGGGGCGCCAAGTGGCCATGCGTATGGCGTTAACCCCCGCCGATCGCCGGCAAGAAGTAGACTTCGCTCTCCGCCGCCAGTCGGGCGGCCAGTCCTTTGTTGCTTACGGCGCCGTCGATCGTCACCTGTAAGCCGGGGCGAATCCGGTCGCCGTCGCACAGCCGGGCCGCGATCCCGGGAAACTTGGCCTCCAGCGCCTCGATCAGCTGACGGACGTTCGTCGCTTCGACCTGCAGTTGTTCGGCGCCGGTTAGCGAGCGCAGCTGAGCCGGGATGTGGACGGTCGACATGACTGGTCCCTCTTCACGTGAAAAACGCCGCGTCTCTCATGTAGACGCGGCGCTTCGATTTTCAAATCCACTCGAAGTAAGCGGTCGCTTACTTCAGGCCCGAGACGGCGATCACCGAGCCTTCGTTCTTGTCGAACTCTTTGCCGAGCTGGGCGATGTAGAGCTTGCCGTCAGGACCGAAGGTGCAAGCGACCGGGCCGAGCAGCTTGTCGGTCAGCACTTCAACTTCGGCGGCGCCCGATTCTTCCGGCAGCGTGACGATCGCCAGCTTGCCCGGCTTCACTTCGGTCAGCGCCCAGTTGTTGTCGACCACGGCCAGCTTCTTGGTTCCGGGAATCACGGCGAAGCCCATCGGATCGAGCAGGCCCGGCACGGTCCATTGCTTGGTCGGCTTGCCGCTTTCCAGGTTCCACTCGACGATCAGGCCGTCATCTTTGCCGCCGGCGCCGGAGTACAAAGCCAGGATCGCGTCGTCGCCCCAGAGCGCGGTCGCCATCGGCGAGTTGATCGCGATCTCGTTTTCGTCGGCCGAGAAGAGCGTGCTCAGCTTCTTGTCGGCGACGTCGACCTTCAAAACCCAGGTCTTGGCGTCGGCGCCTTGGCCGGCGACATAGATCGTCTTGCCATCCTTGCTGGCGGTCAAACCGGTCAGGTTCCCTTCCCCCTTGTCGGCAGGATCGTCGGAGGTCGGCGGAACCGAGTTGGTCGCTTCGCCAGCGTCGACTTTGCCGGGACCTTTAAAGAAGACGACCGTTTCTTCGCCGTCCAGCAGACCGGCGTTGGTGACGGCCAGCGTTTCGCCATCGAGCCAAACGGCCGACAGCGGACCTAACTTGAATCGCTTGGCGCCCGATTCAGCGTCGACCTTCCAGTACTCGGTCGGGAAGCCGGTGATGTATTCTTTCAGCTCGCCCGATTCGAGGGTCAGGACGCGGCCGTCGGCTGAATCGCAAATCGTCAGCGTGCCGCTTGGGCTGAAGGTGACGCCGGACGGGTTGGACAAACCCTTCGCGGCGACTTCGGCCGAATACCCTTCGGGGAGACCGAGGTCAATCGTTTCGGCAAACGCGCCGGCGCCGCACCAGGCGGAAGCGGCGACGAACAAACTGCAAAGCATGGTTCTACGCATCAGTGGCCTTCCTTCTCATGAATCATCAAAGTGGAACCGTTACCGTCGCAGGAGGATAGTGTAACACCGTCGCTCCTCGTGCGCCGACAGCCCTAACGTGACGATTACTTGCCAGCTTTGTAGTTCGGATTGGCGGTAGGCAGGATCGCCCCCACCTGTTTCCGCCACTGACGCAGTTTTTGGTGAAGTTCCTTACGTTTCTCGGGCTGGGCGTCGGCCAAGTCATGCTTTTCGCCGATATCATCCACCAGATTAAATAACTCCACTTTGCCGTCTTCGTACCATTCGATCAGCTTCCAGTCCCCTTCGCGGACCGCAGCGGTCGGCTGGCCCCCTTGATTGCCGTAGTGGGGATAGTGCCAGAAGATCGGGCCGCGATCGAGCGGCTTTCCTTCCAAGGCCGGCACAATACTGACGCCGTCGGTGTCGATCGCAGGGCCCGGCTTGTCGACCAGCGCCAGGAGCGTCGGCAAAAAGTCAGGGCTGGTCACGATCGCATCGCTTTCGCTCCCTGCTTTGGTCAGCGGCGGATAGCGCACGATCAGCGGTTCGCGAATTCCCCCTTCGTACATCCAACCTTTGCCGCCGCGGAGCGGAAGGTTGCTGGTCGGGTGACCTTCCGACGTGGCGAGTCCGCCGTTGTCCGAAGTGAAGATCACCACAGTGTTGTCGGTCAACTTCAGGCGATCGAGCGCGTCGAGCACTTTGCCGACCGCCGCGTCCATCGCTTCGACCATCCCGGCATAGACCGCGTGCTCTTGCACCAGGCGAACCTTGCTCTTTCCTTCTTCACCCCAGATCGGACCGGCGATGCGGATCCGCGATTTAATGTCTTCGTACTTCTGCTTCAGGTCCTCGCGCGCCATCAGCGGCGTGTGGACCGAATAGAACGAAAGGTAAGCGAGGAACGGCTCGTCCTTGTGCGCTTCAATAAACTTCACCGTTTCGCTCGCCAGGCGATCCGGCAGATGCTCTCCTTCCGGTCCGTCGGGCAGGCGCGGATTGCCATACGGCGAAAAATACTTCTTGCCGCCGTAAGGACCGCCCCGGTCGATGCCTCCCATGTTGACGTCGAATCCTTGGTCTTCCGGCCAATTGCCCTGATTCCCCAAGTGCCATTTGCCGGCGAAGAAGGTGGCGTAGCCGCGCTCTTTCAGCGATTCGGCCAACGTCTTCTCTTCCAGGTCAAGCTTCGTGTTGTAAGGCGCCGGCAACAGCGGCGTGTTCCGCTTCCAACCTTCCGGCTGGGCGGCGCCGATGTAGTCGGTGATCCCGACCCGCTGCGGATACTTGCCGGTCATGATGCTCGCGCGCGTCGGCGAACAAACCTGGCAAGCGGCGTAAGCGTTGGTGAACCGCATCCCGGTCGCCGCCAGGTGATCGACGTTCGGCGTCTGATAAAAGCTCGACCCATAAACGCCGATATCGGTCCAGCCAAGATCGTCGACCAAAAAGAAGACGATATTCGGCGGACGTTTTTCCTCCGCCGCGGCGGCGAAATTGGTCAGCATCAGCGTGGTCAGCAAAGCCGCCAGAGTAAGGCGACCGAGGACCGAAGGGCGGAACGTGTGCATGAGGGATCTCAGATAGGGGATGTCGGCGAGCGAAACGGAAGCGATTGAGCCCCTCAGTATCGACCGAATTCCATGCGAGGTCAATGTTTACGCCGCCGCGGCGTCCGCCGAAAAAATGGGACCGGACCCCGCGCACTTTTTTCTTACGTCGGATCTTATCCTCTGGCGCCATGCTCTTGTCGCGTCTTCGCAAGAAGAGCATGCCTTCCCACCGCAGGATCCCAAAAATAGGACCGGACCCTCGACCGTTTTTTTTTCAAACCGGGTGGCCCGTCCAGCAAACGTAGGGCAGGCCATGCCTGCCGTCGATTGGCGCCGAATCACCTCGGCAGGCACGGCCTGCCCTACGACTGGACTGGACCGCACGCTCCGTTTTTTTCGCGCGGAGTGGACTGGACCGCAGCGCCTTTTTTTCGCGAACCCACTCTCCCGTCCGAAAACCCCCTTTTACTTTCCCGCATCTCCCCCAGTCCGCCTATCATGTGGACCGCAACACGCAATTTTTTTCGCGAACGAGTGGACTGGACCGCAACCAATTTTGTTCACGGCGGCCGCTACCGAGTCCGCTCACCCCGGTGCCATGCTCTTATCGCGTCTTCGCGAGAAGAGCATGTCTTCCAAGGAGAAGATTGGACTGGACCGCGAGACGCCATTTTTTTCCCCAGCACAGTGGACTGGACCGCAACCAATTTTTTTACGGCGGACCCTATCGAAACCGCACACCAAAACAGCGCAGCCGCGACCGCCAGCACGAATCGCCCACGCTCAAAAAAGCGGCCGGCAATTCGCCCTTCAAACAGGAAGACGCACGACTTCAAACCACCCCGCAATCGATCACGAATCCGTGCGCTTTGTCAATAGACAACGTTGGGCGTTCGGGTAGGCTGGGGCGAGACCGAGCAGGGTAAGAAGAGGGAACTGGGAGGCTATTCTGGCGACGCTTCAAAAAGACCCCCGTCCCCTTTTCTTAGCCTATTCGCAGGAAAGAGCCGTCTGAAAAACTTGACCTTTGAACAGATTGTCGAGGTTCGCTATTGAATGAGATAGCCAAGTAAGACCACTGTCGCAGACGACAGTGGCGCCCGAAGAAAAGGATTTGCAAACAGTGCCACCCCGCCGCTACTTTATCAAATTCCTCCGATGCCAATGGATTGCTTTTAAATCTGGAAATAAGGCCGCGGCGATGATAGCAAAAACCTCCACTGTTTTGACTTTACCGAGCATGGGGCTGCTGGCTACCTGGACTTTGCTTGCCGCGCTGCCGTTCCACGCGTGGGCGGATGATGGCAATAGTCTCGTGCCACTCAACGAAAGGCAAGTCGCACTCATTACCCAATTTGACCTTGCGTATGCCGCTAATGATTTCAAGGCCCAAAGAGAGGTAATGCAGCGCTTGTACGAAATAACAAAAGACGACACTACCGGAAAACGGCTTGTAACTGCCGCCGAAGCTCGCATGATTCTGAATGAACTCGATGCAGCTTTGGCAATGAATGCAGAATCCTTTCAAAAGGCACGCCAACACCAAATCGAAAATCAGCTTGGCAAATCCGATGCTCACCGTGGGGATTTCGTTGGCGCGGTTTCCCATCTAAACAAGGCGTTGGATTTCGCCAAGGTTTACGACGATGACTCCTATTGCATACTTGAGTCAAAGATGTTGTTGGCGAGCGTTATTCTTCATAGCGGCAAAGATCTTGATAAAGGCGCCTCCTACGCGATAGAAGTCAAAACCGCGCTAGAAAATCGAAACATGGCGGATTGCTATCTCTATGGGGAGAATCTGGCCTATTTGTTTGTGCTGCAGTTAGCTTCAAATCGAGTCATCGAGGGAATCGAGAACGGCGAAAAGCTTATCCGTTTGTATCAAACTCAAGGGACCGAAAGGACGCTACGATTCGCCAAGGTAACAGGAATCGTCGCAGAGCATCTAAATGGCGTAAAGGAATACGAAAGAGCGTATCATATTGCTGCACTTGGGCTAAAAACCTGTCCCGAATTGACGGGCGGTGATGTTAGGCATGGACTGCGTCTTCTGCAGGAGTGCGCAAGGGCTGCCGTAAGCTTAGAGGACTACGAGCAAGTACCAGTGATGTACGAGAGAATATTGGCCATCATCGCTGCGACTCCCGGATACCCGGATGACTTGCGGCTTGGATTTCTCGAAGAGTACTCGGTAGTTCTAGAAAAGATGAATAGTGAGACGAGAGGCAAAGAGATTACGCGGGAAATCGAAAAAATAAAGAATCCTGCAGTGCCTCAAAAGAGTCGTTACAGTGATTAACTCTTCAATTTGCGGCGTGGCCCTGCTAGGCCTCCTTATGTTGTAGCATCCATGAGGACGCGGCCGACAATTTGATAGCGGGATAGAGTTCGGGGACTTCCAACGAGGAAAAGGGGCGGCAGCGTCGCCCAAGAGGAGAACGTCCGACTGCACCACCCCGCGGGCAAGCACAACATTGGGAAAAGAAGAAGAAAAAGGGACGGGGGTCATTTCCGAGCACGACTTAAAAAGACCCCCGTCCCCTTTTCTTGCCCCAATAGACAACGTTAGGCGATCAGGTAGGCTGGGGCCGGGCGCCATGGTCACGGCTTTGCGTGGCCATGTTTGTGGTACTGGAAATCCTCGAAAGTGCGACGCCGAAGTGTATACGGACTGATTTGTCGCGTAGACTGAGCCCTGTCCGCAACGGGGTGACGACCGCATTCATGGCCACGCAAGACCGTGGCCATGGCGCCCGCGCGTTGGACGAGAGTTGAGCGCTGGTGATGAAAGGGGCGATAAATGAAGTTCAGAATTCTGTACCGCGACACATATGGAAAACTTCGAGAGCGCCAGGTCGATGCAGCTGATGAATCAGAAATCAGGGCATCATTCGATCAAGGAAACGCTGAGCTAATTAGCGTTTCGGAACTTGATTCCGCTCCACGTGAAACTTCAGGAAGTCAACATGCGGAATCAACTGATTCCAAATCAACACGGTCCGCAGCATTACGAAACTCGTTTGTCGAAGATTTCGCCATGAACTATGCCACCTGGTTAGGATGGGTGTTCGGCGTTTTCGCCGTCCTGTCCGCAATAAATGTTTTCTTTAACCCAGAGATCGGTCCAGTGGCGCAGCTAATAGCAAGCATTATGATGCTTTTTGGTTGTGTTATTTCAGCAAATCTACGGGCAATCTTGCTTGAAATTCGCAGTAGATCCTAATCATTGCCTGCTTCCCTATTTTGCGTCTTTTCACAAATCAACCACACCAAATCCCAAAAGGATTCTTTCAAAATCAGTCGCCGCGCGCCATTGGACTTAAGCCGGTGTCTTCCTCGGAAGCGGTTAGAAGATTTGCGATCTTGGGAGAATTGGACGTAACAGTCTGACACGTTGAAGAGAGCACTGGCTATGGCCAGTGGCGCGCGATAGGAAAGCGTCCGACAGGGGCCGTCTCGCCCCGTGGGAAACGAGAATTCCTCTACTGCAAGATCTCGTGGACGACATGGCCGTGGACGTCGGTGAGTCGGCGATCGATTCCATTTTGCCGGAACGTCAGCCGGGTATGGTCGATCCCTAGCAGGTGCAAGACGGTGGCATGGAAGTCGTAACAGTAGGTTTTGCCTTCTTCGGCTTTGTACCCCCAGTCGTCACTCTTGCCATAGGCGGTCCCGGCTTTGACCCCGGCGCCCACTAACCAGGTAACGAAGCTGCCGCCGTTATGATCGCGGCCATCGCCCCCCTGGGCAAAAGGAGTTCGTCCGAACTCGGTCGTCCAGATCAGCAAGGTATCTTCCAACAATCCCCGGGCCTTCAGATCGCCAATCAGCGCGGCGATCGGTTGGTCGACGCTCTGAGCGATCGGCGGCAGTTCGTTCGGGATGCTGCCATGATTGTCCCAGTTGCCGGTCGCGCCTTGCGGACCGCTCCAAACCTGAACGAACCGCGTGCCACGTTCGATGAGCCGCCGAGCAAGCAAACAGCGCCGACCGAAATCCTGGGTGACGCTTTGCTCCAGACCGTAGGCCTGGTGGGTCTGTTTGGTTTCTTGCGAGAGGTCGAACGCTTCCGGCGCCGAAAGCTGCATCTTGGCGGCCAACTCGTAAGACTTGATCCGCGCATCGAGTCGCGTGTCGTCCGGCCTTTGGGCGGCGTGCGCTTGATTGATTTGCTTCAATAAGTCCAAACCATCGCGGTCGGCCGAACTGGTCGCGAATTTGTACTGATCTTTGGCGAAAAGATCAGGCACCGGTTGGGGCGATGCGGCGTCGATGACGGTTCCTTGGTGAATCGCCGGCAGAAAACCGGAAGAGAACGGCCCACGCTGGTTGTAGGGCAAGCCTTTGGCGTCGGGCAGAACGACGAACGTCGGCAGGTTATCGGTGAGATTACCGAGCGCGTAGGAGATCCACGCTCCCATGCACGGAAAACCAGGCAACAGAAAGCCGGAGTTCATCATGTACGTGCCAGGCCCATGCACGTTGGTCTTCGAGGCCATCGCCATGAGAAACGCCATCTCGTCGACCCATTTCGCCTGATGCGGAAAGACGCTGCTGACCCAGCGTCCGCTTTCGCCATACTGCTTGAACTTGAAGGGACTCTTCATCAGCGCGCCTGGCGCCGCGGTGAAGCCTTCCGGCTTTTCCGCTGGACCAAGCTTCTGGCCGTGCAGTTTCTCGAGCTCCGGTTTGTAATCAAACGTGTCCATCGGGCTGGCGCCGCCGGTCATGAACAGTTGAATGATCCGCCGGGCTTTCGGGGCATGGTGCAGTCCTGCGGCCAGCGCCGTCGAAGTCGCGGCGTCGGCGTCGCGGGCCAGCATCTGCGTCATCGCGATGCCCCCCAGACCTCCTCCGATGGTCCAGAGGAAGTTGCGTCGATCGGTTTGCTGCGTTGATTCCATGGGAGCCTAATCGACAAACAGGTATTCGTTACTATTGAGCAAGACGCGGCACAGCGCTTCCAAGCCGTGCGCTTGGACGTACGCCTGAAACGCTTTCTCTTCCGTCATCGTCGGCGCTCGCTGCCAGCAAAGCTCCACGGCACGTCGAATCTGTTGATCTTCCGGCGACTCACGTTTCACGCGATCGGCAATCCAAGTCGCAGCATGCAGCATGAAGTCGTTGTTGTAGAGCGTGAGCGACTGCAGCGCGGAGACCGAGAAGTTTCGCTTGGGGGTTAATAGCCCCAAATCTGGGAAGTCCAACGATTCCATAAACGGATCGGGAATGCCGCGCCAAACCACCCGGTAAATGCTCCGGCGTGCGGCCGAGTCGCTGTTCCAGTCGTATTGCGCGTAATCAAGAGCCGGCGTCGCTTGAGGCCCTTGCGTTTTGGCGAACTGTTCAACCCCTTCTCCCCCCATCGTCAGATCCAATCGACCGGAGAGTTGCAGCGTGGAATCGCGAATCGCATCGGCGTCCAAGCGAACGCGGTTCATGCGCCAGAGGAAGCGATTGTCGCGATCCGCCTGGAGCGCAGACGCAGGGAGCGGGTCGATGACGCTCGCCTGCTTCCAGGTCTGGCTGGTCAGAATCAACCGATGCAATTGCTTGAGCGATCCCTGAGCGTTGTCACGAAACCAGACCGCGAGCCAATCCAGCATTTCTGGATGAGACGGCTCCCCTCCCATGCGGCCAAAATCATTCGGCGTATCGCAAACGCCACGGCCAAAGTGATAGTGCCACACGCGGTTCACCACGCTTCGCCAGGTCAGCGGATTGTCGGGATGGGCCAGCCAATCGGCCAAAGCGGCCCGGCGTAACGATTCTTGCTTGGGGGCCGCCATTTCGAACCGCGCCGGCAAGTGGTGGAGTGCCGAGATCGCCCCCGGCCCGACTTCGCGAATCGGCTTGTCGATATCGCCCCGTTTGAGCAAGTGAACCGATTTCGGCGGAATTGGCTCCTCTTGCTTCTTGGCGTACGACCAGAGTGGTGAGACGCCGTAAACCGCTTCTCTCGTCGGTAACTTAGCGATCGTTTCTTTGGCATAGGGGGCTAGCGCGATCGCCGCGATCGCGACTTGCTCTGCCGGCGTTCGCTGGTCCGCTGGTTTCTCTAGCGCCTGGCGAACTTCTTCTGGCAGAATCCGCGCAGAAGCTCCGTCCGCAGCGGTGATCGACAAACGAAATCGCCCGATAAAATGCTTGGGAGGATAAAGCTGCTTGAGCGTGATCGCCAGTTTGCCCCCTTGCTCGGCGTCGATCGGCTCGGCGAACTCGAACACGATGAAGTGCGATTCGCCGACCCGCGGGTGAATCGCCCAGCCTGACTTGAGATCTCCATCAATTGCCTGAGCCGAGGTCCAGCCTGCCTGGTCGAAATCTGCCGAGGCTTGAGCGATCTTCAGCTTGACCGGCGTCGCGGATCCCGCGGCAAACCACTGCATCTCGACTTCCGACAGGTGGAGGTTGCCGTTGTCGGCTCGGCCTGGTCCCCCTTGCGGAAGACGCTCGTCCTTCAGCACATCGAGTCGCACCGCAGTGACCCGTTTCAAATCGACTGCCGAAGTGACCGTGTATTGCTCTTCATCGGCGAGGGCGCCGTCGGCGAAGATCGATTTGTCATCCTGCTTGGTCAGCGTCGCGCCCCCGGCGGAAAGAAACACATCCGCTTCAAGCGGCTGCCATTCCACCGGTTTCGCTTGGCCTTCTTCCCAGCGTGCCGTCCACTGATCGACGATCGGAGCGTACGCGGGACTCAACAAGACGGCGGCGTCTTTCGCGGTAACGGCGGCAAGCAAGGCCTCCATTTCCTGCCGCTGACGCATCACCTCGGTCGAGGCGTCGTATTCGACGTCCCCTTTGCCAACGCCGGCGAAGACCGCCTGGAGCGAGTAGTAATCCTCTTGGGTAATGGGATCGAACTTGTGGGTGTGACAGCGTGCACAGTTGGCGGTCGTGCTGGCGAACGCCGCCATGGTTTGCGTAACGATGTCGTCGCGATCGAGGTAATCGAACGTCACCGGCGCGGTCGATGCGCGACTCAATTCGAGCGGTCCCGCCGAAATAAATCCAAGCGCCGGAGTCAATTGCGGCTGATCGGGATAGAACACGTCGGCCGCCAACTGCTCGCGAATGAATCTTTCCCAAGGGACGTCGGCATTGAGCCGCTCGATGACGTAGTCGCGAAACCGCCAGGCATTGGGGCGTTTCACATCATGCTCGCAACCATGCGAATCGGCATAGTGAATCACATCCAGCCAATGTCGCGCCCAGCGTTCGCCATACCGGGGCGAATCGAGCAGCTTGTCGACAAGTTTCTCCCAGGCCTGTGGATCGGGATCGTTCGCAAACGCTTCGACTTCCTCGGGCGTTGGCAGCATGCCGTGAAGATCGAGATATAGTCGCCGAGCCAACGTCCGACGATCCGCCTCGGCGGATGGCTCCAAACCTCTTTCCTGCAGTTTGGAGGCGACAAAAGCGTCAATCGGATTGGCGTGGCCGATCGGAACCGGCGGCGGATTGAGCGGCTTCAGCGACCACCAATCGAGTGGATCGGACTTCGGTGCGTCAAGGACTCGGGGATCGGGCGCGCCTTGTTTGACCCACTGTTCCAACAACGCGATGTCCGCCGCGGCCAACTTTTTCTCAGGAGGCATGCGATGGTCTTCGTCGGTCCAGCGAACCTTCTGGATCAACAGGCTCTCGTCCGGCTTGCTCGCGATAACGGCGACGCCAGAATCGCCCCCTTGCTCCCAACCTGACCGCGAGTCGAGCGCCAGCCCCCCTTCCATCGACGCGTCATGCGAATGACACTCGTAGCAATGGGTTCGCAAGATCGGCTCGATCTTGGACAAGAAGAAATCATCGGCCCACAGCTGGACCGGGAAGAACGCCAGCAGCAGGATCGGAAGCGAACGAGTCATCGCTGCATCTTCCTCTCGATCGCGCGTGCCGCGTTGATCACTTCTTTCCCAACGTCTGGAAAGACCTTCTTGGGCATGCGGCCGGCAATGCCGGAGACCCATATCGTCGCGATCAACGTCCCCAGCGGATCATGAATGGGAGCTGCGACGCAGTGAATCCCTTCATCCGCTTCGCCCCAGTCGGTCGCATATCCCTGGTGGAGGATTCGGTCGCACTCTTCCTTCAGCTTGGTTCGACTGGTGATCGTCCGGTCGGTGGAGCGGCTTAGTTTGATCCGCTTGATCGTCGCATCGCGCTCCGCCTCTGGCCGATGAGCCAACAGAATCTTGCCGGGGGCGTTGTTATGAAGCGCGAAACGTAGCCCGAGCTCCACGCCAATGCGGATGGCCGACGTGCTTTCCAGTTTCTCGATAATCACCCCTTCATCTCCGGTCGGAAGTCCGAGTTGGACGGTCTCTCCGACCTGGTCCCGCAGGGTTCGCATCGCATCGAGAGAGCATTGCACGAGACTGACGCCATGCACGCGTGGGTGCGCGATATTCAGAAGCTTGCCCGTCAGGCGATAGCGGGAGGGAGATTCATCCCGGGCGACATAACCAAGGGCGACCAGGGTCTGAAGCAAGCGGAGCGTCGAATTTTTCGGCGCGTCCAGCTCGGCGCTGATTTTCGCCAGAGTCGCCCCGCTAGGCTGCGCGGCCAGCTGCTCCAGGATCTTCATGCCGCGCTCCAGCGCAGGCGCCAACGCCGCCTCGGGCTCTAAAATCGCTTGTTCGCTCATGAGTTCCATATTTTGAACGGGTTCCTTATGTGGAAACCGATCGTAATGCCTGCCGCGCCTGGCGTCAACTTTTTTCAAGGACCACAACAGCGGAAGAGGACGCTATCGATTCCTGGCGAGCACGCGCCGCCGCCCGGTCGCCATGGGCCCGGCTTAGCATGGCCATGACTGGACTGGGAATTCTCGAAAGCGCCCCGCCGAAATGTATTCGGCTTGATTTATCGCGTAGACTGGGACCCGTCGGCAGCGGGTTGATGACCCCATTCATGGCCAAGCTTGGCCGTGGCGCCCGCGCTAATTGCATCATGAGGGTCGTGGTATGAAAGCCAACGAAGGGGACGTGCGGATCGCTGAGGAGTTGCTGAGAAAACTCGACGCTGCATGGGCAGGCTTGCCAATTCCTACGCTGCCAGATTATCTAAAAGGGGATCGCGAGTTCGGCCCGCTCTTTAAACATATCAGCGGCAAGGCTTGGAGCGAAGTTGAAATAACACACGGCCCCTTATACCGTGAATTCTGGCTTCAGTACCTTCCCACCGAGGAACGGCGATACTATTTCGCCACCTTCTTGCACTATTCTTTGGTCTTCTTCTGCGACAACTGGAATAAACAATACCCAGACGCAGATCAAGAGTTTTTGGGCATGATTTGGATGTTGAAAGACTCTAGCGATTGCATGCACACGGCAACGCAAGAGCAACGCGACTGTATTGCGGATATCTTGAGATTTATTGTCGCACGTGTGGAGCATTTTGGTTATGAAATCGAAACATTTCCGGAGGTTACCACTGATCTCTATGAGGCCCTAAGCCTATGGTCAGGCGACAAGGATTCGTCTCAGGAATAGAGCAACGGCCCCGCCGCCATGGCCACGGCTCAGCATGGCCATGACTGAGCTGGAAATTCTCGAAAGCGCCCCGCCGAAATGTATTTGGATGGATTTATCGCGTAGACTGGGACCTGTCGGCAGCGGGTGGATGACCCCATTCCTGGCCAAGCTTGGCCATGGCGCCCGTGCTGTTTCTCGTTCACCCCACTCGAGATGACGATCATGCTACGTTTCACGGCAACCTGGCGGCTTGTTGGGCTTCTCTTGGCGATCGGAGCATTTACTGCCGCGGCCGTTGCGGAAGAGGATCGCCTCCATTCGTTTCAGCGGATCGCGCTGACGGAGAGCTATTTTTCGGAAGGCGCCGGCGCCGGCGACATCAACGGCGACGGCGTGCCGGACGTGGTCTATGGTCCCTATTGGTTTGCCGGGCCCGACTTTAAGACGAAGTATGAAATCGACGTCGCGACGCCGCAGGATGTGAACAAGTACGCCGACAAGTTTTTTAGCTGGGTTTACGACTTCAACGGGGATGGCGCAAATGACGTCATGATGGTCGGCTTGCCGGGGAGTTCCGCCGTGATTTACGAGAACCCCGGGAAGGATGGTCTGGACGCACACTGGAAGCGGCATCGCGTCTTTGACGGCGTCAACAACGAGTCTCCGCAGCTGGTCAACCTGGTTGGTGACGAGGGCCCGGAACTTGTCTGCACGCACGACGGCTTCTTTGGGTTCGTTGCGATGGATCGGGACGATCCGTTTGGCGCGTGGACGTTTCATGCCGTCTCGGAGAATACCGGCGCCGGCCGTTTTGGGCATGGCCTCGGCGTCGGAGACGTCAATGGCGATGGTCGACCTGACATCTTGCATCCCCAGGGATGGCTGGAGCAGCCGCGGGAAGTTCCCGAAAAATCGCGGTGGCGCAATCATGCGATTTCTTTTTGCGCCGGGCCTGGCGGCGCGGATATGTATGCGTACGACGTCGATGGGGACGGCGACAATGACGTCATTACGAGTCATTCGGCGCATGCCTTTGGCTTGGGCTGGTACGAACAGGTGCGCAGTGGCAACGACGTCGCATTCAAGCATCACCTGATCATGGGATCGCGGCCGATCGAAAATCGCTACGGCGTCGTGTTTAGCGAACTGCACGCCGTCGGGCTCGTCGATATGGATGGCGATGGCCTGAAGGATATCGTGACCGGGAAGACGTATTGGTCGCATCACCGGCAAGCTCCGCAATGGGACGCCGGCGCCGTCGTCTATTGGTTCAAGCTGGTCCGCGGCGAACAAGGAATCGATTGGATTCCGTACCAGGCGGACGGCGAAGCGGGAATCGGGCGCCAGATCACCATCCAAGATCTCAATGGGGATGAGCTTCCGGAAATCATCGTGGGAGGGATGAAAGGAGGGCATGTGCTGATGCACTCCGCCAAGGCGGTTTCTCCGCAGCAGTGGCAAGCCGCGCAACCGAAACCACTAAACGCCGACAGTTCTGCGGCGAGCAGCGCCGCCAACAATCTACGCGGGGCCAAGGCCGTCTTGGACGAGGATGGACGGATGGCCGGCGCGATCGAAGGAGAGTCGCTCTCGGGGCGACCAACGTCCGGCCAGGTGGGCGTGCAGGCGATGGGGGGATTCAAGTCGGATCGTTGGAGCGGAAACGCGCAGCTCTTTTGGACCGGCGGCAAGCCGAAAGGCAAATTGGCGGTCGAACTGCCGGAGTTCTCCGGGACGATTGATCTGGAGGTCGTACTGACGTGCGCCAAGGACTATGGGATTGTGCAGCTCTGGCTGGACGATCAAAAGCTGGGCGAGCCGATCGATCTGTACGAGAACAACGTTGTGACGACCGGCGTATTGCGCTTCCCGAAAATCGCCGCCAAAGGAAACCGCCACACCCTGCACGTGGAGATCATTGGAGCGAATCCCCAAGCGGTCCAAGCGTACATGTTCGGCCTGGACGCAGTGCGGATCGTTCCGCGCGACGGGGACGCTGGCGAGAAATAGGGACGAATTCACCGCAGGAGAAGCGTCATTGGAATCGAGGCGATGGATTCTGAAGAGTTGAAAGGGAAACTGGAGGAGTTCGAATCGCTCATTCGTGAAGTGATCGCGATATTCGTTCATCAATTTGGGCGAGCCAACCCTGGTTCCTTGTGGCGCAAAGGCGAAATCGAGCGAATCGGCCTGGCTGGGCCGAATGAGGAAGTTGAATTCTCGATACATGGACGGGGATGTACGGTTCTTTTCAAGAACGCACATCTTTCGTTTGACTACGACCAGCAAGGCGACATCGTCTATACCCCGTTCAAATTCTTGTTGTATTTGCCGGATGGCGTCATCGAACATCGCGAGCTAGAGGCGTTATTCGTGGAACTTTACGACGTTGGGGAACTGGAGTATATCGAAGGGCGTGGAGTTCGATTGAAAGGGTAGCTATTGCCGGCGTCGTCCCGCCGCACGAAGCCAAAAGCGCTATTCGAATTCAAGATGAAACATTCGGAAGTAAGGAATGAGACGAACCCTGAAAGAATCAATAGAACGACTTGGCGGATATGTAGAAATTGGTAATTGTGGATCAATTCTTGGGATAGGTCTTCGTGGTAAAGAGATCGACGAGGAAGCGTTGGCGTTACTCAGGGACGCCGATGCAAGAGAAGTTCAGTATTTGTCTCTCGCTGAATCCGGAGTAACAGACGCCTCGTTAGATATTCTGGGATTCCTTCCCAAACTTGAGAATTTGGATCTTTTTAATACCGGAATCACCGGGACCGGATTTGATCGCGACAAGACGGCAAGCTTGAAAAAGCTGAATCTGGTGGCTTGCAGAGAGATTTCAGTCGCCGGAGTTTCGCGTCTTGCGACGATTAAGAGCATCGAGAGGCTGAAGCTCAGCGATTCAAGCATTGACGACGACGGGCTGGGTGTCGTCGCAACGCTTCCCAATCTTAAGATGCTTTGGCTCGATGATACGAACATAACCGATGCCGGGTTAGCTGCGCTTTCGAGTGCTAATGAGCTCGCGTTTCTTAGCGTTGATGGCACAAATGTGACTTCTGAAGGATTCAATAGGCTATATCAAACGCTTCCGAGTTTGAGGCGGTCGTTAATTATGTAGGTCATGGGCGAAGAATGTTGGACAGAGGCTACGGCAATCGCCAGGCGCCACCGCGGTGTTCCTCTCTACTCAAAACAAAAGCGTCGCAGCATGGGAATAACAGTCTTTGTCGACGGTAAAGATGGAGGGGAAAGGGATTACTTTCCCGTGATTGGCTCCTCTGGCCTGGAACGTTATTGGATGCCGATCATTAAACGCAGGGAGTTGATCTACCTCGAACACCTTGTCTCCGCTGGCCTGCTCGTCACTCCAGAAAACTGTAGCGAGATCCTGGCGGAATTCCACGTGTTGTTCGAGGAATTAAAGAAAGTGGATCCAGACTTGAGCGACAATTACAATCCGGCGTCACGCTGCAAACGCGTTCTCGATCTGATCGCAGATTATTGTGCAAACGCAGGCATTGAGATTTACATTGGTTAACGAGCCGCTCAGGCGGCAGGGTCATTTCCTTAAACGCATGGCGCCCGCGCTCTCAAGTAATAGGGATAGGAAACCTTGCACGAAGGTCCGCAGATTTCGGCAAAGAGACCTCAATTGGAGCAGCCATGTACTGGATCGTCTTAAAGCGAGCGATTCTCGATCTCTTTGAGAGCGAAAGCGGAAGCAAAGAGGAGTTTGCAGGTTACCTCCACTGGGAGGTAACAAAGCTTGACGAACTCATGGATCGTGACGAAGCGCCAAATTACGATGTGGGACGCGAGTTGGAGCGTTTGCTGAGAAACTCAATATCTTTTCGCGTGAGTCGTCTAGGGCGGGATGGATTACGCCCCGGCTGTTACAGGGTGTATCCTCAGCCGGGACTTACGGGACCAGTTGTCTCGATGCGGGTGTCCGAGAACGGTGAAATTGAGTTCCGTCCTAACATCGACATAGGAATTGATTCTTTTGAGGGATACATGGTGCAACGAAATCTGGAAGCCGAGTTGGCTTCAATAGGATAGGCGGCCAGCGGCGTCCAAGAGGAGAATGTCCGCCGTCCAGTCGCAAACGACGTCGATGAACTCCTTTTTCTTCGGCGTTACGTAAAACAGGGGCATCCCGGGATCGAATCGCGCAAGATTTTGGCCCGGTCGTCGAATAGCCTTGATTCAGGGGAAACTTCAGTTCGTTTCGAGCCAGCAGTCGGAATGGCGGCCAGGGGAAATTTGCGGATGTGGTGGACGATCGGAAAGCGGGTTCTGGGGGTGCTGGGCATCCTCTGGATGACGGCGGTTGGCGGTATCCTGGGCGCCAACTTGCTGGGGATTATCGGCACGCAGTTCTTTGCGACCGAGAACAAGGATCTGTATGTGATGCCGTGGTCGCACGCTGGGTGGTACCTCGGAACGATTCTGTTCTTTTTGGGGGCGGTCACCGGAAGACTGCGATTCATCAATGGGACAAGTTTAGGGAGCAGTTCCGGCGGGACTGCGGACGAATCGACGGCCCAAGAGGAGAAAGCCGTCGCTGCTCTGAAAGCCGAACAGGTCAAGGAGACGAGCGGCGTGCTCGGGTCCGCCTTTGCAGGCGGACTGGCCGGAGGAGTCCTCGGGCTTCTCCTGGGGGCGAATCTCCTCACCTTCTGGTTCTCACTGGCCTACAGTCCCTTCGCTCCGCAGCAGGTCGTGTCGTCGGTCGAAGTCGTTCACGAGTCGCAGCCTGCTGGTTCGGTTTTCAAACGCCCCATTATGCGAAGCAGCCATCCAATCGCGCTCTATCTCTGCCTTACCCCGGTCGCGTTGGGCGTTGTCGGTGGAGCTACGGCAGCGGGAGTGATCGCCTTGAAGTATCAAGGCGAGACGGCGTCTTAGTGTCGTAGTCGTAGGCTGACTCATGACCCAGCACGGAAAAGGCTGG
Organism: Blastopirellula sediminis; assembly: GCF_020966755.1. Classification (NCBI taxonomy): domain Bacteria; kingdom Pseudomonadati; phylum Planctomycetota; class Planctomycetia; order Pirellulales; family Pirellulaceae; genus Blastopirellula; species Blastopirellula sediminis. The sequence goes on from NZ_JAJKFT010000004.1 coordinate 961,691, forward strand.
AAGTTTCATTCTGGCGCGATCTAATGCTGGCTGCGAATTGCGGCAGCTGGGTCTCGACCCAGCCTACGATCCATGACCGTTCCTGATCGGGAAAGAGGAAGATTATCCATGGTAAATCATGCCAGTTGGCCTGCGCTTCTCGCGCTGTTAGGCGTCTTCTTTTTTGCCGCCGGCGCTTTCGCGGAAGTGGGCGATCCAACGTTACGAACCGATCATCCCGTCTATCCAGGCGAAGGGGCGTTTCAGACGATTGATGATTGCGTGGCGTTTGCGACGCGCGATGCGAAGACGTCGCAGGAAAAAGCGATCGCGATGTACCTGTGGATCTTGCAGCATCAATATCATGAGGCGTCGCCGCAGGAATGGCTGGCCGGCAGTCAAACGCCGGACGCGGCCAAGCCGAACGAAGCGCTGATTCCGTACGATGCGAACGCTGCACGCTTCTCGTATGGATATGGGCTGTGCGGGACGGTGCATGCCTGGAATGAGCCTTATTGGCGAGCGCTCGGGTTTGAGCCGCGGCGCCGGGCGTTTCCGGGGCACACCAATAGCGAAATCCGTTATGACGGCGGTTGGCATGCGTTTGATACCGACATGGCGGGGCTCCTCTTTCGCGCGGATGGGGTCGTCGCCGGGTATGACGACGTCGCTCGCGATCCAGGCCTGGTCAAACATTCTCGGCCGCCGGTTCCTTGTTACCCGTTCGCGTGGCCGGCCGATTTCGAGGCGATGCAAAACGGTTGGCGGCAGATCGCCAAGCAGGGCGCCGGCAAGTTCTACCGGATGTATTCGACCGGCTATGCCGCTCAGCCGGGCATCGTTCGTTTGCGGAGCGGCGAAACGTTCACGCGGCGGTTCGATCGAGACGCCTACGGCGGCGTCGAAAAGCGACGGTTCTGGCATGCGAAGGCGAGCGAAGGGGGCCCGTTCCGCAACTGGACCTATGTGAACTCGGTTCAAGCGACGCATGCCGAGAAACTGAATCGAGCCGATGCGCTTGGTAACGCGAGCTACTGCAATGCGGAGTTCGTCTATACGCCGGACTTGAATGGGGATAAGTGGCGGGAAGGAGTCGTGGAACTGTCGGACGATCTGGCGGTCGGCGGATCGCCCAAGCTGTGCGGCAACCAGGGGCGTCCGGCGTTCGTCACGTTTGAGCATTTTTCCCCTTACGTCATCGCCGGCGATCCGGTCGACGATGCGAATCCGATGGCCGGCAAAGCGACCGATGGCTTGATCGTCCAGGGGGAAGCGGTCGGCGTGGTCCAGGTCAGCGTCTCGGCCGATGGAGGGCAAAGTTGGCGAGATGTCGGCGCCGTAGAAGGAGCGTTTCGGCTTGATCTCACGGAGTATGTGAAGGGGCGGTACCAGTGGCAGGTGCGGTTTGCGATGCAAGGGTCGGCCGGGCTCAACGCGATCTCGTTTGCGACGACCTGCCAAATGAGTCAGTCGATCTACCCGCGTCTGGCGAGCGACGGTTCCCACGTCGTCTATCGAAACGCCAACCGCGGCGTCGTGGCGCTCAAGCCGAACTTCGCCCTCAGCGAACAAGAGTTGGCAGAGGTCGAAGTCGCCGAGATGCGTTCCCCCAATTTGAAATACGTAGGACGGACGCGGGCCGAAGAGAAGGCGTTTGTGACGACCAACAACAAGCCGGCCCATGTCGTGTTCCGGCTGCAGAGCCCGCGGAAGTTGCTGGAGATCAACGCCGCCGCCAAGTTCGCGCTGCGCGTCCCGGCGCCGGAGTCGGCCGACTTTCGCCTGGAGGTTTCGACCGATGAAGGGAAGACGTGGCGCCCCATGAGCAAGGCCGATCTTCCGCCCGACAATGAGTATTCCAGCGGGTGGATGTCCGGTGCGGCCGACGTCGCGGCAGCGAACGTCACGTCGGCGCTCGTTCGCGTGCAGCTATACCTGGGAGGTCACACGACGGGGCTCTTCCAATTGGAGGCGTATGGAACGTACGAGACGCCGGACGCACAAAAGGTGGAAGTTATCTACGGTTGGAAAGAAGGGGACGCGGCCAAGACGTTTCGGCAGGAGATCCCAGCCGGCGCCGAGTCGTTCGAGTTCACCGTTCCTACCGGGAAGCAGGTCGTCGATGACTTCGTGACGATCGCCGTCGAGTGACGCAAAAACCACTGGCTGACTGGCAATAAGTTTATTCGCGCTAGAAAGCCAGTTACGATGGAAGCCGCTTAGTTCGTGTCTCTCTGTCTTGAACTCGCAACGAACATGACGCCACTCGAAACGAACGACGATCTGCGCCGACGCGACTTCTTGCGTTTGCTGACTGGCGCCGCGGCGGCGGCCGGAACGCTGCAAGTCGGCTTGGAAACCGCGCGATCAGATTCGGACTTGGGGGAGCCGACCAAGTTTCAGATCGCTTGTATGACGCTTCCCTATTCCCGTTTTCCACTGCGACGCGCGCTGACCGGCATCCAGGGAGCGGGTTTTGAGTTCGTCGCGTGGGGCGTGTCGCATCAGGAAGGGGAGGGAAAGGAGCGCACGCCGGTGTTGCGCGAAGACGCTCCCCTGGCCGACGCCAAGAGCTTGGCGCGTCAGTGTCGCGACATGGGGCTCTCGCCGGTGATGATGTTTTCGACGGTCTATCCGGAGCGAGAGAACGGGCTGGAGCTCTTGACGCATCGGATTCGCCAGGCGTCGGCGGCGGAGATCCCTCAAGTCTTGACGTTTGGTCATACCGAGGGAGGCGGTCGCGACCTCTGGATCGAGCGGCTGAAGAAGCTGGGCCCGATCGCGAGCGACCATGGAGTGATGCTGGTCATTAAACAGCATGGCGGCGATACCGGAACCGGTCAGGCCTGTGCCGAGATCGTGCGTGAAGTCGATGAGCCGAACATTCGCGTGAACTATGACGCCGGCAACGTGATGGACTATTTGAACGTCGATCCGATTCCGGATATCGGCAAGTGTGCCGACGTCGTGCATAGCTTCTGCATCAAGGACCATCGCAATTGGCCTGTCGACCAGGACTGCGGGCCAGGGCTGGGGGAAATCGATCACTATCGTTTGTTGCATCCCGTCGCGCGAACGGGACGTCTGATGCCGCTCTGTTGCGAAAACATCTTCGCTCCCCTGATGCCGCAACCGCAACGTCCGGAAGAGCTGGATAAGCTGGCCGAGCGGGCTCGCATCTTCCTAGAGACCGTCGTGGCGGGCCTCAAGCAGGTAAACTCCTAACGAACGAAGGCCGCAGTTCCGATGACCTGGTGTCCACTTGCCATCCTGATCGCCTTGGCCGTTTTTCCAGCGGTCCTAACAGCGGCCGAACCGATGGAGCCGCGCGACAAGGTCATCCATCCTTTCAATGGCGTCGATTTGGAAGGGTTTGTCCCTTATCTTCGGCCTGTCGATCGAGCTGCGGCGCGAGACGCCTACTCGGTGAAAGATGGCGCCATCCGCATCTCAGGCGAAGGAATGGGGTACCTGGCGACCGCTGACGCCTACAAGAATTACCACTTGAAGATCGAATACAAATGGGGAGAGCGAACGGACGGCAGCAAGTATGTTCGCAATTCCGGAATTCTACTGCACGCCAATGGACCTGACGGCAACGCGAAGGGAATCTGGATGGCCTCGATCGAAGTGCAACTCGCCCAGGGGTGCGAAGGGGATTTTATCCTGATCCGCGGCGACGACGAAGCAGGCAAACCGATTCCGGTCGCGCTGTTCAGTAGCGTGACGAAAGGGAAAGACGGCCGGCCGCGCTGGGATCCTAGCGGCGAGCGAACAGCGTATACGAATCGGCAGTTCTGGTGGTCGGATCATCAGGTTGGGTTTGAAGAGCTGAAAGATACGCGGGGAGAAAAGGATGTCGCGAGCCCGCTTGGCGAATGGACGCTCGTCGAGTGCATCTGCCGGGACGATACGATCACCGTGAAAATCAATGGACGCATCGTGAACAAATGCGACTGCGTGACGCCCTCGGCAGGGAAGATCTTGCTGGAAAACGAGTCGAACGAAATCTACTTCCGAAACTTTGAAATCTGTCCCTTGCCGGAAGCGGCCGCGGCGGAAAACGGGGATTAAGGGAATCGTCATGCAGGAATACCCAACGAGTCGGCCTTCTACGGAAAATGGCCGACGACAATTCTTGAAGACCGCCGGTCTGGCGGCGACCGGCGCGGCGCTGCTATCGTCCGTCAGTCCGGTGCATGCGGCCGGCGACGATCGGCTGAAGGTCGGCTTGGTCGGTTGCGGCGGCCGCGGAACTGGCGCGGCGCTGCAAGCGTTGACGGCGGACCAAAACGTCCAGCTGACGGCGATGGCCGACATGTTTCAGCCGCGGCTGGATGATTCGCTCCGTTCCCTTTCGGTGCGGACCGAAGTAGCGAGCAAGATCGACGTTCCCAAAGAACGGCAATTCATTGGGTTCGACGCCTACAAAGAGTTGATCGCCAGCGATGTTGACGTCGTGCTGTTGGCGACCCCGCCCCATTTCCGGCCGATGCATTTGAAAGCGGCGATCGAAGCCGGCAAGCATGTCTTTGCCGAAAAGCCGGTGGCGGTCGACGCACCTGGCGTTCGTTCGGTGCTGGAGAGCTGCGAGCTGGCGAAACGGAAAGGTCTGTCGGTCGTTTCGGGGCTCTGCATCCGCTACGACCAAGGCTTTCAAGAAGGAATCGAGCGGATCCATGACGGCGCGATCGGCGAGGCGCACACGATTTTCGCCGACGACTATCGGGGACCGATTTGGGTGAAGACGCGCGAGGCGTCGTGGACCGACATGCATTGGCAGATGCACAACTGGTACTACTTCACGTGGCTCTCGGGAGACTTTAACGTCGAGCAGCATGTGCATTACCTGGACGTTTGCGCGTGGGTGCTGAACGACTATCCGGTGAAGGCGATCGGCATGGGAGGGCGACAAGTACGCACTGACGAAATGTATGGCAACATCTACGACCATCACAGCGTCGTCTACGAATATGCCAGCGGCGCGCGCGTCGTCAGCAATTGCCGGCAGCAAAAGGGATGCAAGAATCGGATGGGCGCCGTCGTGCAAGGCTCGCGGGGGACCGCTCAGCTCTCGGAAAAGGGGATTGCGATCGAAGGGGATTCGTCCTGGGCTTTCACGGAAAAGGCGAAAAGCATGTACCAGGTCGAGCATGACGAACTCTTCGCCAGCATTCGCGCAGGCAAGCCGCGAAACGACGGCAACTACATGGCCAACAGCACGATGATGGCGATCATGGGACGGATGGCGACTTATACTGGGCAAGAGGTCAGTTGGGACCAGGCGTTCGGTTCCAAACAAGATCTTTCTCCCGCCGCGTACGAATGGGGAGACGCGCCGGAGGTGATCATCGCTCAGCCGGGGATTACCAAGTTGATTTAACCTGGCGATCGTACGGCATTTGTTTTCCCGTTTTGAGAGTCGCGTTTGTCCGATCTATTGAACCCCGAAACGTCGCTGATCGGCCGGTCTATTCAGCGGCTCGTCGACAAATACGTCGCTCGACGACTGCGCCGCTTCCAGATTTGGGAATCGGACTGGGGACGAACGGCCGGCTGGATTCTGGAATACGACGGGGCGCCGATTGCCCTGTTGTCCGATCCAATCTGGGAAGACATGTTCTGGTATAGCTATGAGATGGAGTTCCGCCAGAACGACTACGTCACGGAAGCGGAATTTTATTCCGATGACTTTTGGAACGTGCGCGTGTTTGAAGGATATCGCTGGCGAAACTGCTACTTCGACGGCTACGACGGCAGTCCTTTCTCGGGCAAGCCGCCCACCGTCCCTGGCATGCGGATTTTCATGCGGGCGCTCTACTTAAGCAATTTGCCGCGGCGAACGCCGTTCGACAAATGGATCCTCTGGTGGCGAAAGAGGAACGGGCAAACGTGGACGCCGCCGGTTCCCGCGTTTCCAAGGGAATAGTTGTGACCGACGTCGTAATGCCATTTCTCCCGGCAGAGAGGCTGGTGCTCATTCAATGGACTGTGCCAGAGGGAACGCAAGTCCAAGAGGGTGATCTAATCGGTGACGTCGGGGTGTTCCCGGACGCTCGGACAGGTATTGAAGATGTCATTGTCATGTTGCCTTTCCCTGTGCGAATCCGGCCAAGTTGAGGTGTGGTACGTCTACTACTGCCACTTCCGCATCGGCCAACTCGACGAACGAACCAGGGGGGCCCACCCAAAAAAGGACGAGAAATCAAACTGACGTAGGTGTCACCCATGTGTCCGAACGGGGGTTGCCTATGTGTGCGGTCTGTACGCACCGCGGACCCTACTTCGATACCGTGAGTGGCGTTAGGAGATGTCGGGCTTCATCAGCTCACGATACGCCAACTGATCGTCGTGCATTCGCTGGAAGACTTCGTACTTCGCTTGGTGGTACGCCGCGGTTGGGCCGGAGGTTGGTTCCAAGACTCGGCTGACTCCGCTCATTGCGGCCATCGCGGAGAGGAGGTTTGAGTGATCGCCGGAGGCGACGGCGCCGAGCATGGCGCTGCCGAGGAGGACTGATTCGCTTTCTTGCGGCAGGACGATCCGGCACTGGGTGATGTCGGCATGTTCGCGGAGGAAGATCGGGTTTTTCACGCCGCCGCCGCACGCGAAGATCGTGTCGATGCGGTATCCCGCGCGATTCATCACTTCGATGATATGCCGCGTGCCGTAGGCGATCGCCTGAATCACGGCCAGGTAAAGCCGCGCCAAGTCGTCAAGCGACGCCGACATCGTGAGCCCAGAGATCATGCCGCGGAGCGTGGGATCCGCCCAAGGCGAGCGATTGCCGTGGAAGTAGGGAGAAACATGCAGTTCGCGAGTCAGGGAGGCCGGGACTTTGCGATCGGTCGAGAGGGCAGTGAGCCGCTCGTTCAAGATCTCATAGACCGACTTGCCGGTTTCCGTCGACAGCTGTCGCAGCTGAGCGGAGGCGCCATGGTTTTCGACGACGAAGTCAACGAGCGCGCCGGTCGCCGATTGGCCTCCTTCGGTCAGCCACATGCCGGGGACCATCGCCGAATAATACGGTCCCCAGATTCCTTGGATATAGCGCGGCTCCTGCGAGACCGCCATGTGACAGCTGGAAGTTCCGCCGATCAACGCGAGACGCCGATCGAGATTGACTTCTTCGTTCTCCAGACAGGCGCCGATCATGCCGATACCGCCAGCATGGGCGTCGATGATCGACACGCCGACGGCGGTTCCGGCCGGAACGCCAAGCTCTGCGGCGGCCGACGGCGTGACGCCGGGCGAAATTGATTCTCCCATCGCGCGAACGCGGCGGCCGATGCGGGCGAAGTTTTCGTCGGCTAAATCTTCGAGTCCGATCGCGCGGAAGTAGTAGGCGTCCCAGCGGCCAGGCTGATCGGCGCCATCGACCTCTTCATGGCCGAGGTAAGTCCACTTGCAGACGGTGCTGCAGAGAGAGCGAGTCTCGTCGCCGGTCGCGCGATAAGTGAGGTAGTCGGGAAGATCGAAAAACTTTTGGCCGCGGCGCCAACTCGCAGGCAAGTTTTCTTTCAGCCAAAGGAGCTTCGGCGTTTCCATCTCCGGCGAGATGACGTTGCCGACGTACTTCAGCACTTCGTGACCGCCGCCGTTGATCCGGGCGGCCTGATCGGTGGCGCGGTGATCCATCCAGACGATGACGTTTTGATCGTCGTCGCCGTCGGGGCTGACCGTGACCGGACGGCCTTCGGCATCAGTGACGACGAGCGAACAAGTTGCGTCAAATCCGATGCCGCGGATCTTTGCCGGATCGACGTTCGCGGCGGCGATCGCCTGACGCACGCATTGGCAAACCGACTGCCAAATGTTGGTGGAGGACTGCTGGACAAAGTTGGCCTGCGGGCGATAGGTGGCGATCGCCTGGGTGGCGGAACCTTTTAGCGTGCCGTGGCTGTCGAAGAGCCCTGCCCGGGCGCTGCCTGTTCCGACGTCGACGCCGATGTAGTAGCGGTCGTTCATCCCGTTACTTGGCTCCATTCCAGCGGACGCCCTCTTTGTTCGTGCCGCACAAGTTGACCTGCATGCCGAGGGCAGCAGCCATTGCGGCGCGAGCCCACATCGCACGGTCGGCGGACGCGGCATCGCTCGCGTAGGCGACCTGAATGTGGTTGGCCTTGTGCTTGGCCATCATCTGGTCGCGACTGACGCCGTAGGTAACGCCGTGCATGATCGGCCAGACCGGAGTGGTCGAGTCTAAACGGCGTTGCGTCTCGGCTTCTGGCAGCGTAATCGCTTCGCCGCGGCCGAGATCGATGTGGAGGGCGTTGTCGGCGACGTAGATCCGGGACCAGACGATTTCGCCGGGGCGAGAAACGCCGGCGAGCGTCGACCCTCCCTTCGGAAAATACATGGGCGGCTGACGATAGCCATGGCACTGGCTCCAGCCGCCGAGATGCTCGGCCGGCGCCGAGCCGGAGATCTCGAAGACCCAGACATATTGGTCGGTCGTGCCCGACTCGTCGGGACAGCCCCAGCGCAAATCGTGCAGCGTCGTTTCGACCGGTTCGCCCAGCTCGCGGTGGAGACGCTGAATCAGGATCGCGTCGAGGCCGGCGCATTCGTCGACTTCGTTGAAGTGAGGAATGCTGCGTTTGAAGAAGAGCTCACGCTGGCCGCGGCGATCATAAACCGGCGGCCGCGCGGTGCTGTTAAGGGTTCCTTCGACCAGGTCGCTGGCCGGGGTCATATCTTTGAGCCCCTGCTGGTACTGAATGCCGATCGTCTCGCAGCCAAAGTGATCAGCCATGCGGACGGCGGCGATATACATGCGGCATTGCTGCATCACTTGCAGTTCGGTCAGATCTTGCGCCTCGTCCGGGCCAAAATGAAACCGCATGCCGTTGTCTTCGTACCACGCGAAGACCTCATTCGCTTCAATGTCGGTTACCTCTTCCATTTCGGCGACGAGCGCCGACTGGCTGAGCCGTTCTTTAAAGACGCCGACCGGGTGAAGAAGATGGTCGGGAATGATCGCGTTGAACATCCCCATGCATCCTTCGTCAAAGACCCCCATGATCGCTTTTTCGCGAATCAGCTGGTGCGCCAGTTTCTTGCCGAGCGTCTCCTCTTTCTCCGGAATCCAACTGGGATCGAGCGGCGCGACGTGATCGAGCGGGTGATCGCACTTGCCGGTTTCGAGCCAGGTTTTCAAGCGACTGGTGAAGTAGTCGTCGGTGAAGTCGACGCTCCATAAGGTCGAGTAGTTGACCCCGGCCTTGGTGAGCGAGCCGTTCAGGTTGAGCATGCCGACCAGGCCGGGCCATTGGCCAGACCAGTTGGCGACGGTCAGGATCGGGCCACGATGACTGATCAGCCCGGCCAACACATGGTGCGAGTATTGCCAGACCGCCTCGGCGACGATCAGGGGCGCATCGGGATCGAGGGAGCGAAAGATCTCCATCCCTTGCTTTTGACTATCGATAAAGCCATGCCCATCGGCGCTAACCGGATGGGCGCGCTCGATGCGGCGGCCGAGTTTTTCGACGGCGGCGGCTAGTTTTTGTTCCAGCTCTTGTTGGGCGGGCCAACAAGTTTGGTTGGCCGAGAGACGAGAATCGCCGCTGGCGACGAGCAGAACCGACGGTTGCGCGTGGGGCATGCGTTTCAACCTTGAACGACGGGGATATCTAGTTCCTGCAGAATCTTGGCGATCTTTTCACGTTCCGGGGCATGGAACTTGTGAAACGGTTGCGCCATGCAATCATCGCAGATTTTCAGCAGCGATAAACAACACTTGGTCGCTTTGATGTATTTCGACGCATATTTGCCGACTTCGTAAATCCGCTGGAACTCGACAATGCGGCGATGAAGCTCGGCTTGCTTGACGCTGTCGCCGGCGACGATCGCCTCGTAACATTCGACGAAGAGCCGCGGTAAGACATTGGCGCCGCCGTTAACGCCCCCGTCTCCGCCGAGCTGCATCGCTTCGGGAAGCAGCGCTTCGGGACCGATCAAGACCGACCAATCGGGACGAAGCCGCTTCAGGCCGGTCGCTTTGCCGAAATAGTCGAGATCGCCGCTGCTATCTTTCAGCCCGACGATCCCTTCCAGGTCGCTCAGCTTTTCGAGCGTCTCGATCTCGAACCAAACTTTGGTGAGCGCCGGCATGTTGTAAAGCATCAGCGGAAGCGGCAACTCGGCGACGATGTTGCGGACGTAGGAAGAGAGTTCCGTTTGACCCGCCGGAAAGTAATAAGGAGTCGACAAGACGACTGCCGCGGCGCCGGCGTCGGCCGCATGTTGGGCCAGCGCGATCGACTCGATGAAGGCCGTATCGGTAACGCCGACCAAGACCGGGAAGCGACCCGCGGTCTGACGACAAACGGCGTCGATCACTTCGCGCCGCAAGCGATAGCTGAGACTCGGCGCTTCGCCGGTGCTGCCGAGAATGAAGAGTCCATGGACGCCTCCTTCGATCACATGCTCGAGCAATCGCTCGAGGCCTGCGTGGTCGAGCTGATCGTTCCCCAAAAGCGGCGTCACCAGGGGCGGAATGATTCCATGAAACTTCGACATTGCACGACTCACGCGGTTCGGTTGGAAAAAGGGGGAGGACGATATTGGCGATAGAAAGCGGCGATTAAACTTCTTCTTGCGGCTGCGGTTCACGCGGTTGGTCGAGGGCGGACTGCGGCTCCTTTTCGCTGGAGCGATCGAGCAATTGCGTCAGGGCGAATCCGACCAGCAGAATGGCGAGCGTGCCGAAGACGGTGGTCAGGAACGAATCGAACGGGCTCTTGGCGTCGGCCCACGCTGCGGGCCAGATCGGCATGTGCGAAAGGGTCATCCAGAGGATCACAAGCACGCCGGAAGTGACGCCCAGGATAGCCGAGAGGTTGCGTGTGCGCTGCGAGAGGAAACCGAGCAGAAATAGCCCCAGCATGCCGCCGCTGAAGATCCCGGCCAATTTCCACCATGCGTCGAGGATGCTTTTCACTTCCATCAGCGCCAACGCGGCGCTGGTTCCGATGACGCCCCAGAGGAGCGTACTGACGTAAAGGACGACCATCGATTCTTTCTCGGTGGCGTCGGGACGATAGAAACGCTTGTAAAAGTCGGCCAGCGTGAGCGTGGCTGCGCCATTTAAGCTGGTCGAAAGGGTGCTCATCGCCGCCGCGAAGATCGCTGCGACTAGCAGGCCGGAAACGCCGACCGGCAGTCCCGCGACGATGAAGAAGGGAAAAACGCCGTCGCCGTTTCCCTTGGCGATCTCCGCTTGAATCGTCGGAGGCAACAGCTCTGGTCGGGCGCCGTAGTAGGCGAATAGCGACGTACCGATCCAAAGGAAGAGAATTGAGATTGGTACGTAGACGAGCGCTCCGAGCCAGACCGAGCGACGAGCGTCGCCGTCCGACTTGGCGGCGATGTAGCGCTGGATATAGCTTTGGTCGATGCCGAAGTTTTGCAGGTTGATGAACAGACCATAGACCAGCACGACCCAGAAGGTCGGCTCGGTCAAAACCAATTGCATGCTGCCGAGACTGAACTTGTGATGTTCCGCCGCGATCGTCATCAACTGACCAGGACCTTCCGGCATGCTGAGGGGAATCAGGATGGCGCAAACAATCGCGCCAGTTGCCAGCACCACGCTTTGCAGCGCGTCGGTCCAGATCACCCCTTCGATCCCGCCGAGCAGCGTGTACAGAGTGGTTAGTCCGCCGGTGACCAGGATCAGCATCGGAATGTTCCAGCCGAGCAGTTGATGGAGCGGCAGCGCGAGCAAGTACATCACCGAGCCCATCCGCGCCACTTGCGTCAGCAAGTAGCAAACGGCGGCGTAAGTGCGGGCCCAAGTGCCGAACCGTTTTTCCAGGTGCTCATAGGCCGAGACGGCGTTCCCTTGGCGATAGTAGGGAACGAACCACCGCGTCGCCGCCCAGGCGGCGATTGGCAGGGAGATGCTGAACGCGATGGCGTTCCAGTTGCTCGAAAAGGCTTTGCCCGGCAGGGCGATAAAGCTGATGCTGCTGACGTAGGTGCCGAAGATCGAGAGCCCGACCACCCAGCCTGACATCGAGCGGCTCGCCGCCATGTAGCCGTCGGGATTGCTGCTCTTCGTATAGAACCAGGCGCCCAGACCGACGACGCAAACGAGATAGAGGACGAGTACGCCCACGTCGATCGGGGAAAAATGTGGCACGAAAATCTCCTCGCTTCGTATCGCTACCAGGTTGCCTGAGTGTATCCCACTGGTATCCCAGCAGTATGGACGGGGGAAATTCGAGATGCAACCCCTTGGGCGGATTGTTGGCCGTCGCGGCCAGCTTGAACCAGGAAGCGGCGACAAGTCTCACGAGCCTGGTGATAGAACGCAGAGCGGCATCGGCGCCGCAGACGTAAACGATCCTACCGCCGAGAGTTCGTCGAAGAAGCGGACGCAATTCGGCGATATTTTCTCACGGCCGGCGTCGAACTGCATTGGAAGTAATAGGTTGCGGCATCCTGGCAATTCCGCAGACGATCGAGTAATGTGAAACGAGGGACCCGGTAGTAAACGTCGTCCCGAAACGTGTTGATTGGCCGGAGGGGACTCGATCGAAGTTCGCTTGTCGGTCGGCGTTATCAGGGGCGGGTTGCTGCTGATCGAGCGGCAGTCGTACGCTAAGATACATTAAGTCCAACTGCTCATCGATTTGGGATTCACGCACAATCGTTCTGCTTTCGCGCCTGGCGCGTTAAAAGTAAGTCATGGAAAAGATTCCCCGGCGACGTCAGGCCTATCTCTACATCCAGCAGCGGATTCTCTCGGGAGAATTGCCGGCCGGAAGTCAGATCTCGGAACTGGCGTTGGCGAAAGAAATCGGCATGAGCCGCATGCCGGTTCGTGAGGCGATTCGGCAGCTTGAAGTGGAAGGGCTGGTGCGGCAAGTTCCTCGCGTCGGCACGATCGTCCATTCCCTCGATCGGGCCGAAATGGCCGAGCTTTACGAGGTTCGCGAGGCCTTGGAGAGCCACACGGCCGAGACGGTCGCCGGGCGTTTATCGGACGAAGATCTGCAAATGCTCTCGCTCCTTTGCAAGCGACTTTTGCAGGTGGCGCGCGAGCTGCGCAGCAGCGGAAAGAAGACCTTCAGCCCGAAGTTGCTGCAAAGCTTTTTGGCGGCCGACATGGGTTTTCACATGGTGATCCTGCGGGCCGGCGGCAATCGACGCATGATGAAGATCGTCGCCGATCTCCGCGTCTTGTCGCGCATTTTTGCGACGCAGCGTGAACCGCACGACTTGAAGATCGTCGTCAACGTTTATCGCTTTCACCGCCGCATTCTGCGGCAACTGAAGAGCGGCGATGGAGAGCGGGCTCGCTATTGGATGCAGCAACATATTCGGGCGAGTCGTCACTTGGCGCTCGAATCGTTTGATCGCCGGCAAGCGCTGGGCGACGCGAAAAACGCGATGCCGCTCGCGCTGCCGGAAGACTTGCTGGAAGAGCTGAATCAAATCGAAGCGGGCGAAGCGAACAACGCGTGACGCTGCGGTCTCGCATCGCAATGGATGTCCGCGCTTGCGCCGTTTCGAACGTGATCTAGTCGATTGAGCGATCGCATTCGCGTTCGCATTTTCATCCTGTCGGTCCCGGTTAGAAAAAATACTTGCGTTCTGATTTTCGATGGCCTATTCTGGGATCCCAGTGGGATTCAGCAGCTCGCCGGCGTTGTTTTCTTGCCAACGGTCGGCGAAGGACGGATACTCCCATCGCCCCCCCCGCCGATTGTTCTGCCGGAGTTTTGACCGACGATGAAGTTCACGCCCCCCTGTCTGCTTTCTCTGCTGTTTGTGTTGTTCTGCTCGATTTCTGCGCTGGCGCAGGAGACGCTTGAGCCGGTTCTCTACGGCGATTCGGCGCTGAAGGTCGATTTGGGAGTTGGCCTCTGGGCGTGGCCGATGCCGATGGACTGGGATGGGGACGGCGACTTGGATCTGGTCGTGTCGTGTCCTGATGTGCCGTTCAACGGTTCGTATCTCTTCGAGAATCCTGGCGGCGATGCGAAACTGCCGGTCTTTCTGCCACCGGTCAAAGTGGGACCAGGGATGCACTCCCTGCAAGTCTCCTATGTCGATGGGAAGCCGCGGGTCCTTTCGCCGGGGACCGAGTATCGCGACTTCTTGAAGAAGCGCTTCGCCGACAAGACGAGCATCTACCCGAAGTCGAACATCTACAAAAACAAAGTCCGGGCCAATCAGTGGCGCTACGTCGACTATGACGCGGATGGCGCGTTGGATCTGGTCGTAGGGGTCGGCGACTGGGCCGACTACGGCTGGGACGATGCGTTCAATGCCGAAGGAAAATGGACGCGGGGACCGCTGCACGGTTACGTCTTTTGGCTGCGGAACAGCGGCACGAATGAGAAGCCCGACTATCAAGAGCCGGTTCAGCTGGAAGCGGCCGGCGGACCGGTCGACGTCTTTGGGATGCCGACGCCGAATCTGGCCGACTTTGACGGAGACGGCGATCTCGATCTGCTCTGCGGCGAGTTTCTGGACGGCTTCACCTACTTTGAAAATGCCGGAACGCGGAAAGAGCCTCACTTCGCCGCTGGTCGCAAGCTGACGCACAATGGTCAGCCGCTGAAGATGGACTTGCAGATGATCACGCCGACCGCGATCGATTGGGACGCCGATGGGGACGTCGACTTGATCGTCGGCGACGAAGATGGTCGTGTGGCGCTGGTCGAACATACCGGCAAGATCGAAAACGGCACGCCGCAGTTCTTGCCGCCGGTTTACTTTCAACAGCAAGCCGAACGCCTGAAGTTTGGCGCCTTGGTGACGCCGTACAGCGTCGATTGGGATGGCGATGGAGACCAAGATGTCATCGCCGGCAATTCGGCCGGCTACATCGCCCTGATCGAGAACACCGATGGCGGAAACCCGCCGAAGTGGGCGCCGCCGCAACTTCTGGAAGTCGACGGCAAGCCGATTCGCGTGCAGGCCGGTCCGAATGGTTCGATCCAAGGTCCCGCCGAAGCGAAGTGGGGCTATACCACCTTGAGCGTCGCCGACTGGGATCATGACGGCCGCTTGGATCTGATCGTCAATTCGATCTGGGGACGAGTCGAGTGGTACAAGAACCTGGGAGGATCGCCGGCGAAGCTGGCCGCCGCTCAGCCGCTGGAAGTCGAGTGGCAAGGGGCGTCGCCGAAGCCGGCCTGGAATTGGTGGAATCCGAAAGGAAAGGAATTGGTCACGCAGTGGCGGACCACGCCGTATGTGATCGACCTGAATCAAGATGGCTTGAACGATCTGGTTTCCCTCGACCACGAAGGTTACCTGGCGTTCTTCGAGCGGAAGAAGAATGGCGAATCGCTCACGCTGTTGCCAGGCAAGCGGATCTTCACCAATCCGAATGGAGACCCGCTCCGTTTGAATGAACGAACCGCCGGCGGTAGTGGGCGTCGTAAACTTTGCTTCGCCGACTGGGATGGAGATGGACGTTTGGATCTGCTGATCAACAGCGCCAACGTCGACTTCTACCGAAACGTTTCGACCGACAAGCTTCTGTGGGCCTTTGAGAATCGAGGGCAGGTGAGTAAGCATCGCCTGGCGGGACATACCACCAGCCCGACGATCGTTGACTGGGATCAAGACGGACGTGCGGATCTGTTGATCGGCGCGGAAGATGGCCACTTCTATTATCTGAAGAACGACGTGGCGCCGGTCGCGGTGAAATAGAGAGCGAGCCGATCGATGTTTCCTCGCCAGCAAATTGCATCTCTGGCTTTGAGCTTGTTCGTCGGCGTCCTCTCCGTTTGCGCGGACGAGGCGCCGGCCCGGCCGAACATCGTCTTCATTTTGATTGACGATATGGGTTGTAAAGACGCGGGCTGTTACGGCGCGACGAATTTTGCGACTCCGCACGTCGATCGACTGGCCAGTCAGGGAATGCGATTTACCAGCGCCTATGCGGCGCCGGTTTGCTCACCGACGCGGGCCAGCTTGATGACCGGCAAGCATCCGGCCCGGGTTCATATCACGAATTTTATTCCGCAGATCGGGCGGCAATTGCCGACGGGGAAGCTGATTCCGCCGAACTTCGACCACGCGCTATCGCTTCACGAAAAGACGCTGGCCGAATCGCTGCACGCCGGCGGCTACCAGAATGCGATGATCGGCAAATGGCATCTGGGGGAAGAGCAGGGCCCAGAGTATCGGCCGCAGAATCGCGGTTTCGATCACGTCGTGCTGAGCCAACACCACGGGATTTTTAACTACTTCTATCCGTTCGTCGATCAAGAGAAATGGCCGTATGCCGGTCCGCTGCCAGGAAAGGCCGGCGACTACTTGCCAGATCGACTGACGGACGAGGCGATCGAGTTCGTCCGCGAGAATCGTGAGAATCCGTTCTTCCTTTACCTTTCGCACTGGTCGGTTCATGGACCGTACTTTGCACCTGAGAAGCTGGTCGCCAAGTATCGCGAGCGCGGGCTCGAAGAGCGGCCGGCGATTTATGCGGCGATGATGGAGACGGTCGACAATTCGGTCGGGCGACTGATGGCGACGCTCGACGAATTGAAACTGACCGACAAGACGCTCTTTATTTTCATGTCGGACAACGGCGGCGAGCGGATTACGTCGATGGCGCCGCTCCGCGGATCAAAAGGCTCTTTGTATGAAGGGGGCGTCCGCGTTCCGCTCGTCGTTCGTTATCCCGGCGTCGTACCGCAAGGCTCGACTTGCGACGTGCCGGTAATCAGTCACGATCTCTTTCCGACGCTATTGGACGTCGCCGGCGTGACCTACGACGCGGATCAGCTGGACGGGGTGAGCATCGCCGGCTTGTTGACTGGGAAACAAACCTCACTGGATCGGGAGGCGCTCTATTGGCACTTTCCGCATTACTGGGGATCGACGCGTCCCTGCGGCGCGATTCGTAAAGACGATTGGAAGCTGGTCGAGCATTTTGAAACGGGCCGCTGTGAGCTCTATGACCTGAAGTCCGATCCCGGCGAACAGCACGACCTGGCGGATGACATGCCGCAGCAAACATCCGAGCTGCGCGACTCGTTGGCCCAATGGCGCAAGCGTGTGAATGCGCAAATGCCGACACGGCCATAGGCGGAGCGTCTTGCGTTGGGAGAATCGCGATCGGCGTGTCGCGAAATTGACATCCGTATCCGCGCTGTGGCGGGCGCTATCGCTGAACGTCACTTCGCACAGTCGTCACCCCGGCGGCGTGCAGTCGCTGTTTTGCGACGGCCACGTGCAGTTCGTCCGCGATACGATTCAGCTGGAAGTGTGGCAGGGATTTAGGAGCCGTTCTGGCGGCGAAGCGCTGGGAGCGTTCTAGAGAGGCTTAGGTTGCGTAGCAATTAAAAAGGGCGTCCGACTTGCGGAACGCCCTTTTCGTTTTCAACGCGATTCGCGCGAAGCAAACTACTGCGGTTTGATCGACTCAAGGTCTTTCAGTCGTTTCAGCGCATCATCCTTCTGGAGCAAGCCGTAATTGATGCCCGCGGCATTCAGCGACGAGCCGGTTTGATACGGGAAATCGTTGAAGTCGGCGAAGAAGTTCTTGATCTGCTGCTGAATTGGGACCAACAGCCACATCTGCCGGGCGTACCAATCCAAGTACTGCCCCCCTTCGTCCATGGCTCGCTCGTACGGATCCATACGCAGGTTGGTGATCA
The DNA here is from genome assembly GCF_020966755.1 of Blastopirellula sediminis. Classification (NCBI taxonomy): domain Bacteria; kingdom Pseudomonadati; phylum Planctomycetota; class Planctomycetia; order Pirellulales; family Pirellulaceae; genus Blastopirellula; species Blastopirellula sediminis. The sequence goes on from NZ_JAJKFT010000004.1 coordinate 979,303, forward strand.
TCGCCCAAGAGGTCACCTTGCGGGTACCTTCAGCAATATTCCCTTCATTCTGCGCGAAGCTCACTTTCCAGTCGTTCCAGCGGACGGCGTTGAGATTGCCTCCCTGGTCGAAGTAGTAGATCTGCTCGCGCGGCCCCTTCTTTTCGTCCCCTTTGAGGTAGGGAACGAAATCGTAACCGTCCAGCTTGACCTTGAAATCTTTTTTGTTCAGGTTCGATCCTTTCGCCAACTGCCCCTTGATGTCATCGGCGCCGGCAGCGGTGCAAAGGGTGGGGAACCAGTCGAGGTTCGAGATGATCTCGTTAGAGATAGACCCTTCTTTGACGACGCCGGGCCAGCGGATCATCATCGGGACGCGAAAGCCCCCTTCCCAGGTCGTACCTTTTTCGCTGCGGAAGTTGGTCATGGCGCCATCCGGCCAGAGCGCCATTTCGGCGCCGTTGTCGGTGCTGTAAACCACGATCGTGTTGTCGGCGATCTTCAGTTGGTCGAGCAAGTCGAGAAGCTGGCCGACGTGGCCGTCATGTTCGACCATTCCGTCCGCATGGATCCCCATGCCGGTAACGCCGAGCGATTCTTTCTTCAGGTGCGTGAAGACGTGCATGCGGGTCGAATTGAACCAGCAGAAGAACGGCTTGTCCGCTTTCGCTTCGCGCTCGATGAAGTCTTTGGCGGCGGCCAAAAATTCTTCGTCGATCGTTTCCATTCGCTTGGTCGTGAGCGGGCCGGTATCTTCGATCTTGCCGTCGGCCGACGACTTGATGACGCCGCGAGGGCCATACTTTTTGCGGAACTCCGGATCTTTCGGATAGAAGTATCCTTCCGGCTCTTCTTCGGCGTTGAGGTGATAGAGGTTGCCGAAGAACTCATCGAAGCCGTGGTTGGTCGGCAGGTGTTGGTCTTGATCGCCGAGGTGGTTCTTGCCGAACTGCCCCGTCGCGTAGCCTTGCGTCTTCAAGGCATCGGCCAGGGTCGGCATCCACTCGGTGATTCCATGCGGGTCGCCAGGCATGCCGATCGTCAACAGACCGGCGCGGAACGGTTCCATCCCGGTAATAAAGCTAGTGCGCCCCGCGGTGCAGCTCTGCTGACCGTAGGCGTCGGTAAAGATCATCCCTTCGCGGGCGATGCGGTCAATGTTGGGCGTCTTGTAGCCCATCATTCCCATCGAATAGGCGCTGATCTGGGGAATGCCGATGTCGTCACCCCAGATCACCAAAATGTTTGGCTTCTTGGCGTCTGCCGCCCAGGCGGATGAGGCGAATATCGCGCACGCGAATAGCGCAGTGACAAACAGTCTTTTCATGTGGAGAACCTTCGAAAGTGTACGGCGAAGAAAAGAAGAGCTACCGGGCTGGCCAGCAGTGTAATATGCCACAGAAATGGGGGAGGAGAAGACGGTTCTCTGGTTCCGGCTGCAAAATCGTTCTATTTTAACGGACTTCTCTAGCTTTTCCCCTGTCAAGCAGACGTTTTCGGGGGTTTGCCGAAGTCTCGGTTGCGGGGCAATACGGCTAAGCCCGAACGAGTGCCGTAGATTCGTCAGGCCAAGGCCTGGCCTACCGGGCCAAGCGTTCTTTCGCCAAATCCATGAACGTCCGCAAGACCGGATCTTCGGTGATCCGGCGATTGCGATAGCCGTTGATCACCGTCGGCGGGAGGCAATGTTTGAGCGAGCGTTCGACCAGTTCCGGATCTCCGACGGCGTCGGGAATGACGCGGCCGACCAGGCCGATGCCGTAGCCTTGTTTGACGCAACTGCGGATCGAGGAGGCGAGGATCAGATCGAAGCCGCGCTCTGGATTGTCGAAGACGCCGGCCTTGGTCAAGATCGCGCGTCCTTCGTCGTCGGCATAGGAGGCGCGGTGATTGAGGACCGGGTACTTGGCGAGATCTTTGGGCAGAATGCGGCGGCGTTCGGCCAACGGATGTCCGACCGGCATGATCACCATCGGCTCGATCTCGTACATCTTTTCGACCAGCAATTCTTCCGGGTTGCGGCAACATTTGCTGTCGCCGATCACCAGGTCGACTTCCCCGGCTTCAAGCATTTCGTTCCCGAGCGACTCGAACACTTCCCGCATCACCAGGCGGACGTCGGGATAGGAGGTGCGAAAGTCGTTGATCACGCCGAGCAGGTCGTCGGTGTAACTGCGCGGGGGAGCGGCGATCGAGAGGGTTCGCGGCGCCGTTTCGCAGGCATCCTGGAAACGATGCCGGAGAGTTTCAAATTCCGAGATGATCGGCATCGCCAGTTCCGCCAGAACGCGGCCGGCCGGGGTGATCTCGCTCCGGCGGCCGTCCGATTCGATCAACGTCTGCCCCAGGAGCTGCTCGAGGGCCCGGATCTGCTTCCAGACGGTGGGGTGGGAGACTTCCAGCGAGTCGGCGGCGGCCGACATGCTGCCGTGGCGGACCGTTTCGCAATAGCTGCGGAGCTGCGGGTAGGAGATGTCTTTGTAGAGCAGCGTTAGCGGCGTTTTCTGGGGCATCGATCGACTCCCGGGAGGTTATTGCATGGCGTGCAATCGGTCGTTGCAAATTATTGTATCAAATGAAGCGTCGATTTAAATCGTATCCAGGATATACTCGTTTTCATAGCGATCGACGCCAACTTTCGATTCGCTCGCTTTTGAGCTGCTGGAAACGCCCGCCCAAGAGAGAACTGCATGTCGACTCCCACCTGTTATCGACGACGCCTGGCAACGAGTGCCTTGTTGTTGATTCTTGTCGTTCTGTACAGCCTGCCTGGCAGCGCTGCGGCGGAAGAGCCGGGGGCGCCAAGCGGCGAGGCGCTGAAGATCTTCGAGACGAAGATTCGCCCACTGCTGGTAGGGAAATGCGTCGAGTGCCACGGGGCCGATTCTGCGGAGTCCGATCTACGGCTTGATTCCTATTCCGGAATGTTGACAGGCGGAGCTTCGGGCCCGGCGGTTGTGCCGGGGAAGCTGGACGAAAGTCTGCTGCTGACGGCGATCAGTTACAAACATGAACTGCTGCAGATGCCGCCGGACGAAAAACTGTCCGACGACGAGATCAAGCTTTTGCAGCAATGGGTCGAAAAAGGGGCGCCGCATCCCGATAGCAACGCCGGCGGTTCGATCGCACCACGCCGCGGCGCGATCGACATGAAAGAGGCCCGGCAGTATTGGGCGTTCCAGCCGATCGTCCGCCCGGCTGTTCCGCAAGTTGATGGCCAACCGGCCAAGCCGAACCCGATCGACGCGTTCCTCTTTACCAATCTGCAGAAGGAAGGGCTGACTCCCAGCTCGCCAGCCGACAAGCGAACGCTATTACGCCGCGCGACGCTCGACTTGACCGGTTTGCCGCCGACGCCGGAAGAGATGGAAGCCTTTCTGGCTGATGAGACCCCTTCGGCATTTGAACATGTCGTCGACCGGCTGCTCGCTTCCCCCCGCTATGGTGAACGTTGGGGACGGCATTGGCTCGACGTGGTGCGCTACGCCGACAGCAACGGGCTCGATGAGAACCAAGGGTTTGTCGACGCGTGGCGTTATCGCAACTACGTGATCGATTCGTTCAACGCTGACAAGCCGTTTGATCGCTTCGCCGCCGAGCAAGTCGCCGGCGATCTGATCGAGCTAGAAGAACACAAGGGAGAAAAGCAGGGAGACTATTCGTCGGTGATTGCGACCGGCTTTCTGACGCTGGGACCGAAGGTTCTGGCCGAGAAGGACGAGGTCAAAATGGAGATGGATATCATCGACGAGCAGATCGACACCTTCGGCCAGGCGTTTCTCGGCATGACGATCGCCTGTGCTCGCTGCCACGATCACAAGTTCGACCCGATCTCGACCGCCGACTATTACGCGTTGGCGGGGATCTTCAAAAGCACGAAGTCGATGCAGTCGTACAAGGTGATCGCCAAGTACAACGAGGCGACGCTCGCGACCGAAGCCGAAATCAAACGAAAGGCGGAGCTTGACGCCGAGAAAGCGACGAAGCAGAAAGAGCTCGACGCACTCGTAAAGTCGGCCAATGCCGAGTTGCTGAAGTCGATGGGCGTCGCCGCTGACGCGAAGGTTCCGGACGACGCCGAGCAAAAGTATCCGGAAGAAACGAAAACGAAGCTCGCCGGGTTGCGTGCAGAGATCGCAAAGCTGACCGCCGACGCGACCGAGTTGCCGACCGCGATGGCGGTCACGGAAGGAACGCCGGCCGATACGCGGATTCATGTCCGCGGCAGCCACTTGATGCTGGGACGTGCGGTCAAACGGGGCGTGCCGGAAGTGATGAATCTCTCGGACTCGCTGACGATCGCCGAGACCGAAAGCGGCCGTAAACAATTGGCCAGTTGGCTGACGAGCCCGCAGAATCCGCTCACCGCGCGGGTCTTGGCGAATCGCGTCTGGGGTTGGCATTTCGGCGAGGCGCTGGCGCCGTCGACCGACAACTTCGGCAAGCTAGGTGAAGCGCCGACGCAGCCGGAACTGCTTGATTGGCTCGCGGCCGAATTGATCGAAAACGGCTGGTCTCTCAAGAAACTGCACAAACGCATCATGCTGAGCGACGCCTATCAGTTCAGCAGCCAGTCGATTGCGGCGAATGAAAAGGTCGATCCCGAAAACCATGCCCATTGGCGGGCCAACGTGCAGCGAATGGACGCCGAGTCGCTCCGCGATTCTCTTTTGGCGGTGAGCGGTCAGCTTGACCCGAGTCGCGGCGAGAAGGTCATCGAGCTGGCGAAGTGGACGCTCGTTTTCGATCATACCTCGAAAGATGCGACCAGCTACGATACCAATCGCCGCTCGATCTATCTGCCGGTGATTCGCAATAACCTGTATGACGGCTTCTCGCTGTTCGACTTTGCGACCGCCGACGTGACGACCGGTAGCCGGGGAACTTCGACCGTGGCGCCGCAGGCACTGTACGCGATGAATAGCCCGATGTTTATTTCCGCTTCCGAAACGCTCGCAAAGCGGTTGATCGAAGAGTTTCCGAGTAACGTTGAGGCCCGCGTGCCGCGGTTGTACGAGATTGCACTAGGACGTTCGCCGGAGACGCACGAGACGACGCGTCTGCTCGACTATGCGACGCGGCTGCAGCCGCTGTTGACTGGGAAAGCGGAGATCGAGAATCCGGAGCTGGTCGTTTGGGCGGCGATTTGCCAAAGCGTCCTGGCGTCGAACGAGTTCGCATACGTGGAGTAATGATGCACGACCAAGGATCGCACAACTCGCTCAGTCGCCGCCAACTGCTCCGCCGATCGGCCGTTGGTTTCGGCTATCTCGCGCTGCAGTCGATGCTGCAAGGTCCAGCCGCCGCGTTTGCGGATGCGGCGCCGGCTCATTTTCCGGCGCGGGCCAAGCGGGTGATCTTCCTCTTTATGAAGGGAGGTCCGTCGCACGTCGATACGTTCGACTACAAGCCGAAACTACAGAAAGATGACGGCAAGCCGCTGCCGTTTGAAAAGCCGCGGGTGCAGTTCGCCCCGACCGGCAACTTGCTCGGCTCTCCCTGGAAGTTTCAGCAGTATGGCGAGAGCGGCATCCATGTCAGCGAGCTGTTTCCGAACGTCGCGAAGCATGTCGATGATATTTGCTTCCTGAATTCGGTCCACGGCACGAATCCGTCGCACGGGGGCGCACTACTGAAGCTGCACACCGGCAGCGACAACTTCATTCGGCCGAGCATGGGGTCGTGGGTTACCTACGGACTGGGGACAGAAAACGCGAATCTGCCGGCGTTCGTCACGATTTGCCCGACGTTCGCCCACGGCGGCGCCAAGAACTGGGACTCCGCCTTTTTGCCGGCCCGGTTCCAAGGAGTTCCGCTCGGCGTCGCTTCGCAGCCTTCGACCAAGGCCCAGGTCAAATACATCGCGAATCCTCGCTACAGTTCCGAGGTGCAGCGGCTGCAACTCGATCTGATGCAGGCAATGAACGAGGATCACCTGAAGACGTCAGGGCCGGAGGCTTCGCTCGAAGCGCGGATCCAGTCGTTCGAGCTGGCCTACCAGATGCAGACCGAAATGCCGCAGGCGCAGGATCTGAGCGAAGAGACCGCCGCGACCCTCGAGATGTACGGGCTCAACGATGCAGTGACCGAAGACTTCGGTCGGCAATGTCTGCTCGCTCGCCGGTTCGCCGAACGGGGCGTTCGCTTCATCCAGGTAACCCACAGCGACACGAAAGTGCAGTGGGATCAGCATGGCGACTTGAAAGCGGGACACACCAAGAACTCCGCCGAGGTCGACAAGCCGATCGCTGCGCTGCTGACCGACCTGAAACAACGGGGCTTGCTCGACGACACGTTGGTGTTGTGGGGGGGCGAGTTCGGACGGACGCCGACTTGCCAAGGCGCCGGCAACGACGGCCGCGACCACAACCCGGAAGGGTTCACCATGTGGATGGCTGGGGCTGGCGTCAAAGGTGGCTATCAATATGGCGCCACCGACGAGTACGGCTACTACGCCCTGGAAAACAAGATGCATGTCCATGACCTGCACGCGACGCTGCTCCACTTGCTGGGGATGAATCACGAGCAACTCACCTATCGCCACGCAGGCCGAGACTTCCGGCTGACCGACGTGCATGGCGTCGTTCATCACGGCATATTGGCTTAGCATAAAACGACCAGACTTTCCCCTCTCCCAAAGCTCCGACATGACTGCTACTGTTTCGATCAACGCGATTTCCAACGCCCAGCACTGGGAAGGAAAATCGTATCTGAATACGGCGGCCGAAGGGTTGCCGCTGCTATCGGCGGTCGACGCCGTGCAGGAGTATCTGTTCGACAAAACGCACGGCGAACCGGGACGCGTCCAGTTTTGGCATCGCTACGAGCGAGCGAAAGAACTGGCCGGCGAACTCTTCTCGGTCGACGCCGATCAAATCGCCCTGATTAGCAGCACCACCGAAGCGCTGAACACGATCGCCAACTCGATCGACTGGCGGCCGGGGGACGAAGTCGTCTTCACGTCGAGCGAGTTCCCGTCGAACATCTTCCCGTGGGTCACGCTGCAAAAGCGCGGCGTTAAATTGCGAATTGTTCATCCTGGCGCCGACGGCGTTTCGGTCGATGAATTGCTGGAGCAGATCAACGAGCGGACCCGACTGGTGACCGTCAGTCAGGTGAGTTACGCGACCGGTCAGCGAATTGACCCGGCGCCGATTTGGCGGCGGGTGAAAGACACGGAGACGCTGCTGTGCGTCGATGCGACTCAGGCGGCCGCCCGGGTTCCGATTGACGGCCAGATGGCTGACTTCACGGTCGCCAGCGCGTTCAAGTGGATGAACTCGATCCATGGCGCCGCAGTGATGTCGGTAAGTCGTCGCGTGCTCGCTCAAGATGTGGTCGGCCCGGCCGGTTGGCTCTCGACCGAGAACTGCTTTGCGGACGATCGCCTCGAAGCGTTTCATCCCCGCGGTGACGCGCAGCGGTTCCAAGCCGGCATGCCGAACTTCGACTCGATCTATTCGCTAGCGGCGGCTCTGGAGTTTCATACGCCCGATGCTGTTGCGGCTCGGGCGAAAACGATGGCGCCACTGGTCAGTTCGCTCCGGGCGAGCCTGGTCGAGATGGGACTTACGCCGCTGGTTCCCGAAAGCGAAGCGAGCCAGGCGGGGATCGTGCCGTTCGCCTACAACGGGTCGGCCGAAATGAAAAAACAACTCGCTGAGCGGGGGATTTTCGTCCAAGGGGACGATCGCCGGATCCGCGCGGCGCTTCATTGGTACAACACGGAAGAAGACGTGCAGCGTTACTTAGGGGCGCTGCGTGAATTGATCGATGAGTCGCAACTGCCGACGGCGCCGCTGGCCGGCAGTCGCCGTTGATCGAAGGCGGTTGAGCGAGAAGAACAGCGACCCAGCGGGTTGCGCACGGTGAGAATTGAAAGATACCCCGTAGAGGACGAACTGCAGTGAAAGTGGAACTCCGAAAAAAGCCCAAGTTTGTGGGCGCCGAATTCTTCAGCGACGCCGACCCGCTTGAGATCTTGCAGCAGTTGATTGCGATTCCGAGCGTCAATCCGTGCGGCGGCGAGGCGGCTGGTCCCATCTTCTATGAGCATGGGATGACGCGCTGGCTGATTCAGTTCTTTACGCAGCTGGGGACCCCGTACGAAGTGCAGGAAGTGGCCGACGGCCGCTGCAATGTGATCGCCCGGTTGGACTTTGATCCTGACGCGCCGACGATCATGCTCGAAGCGCATCAAGATACCGTGCCGGTTGACGGCATGACGATCGCCCCGTTTGTGCCGGAGCTGAAAGAAGGACGGCTCTATGGCCGCGGCGCCTGCGACGTAAAGGGGGGCATGGCGGCGATGTTGGCGGCGTTCGCGCGGCTCGCGACGGAACGCCCCGCTGGCTGCGCCAACGTCATCATGGCTTGCACGTGCGACGAAGAGTTCTCGGCGACCGGGGCTCGCCACTTAGGGCGAAGCTGGCATAGCGCCGAACCGGCCGATTCGTTTTTGACCGGTCCCCCTGATTTTTGCGTCGTCGCCGAACCGACCGACTTGAACGTGATCGTCGCGCACCGCGGCGTCGTTCGCTGGAAGCTGCAAACGTTGGGGTTGGCTTGTCACAGTTCGCGTCCGCACGAAGGCCGCAGTGCGATTTACGCGATGGCCGAAGTGATTCAGGCGTTGCAAAAATATGCGGCCGAATTGCCGCAGCGCGTCGGCGTCCATCCGCTTTGCGGCGCTCCGACGTTGAGCATTGGCAAAATCGTCGGCGGGACCAGCGTGAATATCGTGCCGCACGAATGTGAAATCGAGATCGATCGGCGGACCAGTCCCGGCGAGCGAACCGATCATGTGCTCGAAGAGCTGGAAGCGTATCTGCGACAGGAGACGAACGTTGAGTTCGTGATGCTGCCCCCGTGGATCGAAGCCGATTCGCTGGCTGATGACCAAGATCCGCGGTGGGTCGATCGGTTGCTGCAGCAGATCGAAGCGGTCTCGGGACCGCGAGAAAAGGTGGGAGCGTGGTACTGCACCGACGCGAGCAGCTTCGCCGCAGCCGGCGCTCCGTCGGTCGTCTACGGACCAGGTTCGATCGCCCAGGCGCACACCGCCGACGAATGGATCGAGGTCGAACAACTTCGCCAGGCGTGCGAGACCTACTATCAGTTTTGCACGAGTCCGGTCGTGACCGAAATCCCGGCTTAAACTTTTTCGCCCGCCGGCGTCAGGAAGAATACGTGACCACGAAATCGGCCAGTTCGCTTACGCTGCTCGTCTTGATGGTGTTGGCCATCGGCATCAACTACATCGACCGCGGCAGCTTGTCGATCGTCAAGACCGACGTGGCAGGCGAGTTTGAACTCGACGCCGCGCAGATGGGGCTCTTGTTCTCGGCGTTCTTTTGGAGCTACGCCCTGTCGCAAGTTGCGACCGGGTGGCTGGTCGATCGGTTCGACGTGAAATGGCTTTACGCCGGGGGCTTCTTGGTTTGGTCATTGGCGACCGTCTCGATGGCCTTCGCCAGCAGCTTTACCATCTTCCTGCTGTTGCGTCTGGTACTTGGCCTCGGCGAAAGCATCGCCTATCCAGCGACGTCGCGGATGATTGTGATGAACTTTCCAGAGCGGCGCCGCGGGCTCGCGAACGCGCTGATTGATGCGGCGACGAAGCTGGGGCCGATGTTGGCGCTGCTGTTGGGCGGGCTGTTGGTCGCCAGCAATGGTTGGCGTTCGCTGTTTATCGTGGTTGGTATCGGCGGGATGCTCTGGTTGCCGGCATGGCTCTGGCTCGTTCCGTCGCAAGAGAAGCCTGCCGAGGGGACCAAGTCGTCGATTCCAAAAGTACCGTACGTCGCGCTGTTCACACGTCAGGAAGTGTGGGGAACGTCGCTCGGCTTCTTCTGTCTCGGTTACACGTGGGCCTTTTTGCTCTCGTGGTTGCCGGCCTACTTGGAAGAGTCGCGCGGCTTTACCAAAGAATCGATGGCGCTGTTCGGCAGTTTGCCTTTTGCGGCGATGGCGGTCACCGCGATTTGCGGCGGTTGGCTCGCGGATCGTTGGATTCATTCGGGCGCCACGCCGACGACGGCTCGCAAGTCGTTCCTGATCGGCGGGCTCGTGTTGTGCTCGGCGTTCATGTTTGCCGCGGTGCTGGCGCAAGACGTAAGCGTCTGCATCGCACTCCTTTGTTTGGCGTGTGCGTCGCTGGGGCTTTACACGTCGAACGTCTGGGCGGTTACGCAGACGCTGGCCGGGCCAAACGCCGCTGGATCATGGACCGGACTGCAGAACGCGATCGGCAACATCGGAGGCGCCATTTCACCGGCGCTGACCGGTTGGCTCGTCAAAGAAACGGGAAGTTATTATTCGGCATTCGCCGCCGCTTCGTTTATCCTGGTGATCGGCGTCTTCGCCTACATTGCGCTGGTGCGACAGGTCGAGCCGCTCGACTGGGAACTGGAAAAACAAGAACTACAAGGTGCACTACGATGAGCCAATCTTCTGGTCAGCCGCTCCTCTCGCGTCGACATCTTCTGCAAGCAGGCGCCGCCGTCGCGGCCAGCGCCTCGCTCGGTCTGGCGAAGGAAGAGAAGAAGCCGGGCTACATCGACGCCCACGTTCATATCTGGACGCCTGATACGAGCGCCTATCCGCTCGGCAAGCATTACGACAAGTCGGCGATGAAGCCGGCCAGCTTTACGCCGGACGAATTGTTCGCTTATAGCCGTCCGGAAGGAGTGGATCGGATCGTCTTGATCCAGATGAGCTTTTACGAGACCGACAACAAATACATGCTCGACGCGATCGAAAAGTACCCCGACACCTTCCGCGGCGTCGCGATCATCGATCACGAGGCGCCCGGCGTGCTGGAAACGATGCGCGGCCTGAAAGAGCAGGGGGTCAACGGCTATAGACTGTATGCCGACGCCAAGTCGACCGCCTCTTGGGTCGATTCGCCCGAAATGGCGACGATGTGGAAAGGCGCCGCCGAAACCGGCCAGGCGATCTGCTTGCTCTCGAATCCCGACGCGCTCCCGTCGATCGAAAAGCTGTGCAAAAAGTTCCCCGAGACGACGGTCGTGATCGATCACTTCTCGCGGATCGGCGTCAGCGGCACGATTCAGGGAAGCGATCTCGATAACCTCTGCAAACTGGCGACCTTCCCCAAGACGCATGTGAAGACGTCGGCCTTCTACGCGCTCGGCAAAAAGAAGCCGCCGTATCTCGACCTGGGACCGATGATTCGCCGCCTCCGCGATACGTTTGGCGCCGATCGACTGATGTGGGCGAGCGACTGCCCCTACCAGGTCGAAAAGGGAAACACCTACGCCGCATCGATCGCGCTGATCCGCGACAAACTCGACTTCCTTACGGACGTCGATAAAGAATGGATGCTCCGCAAGACGGCGGAGAAGGTTCTCTGGAGCTAGGCGAGAATAATAGCCCGAAGCGCCAGCGAGGGAAATGCGGTCGCAATCAAGCCGTTTGAGCCAGCGCAGCTCAACACTAACCCGAGGCGCGAGCCGAGGGAATGTGCACGCAAGCAAACGCAAGATGTCGAAGCGCAAAATTAGAGCGATTCGACATTGCACTTTTCATCCGAGCGCATTCCCTCGGCTCGCGCCTCGGGTTAGTGTAACTATCGCTATTTCCGCGATTCTAGATAGGCGATTAAGTCGGCCAATTCTTGATCGCTCAGCGCCTTGTGGAAATCGGGGGGCATGATCGAGACGTCGCTCGCTCGGATCTCTTCGATCGCTTCGTTCGGGATGCGGACGTTGTTTTCTTTATCGACGCCGAGGTGCAGTTCCTTGGTGTTTTCGCCCAGGATGATGCCGCTGTAGAGCTTTCCTTCGTCGGTCAGAACGACGTACGGTGCGAAGCCGCGAGCGAAGGTGGCGTTGGGATAGAGAATCGATTCAAGCAGATCGCGTCGTTCGCGGCTGCGGCCGATGGTGGTGAGATCGGGACCGACCTGGCCCCCTTCGCCGGCGACCTGATGGCATTTATTGCAGGCGATCTTGGCCGAAGCGAAGACGAACTTGCCGCGCTCCGCATCGCCGGCGGCGAGATTCTCGACGCGAGCGAGCAAACTGCTCCGCTCCTCCTCCGTGAGCGGTTTGCCCATCGATGCGGCGGGAATCTCGAGCCAGTTCTGGCTCGCCAGATCGACTTGGGGACGACGGAGTTGTTCCAACGCGATGGCGGCGGCGCTCGATACGCTTTCGCGTGGGTCAAGAACCGACGTGCTAAGTTGCTGCCGATCTCCACTTTGAATTAGGCCCAGGATCAAGGCGTGACGCGTTCCGGCATCGTTGTCTTTCCGCGCCAATCCTTCCAACAACGGCAGGATGGTCGACGGCTGCTCTTTGACGAACGTCCCTAGCACCGTGGCCGCCACACGACGTTCACTCGGTTGGCCAACGCTAAGTTGCCGATACAGCCAGGGCGCAAAGGGAAGCACTTCGCTCGATCGGGGCCAATCGAGGAGCGATTGTGCGGCGGTCTGCCGGATCAAGCTGTTTTCATCACGCAGATACGGCGCGATCTGGGCGAGCGACTCGGCCGTTTCGGTCTGACGAAGGGACCAGATCTTCTGTTGCGTGGCCAGCACGGGATCGTCGTTCGTTGCATCGGCAGGCGACGACTTCGTCTTCCGAATCCGATAGATCGCCCCGCGAATATCAGGCTTCGCCAATTCCGATTTCGGACAACCGATCCGGAACCAACCGCCGGTGTCGATCACCAGCAGCGAACCGTCGGCGTCTTGCAGGACGTCGGTCGGGTGAAAGTCGTGACTTGGCGAGACGGCGAAGTCGGATTGATTGGCGACGGCGAAGGTGGAACCGCTCGGTTTGAGTTCGACCCGGACGATGCGGTTGGTGTTGAACTGCGTCACGAACACGACGTTCGGATTTGCCTTGTCGAGGCAAAGGCCCGAGACGGCGACATGGCCGAAGTTCAACACCTCCGGCAGCAGATCGCCGGTCCGGATGAATTCGCTTTCCAGCCCTTCGGCAAAGTCGGTGCGCGGGTAGACTCCTCCCTTTTGCCAATGGACCAGGCAATCGCCCCGCGGTTGCGAGTACATCAGGTTGACCGTTCCCAGCATTTCGCCGGCCGGGGTGAAGACGATCTCGACCGGGTTGTCCATCCCGCCGGCGCAGTACGTCTGCACGTCGCTGCCGTCGAAGTTCGACGAAAAAATGCGCGCCGCTTTTCCTTTGCTGATCAGGTTGCCGGCGGCGTCTTTGATCTCGTGACCATGCCGCCCTTCGCACCAATAAAGTCGACCTTCCGGGCCGAGAAACGGGCCATGGACGTCGGCCGCATTGCCGGTGTAGCCGAAGTCGCCGACCAGTTTAACCCGCTCATCGGCGACGCCGTCATCGTCGGTGTCGGTCAGCTTCCAGATCGCGCCGCTCGATGCGACGTAGAGCGAGCCTTTGTGCCAAAGACAACCTTGCGGAAAGGTCATCTTGTCGGCGAACATCGTCACCTTGTCGAAGACGCCATCTTTATCGACGTCTTCTAGACGCTGGACGAAGTTGGGAAGCTCTTTTTCGAGTTCGGCGCGAGGGAGGTTTTGACCGGAGTTTGCCGCGACATAGAGACGCCCCTGTTCGTCGAAGTCGGCCATCAGCGGATGGGCGATCAGCGACGAAGGAGCGGCGACTTCGACCGTGTAGCCCTCGGGGACCTCGAGGATCGATTCGGCGGCGTTGGTAACCGTCGTAGCGCCAAATAGGAGCAGGACCAGCACCGCGAAATATCGGCGATTCATCAGGAGTCTTCCGTCGTTCTAGTGAATTGAATTAGGCGGTGATCGCTCGCTGCAGCAAGTTGTGCGTGATCTGTTGGACGCGGGCATCGGGGCCATGCGGGCGACTCCAATGCGACCAGGGCAACACATGCCCCGGCGGAGAGCTTAGTCCCTGCGCCCAAAAAATCGTCGCCGCGTTAAAGACGAAGTTTCCTTTGGGGCCGGGATAGATGGTCGCGGTCCATTGTTGCGGATTGACGCCACCTTGCCACGCGGTACCAGCGCCGACCACTTGTAGGCCGGGGATATCGGCCGGTTCGCCGTGATATTCCCAGCCGATCAAACCGGGGATGGAGTCTCCTTTTTTGACGCCGGTTCCGGCGAACATCCAGTGATCCGGTTGCGTGACGATCCAGTCGCCGCCGCCGTTAACCGGCTCGACATTCCGGGCGCCCATCAGCAGTCCTTCGTCGGGACCGTGATGCGGAAACGGACCATGGTCTTTCTCGCGATTGACGGCGTAATCGTTCGTGCCGCCGTAAGGTCCACCGCGAGAAATGGTCCGATTCGGTATGCCGACGCTGTTGTCTTGGAACGGGGTGACCCAACAGACGGCGTTGCCGGAGAGGAAGAGGAGGTTGACCCCTTCGTCTCGCATTTTCTCGACCGAGCGGAATTGCCGGATGTCCCAGTATTCGTCGTGCCCGACGCTGATGAAGGTCTTGCAGCGCAGACCGCGATCAGGGGTCAGCATGTCGCTGTTAGAGCAATAGCTGACGTCGTAGCCATGTTGTTCGAGCCAATAGGCGAGCGGGAACTCGAACGGGAGGAATTCGCCGGAGCCGACGGTGCGAGGATCGTTGACGACCCCTTGATGTTGCGCTTCGCGGCCATAGGGGCGATCAAAGCTGACGTCGGCCCAGGGCCCCTGGTTTCCTTTCGGATGGGTGTAGATTGAGTAGTTGTTGGGCCAGCGGTTGTAGGCTTGCCAGGTGTTGTCGCTGACTTGAAACAAGATGTCGGCGGGACGTTCGTCGCGAACGACGAAGACGACGTAGCTTTGCCAGTACGCTTCGCCCGGTTCGGGGATGGTGGTGAGTCGCCCCAAGTAAACGCCGCTGATCCAGTCCGTTGGAATCGTCAGCGAAACCGTCGCTGGCCAGCGGCATTCGTGGATATTGCGTTCGCCGGGAGTCGGCGTCGCTTCGGTCTGGCTTTCCAGCGGACCGAGCGTCTTCATCAACCGCGCTCCGTCGCCGCCGTAGTACCCCATCCGGAAGATTTCGAGCTGAAACGACCGGGCCGGATTGGTCGAGACCATGATGTCGATCGACTCGCCCGGGAGGACGCTTTGCTTGCTGCAATATCCCTCGATCCAAGGAGAGCGGAAGCCGACGCTGTCGACGCGAACGCGGGTGATCTGCCAGTCCTTGGCGCCGGGAAGGGCGTTTTCGGCAGGGATCGTATCGCGGTTGGGCTTCGGCTCGTCGGCGCGAACCGATTGTGGGGCATGAGTGACGCCGGTCGCGAGCGTGGTGGCGGCGATCGCCCCTTGCAGGAACTGGCGCCGTGGCAACTTGGCCAAGGGATCGTCAGGCATGGCGAGACTACGCGTTTTGAGGTGGGAACGGGGGGAGGTGGACCTTCATCGTAGTAAAGAAAAAAGTCGATGTCACGTGGAATCTTGCTCTGGCCGCGAAGCTTGCGCTTTAAGTGGCTTTCGATGAGCGGGTGGTGCGCCGATTGTAAAGATTTGCAGCCTTTGGGGGCTCCCAGGGAGATAATCAAGCGGGGTGATTGGTGAAGCGAAACGGGTGAAGTAGCATTTTGTTGTTCAGGTTCTCCTTTCTTGATTTTGGAATCGTTGGATGACAAACATTCATTTGCTCGCTTGGTGTGCGCTGATTTTGGGTACGTCGGCGAGCGCGGTATTCGCTCACGAGGGAGAAGAGGGGCACGCGCACGAGCCAATCGCCGTCAAACCGGCTGAGATGTACCAACCGACCGCAATGCCGGACCGCATTGTTTTGACCTGGAGCGGCGATCCCCGCACGACCCAGGCCGTAACCTGGCGGACGTCGGTCGAAGTCGCCACGGGATTGGCTGAAATTGCCGAAGCGGAAGGAGGCCCGAACTTTCCGAAGCAGGCGACGCAGCACAAAGCGATTACCGAAGCGCTGAAAACCGATCTGAACACCGCCCACTTCCATAGCGTGAATTTCGAGAACCTGATTCCGGGAACGCGTTATGCGTATCGCGTCGGCGACGGAGTGAATTGGAGCGAGTGGTTCCAGTTTTCGACCGCCACCGAACAGCCGGAGCCGTTTTCGTTCATCTATTTTGGGGATGCGCAGAACAACATCCGTTCGATGTGGTCGCGGGTCATTCGCGAAGCGTACCGCGACGCTCCGAAGGCGGCGTTCCTGCTGCATGCCGGTGACCTGATAAACCACGCCGACTCGGACGCCGAGTGGGGTGAGTGGTTTGGCGCCGGAGCGTGGCTGAACGCGATGACTCCGAACGTGGCGATTCCCGGCAACCACGAGCTGGCGGAAGGTCCGAACGGAACGCGGCGCCTGACCCGACAT
This sequence comes from Blastopirellula sediminis, assembly GCF_020966755.1. Lineage (NCBI taxonomy): Bacteria > Pseudomonadati > Planctomycetota > Planctomycetia > Pirellulales > Pirellulaceae > Blastopirellula > Blastopirellula sediminis. Next base: position 995,584 of record NZ_JAJKFT010000004.1, read on the forward strand.
TGGCGAACGAGTTTCGCGTTTCCCGAGAACGGACCGCGGGGACTGGAAGAAACCTGCTTTACGTTCGTCTATCACAACCTGCGGATCATTGGTCTGAACAGCAACGAACTGCACCAAGAGCAGACCGTCTGGCTTGAGAAGGTGCTGGCGGAGAACAAGTCCCCCTGGGTCATCTGTACGTTCCATCATCCGATTTACGCGACCAATAAGTATCGCGATAACGCTGATCTGCGGGCGCTTTGGAAGCCGCTCTTCGATCGCTACAAAGTCGATCTCGTGCTGCAAGGTCACGACCATGCGTATGGGCGAACCGGATTCAACGTCCCCGGCGTCAACGTCCCGCAGAGCGAGTTCTCGACCTTCGGAGCGGCCGTGGAGCAGGCAAAGCAGGGCGCGGATGGCAAAGTGAAGGTCGGGATGGTGAACGTTCCGACCGGCGTGCAAAACGTCGACCAACAGAACGGAACGGTCTACGTCGTCTCGGTCAGCGGGCCGAAGATGTACGACAACGCACGTTTTCCGTTCATGCTCCGCAACGGCGAAGACATTCAGCTCTACCAGATCATCCACGTCGACGGCGACAAGCTCCGCTATGAAGCGCGAACGGCGATCGGCCAGTTGTATGACGCCTTCGAACTGCGGAAGCAGGGGAAGGGAGTGAACAACCAGCTTGTCGAGATCCCGGGCGAAATTCCGGCAGTTCTCCGCGGAGCTAAACCGTAGAAACCTGCGCGGGATTGCCTCACTGGCGTATTGCTGACCTCTATATTCCGAAAGCGAGATAAATATGCTTGCGGATTTGCCCCTATTTTATCCCCGGAATCCTGCGGGAACGGCCAGTTTTCGCGGGGCCCGTCGTCGCAGGGGGCAAAAGTCCTGTTGATCGTTGAGGGCATTCGCCGATAATTTAGCCTAGTTGGCGGGATTTCCCTGACCGGAACTAGGTACGTGATGCGACATCTAGCAGTCATTCTGACGATAACGGCCATGCTGTGGCATGCGATCGTCGGTTGCTGCGCCCATCACGTCCATGCCGAAGACGCTTGCTGCCAAAGCACTTCCGGCAAATCCGCCGTCGCTGACGACCATCATGGTGGCTGCGGTCATCATCATGCCGTCGCCGAACCCGACGAAGTTGCGAACCAGACGCCGGCTTCCGAAGAGTCCGATCCGCATTCCCATTGCTCGGAACTGCGTTGCGTTTATGTGACGACCGGATCGGACGAGATGCCGAGTGCCGACGATTGCTGGTCGCAACCCTGTTATCTGGAAACGAGTTGCGCGATTAGCCTAGTCGCTGATTGCAGCCTGCTCGAAGCTCGCCAACGCGAGGATCTTTCGCCCGACGGCCCTGCTATGCGCCGTCATCTTCTGATGGGCGTTTTGCGGATTTAAGTCCGTTGTAGTGCACGTTTTCCGTTTGCGCTTAGCAGAGAGGGCGACTTGCTTGTCGCCGTCATTCGCTTCGCCTAAGCGTTCTGTCGAGTTCTGGGCTGATATTGAGTTTTTCGTGCAAGTCACGAAGCATGCGTGCGTCGCCTGACGCCGGATCGGAAACAAAGAGATGAACGTTCCGCAAAAAGCAGGTTCGAATGGTTTCGGGACGACGTTTGTCGTCGCCGTGATTGTCGCCGCGGTCGCGGCTGGATCGGTCTACGTCGTGATGCGGTCGACGCAGTCGGCGGCAGCTTCCGGCGATGCGCATGACGAACATGCGCATGAGGATGAACATGCCCATGATCACGCAGGGCATTCGGAAGAAGCGTCAATCAAACTAAGCGCCAACGGCTTGAAGAACATTGGCTACCGTCCCCTGACGCTGGAGTTGGGAACCTATACGCGCCGGATCAATTTGCCGGCGATGGTGGTCGAACGCCCTGGCCGGACGCAGATCTATATTTCATCGCCGCTCACCGGCGTCGTGTCGAAGATTTACCCGATGCCGGGTGCGGCGGTTGCGGCGGGGAGCCCGCTGTTTGAGATTCGGCTAACGTTTGAAGAACTGGTCACCGCTCAGAGCGACCTGATTCGCACGCAAGAGAACCTGGACGTGGTCAATGCGGAGATCGCGCGACTCAAGTCGCTGACCGCCGGGGTCGTGCCGGGCAAACGCGTTTTGGAACAGGAATACGAGAAACAAAAGCTGGAAGCGTCGCTCAAAGCGGAACGCCAGGCGCTGCTGTTGCATGGACTGACCCAGGCTCAGATTGACGCAATCACCGAAGAGCGGCAGTTGTTTCAGACCTTGACGGTGGTCGCGCCCGACTATGAACGAGACGGAGCGGCCTGCTCGATGGATCATTTCTTTCATGTTCAGGAGATCTCGGTCAACGTTGGCCAGCAAGTCAACGCCGGCGAGCGTTTGGGAATTCTCGCCGATCACTGCGAACTCTACATCGAAGGAAGCGCGTTTGAAGACGACGCGTCGCGTCTGCGTGAAGCGTCCGCCAAAGGTTGGCCGGTGACCGCCCAGCTGACGTCGGGCAAGGGAGAACGCGAAACGATCGAGGGATTGCAGTTGCTCTATCTGTCGGACGTGGTTGATTGGCAGTCGCGGGCATTTCGCTTTTACATGGCGCTGCCGAACGACGTCGTCAGCGACAAGGTCGCGGCGAACGATCAGCGTTACGTCGAATGGCGATTCAAGCCGGGGCAGCGAATGGAAGTTCGCGTGCCGGTAGAACAGTGGGAAAATCGGCTGGTCTTGCCGGTCTCGGCAATCGTCGACGAAGGCGCCGAGAGCTACGTCTATCAGCAAAACGGCGACCACTTTGACCGGGTTCCGGTCCATGTCGAGTTTCGCGATCAAGAGTCGGTCGTCGTCGCCAACGACGGATCGGTTTATCCGGGCGACGTGATCGCGGCCCGCGGAGCGTATCAGATTCATTTGGCGATCAAGAACAAGTCGGGTGGCGCGGTCGATCCGCACGCTGGGCACAACCACTAGGCCGTGCCGAAAGCCGCACGTCGTAACCACGCCTTCCACGACCTTTAACCGAAGCGCCGACGCATGCTCAATTCCATCATCCGATTTTCCCTGCAAAATCGCCTGCTGGTGATCGCCTTCGCCGTATTTCTGCTGATTTACGGCGGATGGCAAGCGTATCACCTGCCGATCGACGTCTTTCCGAATCTCAACCGCCCACGCGTCGTCGTCATGACCGAAGCGCCGGGGATGGCGCCGGAAGAAGTCGAAACGCTGATCACGTTTCCGCTGGAAACGGTCCTCAATGGTGCGACCGGCGTGCAAGCGGTACGCACGCAGTCGGGCGTCGGGCTGTCGGTCGTCTACGTCGAATTCGACTGGGGGACCGACATCTACAACGACCGGCAGATTGTCGCCGAGCGTCTCGCCCTGGCGACCGACCAATTGCCCCGCAACGTCAAGCCGCAGTTGATGCCGATTTCCTCGATCATGGGACAAATCATGATCATGGGGATGTACAGCGAGGGAGGGAAAACGCCGCCGATGGAGTTGCGAACGGTCGCCGACTGGGTCGTGCGGCAACGTTTGCTGACGATCCCCGGCGTTTCGCAAGTCGTGGTGATGGGGGGCGAACGGAAGCAGTTTCAGGTGTTGGTCAACCCGAACGACATGCTTCGCTACGGCGTGACGCTCCATCAGGTCAAGCAAGCGCTGGCCGAAAGTAATCAGAACACCGCTGGCGGTTATCTCGACGAACAGGGACCCAATGAGTACCTGGTTCGAGCGTTGGGACGCGTGACGACGGTCGACGAACTTTCCCGGATTGTGATCGCGCACCGTGAGGGGCAATCAATTCGGCTGTCGCAAGTGGCGCGAATTGTCGAAGGCGCCCAAACCAAGCGGGGCGACAGTTCCGCCTTCGCGCGTGACGAAGAAGGAAATTTCAGCGGCGGCCCGGCGGTCGTGCTGACGGTCCAGAAGCAGCCGAACGCCGATACGCGGAAGGTGACCGAGCAGGTCATCGCAGCGCTCGAAGAGTTGAAACCATCGCTTCCGGGGGACGTGCGGATCTTGCCTGATCTCTATCAGCAAAAGACGTTCATCGACTTGGCGATTCAGAACGTGATCGAGGCGCTCCGTGACGGAGGCATCTTGGTCGTGATTATTTTGTTCCTGTTTTTGATGAACCTGCGAACGACGTTCATCACGCTGACGGCGATCCCGCTTTCGATCGTGATTACGGCGCTGGTTTTTGCGTTTTTTGGGTTGTCGATCAATACGATGACGCTCGGGGGACTAGCGGTCGCAATCGGCGAATTGGTCGACGATGCGATCGTCGACGTCGAAAACATCTTTCGCCGACTGCGCGAAAACCGGCATAGCGATCATCCGAAGCACCCGCTGCTAGTCGTGTTTCAGGCGAGTTGCGAAATTCGGAACTCGATCGTCTACGGGACGCTGATCGTGGTGTTGGTCTTCGTTCCTCTCTTCGCACTGTCGGGGATGGAAGGGCGGCTGTTCGCTCCGCTGGGGGTCGCCTACATCGTGTCGCTGGTTTCTTCGCTGTTCGTCTCGCTGACGGTAACGCCGGTACTTAGCTACTGGTTGCTGGGAAACCAGAAGTTGTCGCACGACGAAAAAGATGGAATTCTGCTTCGCGTTTTGAAACGGGTCGCCGACGTGGTGATGAGTTTCAGTCTGCGTCTGGCCGGGCCAATTTTGTTGATTGCGGGGATCGTGGTCGCGGTCGCTGGTTGGGGAATGTTGCAACTGGAAAGCGACTTCCTGCCGCCGTTTAACGAAGGCGCCGTACAGATTAACGTCGTCTTGCCGCCGGGGACTTCGCTGGCGAAATCGAACGAAATCTCCGATCGCGTCGAACAGCGATTGCAGCAGATCGACGACATCGCCGCCTTCGTCCGGAAGACGGGACGCGCGGAACTCGATGAGCATGCCGAAGGGGTCAACATCAGCGAGTTCGTCGCGACGATAAATCCCGACACGACTCGTTCGCGGGAAGAGGTGATCGAAGAAATCAGCGAAGCGTTGGCCGACGTGCCGGGGATTGTGACTGCGGTCGAACAACCGCTGGCGCACTTGATTTCGCACATGCTCTCCGGGGTGAAAGCGCAAATCGCGATCAAGTTGTACGGAGATGATCTGGACGACTTGCGGCGCTACGCCCAACGAATGCAAGCGGCGATCGCGACGGTTCCCGGCGTCCGCGACTTGCAGATCGAGCAGCAAGTCAACATCCCGCAATTGCGGATCGAAGCGGATGGCCACAAGCTGGAACAGTACGGCCTTCGCCGGATGGACGTCAATGAGTTCGTCCAGACCGCAATGCAGGGGGAAATCGTTTCGCAGGTCTTGGATGGACAGCGGACGTTCGATCTGTTGGTGAAGTTGGACGAGCCGTTCCGGGAAGATCGGAGTGCGATGAACCGGCTGGTGTTAGAAACGCCGACCGGAGGCGCGGTGAAGCTGGAAGACGTTGCGCGGATCTACGAGTCGGATGGGCCGAACACGATTAATCGTGAGCAAGTTCGCCGCCGGATCATTGTGCAATGCAACGTGAGCGGTCGCGGGCTGGTCGACGTAGTCGAAGACATCAAGACGCGGCTGGAGCCGATCGAAGCGAGCCTACCGACGGGATACTTTACCGAGTACAGCGGCCAGTTCGAGAGTCAACAGTCGGCGTCGCGAATGATCGCAGTGCTTTTCGCGATCTCGATGATCGGCATGTTCCTGGTGCTTTATAAGATGTTCCATTCGGTCAATCTGTCGCTGCAGGTGATGATTGCGTTGCCGATGGCGTTTATCGGCTCGGTCGCCGCGCTCTACCTGACGCAGCAAACGTTGACGGTGGCCAGCATGGTCGGCTTCATTTCGTTGTGCGGCATCGCGTCACGCAACGGGATTCTGTTGATCAACCATTATCTGCACCTGGTGAAGTACGAAGGAGAAACCTGGTCGCAGGAGATGATTGTCCGCGCCGGCAAAGATCGGCTTGCGCCGGTGTTGATGACGGCCCTTACCTCCGGAATCGGCCTGGTGCCGCTCGCAATGGCGGCCGGCGAGCCAGGCAAAGAGATTTTGTACCCAGTGGCGACGGTGATCATCGGCGGTTTGATCACCAGCACCTCGCTGGAGTTTTTGGTACGGCCGGCGTTGTTCTGGACTTTAGGAATCGGCGCGGCGCGAGCTGTCGTCGAATCGAACGAGCGACAAGTGGAACTTGTGGAAGAAGACGAAGAGGGACGCCTGTACGAAGAGCAGGCGTCTTGATGCGATGATTTCAGTGCGATCGTCGCACGGCGATCGCTTTCCGTTTACTAGCAACTAGGGAGAGATGACTCATGAAATTGACTCAATTATTCGCCGGTCAGGCGATGCGACTTGCGGCGACAGGACTGCTTGCGTTGTCGCTCGCTTCGTTCGGATGCACTAGCGGTGGTCCGGCTCCGACGAAAGGCGACGCGCATGGAGATCACGATCACGGCGATCATGAACACCCGAGCGAAGGCCCGCACGGCGGCTCGTTGATCGAATTGGGGAACGAGGAATACCATGCCGAGTTGATCCATGACGAAAAAGCGGGAAGCGTCACTATTTACATCCTCGACTCGGCCGCCAAGGCGGCGATTCCGATCGAAGCGACCGAGCTGACGATCAACCTGAAGCACGACCGCATGGGCGAACAGTTCAAAGTGGCCGCGGCGCCAGACGCCGGAGATCCGGAAGGAAAGTCGTCGAAGTTCGTTTCGACCGACGCCGAACTGGCGGAAGACCTCGATCACGAAGGCGCCGACGCACAGTTGGTCGTCACGATCGACGGCAAGCAGTTCCGGGGAGCTGTGGCCCATGATCATGATCATGACCACGCTCACTAATCGTTATGAAAATGCGAAAGCCCGGCAGGACAAGCGAGTTGTCTTGTCGGGCTTTTTTATTGCGTGAGGAACGTACGCGATATTTAGCGGAAGCGGAAGTGGCGACGCATCTCAGTCGTCAGTTCGACCGCTTCAGCTTCGGGAAAGCGGCGTAGCAGCCGGCTTTGAACCACTTCGCCCAGATTCTGCACGACTCCGTCGTACTTCAAGACTTTGTCTACGCCGCAGAATTTGCCATAGCGGCGGGCGACCGCTTGGGGATTGGAGGAATAGAGCCAGACGATCGGCAGGCAGTGGTTCAGTCGCATCTTGTTGGCGATCAGACAACCTGATTCGTCCGGCATCGATTCGTTGATAATGACTAACTGCGGGTCGTAGATGTTCATGCAGGAAGCGACGTCGGCGGCTCGTTCGGCTCGGATCACTTTCCAGCCGAAATCTTGCAGTCGTGCTCGCAACTCCACGAACACTTCGTCCCGAAATTCGACGATCAGCGCCGTCTGGTCAAACGGGGTTTCTTCCAAACGGCGGACAATCGCGGGAAAGAAGGATGGATCGATGCGCGAGCTGAACAATTCTCGACGATCAGGTTTCTGGTTTCCGTGCATATAGGACTCTCCTAAGGAAGCGATCAACAGGTAAAGCGGGGCAGAGAAGGCCAGGCTCGACGCCGCTCTGCATAGGGGCGCGGCGAGCGGCGGCTTCGCTTTACAGCAGAAAGCGCGAGAGGGTAGCGCAGAGCGCTAGTGCGGGCAGTGCGCGTGGGGATTGGTCAGGGACCGAAAAGCGATCGTGCGGCATGTAGACGCAACGATGTTGCCGAGTGCATGCGGCCAGACGAACGGCGGAATCGATATCGTCGGCGGAGCGATTTTCGCGGGGCGTAATCGCCGTTTGTTGCGGCGATCGGTGATCGCACTGACACGGCGAGTGATCGCCGTCGGAGGACGACGCGGCGACATGCAGATGCGACGGCATCGCGTCGCAGTGCTGTGCGCCGGCGCCGCCGAAGTGTATCAGCGACTTCCAGCAAACGCAGTTGTCCAACCCTTGCCCCGGCAGAGAAAGCAAGATCCCCACGACCCAAACGGTGGTTCGCATCGCGAGCGATTTTAGGGAGAGGGACGATGACATGAAGTCGTCTGCCGTCACGTGAGGGAGGGAAGTGCGGGATCGTCGCGACGGGATCGCGTCGATCCACTGAGGCTAACACACAACGAGGCGCGTTGGAACTGCGTTTTCCATTAACAAAATTTAATCATGCAGCGAATGAGGGGGACGCTGTCCTCCGGCGTTCCCCCGCGATTGGCTTGTATTGTGAGATCGCTTACTTGCTGAGGCTGCCTTGCAGCATCAAGCCGCGAATCTCGGTCGCCGAGATCCAAAGTTCGCGCTGCGAATCGAGATAAGCCAGATTCGTTTGGAAGTAGGTGCGCTGTGCGCTGAGCAGATCAAGCACGCTGAACTCGTCCGCTTCGTAACCGACGCGGATCAGCTCGAGCGAACGCTGCGCGTTTTCCAGAATGCCGCCTGGCCGAGCGTATTGGTCGACCTGATTGCGAGCGCTCTCGTAACGTTGGAATGCGACGGCCAAGCGTGCCTGGAGGTCCATCGAGAGCTTGTCGGCGGCGCGGTTGGCGGCTGCCGCTTCGGCGTGCGCTTGTTGGATACCGCCTTGGTTGCGATTCCACAGCGGGAGCGGCAAGGTGACTTGCAGGTTGCCGTCGGTCCCGCGAGTGCCGCGGTCGTCTTGAATAATCGCTTGCACTTCGATGTTCGGAATAACTTCGGCGTAGGCGCGTTGGACAGCCCAATGAGCCGCTTCGACGTTGGCGAGCGCCGCCGCCAGTTCGGGGCTTTCCTGCATGAGATTGGCCAGCGTTTCGTCCCACTGCAAATTGATGTCTTCCGCTTTGATTTCTCCATGGACGGGCTGGATTTGCATCTCCGGCATGCCAAGGACGGCGGTCAATCGGCGCCAGGCTTCGATATGCTGATTGATCGAGTTTTGCAACACGATCCGCGCGGTGTCGGCTTCGACGCGAGCCCGCAGCGGGTCGGCCTGGCTTACTTCTTGCCCTTTGAAGAGGGCTTCGGCGCTTTGCTCCCCTCTTTCTGCGATCTGCACCAACTCCATCGCCAACTCGCGGCGGCGCTGGGCGATGAGGACGTCGTAATAGCCGATGCGGACGTCGGTCAGCACGCGGAGCCGAAACGCATCGAGATCACGCTCCGCCTTTTGAATCTCCCAGGCGGCGACTTCGCGGTTCAAGCTAAGCTTGTGACCGGTGACGAATTCCTGGCCGACGTACATGCCAGTTTGCGTCGCCAGGCCGCCGCTGCCGAGCTGTTGTCCCGAGTAACCAAGGACGGGGTTCGGCGCTAGCCCAACTTGCACCCAATTGCCGTGAGCTGCGTTCACCCGTGCGACCGCTTCGGCCATCGCGGGATTGTTTTGCAGCGCCATTTGTTCCAGTTCGGAAAGCGACCATGCGCCGGCCGGTTGAACCGGCGACGGCACGGCAGGCGGCGCGATCGGTTCGCCCGGTTCCGAATCCTGGTGGAACGAGACGAGCTTCGTGGCCGGAAGATCGTGCGGCGCGGTCGTGACCGGTGGAAGGTCGCTCGATTGCGAGAGCGCCTGTTCCGCCGAGGCGATCGCGGTCGCCGTCGGAGCGGCGGTGGAAACGATCGTCGGCGCTTCGTGTCGAGTCGAAGTGGTGCGACAACCGCTGGTGATCGCCGCTAGCCCAAGCGTGAAGGCGATGCTTGCCTTATGCATAATGTCCATCCAGTGGGATCTTGATGTTTGGGTTCGGTTCCGGTGGCGCGCAAGCGACATCATGTTCACGAGAGGGATATGATGGTTTATTCGGTTGCGACGATTGAAAGCGTTGATGGGATGATCCGCCGTGTGGCGATTAAGCCGCTCTGCCGTTCCGCTGGTTCGGGTTGGGAAAACCTTAACGCGCGGGCGCGTGACCGCTAGCGAAAGAGGCGCTGGCGCCGCTTAACTAACGCCAGGGAAAACCCTTACATCAGAAAACGGCAGAGCCGAGCGCAGTGATCGAGAGATCGCTGAGGAGGTCCGGCGAATGCGACGCCGGCAGATGTCGCTGGGGGTGAGAACGCGCGAGCCGAGGGGGTGGTCATGCCCCACTGAACTGCTACTTCGTGACGAAACTCGAACGACGGTGAGCCTGGTTGCTGCGGCTGCGAGCTACGTTGGCAACAGCAGTCGGAATGCCCCGGCGAGTCGTCGTGCTCATGCCCGATCGCGCCGTGATGATGGAGGTACGCGGCGTCGCAGACGTGCTGGCGACTGGCGAACTCGTGCTCGCGGCAATGTTCGCAGCGGCAGTGCAGCGCGAAGATCGCTTGGGCCGGCGCAAGCAGCGCCGCCATCCAAACGAAGCACTTCGCGATCAAGGAGATCCGCTGCACGTCGACCAACGCCTAGTGAGAAAATAAGGTTTCGCTCTAGGTCGGATCGGTCGTGACGTTTATGCCCCTTGAAGAATTCGTAGCGGCCGCGAAAAGGTTAACACTGGCTGCAGCATTCGCCGCCTCGCGACGCTAGCTCGCCAACTGCGTCGAGATCTTCGCGGCCGTCTGCTGAACTGCCGCGATTAACTCTGACTGCGGGGCGCTGTCGAAGCGAGCCGTTGGAATGCTGATGCTGACCGCGGCGACGATCTCGGATCCATCCCGGATCGGAGCGCCGATGCAGGTCACGCCGATGTCGTTCTGGTCCTGCTCAATGGCGAACCCTTCTGATCCTGCGCGCTGATGAATCTCGCGCAGCTGCTCCGGATCGATCACCGTCTGCGGCGTGCGCGCGACCAGCTTGGTATGGGCGATCAGTTCGTTCCAGTCGTCGTCTCCCAGGGCGGAAGTCAAAGCCCGGCCGAGGGCGGTCGAGTAAAACGGGTCGCGACTACTCGCGTCCGCCACGAGGCGAAACGGATGTTTGCTTTCGAGGATTTGCAGGTAGCGAACTGACGTCCCCCGCAAGACGCCCAGGTTGACCGTCTCGCCGGTTTGATCGTGCAGCTCACGCAGGAACGGATCGGCCGCTTCGAGCAGGTGGTCATCCAGCTTGCCGAGCGTCAGCCGCCGTAGCTTGCCGGTCAGTTGGTACTTTCCCTTGTCGATGCGGCAGACGTAACCCAACTCGACCAGGTCTTGCAGCAAGCGATGGACGGTCGGCTTGTGGTATCCCAATTGACTGACGATCTCGGCCAGCGGCAACTCGCCGTCGGCCGCGGCCAAGACTTCCAGGACGTGAAACGCTTTTCCTAGCGAAGATGTCAGCATCGATCGATCACAGGTTTGCGGGTGAGCTCTTGCGAACCCACAATTCTAAGCCGTGACCGGCGACTGTTCGACGGTAGGAGGAGCAAATTCGCCGCGTCAGCTATTTCGCCCCTTTTTTCCCGGTCGAAACGCCGTCGAGCGGCAGCGTTTCGTTCCATGCAAGGACCGCTTGTTTCAGGCGATTGGTGATTTTTGGGTGCGTACTGGCGACGTTCTTCGTTTCGCCGATGTCTTCGCTCAGGTCGTATAGCTGAACCGCCGAGCCGTTGATGTCGCAGAGCAGCTTCCACTTGCCGTCGCGCACCGCAAGGTCCGGATGGGGCGCCTTCGGCGGGCCAGGGCGATCAGGAGGGCGCCGCCAGAAGAGCGGCCCGCTCCGATCTTCCTGCGTTTTGCCGAGCAGCGCCGCGGCGAGATCTTCGCCGTCTCCTTGATAACCTTCCGGCGCCGTCGCGCCGGTTAGCGTGATCATCGAAGCGACCAGATCGACGCTCGAAAGAACCGTCGTATCGTTGGTCTGCCCGACCGCTTTCTCTTCCAGAAGGCTGGGCGACCAAACGATCAGCGGGCTCCGAATGCCCCCTTCGTACAGATTCCCTTTTTCGCCGCGCAGCGGACCGCCGCTGCCGGCGCCAGGTTCATGCCCATTGTCGCTGGCAAGCAGAATGAGCGTGTTGTCGCGCAGCTTCGGATCGTTGCGAACGCGATCGATCAGCACGCCCAGCTGTTCGTCCATCGTTTTCAGCACGCCGAGATAGAGCGTTCGTTTCGCCGCATCGCCGCGACGGGCTTGCGGGGGAAAGAAGGGGGAGTGGACGTCGTCGGGCCAGACGTTGATGTAAAACGGTTTGTCCTCGGCGACCGACGCGTCAATAAACTTCAGCGCCTCGGCGACAAAGCTGGCGGTGATCTGCGAGCGATCTTCCCACATGATCGGACCCCGGCCGAGGTTCGCGCTGCCCAGGTCGTGGCGCCGCGGCTGTTTGCCGTCGTAGGCGTCGCACAAGGGAAGGACCCGCGGGCCGAGCCCTTCAAAATTGGTGAGCGACGCGTCAAAGCCGTACTCGGTGATTAGCGGCGCTTCGCCGACGTCGCGCTGGCCGCCGAGATGCCATTTGCCGAAGTGCCCTGTCGCGTATCCTTTCGCCGACAGCATCCGCGGGAAAGTCGCCGCGTTCACATCAAGCCACTGCGCGATGCCGCGCTGGTCATTCATCTTGCGATCGGCCAGGTACGACGTGATCCGATGCCGCGCCGGATAATTGCCGGTCGTCAGGGCGGTGCGCGAAGGAGAGCAGATCGGCGAGTTGACGTAGAAGTTCGTGAACTTCAGCCCTTCGCTCGCCATCCGGTCGATATTGGTCGTCTCGACGTCGGTTCCACCAAAGCAAGAGAGATCATGCCAACCCATGTCGTCGATAAACATCATAATGACGTTCGGCGGACGCTTTGTTGGGGGCAACAAGGTCGGCGAGCCGTAGACGATCTGTTGATCGTTCTGAGCGATCATCCAGTCGTTGAGTTGCTTACGCAGTTGCTCGACAGTCTCCGCCTGCGCGGGATCGTCAATCAAGTTGTTTTGTTCAAGCGGATCGGCCTCCAGGTCGTACAGCTCTTCGGCGACCCGCTGTTGGTAGCGCTTCACCTTGCGGGCCGCTTCCTTACTCGTCTTCCCCTTTTCAACCCAGCTCTTCCAATAGCCTCCGTCTTTCTCGACCTTGGTGACGTGCGATTCGTAGAGAAACTCTGGATGGAGGTTGCGGATGTACTTGAAGCGATCGTTGCGGACGCTGCGCGTCGGGTAGACGTTGAAATTGCCGTCGCCGCTATGCGTGGTGAAGATCGTGTCGCGGTGCTTGTCGGCCTCGCCGCGCAGCACCGGCAAGATCGACTTGCCGTCGAGTTGTTCGTCGGGCTTACCGCCGGCCGCTTCGACGATCGTCGGCAGCAGATCGACCCACGAGACCATCGCCGCAGTACGCTTCTGCTTTTCGATCTGACCCGGCCAAACGACGATCAGCGGCGTGCGGATCCCGTCGTCGTACAAGTTCCATTTGCCAAACGGCCACTGGGCGCCGTGGTCGCTGGTATGAATGAAGAGGGTGTTGTCGCCCAGCTTGGCGTAGGCGGCGTCGTAAACCTGGCCGAGCTCGTCGTCCATGGTGCGGATCGCCTGGTAGTATTTCGCCCGGGCGTCGCGGGTCTCCGGCGTATGGACATGCTTCAGCGGAATCTGGATCGCATCGCGATCGATTGTCGTCGCTTGGGGCCACGGCACATGAGGCCAGTTGGTGCCGACAAACAGACAGAGAGGCTTATCGCTCTCACGAGCATTGAGCCACTCGATCGCCTTGCCGACGGCGACGTCTTCGTGATAACCGAAGTGCCGCGCGATGTCGAAACCATACTCCGGCGTCTGCGCGTAGTGGCCGACCTTGCCGAACGAAACGACTTCGTAGCCAAGCTCTTGCAGATAAGCCGGCAGCTTTTTGATTTCGGCCTGCGGGCGAGCATGGTTCCGTTCAGCGCCATTACGAGCCGGCATCAGCCCGGTCAACAGCGCGGCTCGACTTGGCGCACACGACGGCGAAGCGACGAACGCCTTGTCAAACGTCATCCCGGCGTCGGCCAGACGCTGCATGTTGGGGGTATCAATATCGGTCGCGCCGTAAACCGACGAATCGGCCAGCGTGTGATCGTCGGACAGGAAGACGACGATATTCGGCGGCGACTTTTCGGCGGCTGCGGCGATGCACGGAACCAAAGCGGCGACAGCCAATATCAAGAGCGACAGACGGGGCATGACGAGTTGCTCAGATGGGCGAAAGGGAATTACGAAGTCTTGAGTTTCATCGATCCGAAGGGCAACGTCAAACTACCGCAGCATTTGCGTGCGGATTCCTAAATCGGCTTGAGATTCGTTGTCAAAACAGGACCAGACCGCCGAAAAACTAGCCCGCAGCGCAAACAAGGGAATGCGGACGCTGGGGCAATGACGAATGTCGAAGCCCGAATGACGAAAACGGGACCCGGAAAAATAGGACCGGACCCCAAACGATTTTTTTTGCAGGGGTGGCCCACCCAGTCTCCCAGAGACTGGGCGGGTCGCGCAGCGACAAGATGCCGCGCCATCCGCCAGGATCCCTCGGTCGCATTCGCCCAACAAACTGGCGTCCTGACCCTCACGCTCTCTGACGGCCGGACCCTCACGTACGATCTGCTCTATAACGCTCCTGACGCCGAGATCACCCTCACGCTAGATGGAAGCGAAGTTTCTACCAGCGACAAGCTCGCGTTCGGCCTGACGGGCGAAGGTCAATCGGTCAACAAGTCGCTGGTGATCGCCAACAACAGCGCGAACACGCTTTACCTGGCGGACTGGGACATCCCCGCTGGATTCTCGATTGCCAATCTAGCGGGACTCGCGTCCATCGCCCCGAACTCCACGGCGACGCTTGCGATCACGTTGAATGCGATGATTCCAGGACTGAATAGCGGCACGCTCCAATTCGTCACCAATGACGATAACGAAAGCGCGTTCTCGATCGCTCTCTCGGGGTTCGTCACCAGCGACGGTGATGGTCAAAGCGTTGTGGCCGGCTACACCTATAGCTACGACGTCGGCAATCGCCTGACCGGATCCACCGTCTACGGCCATTCCACCGAAGACGCCGCGTATAGCTATGACGCGACCAATCAGATCACCGCCGCCGATCGGAGCGGATCTGCCAATGACGAGTCGTTTACCTACGACGACAACGGCAACCGAATCGACGGCAGCAAGGTCATCGGCGACAACAACCAGATCCTCTCTGACGGGACGTACACCTACGGCTACGACGACGAAGGAAACATTGTTCTTCGCACCAACATCGCCGACGGCAGCTACGCCGTTTACGAGTGGGACTACCGCAACCGCCTGACCAGCGTCACCGATTACGACGTTTCCGACGTCAAACAACAACAGGTCGTTTACGGCTACGACGCCTTCAACAACCTGATCAGCCGCGACTTCGACAGCGACGGCGACGGCACGTTCGACGTATCAGGCTATTTCATCTACGACAACGGCCAGATCCTGCTTCAGCTCGACAGTTCTGGCGATGTCGATCACCGGATGCTCTGGGGCCCGATGGTCGACCAGATCCTGGCCGACGAAAATGGCGCCGGCGACGTCTCCTGGATGTTGACCGACCACCAAAACACGGTCCGCGACGTCGTCCAGTATGACGACGTGAACGACATGGCGACCATCGTCAACCACATCGCCTACAACGTCGTCGGCGAGATCACCAGCCAGACCGACGATTCGCTCGATACGCTCCCCTTCCACTACACCGCCCGCTACTTCGACGAAGCGACCGGCCTGCAGTACAACACCAACCGTTGGTACAACGCGGAACTAAGTCGCTGGATGAGCCAGGACCCGATTGGGTTTGCGGCGGGGGACGCGAATCTTTATCGATATGTGGGGAACGCGCATCTGAATGGTGTGGATCCAAGTGGGCTTTACGTCTTCCCTGGTATTCTCGATCCAGATAGCCCGGGCGCTCCGCCGCTGCCCCCGCTAACTCCGGTCGAAGAGATGATGCTGATTGCGAACCGACCCGGCGGAATATATAACGACGAAAAGAACTACCGGGATTTGGTGAATTTTATTGCGAAACACCATATCCAAACATCCAGCGGATCGTGGGGCTTGGACAGAACGGTATTTGATGCCGCAGTAAACGAACTGGCTAGACAGAATAAGGAGGCTCGGCCAAACGAATGGTATTGGCTTATCCATTGCATGACAGACATGAAGCTCGCTGATCATGTGACTCAAGAAACACGCCGGATTACCGGAGCGCCACTCGTCACTCCTGCCGAAGAAGCGCGTATCGCGATAGCGAATGGTTCAGAACTCGGACCAGATGTTGCAGTAGTAGTACTTGGTAGACTCGGTACCAATGGAGGTCGCTGCCCATCAAGTAGTACTTCAAATAGAACTCCTAAGAATACACCTCCTTCTAAAAAGGAGATGGTTCCCCAAAAAGCACAGCTTCAGCAAGCAAAGGCCAGAAACGCTGCGAAACTGCCAAACGGATATTGGGATTCAGGAAAGCGGGTCTTTCCTACTAAGACCAACTCTGGACTCAGTGGCAATGCACTTGCAGCCGAGCAAAAAGAGTTCTTCAAAAAGGGACTTGCAGCAGGAACGGATTCTGGAATACTTCGCGGTCAAGCATCCGAGGCAGGATATGAACGTCTGGGGGGTACTGGTCGTCCCGGCGATCGTCTGACTGACCCATCAGCGGAGAAGGCTTTACAAGATGCAATTAGCGAAATCTTAGGTGGTAAATGAAAGTCCGCAAGTTAAATCATCAGATATTCGAATTGCCATCGAATCATCCAGCGAGAGCTTTTTTGGAGGAGTTTATTGAGTGTCGCACGGAATGCGTAGGTCGCGAAATTGCCCTCAGTGGCGATACTCCTGTAGATCAGGAGTGGTTTTCAAGGATCGATGGCAAGCACTGGCTTTTTTCCAATCTCATGTACAAGTACATATCGTTTGATATTCAGTTGGATGGCTGGCTAACCGGTGCGCCAACTCTTACGGATTCAGAACGATATGATCTTGAAATGATTCCAGTTGTACGTGGTCTCCTGCTTGAATGTCGTGAAGAGGCTATTCGACATAAAAATGATTCTGTGCTGGAATTGATTTCACGTGTCGAGCATCTTCTTTGGCTATGGGAGAATTGTATTCACTCTAGAGTATCGAATTGAGTCAGATCGATTGGATGCAACAAAACTTGGCGAAGAAAAGAGACCAGGCCCAACACTGTTCGGCACGCCATTTGCGCATCAGATTGAGTAACGTATCGCCTTGCCAGATTGGCAGTGGCAACTACCGTCTCGACCTCGCATGCGGCGATATTCAATCGTGCAGGCGCCTTCCCCCAACGACAACGCGGATGACCAACGACCGATCCATTTGCGGGGGCTGAAGCACTTCGCCAAGCCTCGGCCCTTGCTAGCGGAACTGCGTCACGACGCCACCGCTCGCGACACGTCGGGCAATCGAACTCTGCACTTTGACCAGTACTGCCTGCTGGTGCTGCTTTACGCTCTGAATCCCGGCATCTCGAGCCTTCGCGCCCTCTCACAGGCGAGCGAACTGACCAAGGTTCAACAGAAGTTGGGCAACGCGAAGGCCTCGCTTGGTTCGCTTTCCGAAAGCGCGCGGTTGTTCGAGCCGGAGTGGTTGAAAGCCATTATCGGCCAGTTGGCCGAGCAGGTTCAAGCCGGAGAACTTGACGCCCAATTAAGACTACTGACATGGGGCAGGTTGAGGATGTCGTGAAGTATTGGAATGTTGAAGAAAAGTTGAGGCCTTGGTACCCCATGAAATTCTACGGAGTCACAAAGATCTCCTGTTTCATCGACAACCCGCGAATTAAATCCTTCCACGCGAACATGTTTCATGGATTAGCTGAGCGCGATGGAAAAGAGTTTCCCGGTTGTCCCCCGGTTTACGCAAATACAGAGTCGCCAAGTCTTCTGACGATTTCACGTAACGCAAGTCGCGTGCCCAAGATTTTTCAACCCATGAATCACCTAGTCGTCCACGAGTCTTACGAGAAAACGCTCAGCGAACTTCCAAATATACGTCTTGCACCGGTCGAGTTCAGGAGACTTGTCGACGTCGAGTTCGCAGAGGGAGATATGTCGTGGGCGGAAAAATGGGGAAACGTAGACCCATGCCAACTCTTGCGAACGCTTCCTGACGTCCCCGAATTTCATCAAACCATCGGTCGCTACATTGAAGTGCAGTGTTATCGAAATTGTGATGCGGCGAAAAAATACCCGACCGCGTCGCCCGTTACCATTGTGGAAGGGACGCCGCCTTGGGAAGAAAAATCCGAAATGCGACTATCTGCGGAAATGCTGGAACAATTCCCGATCATGTGTGGATCGCTTATCGTTAGCGCGCCAGTCTACGAGCTTCTTAAAGAAGGACTAGATCCTACCTACTTTGTAGTGCGAGAATTCGACTTGGATTCTTGCCACAGCCAATAGAATTCGGCGGGATGGCATCCAACGCTGGCAACGATTGCATCTCCGCCCAGACAGTTTGGCGTACTTGACTTGCAGGCAAAGGAAAGGGAACCTTGGACTCGTCCTATGCAAAAAGTAAAAGCACGGGGAAGAAAAGAGGGGCCTCCTTCAGGCCGGCGAAACCCGATACCCTGCAGAGATTGAGGTCAATTCCACCGCTACAGTTTTCGATCCGACACCGCGCGTGACGACTGCAGGAGATGGTCGCGGCGATCGGGGGCGATGGTCAGCAGCTTTTCCAGCAGCATTTCGAGGACCGCTTCTCCGGCGATGATGGCGGGGATCTCGGCTTTGACCGGATCGCGATTGGCGGTGGTGAAGAGGGAGATGTCGGCGATCTGGCTGAGCGGGGAACTGGAAAAATTGGTCAGCGCAATGACGGTCGCCCCTTGCTGCTTGGCGACGTCGGTCGTGTGCAGGATATCCTTGGTGGCGCCAGAGGAACTGATCGCCACCAGCACGTCGGCATCGGTCAGCAGCGTCGCGTTGACCGCCATCACGTAGCCTTCGGTCGATGGACGCGCATCGATGCCGATTCGGCTCAACTTCCAGGCCAGACTCAGAACCAGCGGCGCCGAACTGGCGACGCCGACGATCAGCGCTCCCCGGCAGTTCAGCAGCCGGTTGGCCCCCTTTTGCAGATCGGCGTCTTCCAGCAGGCGGAGCGTTTCGCTGAGATCGCTCTTCAGCCGCCTGGCCGTCTCGCTGTCATGGCGACCGCTCGACTCTCCCTCAGACGACCGTTCGTTGACGGCGCCGTCGGTCGCCAGCATCAATTTGAACTCTTGAAACCCTTTGCAGCACGGGTGCCATTGCCACGGTCTTACGTGGCAATGATTGCGGCAGGACAAGCCTCGCGGGTGGATCCTGTTGACAAGGCGAATTGAAGCTCGAACCGTTTGACCGAATGCGGCTGCACGCGTCACGGTTTCAGTTCGCTCTGCCGAAAAACATAGCACGTCTACAAAGAGCGTTCCCTTCGGGGAGCCTCCAAAAGCCTGGCCATTTCGCCAGGCTTTTTTTGTGCGCACTCTTCGCGCCTCACGGCGGACTTATCCGCCAGCTCCACCCTAGTCGTAGGTCAGGCCTTGGCCTGACGAACCCGCCCTTCCTAGTCGTAGGCCAGACCTTGGCCCGACGAACCGCCCTTCCCAGGCTGTACCCGGCAGCGCCTCCCCGCCGACGAGCAAAGGAAGTTGCCGCCAAAGTTAAACCCAGAAAACGTCAAATAGGCGGAAGACAACATGAACATCTGGAAAGAGTTGTTTCATTTGTGCGAAGCCATTCGAGCCAACAGTGACCCAAGTGACTCTTTCGCAGTAAATCAGCGGCAGTTCAATGAATTAGAACGGTTGCTCAAGCTACTTCCTGCAGATGACGAATCGATTGATGGGGCAGAAGGGGGACGGCAAGGTCGCGCAAGGACAATTAAGACTGCGATGCACCTTTGAGCGGGATGTGGAAAAATAGCCGATCAAGCTTTTATTTACCGACCTGAAATCGGCCACGTGCGAGCGAGAAATCGACGTCCCCGGGCTGTTTTGCCGCTTGCGCATCAGAGGCGACTGACGCAACATATTGAGACAAAAGACGTTACGGGATTCACTTTCAAAGTGGAATTACCAATAGTTGTGTCCACGACTAGCGTTAATTCAACTTTCGTGATCCAGTCAGCGTGTCGACGATAGTCCTGTGAGTGCGGGAGGCAGGAGTCGCGCGTTCAAATCGCGCCACCCCGAACTTGATATGGATGGCTCGCCGCAGCAAGTTGCGGCGAGTCGTTTTTCGATTGGAAGCAGCGACTTACGAAAAAATCTGCGTCCCGTTCGAATGGTTCAAACAATATGTGATTTGCACGGACCAATGGGCCTTGTTGCAGCAAGCCCTTTATCTGCAATATGCTGCTGGGTTCAAATCCCATCGTCTGTTTCGCCATCCATCGACCATATGGTAGCAATGAACCTCAACGTCTGCCCCTGTCTCTGGTAAAATGAGTACGTGTCTGGAGGACCAGAGATGACCGCACAAGATGACCACGATCGACGCGAGGCGTACTTCGCCTCCCGCTACATGAAGATCGCCGAGCACTGGTTCCACACCGAGGTGAGGACCGAATTTCGCGACCACGAAGCGGTCACGGACCGCCGGTGCCGGTTCTGCGGTCGGGGCCGGCCCGAGGTACGGTTCAAGAAGCTCGCGCACGCGATCTCCGACTTTCTCGGCAACCTGTCGATCATCTCGATGAATGAGTGCGACGAGTGCAACACGTTCTTTGGTGAGGGGTGCGAGGACCACCTCAGTAAGGCGACGATGCTGCTCCGCACGCTCGTTGGTATCCCGCGCAAGAACAGCGTCGAATCGACCTTCAAGGACCGGATCCGCGACGAGGAGCTTCGTATCGACTCGAAACCCGGGGCGGTGAACATTCGCGTTCCTGAGCCGAACTCGATCGATGGCCTGCTCGTCGATGGTGTGTTGCCCGATATGATCCCGCTCCGTGGTGACCTCCGGTCGCAACCTTACGTCCCAATTGAGGCCGTGAAGGCCCTCGTCAAGTTCGCCTGTTCGGTATCTCCGAAGGTCGAGTTGGCCCAGATTCAGGGTGCGATTGATTGGGTCGGTGGCCGACACACGGTGCAATTCTCTTCATTTCCTGTTGGATTCGCGTTCACGCCGGGTGCCGAAGCAGCTGGCGAAAAGGTGAGTCACGTCATCTTGATTCGCCGGAGAGACGCCGGCCCGGAACCGTATCTGTGGTTCCTCATACAGTTTCGGAACTTTCGCTTCCAGGTTCCAGTGCCGTTCTGCTCGGCAGACGACGGCGTCACCTGGTTGAGAATGGAGCACTTCCAGTCGCTGTTCCAACCCTCCTGGCCACGTGGCGAGACCACGTTCTCGTGGCTGAACTGGTCGGGAGAGAAAAAAGTTCGGACTTCTTGGGACGTATCGCCGGGTGCCACTGTCGTCTGCGACAGTGCTCTTTAATCTGTTCAGGCGATGGGGGCGGCATCGCAAGGGTTTAGGCGATTCCCTTCAAGCCATTATTCTTTTGACGTTCCACAAATCATGCAATACTGAGATGAATTGAGGTCTCTGTCAGAAGGTAAAAGACACTGTCGCAGACGACAGTGGCACCCAAGAGGAGAATGGCTAACAGTGCCACCCCGCCGCGACGGACGGGGTTAGGCTATACGCTACGCGCGCGTGGTCGCCCTCGAAAACCCCAAACTGAAAAAGACCCCCGTCCCCTTTCTTCGCCATCAAATAGAACAATTTGTTGACGGAAACTGGATTTGCGTACCACCAAACAGTTCGCGAGGATAGCTCGATGAATACGAATTGGCTTC
Organism: Blastopirellula sediminis; assembly: GCF_020966755.1. Lineage (NCBI taxonomy): Bacteria > Pseudomonadati > Planctomycetota > Planctomycetia > Pirellulales > Pirellulaceae > Blastopirellula > Blastopirellula sediminis. The sequence goes on from NZ_JAJKFT010000004.1 coordinate 1,017,171, forward strand.
ATCACGAAGAAGCAAGAAATTACGCCGTCGCGATTGAGGACAGACAAGCGCGAGCTGCATTGCGCGGCGTGCATACTTTGCTTCTGGAAAGCTGCGGCGCCACGCCGCTATATTCACTCGAGCGTCAACTACGTCCTATATTCCCGCTTGATCTTCGAGTCGTATATCGTTGCGTTGCCTCTCTCTTTTCGGAATGGAAAGAGAATGCCCGAGAAGCGCATCTCACAAAGAACGAGAATGTTAGAAATCTGGACAACGCCAAGGAATATGTTTCTCGGCTAAATGGCGAGCGAGAGAAAACGGCGCAGCTCAACTTCGTGCAGCTTTTATGCGAAGCCGCGCTCAAGGAGAACAAAGTTATTGACGTATTGTTTTGCTGCGAGCTTCTCCATCCAATTCTGTCGGATGATGATGCGCTCGACAACATCTTGAGTGGAAGAGCAGAGAATTGCTCCGTTGACGTCTGGCAAGACTATTAGGCTCTGACGAAGAAAAGGGGACGACGTGGAGAAGGGGACGACGTGGAGAAGGGGACGACGTGGAGAAGGGGACGACGTGGAGAAGGGGACGACGTGGAGAAGGGGACGACGTGGAGAAGGGGACGACGTGGAGAAGGGGACGGGGGTCATTTCCGAGCCCGACTTAAAAAGACCCCCGTCCCCTTTTCTTGCCCGTCCCCTTTTCTTACTCTTCGCCGTCCCCTTTTCTTCGCCACCCGTGGAGATTGCCCCATGACCAAACTACAGAAGCTTCTTTCGATAGCATCCGAGCCGTTGTCGCTACTTCGGCCCTCCGATGGCCATTCGCTGAAATTGTCCCGCCAACTTAAGACACTTGTCGAATGCCGGAACGGCTTCTCGGCCTTTGAGTGTGCGTTAGTCGTATTTCCGAGCATGGATTCCAAGGGGGTGCCCGGAATTCACGAGTGGAATGACCTGAACGGCTGGCGTGGCCATTATCGAGATGTGATAGACGATGAGGACTATTGCTTCGCTCAAGATCTGTTTGGATTACAATTCGCCTTGGCAAAATCAGGGATCGTCAGACTTAACCCCGAAAGCGGCAGTGTGAGCTTGTACGCCAAGTCAATCGAAGACTGGGCGAAACGGCTGTTGGAGAACTATGAGGAGGACACCGCTTGGCCGCTGGCCCACGAATGGCAGATTGTGAACGGAGTCCTACCACCGCAAATGCGACTGCTCCCAAAAATCCCTTTTGTTCTTGGCGGTGAATTCGAGGTGGACAACTTGGTTGCGGTTGAATGTCATCAGGCAATGGAATACTGGGGCAAGCTCTATGATGCCATTCGGAACGTGCCCGAAGGGCAAAGAGTCAGCATACCAGGCTGGATTGACTGATGGGCTCAACATGCGATCGAGCCGGGAAAAATTGTCGTCGCCGCGCGCTCTACTAGCCATTCTTTATTGACCACTGCGCCGGCAATCTAATTGGTGCGAACTCCCCTCGCTTCCTCTATGGAAAAGAAAAGGGGACGGGGGTCTTTTTTCGTTCGCGCCCTTTTTTCGCCCGTGGGTAGCGGTTCGCCGCGCCAGTTCGACAGGTTTACTCTTCGTTCGCTTGCCAGCGAAAGAGGTTGACGGCATTCAGATCCCGCACGATCACATCATTTCCGCTGATCGCAAGGTGCGCCCAGGCTTCGTCTTCGCTAACCTTTCTCTCGTCCAGCAACTCGAACTTTTCCGGATTGGCTCGCAGCAGTAAGAGGAGTCCACGTTCGTCGAGGGCAAGGATCTGGTCGTCCTGAGCGACCAGGCTGCAATACTTGCCGTACGGCTGGGAGGTCCATTGTCGTTCGCCGGTACGAAGATCGATGCAAGTGAATCGCTGGTTTTGCAAATGCAGGTAGGCGTGTCCGGCGATGACGACCGGAGTCGACATGTACCCAGCGGCGTTGTTACTCCAAGTCTCGTCGCAAGTGAACTTCCCGTCCGTTTGGGTGACCGTGAATAACCACGACTTGTTTTGGTAGGAGCTTGTAAAGACGCCGTCTTCAAATGGGGTGGGCGTGAGGATATTCATGCCGCGAAAACTTGGCACTTCATGTTCCCACAGGAGTGCGCCATTTTCGGGATCCACCCCAACCAGTTTCTCCCGCGTCTGTACGACGAGTTGACGCTTGCCTGCAAGGGTTGCGATGGTCGGCGAGGAAAATGCGCTCCCCATCATTCCTCCATCGTCGATCAGCACGCGCCAGACGATCTTGCCGGTCGCTTTCTCCAACTTGATAAACGAGGCGCCTGCCTGGACGTAGAGTGAGTCGCCGTCGAGCAGCGGAGAACTGGCGAACCCGAAAGAGGGCAACGGCGTTTTCAATTGCTCGACGAAATCGACTCGCCACTGCTCCTCGCCGGTTTGAGCGTTGAGAGAGACCAGGACGTCTCGCATGCCAGCCACGTAGAGACTTTCGCCATCGAAGGCCGGAGTGGATCGAATCCAGCTTCCATTGGCCGCGGCGAAGAACGGCACGGTCATCGCGCCAGGCCACTTGGTCTTCCATAACTCCTTTCCGCTCTCGCGATCGAGCGCATACGCGACTTCAAACTCGTTGTTCTCTGTGCCGGTCACAAAGATGGCGGAGTCCGAGACGACGGGACCGGAATAGCTGGGAGGGAGTTCGACTCGCCAGGAGCGCTTAAGCGTCTGCTCGTTTAAGGAAGATGGCCAGGCGGGGCCTTGGACCACAGCGTCACGTTGGGGACCGCGCCATTGATTCCAGAGTGGGAGCGTTTCCTGTCCGACAAGCGACGTCTGACAGGCCAGGGCGATCAATACGACGAACACGTCGCCGAGCAAACGCTTTAACATCCTCACGTTTTCCTTGTTGGAGCCGGATTGATCTGGGTTTGGTCGTCGTCATGGAGGCCGAAAGGTTTACCAGAGGGTTGTAGAGGCGACCTGCAAAATGACAACTGCATCCGGCGAAATCTTTTCCCTTGCTGGCGCTGCGAACTACGATTTCGAATTACAGAATCTGTTATCGATGGTGGGATGCCGGCTTCGTAGTATCGCAGGCGGAGGGCGGTAAATCGCCTACGATACTACTCGGCCAGTTTTGGTTCTTTGCGGCCGCATTTCCCTCGCTTGCGCTTCGGGCTACTATTGGGGCGGCTTGGCGTTTAGCCTCGTTTATTTAGGGCCGCCGGCTAGGCCGTTTACCCATGGTTCCGGTTGCAGGACGCCGCCGTAGTCGGTCGCTTTGTCGCGCCAGACGGCGTGCAGGTGAATCGGGAAGACCGTTTGGCTCGCCTGGCACGAGAGTTCGATCCAGAGGTGCGGGCCGTCGATGCGGACGTAGTCGCCCGCTTCTTTCAGGTCGCCGGTTCCGGAGAAGGCGATGCAGGTTTGATCCAACTCGGCGAAGTAGCGGCGTCGATAATCTTCCGCTTGGGGCGAATCGCCGGTCCAGGCGAGGATCGCTTGTTGGACGAAGACTTGCGATGCATTGCTGAGGCGGCTGTAGGCAATTCCATGTCGCGATTTCGGGAAGAGTCCGTCGCGGCCGGGACCGACGGCGACGTCATTAAATTGCCGTTTGATCCGAGCGATGCGAAGTTGCTCCGGCGTAAGCGATCGCATCAGACCTTGGATCGACTCGTGCATCGGCTTGAGAGGATCATGCGTGACGCGATCGCGACCGGTCCAGCGAATCGGTTCGACGCCGACGAAATAGGGAGTCGCCGAAGCTTGTGCGCCGTGGTAGTAGTGATTGACGGCGAGGTGATCTCCGCCGAACTGGAGCATCCAAGGCTTTTCCTTCGAGGGAACGCCGAGCATTGCGATCGAGTAGTTGTTGCGTCCGAACAAGTCGGTGTGGCCTGCGATGCCGGTATGGGCGAAGGCGTCGTCGGCCAGGCGAATCTCCATCATGCGGTCAAAGCCTTGCTGTCCCAAGCTGACGCGGGCGACTTCGAGTGCTGATTCCAGTTGCTCAGGAGACATATCGCGAAAGTCCAAGCCGTTACGCTGCACGATGTCGGCCGGAAAGTTCGACCAGCGGCTCGCGTTGGCCGGTGAGAAATCAGTCAACACTTCGCGGCGCTGAAAGCCGCGCAAGGATTCGAGAAACGCTTCCGCGGCGTCGACCACTGCATCGGTATGGCTCGCCGGGGGAAGGCCTGTATTGATCTGCGACGGTAAGAATCCAGAGCTTGCAAAGTTGTCGCCGCAAACTAATCGCGGCATCCAGGTCGTTAGAGCGGCAGTCGCCAGACCGGCCAGAACTGTGCGGCGAGTCGGCGGGGTCGAATCTGCGCATAATGAGCCACCGTTTTCCATAGGAAAAGTCCTCTTCTCTCCGAGTGAACGTGCGGCGGCGATCCAATCGATTGATTGTCGCCGCCGTCGGTCGGCATGCGTTCCAATAGTTAATGCGTAAACTATTTTGGCGAGAGGCCAGGAATTTGTATTGCAGCGTCGCGGTTCGCCGCGAGTGGTGAGAAAGCGTAGTCACCTTGGCCGGAAAGAGGCCCGGCAGAATGTGTGTAGAGGTAGAACTCTTGTTTCCACGAAGGAGTCAAGGCGGCGGGTTTACGCCGGCGAGCGCATTTCTTACTTGGGTGCCACTGGCCTTAGCCAGTGTCTTCACTCGGAATGCGGCGTTTGCACGCCCCCAATATCCCAAAACTCCGTCGGCGGCTTCGTTAGCCTGGGAAGATGCGAATCTTGAATTCCGGTCTGATAAAAGCGAACGCTCGACCATTTCCAATCAACGGCTCGACGGCAAAGTCCGCGACGAACCGGGTTTTCGTGAATGTATTCGATGGCCGCTTTGACCGCACTCGATTGGAACAGATTGCGATCGTAGCCGGAACCTTCCTGCCAGAATCGAAACGTCCGTTTGCCGGGCCGTTCTGCGATCGTCAATTCGTCCAATAGTCGAGACTGGGCCGTGATCAGGATTTCCTTAATCTGCACCGACGTCGGCTGTTTCATTTGTTGCAGCAGGCGGCTAATGTTGACGTCGAAGCCCGTCGGCAAAACCAGCAGATGAACGTGCTCCGGCATGAAGACCATCGCGATCAATTGGCATTGCTCGGCTTGGCAAGCGTCATCGATTGCACGAGCGAAAATAGAACGCCACGTGTCATTGGTCAGCAGCGGGCGGCGACGATAACAGGAAAATGTCAGTTCGTGGAAGTGCCCCGGCACATGAAAATGCTTGACGCGTTTTCGGTGTTGCGGCTGGCCGTTCATGTTCGGCAGGGTAGAGAATTATTGACTTCACGTCAAAAGAATTCTTGACTTAGGTAAGTGCGTATGAAGGGGTGTGGAATGGACGTCGGAGTTTGATATTCGGAAGAGAAGACACTGGCTAGGGCCAGTGGCACCCGTTCCGATCGTACTCTTGATCGCCGATTAGATCTTGCGTTTGAGGGAATAACGCGTCGCGTCTAGATGCGGCGTTTCGTCGTTCATGATCTCGGCGATCAGTTTGCCGGTGCCGGGGGACATGGAGAGGCCCAGCATGTTGTGGCCGGCGGCGACGTAGACGTTGCCGTATTTAGGGGAGCGGTCGATGTATGGCGTGCTGTCGGGGGTCATCGGACGCCAGCCGTACCACTTTTCGAGGATCGGTTCGCAGTGGGGAGTTTTTAGATAGACTTCGGCGCCGCGCGTCAGGATGCCAAGACGCTTCTCATTGATACGCGTGTCGTAGCCGGCGAACTCCATCGTCGAGCCCAAGCGATAGCCGCTTTCCCATGGCGTGACGCCGACGTGATGTTGTTCGAGCAGCATCGGGAACTTCGGGCAGATCTCCGGGCGGGGCATCGTCATCGAATACCCTTTGCCTGGTTGGATCGGAATCTTGCAGCCGAGTTGATCGTTCAGGAAGGGAGTCCACGCGCCGGCGGCGATCAAGAAGTCTTCCGCTTCGATCGTGTCGGTCGACGTTTCGGCCGCGGTCGCCGTCTTGCCGCCGCTGGTGAATTTTTGAAATTCGCAGTTCTCGCGGATCTCGACTCCCATCCGCTCCAGCACTGTCCGCCACGCCGTCATCAGGCGATCGGGACGGAGATGGGCGTCGCCCCCAAAGAGCCAACCGCCGGCCAGACCGGGTTTGAGCGCCGGCTCGAGTTCGTTGAGCGCTTCGCCGACATAGGGCGCGGCGACGACGTTGAACTCGCGGGCGAGGAGTTCGTTGACGTGGCCGAATTCATCGAAGTGCGGCTTGTCTTGAAAGACGAAGAGGAGCCCGCGTTCTTCAAACTCACACTCCATTTGCTCTTGCGCGATGATCTCGCTGTAGAGATGTCGCGACGATTGCAGCAGCGCATGAATGCCGGCGGCGGCTTGCATCATCGGCGCGCGGCGGCAGCGGAGGGCGAACTTCGTCAGCCAACTCCAGAGCGACGGCGAAAAGCGGAAGCGAATGGCGAAGGGGGAGTTCGACTGCAGCATCGACAACATCGACGGCAACAACACGCCGGGTTGCGCCAGCGGCAAGACGTGACTTGGCGAAACGTAACCGCAGTTCGCGTGCGAGCAGCCGGCGCCGAAGGTTCCTTTTTCGAGGATGACGACTTTACGACCTGACTTGGCGAGATAGTACGCGGCGGCGGCGCCGACGACCCCTCCACCGATGACGACGGCTGGCCGATTGCTCACGGGCGGTCTGCTTCTTGCTTGCGGATTAGCGGGGAGGAATGCCGAACGCAAATCGATCGGCCGGGTCGATGATCAGCTGGGAGACGGCCGTGACAAACGCCGAGCCGCGAATCGTGGGAATGATCTGACCATCGACTACAGCATAACTTGCTTGGAAAATGCTGCCAGTGATCGATTCTTGTCGCCAGACTTCGCCGGGCGCCAGTTTTTCTTCGGCGGCGAGGACCGCGACCTTGGCCGACGTGCCGGTTCCGCAGGGAGAACGATCGTATTCGCCGCCGGGGCAAAGGACGAAATTGCGGGAGTCGGCCGCGAGCTCGTTGCTGGGATTGCCATAGAGCTCGATGTGATCGATTTTCCCGTTACTCGCGCCGGTGATCTTCTGCTTGTCGATCGTTTTGCGAATCGCCTTGGTAAACCAGAGGAGTTCGTCTCGATCAGAGTAGTTGAGCTCCATCGACGGCGACTTCACCAGGAAAAACCAATTTCCGCCGTACGCGATATCTCCCACCACGTTGCCATAGCCGGGGACGCTCAGCTCGACGTCCGCCTTGTAGCGATAGCTGGCGACATTGCGGACGCTCACTTCGCCGTTGTCATGCAGCGTCGCCAAGATGTCGCCGACTGGAGTTTCGATCCGATGCGGGCCTGGCTTGATTCGCCCGAGATGGGCGAGGGTCGCGACGACGCCGATCGTCCCGTGCCCGCACATGCCGAGCACATCGACGTTGTTGAAAAAGATGACGCCGGCGGTAGCGTCCGGATTGGTCGGCGGCGTCAACAGCGCGCCGACCATCGCTTCCGACGCCCGGGGCTCGGTACAGGTGCTGCTGCGGATCCAGTCGAACTTCTTTTTGAAGATGGTGCGACGTTCCGACAGCGGTCCGCTGCCAAGGTCGATCTCTTGGTCAATCACGCGAGTCGGCTCGCCCCCGGTGTGCGAGTCGACCACCGAGAGCGTCGTTACCGAGCGGGGAGTTTTGGCCACGGCAGCCTCTTAAGCAGTAAGAACCGGACGCGTGGCGATCGCTTTACGAATCACGCTCAAGACCTTGTCACGTTCGGCGCCGACCAGCGGAAGCCGCGGCGGACGGGTCGTTTCGGTACCGTAACCGCATTCCTGAACCGCCAGTTTAATGTACTGGACCAGTTTGACGTCGGTGTCGAGGTGCAGCAGCGGCGTGTACCAGCGATAAACTTCGACCGCTTCGGCGTAACGCCCTTCGAGGGCCAGGTCCCACAGCAGGCGATTTTCGGCCGGGAAGGCGTTGACCAGGCCCGAAACCCAGCCGTCGATTCCCAGGACCATGCTTTCGAGCACGACGTCGTCGACGCCGCAGAAGAGCAAGTAGCGATCGCCGCAGACATTGCGGATGTCGGTGATCCGGCGGGTATCTTCGGTCGATTCCTTGATCGCGACGAACTTCGGCTCGTCGGCCAGTTCGGCGAATTCTTCCGGGGTAATGTCGACCTTGTAGGAGACCGGATTGTTGTAGATCATGATCGGCAGGTCCGACGCAGCGGCGACCGCGCGGAAGTGAGCGGCCGTTTCGCGGCTGTCGGAGCGATAGACCATCGCCGGCAGCACCATCAGCCCGTCGACCCCAATTTTTTCGGCGTCAGCCGCATAGCGGCAGGCGGTTGCGGTGGTAAACTCGGCGACGCCGGTCAAAACCGGGACTCGGCCGTTAATGTGGGCGACGGCGGCCTTCAGGACTTCCAGCTTTTCGTCGTAGCTGAGCGAACAATTCTCGCCGACGGTCCCCAATAGGATCATGCCATGCACGCCGGCTTCGATCATCGCGTCGAGGTGCTGCAGCGTGGCGGGGATATTCACGGAAAGATCGGCGTTAAACTGGGTAGTCGCAGCCGGAAAAACTCCGCTCCAATCGACGTTCATTCGTTTGGTCCTTTGGACGAACAAGATGAGGTTTTTTGTGTACAAAGACACGATAAGCGATCTGGTTCGCTTCGTCAACAGAATTGCGTAAAATCTTAGGTTTCGCTTTTTCGCCCACCGCCCCACTTAGGATTAGCGCCTGTGTCGTTGTCGGATCGCATTGCGGAAGAACTCTCGGATCGCATCAACGCTCGCGAAGACTTGCCAGAACCCTTTTCGATCGCCAATGTAGCCCGGCTGTTTGACGTCAGCGCCTCCCCGGTTCGGACGGCGTTCGATCAGTTGGTCGAGGAAGGGCTGCTCATTCGGGACGAGTCAGGGCGTTTGACCCCCAATCCAGGCCGGAAGCCGAAACGCCGCACCAATCGGAGCGACGCCCACGAGCCGTCGCTGGAAGTCCGGATCCGCGAATTCATTATTCGCCGCAGCCTGGCGGGAAACGACTCCTTTTTGCGAGAAGAGGCGACCGCCGAGCATTTTGGCATCAGCCGGACCGTCTTGCGACATTGGCTGGGGAAACTCGCCGGGCAGGGCTTCGTCGAACATGTCCAGCGGCGCGGTTGGCGGAGCCGACTCTTTTTGCCGCAAGACCTGGAGCATTACTCGGAAGTGCGGGAGACGCTCGAGCTGTTGGCGCTGCGAGACGTGCGGGAAAATCTCGATCCCGAAATGCTGAAGTCGATCTTGGCCGGCAATCAGCCGCTGCCGGACGGAACGCCGCAGCTCGACAACCGTCTGCACGCCTACTGGATCAATCTCTCGGGCAACTATTACATCCGCGACTTCTTCGATCGTCACGGCGTGTTCCACGCGGCGATCTTTGATCTGGCGACCACCGAGACCTCGGCCGTCGCCGAAATGGCGGAGCAGCATCGGGTGATCCTTGAGTCGCTGCTGGAGAAGAACTGGAAGAAGGCGGAAGCGGTTCTGTCGAAGCATATCCGCTCGCAGATCCCCCGCGTCGAGCGGATGCTCGAGGAAATTCGGTCGGAAGGGAAAAAAGGCCCGGCCGAATAGGGGGAAATGCCCAGTTGTGAGGGGCATTCGCCTGGATCTTGGCGGCTCAGTCGGGGTATAAACGTGCGTGCATTCAACCGATGCACAACTTTTCCCCGTTTCTTGTCTCTTCTCGCTGGCCTTTACGCCTAAGTAGGCGGTAGTCACGAAACTGCTTACGAGGAATCCCGGCCGATGAACGGTCTGCTGCAGAAAATCATGTGGGCGACTTTGCGGTTTTTTCTCCGCTTTCGCTATCGAGTCCGCGTGCATGGTTTGGAAGAGTTGCGCAGCGTCAAAGGGCCGGTCCTGGTCCTGCCGAATCATCCCGCTTACGTCGATCCGCCGACCGTGCTGAGCCATCTCCGCTTTGGGCGATCGCTCCGGCCGCTGGTCTTTACCGATACCTATCGCAGTTTGCTTTTTCACCCGTTCTGCATCGCGAGCAACGCGTTTGAAGTTCCCAACCTGAAAAGTCACAGTCGCGACGCACATCGTCAGACGACCGAGATGATCGACAAGGTGGTGGCCGGCGTTGAAGCGGGGAACGACTTTTTGATCTATCCGTCCGGACGGCTGAAGCGTCAGGGAACCGAAGTGATCGGCGGTGCGCGGATCGCCTACGAACTGCTGACCCGCTGCCCCGACTTGCAAGTCATCTTGGTCCGGACCGAAGGTTTGTGGGGGAGCCACTTTGGTTGCGCCCAGACCGGCGGCTTGCCCGATCTAGCCGGCGGCGCGAAAACCGCCTTCTGGAGCCTGGTCACGAGCTTGCTCTTCTTCGTGCCGAAGCGAGACGTTTCGATCACTGCCGTGGCGATCGATCGCGATCAACTGCCGCTCGACAGCAAAGAGTCGCTCAATCGTTATCTGGAAGCGTGGTACAACGTTCACGGCGGCGAAGAGCCGAAGTACGTGCCGTACAATCCCTGGTTTGGCCCTCGCGACTTTGACTTCGAAGCGGTGAAGCGAGAGAACGCGATCGATGCCGATGCGATCAAGCCGGCGACCAAAGAAGCGATCAACGCGATGTTGGTCGAACATCTCGGCCGCGAACTCGATCCGAGCGAACTGGCGCCGGAGACGACGCTCGACACGCTGGGGCTTGATAGTCTTGAGCGGATGGACATGGCGCTCGAGATGGAGCGGGAGTTCGGTTTCCGCAGCAACCATGTGCCGACCAACGTTGGCGAACTGTGGCTGTTGGCCGAAGGGCAGCTTTCGTCGGGAGACGACGAAGAGCTGATCGTGCCCGAGCTCTGGAGCAAACCTCCTAAGGTCAACAAAGAGGTTCCGCACGCGCTAGCCGACACACTGGCCGAAGCGTTCGTGCGACGAGCCTTGGAGCGCCCTGATTCGGCCGCCGTCGCCGATCAACTCTCGGGCGTTCTTACCTATCGCAAGTTGCTAACCGGCGCGACGCTGCTTTCCAAGCGAATCGCCAAGCTGGAAGGGCATGCGATCGGCATTATGCTCCCCGCTTCGGTCGCCGCCGACACGCTGTTTCTGGCGGTCCAGATGGCGGGCAAGTTGCCGGTGATGCTCAACTGGACGACTGGCGACGCCGGCTTGGCGCATGCGGTCGAAAAGTTGGAAGTGAAGAACGTCGTCACCTCGCAGCGGTTTCTCGATCGTTTGGGGATCGAAGTCCCCGGCGCCGACATCGTCGCCCTGGAAGAGATGCGGGAAGGAATCAGCAAGTGGGAGCAGACGACGACTTACCTGGCGACCTATATCGCGCCGAAGTCGTTCCTTCGCAGCTTGCCGAAAGTTGATCGCGACGCCCCGGCCGCGGTGCTGTTCACCTCGGGATCGGAGACGCTGCCGAAAGCGGTCCCGCTGTCGCATCGTAACCTGATCGCCGACATCGACGCCGGCGTCAAACTGATTCAATTCGATCAAAGCGACATCCTGTTCGGCTTCCTGCCGCCGTTCCATAGCTTTGGGATGACCGCCGCGTTTTTGATGCCGGTACTGACTGGGATTCGAGTCGTTCACTATCCCGATCCGACCGACGCACGGGGCTTGTCGCGAATCATTCGCGGGTACGGCGCGACGCTGATGTTCGCGACGCCTACCTTTTTGCAGTACATCTTCGGCGTCAGCACGGACGAAGACCTGAAGTCGCTGAAGACGGTGATGGTGGGCGCTGAGAAATGCCCCGACTCGCTGCATGATCGTTTTGAGGCGACCTTGCCGAGCGCGGTGCTGCTGGAAGGTTACGGCATCACCGAGTGCTCGCCGGTCGTCTCCGGCAGCAGTCCCACCGATAGCCGACGGGGGACGATCGGTAAGCCGCTGCAATGCGTCGAAATGCTGGTCGTCCATTCCGAAACGCATCAGCCGATCGATGACGGCGAGACCGGCTTGCTGTTGGTCCGCGGCGAAAGCATCTTCCATGGTTACCTGAAACATGACGGCCCGCAGCCGTTCCTCGAAGTGAGCGGCGCGTCATGGTACAACACCGGCGACCTGGTGATGAAAGATCCGGACGGCTTCTTCCACTTCCGGGGACGAATGAAGCGGTTCTTGAAGATCGGCGGCGAAATGGTTTCGCTGCCGGCGCTGGAAGAGCCGCTCGCCAAAGCGTTTCCCGCCGACGAGTCGGGACCGCAGATCGCCGTCGAAGGGATCGAGATGGAAGGGGGCCGCAAGATCGTCCTCTTCACTTGCCAGGAAATCTCGCTGCGTGACGCCAATGCGATGATTCGCGAAGCGGGGATGCAAGGGGTAATGCGACTCGACGAGGTTCGTCTGGTCGAACAGATTCCGGTCTTGGGGACCGGCAAAACCGACTATCGCACGCTGCGAAGTTGGGTCAAAGAAACGCCGTCTGGCGCCGAGCGAGAATCGGCGTAACGTCAGCGGATCAAGATAAAGACAGGGGATACTGCGCCATGATCGCATTACGCGACGTTTGCAAAACCTGGGACGGCGGAAAGTCGTTCGCGGTGAAGGATCTATCGCTCAGCATTGAGCAGGGAGAAGTCCTCGCCCTGCTCGGCGGTTCCGGCTCCGGCAAAAGCACCACGGTCAAGATGATCAACCGCCTGATCGAGCCGAGCAGCGGCGTCATCGAGATCGACGGCGAAAACGTGATCGAGCAAGACCCCGTGCAGCTCCGCCGCCGGATCGGCTACGTTTTTCAAAGCATCGGGCTCTTCCCCCACATGACGATCCTGGAGAACGTCAACATCCTGCCGAAGATGCTCGGCCAGGATCCCGCGGCCTACAAGGAAAAGGGATCGCGGCTGCTCGACATGGTCGAACTGCCGGCCGCGCAGTACGCCGATCGCTATCCGCATCAACTCTCTGGCGGACAGCGCCAGCGAGTTGGCTTCGCCCGGGCGTTGGCGGTCGATCCGAAGGTGATGCTGCTCGACGAGCCATTCGGCGCGCTCGATCCGGTGACCCGCGATAGTTTGCAAGCCGAATTCTTACGTCTGCAAGGAGAGCTGGGCTTTACTGCGGTGATCGTGACGCATGACATGGCCGAAGCGCTGCTGTTGGCTGACAAGATCGCGGTAATGAAGGATGGCAAGCTGCTCCGTTTTGGAACGCCGCGAGAATTATTGCAGGACGCCGGCGACGAGTATGTCGCGCAGCTGTTGGAAACGCCGCGTCGCCATGGACGTTTGATTCACGATCTGGAAACCACCTAAAACCAACCCGATGGAAAAACAGGGGCGGCACTGCTGGCTCGTTCAGCCGTGTAAAGCGTGTACCAACGCTCCACTGCTGGACGAGCCAGCAGCGCCACCCTGCGACGAAGGGCGAAGTAAATAATCATGTCCGAAGTTCTCGAACAACTGCAGTTCCTCCCCGATCGACTGGCGGGACACGTCTTTCTCTCCTTCACGGCGCTCTTGATCGGCGGTTTGATCAGCGTGCCGCTGGGGATCTGGTGCTCGCGCCGCAAACAGGTGGAGCGGATCTCGCTGACCACCGCCAGTTTGATTCAAACGATTCCGAGCTTGGCGCTATTGGCGGCGATGGTCTTCGCGTCGGGAGAAATTGGTTGGGGACCGGCGCTGGTCGCGTTGGTACTGTACAGCTTACTGCCGATGCTCCGAAATACGATCACCGGAATCCAGTCGGTCGATCCTGCCTGCCTGGAAGCGGCCGAAGGTTTGGGGATGGACAGCTACCAGCGGCTACGCATGGTCGAATTGCCGCTCGCGGCGCCGACGATCGTCGCCGGCGTGCGAACCGCGGCGGTCTGGGTGGTCGGCGCTGCGACGATTGCGTTTCCGGTTGGGGCGACCAGCTTGGGGGACTACATTTTCGCAGGGCTCTTCACGAACAACCCGTACGCGCTCGGCGTCGGTTGTTTCTTCTGCGCCGCGTTGGCGTTGGGGCTGGATGCGCTGTTGGGAACGCTTGAGTCGGGCGTACGCACCCGAAATCGTGCGGCGCGTATCGGTTCGGTTATCGGGATCGCGGCGCTGGCGATCAGTCCGCTGCTGGTCTCGTTCCTTCCGCTCGGCGGCGGATCGTACGAAGAGGCCGGGCCGCGACCTGTGGCGAATGCCACGGAGTTTGACGATCGCAAATACGTGATCGGCTGCAAAGGTTTCACCGAGCAATTGATCTTAGCCCAGGCTCTCTCGGACGAACTGGCCGAAGCGGGGCGCCAGGTCGAACGGAAAGAGGGAATCGGCTCGGCGATGATTTTCGAGGCGCTCAAGAACGGCAAGATCGACTGCTACGTCGACTACACCGGGACGCTGTGGGCGAATGTGCTGGAGCGGGAAGACCAGGTCTCGTCGCCGGAGATGCTGATCGACCTGGCGACCGAACTGAAAGGCAAGCATCAAGTGATTTCGCTTGGCCCGCTCGGTTTCCGCAACGATTACGTCTTTGTGATGAAGCGCGAGAAAGCGGAGGAGCTGGGGATCAAGACGCTCGACGACTTGGCGAAACATGCAAGCGAGCTGCGGGCTGTCTCGGAAGCGGAATTCTGGGAACGACCGGAGTGGGCCGCCGTGCGGAGCGCTTATCAGTTCGATTTTGATCAGAAGCGGGCGATGGACGCCGGGTTGATGTACGGCGCGGTCGCCAACGACAAGGCGGACGTCGTCGTCGCGTTCCGCACCGACGGGCGGATCGTCGCCAACGACCTGGTCGAAATCGCCGACCCGGCTCGCGCCTTGCCCCCGTATCAAGCGGTGTTGCTCGCATCGAAGCGTCTGGCCGAAGATCCGGACGCGGTGGAACAACTCCGCCGGTTCGTCAACTCGATTTCAACTGCCGAAATGCGCAACGCCAACCGTTCGGTCGATAGCGACGGAGCGTCGATCTCGGCCGCCGCGGACAAGATCAAACCAGAGGAATAAGCTCGATCGATTCGTCGCTCCCATAACGCGAGCCGATCAGAATCGTCCGCTCGTCGATTTGTGCGCCACGCACGCGGACTCGATCGCCGGGCGCCAGCGACGCTTCGTAGCCAATTTGAAACGAGACGACGTCGACGTGGTCGGTCGTCTCGTAAACGACCGGAAAGAAAAGGGATTGGCGATTGTCGGCGATCGTTAACTGGCGTTCCACCGAAGAACCGGCGATCAGCGGAAGGGACGAAGGCGTTTCATCCCAGTTGCGCACGCCGCGGACGCTGAATCGCGTGCCGCGGAAATAACCTTGATTCCATTTGCGTGCGCAGAAGTGGGCGAACATCGCATCGCTTAGATGCGGCGGACGCTGAATGAACTCCGGTGCGATCGGCTCGATCTCCGGCAATTCGAAGGCCGCTTCGGCGGACTGCAGCCAAGTGAAGCAGTTGGCCATGCCGTAGATCACCAGGTCGATATCGGAGTCTTCCGTCCCTTCGCCCCAGAGCAGCGAATCGGTCAGGCCAATTGCTTTCCGCGGCAGATTCAAGGTCTCCGCACACAGGTCGGCCAGCTCTACCGCTTTCTGCAGGAGCCCGCTTGGCTGCGAACTTCGCAATTGGGGAAGACGGTCTTCGCTACGGTAGATTTCGGCGACGTATGCGAAGGGAACGCGAATCAGCTCGTCGACGTAGTGCGGGTAATTCTCACGAAGATATTCGCTCGCTCGTTGGTAGCTGTCGAGCCATTTGACGCCGTCGACATATTTCAGTCCGCAGGTCGCCCCGTCATCGGCATGGTCATAACCGAGGACGTTAAAAACTAAGCCGTCAGTCGTGCGCAGATAATCTTTGTCGCGAAGTCGCATCACGGAAGTAGCCAATGCAGGGCAAAAAAAAGAGGGACGCCCGGTTCAGGCGTCCCTCGAGTGATCGACTTCGATCTAGGGTTTGACGCGGCGGACGCGCCGATATTTTACCTTACGAAGCGGCTTCGTTGGTCAGCGGTGCTGATGACGCCGGCTACCGAGCGGCGAACTGCGCGGTGTTGATGGCGAAGACCCAGAATTTCGACGGGGCGTTTCCTTCAAAGTCGTTGTCGATGGCGCAGACGATCGTTTGTCGTCCGTCCGGCAACTTCGGTCCGTAGGTGATTCCTTCGATCTTTTCGGGCATATTCGGACCAGCGAGCTTAAACTCAGGCGAGTTGAAATCGAGATAGGTTCGTTTCCGAACCGGCTTGATTTCGGCCGGCAACGCATCTGCCGGCAAAGCGTCGATCTGGGCGATGTCGGTCGCACCGCTCAGGTCAATCCAGTTCAAGTGACGATACTTGGCTTCTTCACCCTGTTTTCCGTCTCGCTCGAGCACGAGAAACTGCCCCGGCCCGCACTCCAGGATTTCGCTGATGCCGTAGCTGGGATCCTCCATCGGGTAGGCGAATTCGCGAATCGCGCCCGAAGCGACGTCGATTTCGATCAAGCGGCTGTAACGTCCCATGATCTTACCGCTGGGAGTGCGAACTCCATCCTGCAGCAGGCTGCTTTGCATGATGCCGTACAGCTTTTGACGATCTTGCGAGATCGCGAGTCCTTCCATGCCGCGATTGAAGACTCGGCCGCTGGAGTTCCCTTCGTTTTCCTCTTGCGGGGACGCGGACGGACGCGACACGCAAAGATGCGACGGCATCGTGAAGCGGCGCGTTTCGTGATCATCGGCGTCAAGCTCGATGACCAGCGGACCATATTCGTCGGCGAGATACTTCCGTCCATTGGCCAGGACGCGGATCCCTTCCGGGTCAAAACGGCCAGCGCATTTTTCGGTGCATTCGATCGCCGTCGACGCGCCCACGAAGGGGCGACCCTTCCCGTCGCACAGCATGTGGGTCTCTTTCAGTTCGACCTTCACGGGGACGGTCGTTCCCGGACGGACGACAATTTCGACAACTTGGTAGCGGCACCGATAATCGGTCGCGCCGTCATCCGGACCACGATCAGGCAGGGCGATGTAGCGGTTGCCGACGCCGGTATACTCCAGAGCCGAGATCCCGCCAAAGCGATTCTGCGGCTCCCCATTTTCGAGCGACTCGGCATGGCCCGATAAATCGGTCGCGGTTCCCGAGATCTGCGCTTCTCCAATGAACTCGATGACGGGAACTCCGGGGAATTCCGCGCCGGAGGTCACAACCGGGAAGAGGAGACACGCCAGGCTGATCGACAGCGGCCAGAGCGAACCAAAACCGAATTTCATAATCGGGAACTTTGCAGAAACAACGGATGGGGGAATCGGAAATCTTAGGTCAGGGAGAAGGAACCGGCCGCAGTTCTAGATGGCCCCAAGTTTGGTTATGGGGCGGCGATTGGGTGTCCCAGGAGCGTTGTCCAATTGGTCCCATCGCAGGGATGCGGTGGCCGACAGAGTTCAGGTTACGGTTCTCGTAGGAGACGTTGTATGTCCTTAAAAACTCTTGAATTCCTCCTGACATTTCGACGCGAATATCCTTGGCCGCAAATGTGAAGAATTGATGATGAGAGTATGTAGCTTGGGTGAAGTTGAGCGGTGGGAGGGTTTGCCTCCGGCAGCGGCAGGATTGCGGTGGGCCGCAACCCTTTTTACCAATTCAATTGGCGAGTTGGCGTCAGCGCAACAGAAAAGGGACGCCCTGTTGGGGGCGTCCCTTTTGTCGATTCGAGCTAAAGCTGCGTAAGCTTACAGCGACTTAATCTTGATGTTCTTCCAACGAACTTCAAACGGGCCTTGGCCTTTGCCGATGCCGTGGACCTGCAAACCGATGAAGCCGGTCGGGTGAGTCTTGTAGATTTCTTCGTCGGTCAGGTCTTCAATCGGTTCGCCGTTGATGAAGGTCTGAATACGCGGGCCCTTCGCGATGACGCGATAGTGGTTCCACTCGCCATTCTTGAAATGGTCGTGCGGCTTCAGGCGGCTTTCCGGGGTCAACCAACCGCGGCCGGTCGCTTCGCCGTAGACGTAGCCGGCTTCGCCGGTGCTCTTTTCGATTTCGACTTGCGGGCCGTTCACGCGACCGAACTTTTCGTCACCCTTGGCGGCGGCGGTCTGCGAACGAATCTGCACGCCCGAGTTCAGGCCATCGTCGCACTTGACGTCAAATTCGATTTCGAAGTCGCCGTAATCCTTGTCGGTGCAGAGGAACGAGTTCGGGCTTCCTTCGTTCGTCTTGCCGCGGATGACTCCGCCTTCTTCGACGACGTAGGTCGCGGTGCCGTTCTTTTGAGTCCAGCCGGTCAGATCTTTACCGTTAAACGGTTCAGTCCAACCTTCTGCGGCCGATAGGACGCCAGCAAAGCTCAGCGTCAGCGTGGTCAGCAGCGCCGGGATAATCATCTTACGCATTCAGAATTCTCCTGATTCACGGGGCGGGTAGACATGGGTGGGGGAGGGCGGAAGGTCGCATTATGTACCGAACCTGCCCGACTCGCAACTTGCCGCTAGAACAAGCTTTTCTGCCGTCCATTGGGATCCGGGCGGCGAAATTGGGTCGTATCGAAGCGAAATTCGCTGCGGTCGAGCTGGTGACGCTTCCGGAAAACCCGAAACGTCTGGTCAATCTGCTGGGCGATCAGCCCTTCGCCGCGCATCCGCGTACCGAACTGGCTGTCGTTCAGCTCGCCCCCGCGGACCGCCCGCAGTCGCGACTCGACCCGCTCTTTCGCTTCGGGCATTTGCTGCTCGAGCCAATGGAGGAAGATCTCCTGCACGCCGTGCGGCAAACGCAGGATGGTGTAACTTGCGCCGCTGGCGCCCGCTTCGGCCGCCGCTTCCAAGATCTTGGGAATCTCGCTGTCGTTCAGCCCGGGGATGATCGGCGCCGTCATCACATGGACCGGAACGCCGGCGTCGGTCAGTTCGCGGATCGCGCGAAGTCGCGCGGCGGGACTGCTGGTCCGCGGTTCCATCTTTCGCGTCAACGTCTGATCGAGCGACGTGACGCTGATGTTGACCTGCACCAGGTTACGGGTCGCCATGTCGGCGAGGATATCGAGATCACGCGTCACCAGCGCGTTCTTGGTGATCATGCCAAGCGGCTGATTCGCTGCGGCCGCAACTTGCAGACAGGCCCGCGTCACGCCGAACTGACGTTCGATCGGCTGGTAACAATCGGTGACGCCCGACATGACGATCAGTTGGCACTTCCAACTCGGCTGCGCGAGGAATTTGCGAAACAGCGCCGCCGCGTCGCGCTTGACCATGATCTTGGTCTCGAAGTCGAGCCCGGCGCTGAAGCCGAGAAACTCGTGATAGGGCCGCGCGTAGCAATATGAGCAACCATGCACGCAGCCCCGATACGGATTCAAGCTGAAGCGAAACGAAAGGTCGGGGCTGTTGTTCTCGGTAACGATCGATTGCGACTGATCGTCATACAGCTCCGTCGCTACTTTTCGGGGCGCGTCGTCGATCTCGGCTTCGTCGAGATGCTCCCAATCGTCGACCGTCGCCAAACGTTCAAAACGGTTGGTCGGATTAAAGTCGGCGCCGCGCCCGATTACGTCCATGGTCACTTCCCTGAAGATCGAATTACCGCCAGGGTAGTGTACGTGCGTATATATTTCAAGATGGTTTTCGTCTTAGAATCGGCGCAATTCGACCCATCTTTTCCTGACGCCTACGCGTCGGACGGTTTTGGACTAAGTTGGAAGCTGGTCTCCCTAACTGCTTTCTCTTGAGGTTGTCCCGTGCTCCGTTCGCCGCTGTTGGTTTTTTCGGCCCTGGTTTGCTTCGCGAGTTTCGCCGCTCCCTTGCTGGCCAAACCGGGAGATAAAACGCTCGTCGCTTCCGCCGTTTATCGGTTTGGGGGAACGGGATCGAACGCGACCGGCTGGGTCGTTAAGCGAGTCGATCCGAAGCATGCCGAAAAGACCGAGTATTGGCTGGTCACCGCGACGCACGTGCTGACCGCGATGCAAGGAGAGAAAGCGACGCTGACCCTGCGGAAGTTCGACGCGGAGAAAGATCTGTGGGAACGGGCTCCGCTGGAAGTGGCGATTCGCTCTGGCGAGAAAAACCTGTGGACCGAAGCGGGGGACCTCGACGTCGCCGTGATGCGACTGCCTGACGACATTGATCCGGCGGTCGACTCGATTCCGTTTGCGTGGCTTTCGCCGGCCTCGGATTGGGAATCGCTGCCGATCGAAGCAGGCCAGATGGTTCGCTGCGTCGGTTTTCCTCACGCGTCGCAATTCAACCCCAGCAAGGCGGGCTACCCGATGGTGCGACTCGGCTGCATCGCTTCGGTCACGCGAGAAAAGGAGCCAATGTTCTTGGTCGACTTCAACACGTTCGAAGGAGACAGCGGCGGACTCGTTTATCTTGAAACGGAGGCCGGCGACATCAAAGTGATCGGCCTGACCCGCGCACAGCATTTTCTCGATGAACGTTACAAGCTGGTCTACGGCGAAGGTTTGATCCGGCAGCGACTGGGCCTGTCGATCGTCGTGCCGAGCGAACGAATCCGCCAATTGATTGAATCAGCCGATCAGACCGAAGCGCCGACCGAACAAAAGACGAAGATCGAAGAAACGGTCAAATCGGCGGCGGTAGAGTAGGTACGCTTGGGTGGCACTGCTGGCTTGTCCAGCAGTGGGAACCTGGTGCTCGCTGCGCACTGCTGGACAAGCCAGCAGTGGCACACGATGCGAATCGCTCGTCTAATAGGCGAACTTCACGCCGGCCTTGCCGGTAACGCCGACGTCGGCGACGAAGATTCCGCCGGCGAGCGGTTGTTCGGCGACTTGTTCCGGCGTCAATCCTTGTCGCGCGCAGGTGATGTACAACCGATCCAGATTCTCTCCGCCGAAGCAGCAAGAGGTGACGTTAGAGCAGGGGAGCTCCACCTTCGCGAGCAGCTCGCCGCTATTCGGATTCCAGCGGCTCACGCCGCCGCCGCTCCACTGGGCGACCCAGAGCATCCCTTCGCTGTCGATCGTCATGCCGTCCGGTTTTCCCATGTCGTGCGGCAGGTCGAACGCTTTCCGGCGATTGCTGAGCGCGGCAGTGGCGACGTCGTAATCGAAGGCGTCGATCTTGCGCGTGGCGGTGTCGATGTAGTAGAAGGTCTTCTCGTCCATCGACCAGGCGAGCCCGTTCGAGTTGACGACCTTCTCGACCACACGTTGCGGCTGCAGCGATTCGTCGAAGAGGTAGAGACTCGACTCTTCGATCCGCTTGTCGGAAATGGTGCCGCCGAAGAGGCGCCCACGGGGATCGCATTTGCCGTCGTTGAAACGCGTCGTCGGAATATCGCTTTCCGGATCGACGACCGGCGTGACCACGCCGCTCTCGACGTTCAAGCGCACGATTCCCTTGCGCGTCCCCGCGATCACATCACCGGAGGTGGTTGGAATGGCGAACCCGACCTGGCAGCCGACCGACCATGATTCATTTTTTTCGCTGACCGGATCCCAGCGGTTGATGAGATAGCGTTCGATGTCGACCCACCACAACTTGCCTAAATCGGCGTCCCAGACGGGCCCTTCGGCCAAAATCGCCTTGCCGTCGAACGCACATTTTGCCTGGATGGTCTGCATCGGGTCTTCTCCTTCCGGCGACTCGCCCCTTGGGGAGCCGGTGAACTTGGCGTATTCTGGTTTCTCTTGCGAGCCCCACACTAGCCCGCAGCGCATGCGAGGGAATGGGGACGCAAGTGAATGACGAATGTCGAAGCTCGAATGACGAAGTCTTTTCCCATTCGACATTCTGGTTTCGTCATTCGTCATTTCCCACCGCGTGTGGGCCGCATGTTGAAACACTAGTGGGCGTTGTGGTTTCTGGCAACCATGGGCGCCATGCGACCTGACCCCAAGAATCAAAGCGAAACTTATGTCTGCTTACCAGCAAGAAGTCGAGATCGCCCTGCAGGCCGTGACGTCGGCTGCCGTTTTGTGTCAAAACGTTCGCCATGGCGACGATTTCGCCGCGCTGGCCAAATCGGATAAAAGTCCGGTCACGGTCGCCGATTTTGGGAGTCAGGCGATCGTTTGTCGCGCAATCCGCGAGGCCTTCCCCGACGATTTGATTATCGCCGAAGAGAACGCCGATGCGCTGCGTGCCGCGGATCAAGCTCCGCTGCTGGGTCGCGTCGTTGCCGAAGTGCAAAAGGTCTTGCCGGGCGCCGACGAGGCGCAGACCTTGGCCTGGATCGACGCCGGCGTCTCGCGCGACGCCGCGCCGCGGGTTTGGACGCTCGATCCGATCGACGGGACGAAAGGCTTTTTGCGCGGCGGACAGTACGCCGTGGCGCTGGCTCTGCTGATTGACGGTCAGGTCGAAGTTGCGGCGCTCGCTTGCCCGGCTCTCGATGATGATGGAGCGATCTTCTGGGCGGTTCGCGGGCAGGGAGCTTTTCATCGAACCGCCGATGGCGACAAAGCGATCGCCGTTACGCCGACCGTCAATTCGGCCGAAGCGGCTCTCTGCGAGTCGGTCGAATCAGGCCATAGCGACCACGACCAGTCGGCGCAAATCGCCAAGACGCTGGAGATCGCGCGTCCTAGCGTGCGGATGGATAGCCAGGCCAAATACGCGGCGGTCGCACGCGGCGACGCCGACATCTATCTGCGGCTGCCGACCATCGCCGGCTACGAAGAAAAGATCTGGGACCACGCCGCTGGTTTCCTGGTGATCAACGAAGCGGGCGGGAAGGTGACCGACATCGACGGCAAGCCGCTCGACTTCTCACTTGGTTCGACGCTGAAGAACAACCGCGGCGTGGTAGCGACGAATGGACGCTTGCACGACGTGGTGATCGCGGCGATTGCTTCGGCTTCGTAGTTGAAACTGCGTGCCACGGTTCTAGACGTCCGGCAGGTCGACTTCGATCTGCCCGTCGACGATGCGGACTGGGAACATCCGCAAGTTGTATCGTGGCGAATCTTCGTCGAGATACTTGCCGTCGCAGATCCGGAATCGCCAATGATGGATCGGGCAGGTAAGGATCCCTTCGCAGACTTCGCCGCGCGTCAGTAGCGCGCCGGCGTGCGGACAGCGGGCGTCGATCGCGAAGACTTGCCCGCCCAGTTGATAGAGCCCGACCCATTCTTCGCCGCTGACTCGAAAGAGAACCTCTTGCGAGAGGAGTTCGTCACGACGAGCGAGCGGCCGGAACATGGTTGGTTACGTCGCGCCGACGGCGGCTTCCGAAAGTTTGGCGTGGGCTTCACGCAACAGGTCGGCGGTTTCGTCCCAGCCGATGCAGGCGTCCGTAATCGAAACGCCGTAGGTCAACGCTGACGGTTCGCTGCCGAGCTTCTGGTTGCCTGGGGCGATATTGCTTTCGAGCATCATGCCGATGATTGAGCGGTTACCTTCGATCCGCTGGGCCAGCACGTCGCGCCAGACGTTCTTTTGTTGCGTGTGATCTTTGTTGCTGTTCGCGTGGCTGCAGTCGACCAGCAGGTTCGATTGCAGGTTCGCCTTTTCGAGCTGGGCGATCGCGTCTTTGATATCTTCGCGCGAGTAGTTCGGGCCGCTACGACCGCCGCGGAGGATCAGGTGACCCCACGGATTGCCGTTCGAGTGCACGACGCAAGTCGCTCCTTCGGCGTCGATACCGAGGAAACTGTGCGGACTGCCGGACGAGGTCATCGCGTCGAGGGCGATTTGCAGCGAGCCGTCGGTTCCGTTCTTATAGCCGACCGGCATCGATAGGCCGCTCGCCATCTGACGGTGGGTCGGCGATTCGGTGGTGCGAGCGCCGATCGACGCGAGCGAGATCAGGTCGGCGATATATTGCGGCGTGATCGGCTCGAGCGCTTCGCTCGCGGCGGGGAGGCCGATTTCGGCGATGTCGACCAGCAACTTTCGCGCGATGCGGAAGCCGGAGCCGACGTCGAAGGTGTCATTGAGGTGCGGGTCGTTGATCAACCCCTTCCAACCGACGGTGGTCCGCGGCTTTTCGAAGTAGACCCGCATCACGATGAAGATGCGATCTTTGACTTCTTCGGCCACTTCCTTCAGGCGTCGCGCGTAATCGATCGCCATCTTCGGATCGTGGATCGAGCAAGGGCCGACGACCGCCAGCATCCGATCATCTTCGCCTGAGAGGATGCGCTTGATTTGCTCGCGGGATTCGAAGATGAAGTCCTGCGTCTCCTCGGTCACCGGGATCTCTTGCTTGATTTCTCGCGGCGAAACGAGCTTTTCAATGCTACGGACGTTGACGTTGTCGGTCTGGTGCATGGCGAGTGGGCTATTTTTCACGGCGCGATTAACTGGACACGGTGGAAAGCAAAGGGGCAAACCTCCATTTTCGCACGGATCAGGCTAAACCTCTAGCCCAGCCGCACTTTTCGACGAAAAAAGAGGGGCGGAAAGCCGCTGTAACTTGGCCTTTTGGGGCCGGTTCTTGCGATTCTACGGATCTTGTCCCTGCTCGAACGAGATATCACGCGTCGCTCGGTGACCGCTAACTCGGCGAGCGGCCACGTTTACGTCGTTGATTTCGACTGCAGCCGGGTCAAACGGCAATCCGCTGCGACGGAGAAACGCCGTGACCGGCAGCGAAAGCTCCTTCCCCTGCGGAAGGGCATGTTTGTAGTAGTGGTAGAATGCCCCGTTGATCGAGACGCTCAGATTCGACCAGTCGCAATCATCCTGGTTATGGATCACCAGCGCCGGGGGATTGGCGTCACGGTCGATTTTCACGTCGACTGCCAGCGGTTTGCTCGAAGTGGCCGGCAGCGTGACGTATAAAATGCCGACAATCACAATCGGGAGGGTCGCCAGTCCGACGAGCAGCAGGGTCAAGCCGCGGCTGGTCAGCCGGGGCGAATCGGGTCTCGATTGAGCGACTTCGTCTGTCATTGTTTCACTTTTGGTCTAGTCAGCGCATGTCACCGAACACTGTTCCGCCGGTCACGCCTGTTTCCACAGGCGATCGGATGTCGATCAACGCCGCATGGTTGATCAAGTTGCGGTGGGTCGCCGTGTTTGGGCAGCTGGGCACCATTTTGGTGGTCGGTTTCCTGCTGCACGTTTCGATTCGCTGGGGCGTGCTATTGACCGCGATCGCGATCACCGCCGGCAGCAACATCCTGTTGACCCTCTTTTATCGACGAATACGTAGCTCGCCCGAAAGTGGGCGTTTGTCGGAAAAGGTCTTGCTGGGGGTCATGTTGCTCGACTTGTGTTCGCTGACCGCGCTGCTTTACTTCACCGGCGGCATGACGAACCCGTTTTGCATTTTCTACATGGTGAATCTTACGCTGGCGGCGATCGTTCTCCCAGGTCGCAGCGTCTGGGGATTGGCCGCGATTACCGCGGTGGCGATCGCGCTGCTCTTTTACGACCATGTCGACGTCCCGGTTTTGACGCAGCCAGAGCGGATGCAAACCCTGCGCGAGCTGGGTCTGATTCCGATGGCCCAGACCGGCATGTACGTTGCGTTTGTGACCTGTATTTTCGTGATCGTCTACTTCACGACTCGTCTGACCGACGAAGTTCGCCGCCGCGACGCCGTTTTGCGTCGCGCCGAGATGCAGCGAGCTCGTAGCGAAAAACTGGAGGCGCTCGGTACGCTCGCCGCCGGAGCGGCTCATGAACTTTCGACGCCGCTGGCGACCATCGCCGTGGTCGCCAAAGAGGTGCAGCGGGAATTGGCCGAAATGCCGGTTTCCGACGACCTGAAGTCGGACATTTCGCTGATTCGGACCGAGCTAGATCGCTGTCGGCACATTCTCGATCAGATGTCGACCGACGCCGGCCAGGCGACCGGCGAAACGTTGGCCGACGTCACTTCGTCGCAATTGGTCGAAGAGATCCGGAGCCTGCTCGACGCCCGCTTGATCGATCGGCTTCGCATCATCGATCGCTCGGACGACGCGGTAATTCGTTCGCCGCGACTGGTGCTGGCTCAGGCGCTACGCGGGTTGATCAAGAATGCGTTCGACGCTTCGCCGGAAGGACGCGAAGTAGTGGTGCTGCTCGAGCGGACCTCGAAGCACCTGGTGATGACGATTCGAGATGAAGGGCCAGGGATGCCGCCGGAAGTCTTGGCCCGCATCGGCGAACCGTTCTTCACGACCAAGGATCCCGGCGCCGGGACCGGGCTCGGAATTTTCCTGGCCAAGAACGTGATCGAGCGGATCGACGGGACCCTCCGAATCGAGTCGAGCTCGAATGACGGGACGACGGTCGTTGTGCAATTGCTCCGCAAACCCGATCCGTGGGATGCGACCTCCGCTGGGGGTGTAAGGGGAAAATAGCGGGGATCGAATGGCAATTTTGGAGCGGTCTTTTTATATTAGAGATCGCTGTTCACTTCGCTTTTGGGACCAACATGAGTCGCCCTACGCTACTGCTTGTCGATGACGACGACACTCTGCGAAACCGCCTGACGCGGGCCTTCTCGGCGCGCGGCTATGACGTGTATGCAGCGGCGAATTACGACGAGGCGATCGCCCAGGCGAGCGAAGCGAAGCCCGAACGCGCGGTCCTGGATCTAAAGATGCCGGGGAAGTCGGGCTTGGATTTGCTGCGCGATCTGCGAGAGGTCTCTCCTCACACGAAGGCGGTCTTGTTGACCGGCTACGGGAGCATCTCGAATGCGGTCGACGCGATACGGTTGGGCGCAGTCAACTACGTGACGAAGCCTGCCGACGCGGATGAGATATTGGCGGCGTTCGACGAGAAGGCGGCGGAGAGCACCGCTACAACTCCGATCGAATATCAGCCGCAATCGCTGGCCGAAGCGGAATGGGAGCATATCCATCGGGTTTTGGATGATTGCGGCGGTAATCTTTCCGAAGCGGCGCGGCTTTTGGGCATTCCACGACGCACTTTGCAGCGCAAATTAAAGAAGCTCGCGCCATAGCGCGGCGCGAATTTAGGGCGGCTGGGACAGCACCCCTCACAGTAGTGTGACTCTTTGACGCATAGCGCTCGGCGGATGATTTAGCTACCATCCAAGTCTTTCCGGGGCGGTTATATTAGCCGCCGAAGAGCAAAGCCAAGCAACCTTCTGTGGTAATTTTTTGCCCAATAGGTGGTTGTGGGCTTGGCGCTGGAAGGTCTCGCCGGAGAGACTTGTCAGTTTGCGTGCTCAAAAAAAGACCAGCCGTCCCCTAGGACGAAACGCAGTCATGGACCGTTTCTTATTTCCCCGTTGGGTAAACCGTTTTGTGCCGCTAGCCGGCGCCGGTTTTGTTGCGCTCGCCATCTACAGCGGCGTAGTTTTCGTCTTTGCGGTTGCTCCGGAAACGATTAGCGTCGGGCATGCCCCGATTCAGCCGGTTCCGTTCAGCCATCGGCTGCATGCCGGCCGCTTGAAGATGGACTGCCGCTACTGCCACAACACCGTGGATAAAGCGGCCCAAGCGGCGGTTCCGCCGACCGCGACTTGCGGCAACTGCCATAGCCCGGCCGCCGCCGACGGCAGTGCGAAGTTCGCCGCCGTGCTGACGAGCAGCCCGCTGCTGGAGCCGGTGCACGAAAGCATTGCGACCGGCGACTCGGTCGACTGGCAGCGCGTGCATGACCTGCCCGACTTCGTTTACTTCGATCACAGCGCTCACGTTACGCGTGGCGTCTCTTGCGTTAGCTGCCATGGCCGTGTCGACACCATGGATGTCGTCACCCAGGTGAAACCGCTCTCGATGGCCTTCTGCTTGGATTGCCATCGCAACCCTGACGCTCATGTTCGTCCGCTGGACGAAGTGACGAATCTCGCCTGGACCGCTCCGGGCGTTGATAAGGATCCGAACGCCGCGGCGCTGTTGGGCGCCGAAATTCGTAAAGAAAACGGCATCCAACCTTCCACGAATTGTTCGACGTGCCATCGATGAAGTCCGACTCGCAAAAAAAATATTGGCGAAGCCTCGAGCAGCTCGAAAACACGCCTGAGTTCGAGCAGTTCCTGCATCGTGAATTCCCTGTCGCCGCTTCCGAATTTCCGGAAGGCATGTCGCGTCGTCGCTGGATGCAGCTGATGGGAGCTTCGCTCTCGTTGGGCGTCGGCGTCGCCGGTTGCCGTTATCCGGAAGAGACGATCATCGGTTGGCGTTACCCGGAAGAAACGGTCGCTCCGTTCGCCGTGCGTCCCGAGAATCGCGTTCCCGGCAACACCGAGAAGTTCGCCAGCACGATTGAAATCGCCGGCGAAGTTCGCCCGATCGTCGTGACCAGCTACGACGGCCGCCCGATCAAAGTCGACGGCAACGCCGAGCATCCGGAAGGTCATGGTTCGAACCAGTACATGCAGGCGACGGTGCTGGAAGTCTACGATCCCGATCGTCTTCGCGGTCTCGCTGAAACGACCGGCGAAGAAACGTTTGACGATCGTAAGTGGGATGACTTCGAAGGCGCTTGGAAGAAGATCGCCTCAGAACTGGGCGCCGGCGGCAAGTTGGCCGTTCTGACGCAGAAGTCGGCTTCGCCCAGCTACCACGACTCGCTCGGCAAGCTGCGTCAGCGCTTCCCGCAAGCGAAGGTTTACCAATACGATTCGATCACCCGCGAAACCGAAACGGCCGGCGTTCAGAAGGCGTTCGGTAAAGCGGTCACTCCGAAGTATCACCTCGACAAAGCGGACGTGATCCTGGTCATCGACGAAGACTTCTTCGGCGATCATCCGACCGGACAACGCAACTCGCGCGACTTCGCGCAGCGTCGGGCTCCGGAAGAAGGCGAAATGAATCGCCTGTACGTGGTCGAAAGCCAGTTCACCACCTGCGGTCTGGCGGCCGATCATCGCGTGGCCGTGCCGGCTTCGCGGATCGCCAGCTTCGTGGCTGACTTGGAAGCGAAAATGGCCGGCGGCGAAATCGCCGAGCCGGGCGAAGACGCCAGTCGCCAAGAGAAGTTCATCGCCGCGCTGGTCGACGACCTGAAGAAACATCAAGGCAAGGCGGTCATCGCCGTCGGTCCTCGTCAGCCGGTCGAAGTTCAGGCCGCCGTCTGGAAGCTGAACCAACAGATCGGCGCCATCGGCGAAACGGTCGAACTGATCGACGCCGGTTTGCCCAGCTCGGGCGACGTCGGAACGTTGGCGGAACTGACCGCTCAGCTGACCGGCGGCGCGGTCGACACGCTGGTCGTCATCGGCGGCAACGCTTGCTACGACGCTCCGGCCGACGTCGCTTTCGCTGAAGCCCAGAAGGGGGCGGCTCGCCGCTTGTTCTTCGGCTACTACGACAACGAGACTTCCGAAGGCGCCACTTGGGTTCTGCCCGAAGCGCACGGCCTGGAGTCATGGGGCGACTTTATCGCCGCCGACGGAAGTTACTGCGTCGCGCAGCCGTTGATCGAATCGATCTTCGGCGGTCTGTCGAAGGCCGAATTCGTCGCGCTATTGGCTGGTTCGGACGAACGCGAAGGACGAGAGATCGTTCGCCGCGTCGCCAAGGATCGCATCGGTTACGCGACCGAATCGGCCTGGAAGAAGATTGTGCATGATGGTTTTGCGAGCGGAACCGCTGGCAAGACGCAAAGCGTTCAGCTGGCCGGCGACATCGCCGCGCTGACCGCCGACACGGAAGCCTGGAAGACGGCTCCTGCGAAAGACGAAGTGGAACTGGTGTTTACGCCGGGGACGTCGACCTACGACGGCCGCTTCGCCAACAACGTTTGGTTGCAGGAACTGCCCGACACGCTGACGAAGCTGACTTGGGACAACGCACTGTTGGTCAATCCGACGACGGCCGGATTGCTAGGTCTGCGGCAAGGTATTTTGGCGACGGTGACTTCTGGTGGGGAGTCCATTAACGCGCCGGTTTACCTGATGCCGGGCCTGGCTTTGGGAACGGTCTCGCTCGCGCTTGGCTACGGACGTACGCACGCCGGCAAGGTCGGCGGCGAAGTCGCTTCCGGCATTGACCCGGTCGGGGTCGACGCCGGCAAGCTGCGTAAGTCGGACGCGATGAGCGTCGTGACCGGCGTCAAGGTTGCGTCGACCGGCAGATCCTATCTGCTGGCGACCACGCAAGACCATCATGCCATCGACGAACTTGGCTTGAAGGAAATCGCTCGCCGCATCCCGACCCTCGTTCGCGAAGGGACGCTGGAGCAATTCAAGCATCACCCGGACTTCGCTCAGCACGTCGTCCATCACCCGCCGCTCGAATCGCTGTGGACCGAAGCGTCCTACGAAGGGCATGCGTGGGGGATGTCGATCGACCTGACGAAGTGCCTTGGCTGCAACGCGTGCGTCGTCGCTTGTCAGGCGGAAAATAACGTGCCGATCGTCGGTAAGGAGCAAGTCGCGAAGGGACGCGAAATGCACTGGCTCCGCATCGATCGCTACTTCGCCGGCGACGTCGAAGACCCGGTTGCGGTCACCCAACCGGTGACTTGCCATCACTGCGAAAACGCCCCGTGCGAACAGGTCTGCCCGGTCGCGGCGACGATTCACAGCAGCGAAGGCTTGAACGACATGGTTTACAACCGCTGTATCGGTACCCGGTACTGCGGCAACAACTGCCCGTACAAGGTTCGTCGCTTCAACTTCCTCGACTACCGCGCCACCGATTACCGCTTTGAAGCGTCGAATCGCCAGTTGGCCGAGTTGGTCTTCAATCCGGAAGTTACCGTTCGTAATCGCGGCGTGATGGAAAAGTGCACCTACTGCGTGCAGCGAATCCAGAACACCAAGATCGACGCTCGTCGCGATCGCCGTGCGATCGGCGCCAACGAGATCAAAGTGGCCTGCCAAGAGGCTTGTTCGACCGGCGCCATTCAATTTGGCGACTTGAACAATCCGGAAAACCTCGCCGCCAAGAACCATGCGAACCCGCGTGCTTACGCGATGCTCGCCGAGTTGAACATCAAGCCGCGTACGAAGTACCTGGCTCGCATTCTGAACCCGCATCCGTGGTTGGCCGAACCGTTCGTCGAAGACGAACACATCCCCGGCCACGAAGGACATGTCGAGTCGGATGGCGAACATGGGCACGATCATGACCATGATCACGACCATGAGAAAAAAGAAGAGCACGCGACCGAAGCCGGCGCTGAGAAATAGCGAATCCATCACACGCGAAACCCTGTAGTCCACGCGAAGAAACATGGCCACAGTAGAAGAAGTCGCCGACATTACGCTGGAAACCCCAGGCAAGCGCGCGCCGCTTGTCACGGGCGGGCTCAAGTTCGGCTCCATCACGGAGATCGTCGCCGGCGTACCGGAACAAGAGAAACCGCCGCTGGCGTGGTACATCGGTTTTTGCGTCTCGGTAGCCGCACTCGGCATGCTGTTCGCGCTGATCGGTTACCTGGTGATGACCGGCGTCGGGGTCTGGGGCAATAACGTCCCGGTCTACTGGGGCTGGCCGATCGTGAACTTCGTGTTCTGGGTCGGTATTGGTCACGCCGGTACGCTCATTTCGGCCATTCTCTGCATCTTCCGTCAGAACTGGCGTACGAGCATCAACCGCTTCGCCGAAGCGATGACGATCTTCGCGGTCGCTTGTGCCGGTATCTTCCCGGCGATCCACATCGGTCGCGTCTGGGTCTTCTATTGGCTGTTCCCGTATCCAAGCTTGTATCTCAACATGTGGCCAAACTTCCGCAGCCCGCTGCTGTGGGACGTGTTCGCCGTGTCGACCTACGCGACCGTGTCGATTTTGTTCTGGTACATGGGGATGATTCCGGATCTCGCGACCCTTCGCGACCGCACCAAGTCGCGCGTTCACCAGATCGGTTACGGCATCGCTTCGCTCGGCTGGACCGGGTCGGCTCGCCAATGGCATCGGTACGAAAAAGCGTACATCCTGCTGGCCGCGCTCGCCGCTCCGCTGGTTCTCTCCGTCCATACGATCGTTAGCTTCGACTTCGCCGTTTCGCAGTTGCCGGGTTGGCATACCACGATCTTCCCGCCGTACTTCGTCGCGGGCGCCGTGTTTAGCGGTTTCGGGATGGTGCTGACCTTGATCGTGCCGGCACGCCAGTGGTTTGGGTTGAAGGAGCTGGTCACCACGCGTCACTTGGAAAACATCTGCAAGATTCTGCTCGCGACCGGTTCGATGGTCGGTTACGCCTACGCGATGGAATTCTTCATGGCGTGGTACAGCGGCGTGGCGGCTGAGCAGTTCACCTTCCAGAATCGCGCCTTCGGGCCTTACTACTGGGCCTACTGGACGATGATCACCTGCAACGTGGTCGTTCCCCAGATCTTCTGGTTCAAGAAGTGCCGCACCACTCCTTGGATCATGTTTGTCGCCAGCATTTTTGTGAACATCGGCATGTGGTTCGAGCGGTTCGTGATTACGGTCACGTCGCTGTCTCGCGACTTCCTGCCGTCGAGCTGGGGTTACTTCACCCCGACTTGGGTCGACATCGGCATGTTCATCGGCAGCTTCGGTTTGTTTTTCACGCTGTTCCTCTTGTTCCTGCGGTTCCTGCCGATGGTAGCCATGGCGGAAGTCAAGAGCGTTATGCCGCACGGCGAACATGATCCCATTGCACAGGCCGACCATGTCTAAGAGCACGGAAAAGACGAGTCCTAAATCGCTCGGCCTTTTGGTCGAGTTTGAAGATCAGCACCAACTGCTGAAGGCATGCGAAGCGGTGCGTGACGCAGGGCTGACCAAGACCGACGCGCACGTTCCGTTCCCGGTGCACGGCATCGACGAAGCGCTCGGCATTCGCAAGACCATGCTGCCGTGGTTGGTGCTGGCGATGGGGCTGACCGGCGGTATCTCCGGCCTGGCGATGCAGTACTACATGAACGCGACCGAACAGCCGGGGATGCTGCTCTCGGGTTACCCGTACATGATCTCGGGCAAGCCGACCTTCAGCTTGCCGGCCAACATTCCGGTCACGTTCGAGCTCACGATTCTGCTGTCGGCGTTTGGCGCCTTCTTCGGCATGATCGCTTTGAACAAGTTGCCGGTATTCTCGAATCCGCTCTTCCGCCACAAGAACTTCGCCCGTGCGACGAATGATCGCTTCTTCCTGACGGTCGACGCGACCGACCCGAAGTACAAGGGGCAGAAGCATCGGGAAATGCTCGAGAAATTCTCGCCGGTTGCGATCGATGAGATCGAAGCCGATCCGAGCTGCGACCAGATTCCGAAGTTCATGAAATACGTCGTGATCGTCCTGCTGGCCGCGCTGACCGTGCCGCCGATGATGGTTTGGAACGCACGTAACACGACTTCGCCGCACCCCCGTATCCATCCGATTCAGGACATGGATAACCAACTGAAGAAGAAGACGCAGACCACTTCGCCGATCTTCGCTGACGGCCGTGCGATGCGTCCCCGCGTGCCGGGCTCGGTTGCTCGCGGAGAATGGCAGCCGCTCGAATTCTTGACCGGCGTCGTCCCCGGCGGTGAAGCGACCTCGAACGTCGCGCTGCTGCAAGACGAAGAGAAGCCAGCCGAAGACAAGCCCGCCGCCGAAGATAAACCGGCGGAAGAAAAGCCTGCCGATGAAGCCAAGCCGGCGGAAGAGAAACCGGCCGACGAAAAGCCCGCCGGCGACAAGCCTGCCGCTGCGGACGCCGCCGCCGAAGAGAAGCCGCCGGAACCCGATTGGGTGACGACCTTCCCGGAAACGCTCGAGATCAACGCGAAGTTGATGGAACGCGGGCAGCAGCGCTACAACATTTACTGCGCCGTCTGTCACGGCGTGTCCGGCGAGGGGAACGGACTCGTTTCGCTCCGCGCCTTTGAGTTGCAGCAGCCGACCTGGGTTCAGCCGACCAACCTGCATGACCCCAACGTTACGAAGCAGCCGGTTGGCCGAGTCTTCAACACGATCACCAACGGTATTCGCAAGATGCCGAGCTATGAAGCTCAGATCACGCCGGAAGATCGCTGGGCGATCGTCCTCTACCTGAAAGCGCTGCAGAAATCGCGTGACGCGACGATTCAGGATGTTCCGCAAATCGAAGCCGACGCGCTGAAGGGTCAAGGAAACTAACCATGGGCCATCATCAAAAACAGATCAAAGTTTCCAACGACGAAACGATTCGCCTGGGCGATATTCGCTCCGTCCTGATGGTCGGCGGATATGGCGCGGGTTTGGCCGGGATGCTGGTCGCGCTGGTGATGGGGATTATGGCTGGAGATCGCCTCCGCCATTTCTTCTTCGCCTATCTGACCAACTATCTGTTCTTCCTGAGCATCGCTCTCGGAGCGCTCGGCTTCATCGCCTTGCAACACCTCACGCGAGCCGGCTGGAGCGCCTCGGTCCGCCGCATCACGGAAATCATTGCAATGACTTTGGCGCCGATGGCGCTGTTGTTCCTGCCGATTTTGTTCTCGGTTCTGTCGGGCAGTCACTCGCTGTACGAATGGAATAACTCCGAACTGGTTGCGACCAACCATGTGTTGGCCGGGAAGGCCCCGTACCTGAATTCGACCTTCTTCGCGATCCGCGCGGTCCTGTACTTCGCCGTTTGGATTGCCGCGGCCCGCTTCTTCTTTGCGAAGTCGACGGCCCAGGACGAATCGGGGGATCCGAGCCTGACTCTGCGGATGGAGAGCAAGAGCCCGCTGGTCGTCGCCGCGTTCGCTTTGACGGTCACGTTCGCTTCGATCGACTGGGCGATGTCGCTCGACCCGATGTGGTTCAGCACCATGTACGGCGTCTACTTCTTCGCCGGGGCGATGGTGGCGTTCTTCTCGTTCACGCTGATCTGCTGCTCCGTTCTGCAATCGTGGGGCAAGCTGACCGAAGTGATCACGGTCGAACGTTATCACGACTTGAGCAAGTTTATCTGGGGCTTCACCCTCTTCTGGGGTTACATCGCCTTCAGCCAATACCTGCTCTATTGGTACGGCAACATTCCGGAAGAAACCGGTTGGTATTTAGTGCGACAAAATGACGCATGGCGGAACGTTTCGCTACTGTTACTATTTGGGATGTTCATTATCCCGTTCCTGGGAACGATGGGCCGTGCAGTGCGCCGCAATCGCGCGTTAATGGTCGCCTGGGCGATCTTCCTGCTGGTGATGCACTGGGTCGACATTTTCTGGCTCGTCATGCCGCAATACTCGCCGGATAAACTCCCCTTTGGGCCGATGGAAATCGCCTGCCTGATTGGTCTCGGCGGCTTCTTCATCGGGAACTTGGCTTGGATCGCTGCCGAACGTCCGTTGTTGGCCTTCCGTGATCCGCGTCTCACGGAATCGCTTACGCTGGAAAACATGTAATAAGCTAGGGGTTTTGCGTAATGTCGGAAACTGAACACGTCGAAACGCAAGTCGCGCCGGAAGTCCATGTGACCCACCAGGCCCCGCTGCCGGCTCAGGCCGACGACTTGAACACTCCGGTCATCGCGGTGGTTGGTTTCGTCAGCGCTATTTTGACGTTCGCCATCGTGATGGGGCTGCAAGCCGGTTATCATCAATTTGCGAACGCTTTGCGTACGGAAAAAGTGATCACCACGCAGACCGATCAGTCGGCTGCCGTCATTGCCGCTCAAAAGGCGACGATGAACAGCTACGGTTGGGTCGACAAGCAAGCGGGCAAGGTGAGCCTGCCGATCGACCGCGCGATGCAGTTGGTCGTGAACGAATACTCGACGAAAGCGAAATAGGATCCCATGTCGCCGGTCGCCAAGTTCGCCAACGCCGCCCTTCTGCTGCTCGCCCTTACGGCGACATCGCAGCAGTTGCGCGCCGCTGTGCCTGGGACCGACCCACCCGAAATTCGCGACCTCGAAATTGTTGAGCATCCGAACGAAAAGCTGCCGCTGGATCTCACCTTTCAAGATGATCGCGGCGAGACGGTTCGCTTGGGAGATCTCTTCCGGGGGACGAAGCCGGTCATTCTTTCGATGAACTACTCCAGCTGCCCGATGCTTTGCCGCGTGCAGTTGAACGCCTTGGTGGTTGGCCTCGATCAGGTGCTTTGGACCGCCGGGGAAGAGTACGAAGTGATCTCGGTCAGCATCGATCCGACGGAAACGTCGGAGAAGGCGCACGCGACCAAGGAAAAATATCTCGAACTCTACGGTCGGCCCGAGAGCGCCGACGGTTGGCACTTTCTGGTCGGCGACGAGAAGAGCATCAAGACGCTGGCCGATTCGATCGGCTTTCCGTTTCGATATTTGCCGGACGAAAAGCAATACGCTCACCCGGCGCTACTGACCTTGTGCACTCCCGACGGGCGAATCTCCCGTTACATGTATGGTGTAGAATTCCCGCCGCAAACGTTGCGGTTGTCGTTGGTGGAAGCGAGCGAAGGAAAGATCGGAACGACCACGGATCGGTTCTTGCTGTTCTGCTTTCATTACGACGCCACCAAAGGCGCTTACGGCCCAACGGCTGCGAATATTATGAAACTCGGCGGAGCGGCCATGTTGGTCGCATTGCTGGCATACCTCGTTCCGTATTGGGCGGCTTCTCATTTCCGTAAGCGAAAGCGAGCGGAAGAAGCGTCCGCGGCGAACTGGCCTGTCGAAGAGAACGTCTCTGTCACCACGCGCTAAAGCACGATGAACTTGCTCAGCAATTTACCTTTGTTGGCGGACGCCGGCAGTATGTTTTTCACTCCGTCGAACTCGACGTTCGCAGGAGAAGTCGATGGCCTGTTCGATTTTATCTACTGGCTCTCGGTCTTCTTCTTCGTCCTGATCATCGGCGTGATGGTTTACTTCGTCCTGGCGTACTATCGCCGTCCGGGGCATGAGCCGCAGCATTCGTCGTCGCACAACAACTTGTTGGAAATCACCTGGTCGGTGATTCCGTCGTTTCTGGTGGTCGTCATCTTCGTGATGGGCTTCACCAGCTACATGAACATCCGCACTCCTCCGGATGACGCCTACGAGATCAACGTCGTGGCGCGGAAATGGGCTTGGTTGTTCAAGTATCCGAACGGCGCCGAATCGGAAAACTTGCATATTCCGGTGGGCCGTCCGGTCCGGTTCATCCTGCAATCGGAAGACGTGATTCACAACATGTTCGTCCCGGCGTTCCGCACCAAGATGGACTGCGTGCCGGGCCGCTATAACGAAATCTGGGTCGAAGCGACCAACGTGACCGGTACCGGCATCAACCCGGAAGATCACGATCCGCTGTGGCTGTTCTGCGCTGAATACTGCGGCCGCGACCACTCGAACATGAAGGCTCAAGTCTACGTGTACGAAACCGGCGATTTCGACGCCTGGGCTGTAAAGGCGGCGAACTTGTACGAAGGCCGCACGATGGCTGAAGTGGGCGAGATCCTTTACAAGCGCAAGGGATGCGTCAGCTGCCATTCGGTCGACGGAAGTCGTAAAGCGGGCCCGTCGTTTAAAGCAGGCTTCGGCGTCGCGCATAAGATGGCGGACGGTAGCGAAGTCGAAATGGATGAAAATTACATTAGCGAGTCGATTCGCAACCCGCGGGCGAAAGTCGTTGCGGGATACGAGCCGGTCATGCCGGTGTTCTCAAGCTCACAGCTGAGCGACCAGGACATCACGGCGATCGCCGAATACATCAAGAGCCTTAAGTAACGAGAACTCCCATGAGCGTTGGCGCCACGCCAGATCGTTTTCAAGCCGCGGATGCCGGCGGCCACCATGACCGGGAAGACAACTACCTGTTGGCTTCCAGCGGGATTGGGTCGTGGTTGTTCACTCTCGATCACAAGCGGATCGGGGTGATGTACCTCGTTGGCATTATGGCCTCGTTTTTCCTCGGCGGCATCTTCGCATTGGTGCTGCGTGCCGAGCTGTTCACGGGGCAAAAGCTCTTCCTGTCGGAAGACGCCTACAACCAGATGTTTACGCTGCACGGTGCGGTGATGACCTTCTTGTTCATCATCCCGAGCATTCCGGCCGCGCTGGGTAACTTTGTGCTGCCGATGATGCTGGGGCAAAAGGACGTCGCGTTTCCGCGAATGAACCTGGCCAGCTTTTACCTGTGGGTGATCGGCGCCATCTTCTTCCTGGCGGCGATCATCTTCGGCGGTCTCGATACCGGCTGGACGTTCTATACGCCTTACAGCGTGACGACCAATACCCGCGTCATCTTGGCCCTGCTCGGCGTGTTCGTGCTCGGCTTCAGCTCGATTTTCACCGGGCTCAACTTCGTGGTGACGATCAATACGATGCGTCCTCACGGGATGACCTGGTTCAAGATGCCGCTCTTCCTGTGGGCGACTTACGCGACGGCGATCATTCAGTTGCTGGCGACGCCGGTTCTCGGCATCACCGGTCTGCTGCTGATCGCGGAACGTGCCCTTCGCATCGGCATTTTCGATCCGGAAATCGGGGGCGACCCGGTGTTGTTCCAGCACTTCTTCTGGTTCTACTCGCACCCGGCCGTGTACATCATGATTCTGCCGGCGATGGGCATTATCAGCGAACTGGTCGCCGTCTTCAGCCGCAAGCATATTTTCGGTTACCGCTTTATCGCCTATAGCTCGATCGCGATCGCCTTGCTGGGCTTCCTGGTTTGGGGGCACCACATGTTCGTCAGCGGTCAGTCGCAATTGGCGGCGGTGGTCTTCAGCGGTTTGACCTTTAGCGTGTCGATTCCGTCCGCGATCAAGGTCTTCAACTGGACCTCGACCATGTATAAGGGATCGATCAGCCTGGCGACGCCGATGTGCTACGCCTTGGCGTTCATCTTCCTGTTCACGATCGGCGGTCTGACGGGGCTCTTCCTGGGCGCCTTGGCGACCGACGTTCAGCTGCACGACACCTACTTCGTCGTCGCTCACTTCCACTACGTGATGATGGGCGGAACGCTGGTCGCGTTCGTCGGCGGTTTGTATTACTGGTGGCCGAAGATGTTCGGCGTCATGTACAACGAAAACGCCGGCCGCTTCTTCTCGTTGATCGTCTTCCTGGGCTTCAACCTGACCTTCTTCCCGCAGTTCATCATGGGCTCGCGCGGGATGCCGCGTCGGTACGCTCGGTACGTTGACGAGTTCCAGATTTATCACCAGCTCTCGACGATGGGCGCCTTCCTGCTCGGTATCGGCATGGTCGGCGCGATCGCGGTCCTGATCTATTCGCTCTATCGCGGCAAGAAGGCTCCGGCCAATCCGTGGGGCGCCAATACGCTGGAGTGGATGTGCAGCTCGCCGCCGCCGCTTCACAACTTTGAAACTCCGCCGCCGGTTGGCGATCCCTACGATTACAGCAATTTGCGTTACGACGAACGGGAAGGCGGATATGTCGTCGATCCCGGCTCGGGCAAGAAAACGTATAGCCACTGATGGAAACAAGCACGATGACGACGGTCGCTGAGACGACGCACGAACACCACGGGCACGGGCACGATCACCCGGAGCATGTCGCGCATCACTTTGAATCCGCGCGTCAGCAATACGATGCGGGGAAGCTCGGGATCTGGATGTTCCTGATTACGGAAATCCTGTTCTTTAGCGGGATGTTTTGCGCGTACGCGGTTTACCGGTCGCTGCACCCCGAAATCTTTATTGACGCGGCGAAAGAGCTCAACACGATGCTCGGCGCCTTCAATACGGTGGTGCTGATCGTCAGCAGCTTCACGATGGCTTGGGCGGTTCGCGCCGCTCAGCTGAGCCAGAAGAAGCTGTTGGTCGTGTTGCTCTGGTTGACGCTATTGCTGGCCGGCGTGTTCCTCCTCGTGAAAGCAAAGGAATACACCGACAAGTTCAATCACGGTCTTTACCCCGGCGTCTTCAATCGCTTCGCGCAAGAGCAATACCCGGCGGTCACCGAGGCGGTAATTAGCTCGTACGTTTCGACCGAAACGCCTGCCGCTCCAGCGGAAGAATCGAAGGAAGCTCCGGCCCATGGCGAAGAGCATGGCTCTACCGAAGAGCCCAGCTCGGGCGCCGAAGCGGGACATGAAGAGCATGCCGAAGAGCACGGCCACGATGACCATGAGCACGCCGCCGAAGGGGACGCGCATCATGGCGGGGCCCAAGGGGTGCACAACATCCATATTTTCTTCGGCATCTATTACATGATGACCGGGATTCACGCGATCCATATCATCGGCGGTATGGGCGTGATCATTTGGCTGATCGTTCGGGCCCATCGCGGCGAATTCAGCAGCGAGTACTTCGGGCCGGTCGACTTCACGGGGCTCTATTGGCACCTTGTCGACTTGATCTGGATTTTCCTCTTCCCGCTTTTGTACCTGATCCACTAATCGGAAAATCGACGCGATGAGCGATCACGCACAACATACGGACCATTCGCACGACGACCACGGCATCGCCCACGTGATGCCGATGAGCACGTTGATCGGCACCTTCGTCGCCCTGTTGGCGCTGACGGCGCTGACCGTGGCGATTTATGAAATCGACTTTGGCTGGATCGACATCTGGGTCGCCTTGGGAATCGCCACCGTCAAGGCGTCGCTGGTGGGGATCTACTTCATGCACTTGCGGTATGAAAAGCCGTTCATCACCCTGTCGTTCGTCTTCTCGCTGGGCTTCGTCGCGCTGTTTCTCATCATTACGCTGAAAGACACGCAGGAATATGAGCCTCAGGTCGAAGCGCTTCACAACGCCAAGTTGGAAGCGATGGCCAATCCCAACCCGTAATTGCGGGCTTAGTCGCCCGCCTGCGAAACGCCGATTTGCACTAGCGCTTCGGCGACGCGGATTGCGGGCTGCGTCCTCCCATTTTTCAGATGCCCTGGATTTGGGGCGGCTTAATCCTTGTTGCGGGCGTGAGTCGTCCCTTTCAGGAGTCCGCCGGTGATCAAAGATTCCCTCTCGGTCCTGCCGATGCGCCGTGACATTTATCAACTCCGGCTGGGATTCTTCCTCTTCATCGCGACGCTGACCGTCTTTTTTGCGGCCAGTCTGATCGGTTACTTGCTGATTCGGTTTTCCGATTCGGCTGACCGAGCAGTTTCGTTAAACGGCGTCCCCGTCAGCTTGTGGGTCAGTACCGTCTTCATGTTCGGCGTCGGCTACTCGTTGCATCGCGCGGTGGGCGCGGTTCGTTTCGAGAAGCAGACTTGGTTTCGCCGCTGGTTGTTTATCGCCGGCGGAATGGCGCTGGTGTTCCTGGTCTTTCAGTCGCTCGGTCTGCGCCGCCTGTTAGCGGAGCATGATGCGAGCGGCGGCGACATCAAGATGTATGGCCTGATGTTCTTCCTGGTTCTCGTTCACGCGCTACATGTGATCGGCGGTCTGACGACATTGGCGGTGGTGACCAATCGGGCCAACCGTGACGGTTACGATCACGAGAACTACGTCGGCGTTTCGATCTGCGCCGACTACTGGCATTTTCTCGACGCCGTCTGGGTCGTGATGCTGATCGTCTTCGCCGTGACTGGTTAGTCTAGCCGCCGGCGATCGTTTCCAGATCTTCCCATCGCTCCATCGCGGCGAGAACTTCGTCGCCGATCGCGTCTAACCGCGTCGTGATCTTTTTGATCTCTTCGGGCGACTTTTGATAGAAGGTCGGATCGGCCATCTTCTCTTGCAGCTCGGCTTGTTCCGCTTCGAGCGCTTCGATTTTGCCCGGCAGCGTCTTCAGCTCTTGCTGCTCTTTGTTGGTCAGCTTGCGGACGCGGCCGGCCTCTTTCTTGTCCAGCTCTTTGGCGACCGGCTTGGCCGCCGCTTTGGCGTCCTCTTCGGCCCGTTTCCGCTGGGCGAGCCAATCGTCGTAACCGCCGGCGTATTGTTTGACGACTCCGTTTCCTTCAAAGGCGATCGTCGACGTGACGACATTGTTGAGGAAGCTACGATCGTGGCTCACCACGATCAACGTCCCGGCGTAATTGACCACCAGGTCTTCCAGCAGTTCAAGCGTATCGGCGTCGAGGTCGTTCGTCGGTTCGTCGAGAATTAGCAGGTTCGACGGCTTGGCGAACAATCGGGCGAGCAGCAAGCGATTGCGCTCTCCGCCAGAGAGATGCTTGATCGGGCGGTTCGATTGTTCCGGCGTAAACAGGAACTCCTGCAAATAGCCGATCACGTGCCGCGATTTGCCGTTGATATTGATGAATTCGTTCTCTTCGCCGATGTTCTCGCGCAGCGTCTGCTCTTCGTTGAGCGCGGCATGCAACTGATCGAAGTAGGCGATTTCGACCTTGCTGCCGACGGTGACGTCGCCGGAGTCAGGCTTCAACTCGCCCAGCAAGATTCGCAGCAGCGTCGTCTTGCCGACGCCGTTGGGCCCCAGAACGCCGATCTTGTCGCCACGCATGATCGTGGTCGAAAAATCGCGGCAGATCACCAGGTCGCCGAATGAGTGGCTGATGTTCTCGGCTCGCACGACCATCTGCCCCGAACGTTCGGCCTGCTGAACGTCGAACTTGACCGTGCCGACCCGCGAGCGGCGGCTTTGGTATTCCTCACGCAGCTTTTTGAGGGCCCGGACGCGACCTTCGTTGCGAGTGCGGCGAGCCTTAATCCCTTGGCGGATCCAGGCCTCTTCAATCGCCAGCTTCTTATCGAACAGCGCGTTCTGCTTTTCTTCCGCTTCCAGGGCCGCTTCTTTGCGGACGACGTAGTCGTCGAAGCCGCAGGCCCAGCTGGTTAGCTTGCCGCGATCGATATCGACGACGCGGGTCGCGAGCTTCTGGGCGAAGGTGCGGT
Organism: Blastopirellula sediminis; assembly: GCF_020966755.1. Lineage (NCBI taxonomy): Bacteria > Pseudomonadati > Planctomycetota > Planctomycetia > Pirellulales > Pirellulaceae > Blastopirellula > Blastopirellula sediminis. The sequence continues at coordinate 1,059,470 of NZ_JAJKFT010000004.1, forward strand.
CGTGGGTGACGAAGACGATTGTTCCGTCGAACGACAGCAGGAAGTCTTCGAGCCAGAGGATCGATTCGATGTCGAGGTGGTTCGTCGGTTCGTCGAGCAGCAGGACATGCGGCTTGCTGGCGAGCGCCTGGGCGAACAACGCTCGGCGTTTCTTGCCGACTGACAGTTTCGCGAAATTGGCGTCCCCATCCAGCTTGGTCGACGAAATCGCCTGCTCGACCCATTGGTGCTGGTTCCAGCCATCTTCCATGTCAAGCTTGTGCTGCAGCTGATCGAGCCGCTGGATCTCTTCGTCGGTCGCCCCCTGGGCGATCCGCTGGGTCAGGTGGTGGTACTCGGCGAGCGTCTCCCCCATTTCCCCCAGACCGGCGGTGACCAGGTCGTAAACCGATTGGTCCTCGCCGGCGGTGGCGGTTTGCGACAGCGTGGCGACCCGGACCTCGGGCCCGACGATCACTTCGCCCGCATCGGTCGGCTGCTCGCCGGCCAGCATCCGCAGCAGCGTCGATTTACCGGTTCCGTTGCGACCTACCAGACAGATTCGCTCGCCCGGCTCAATCTGTAGATTGGCCTGATCCAACAGGGGCGCGGTGTGAAAGGAGATCGAAACGTCTCGAACAGAAATTAACGCCATTGCGGTCCTTCGAAAATCTCAAAATCGTCCCAATTTGATCGTGCGCGTCTCGGTTGACTAGAATAGGGGCCTTCGCCCACCGTTACCGAGTATCCCGCCACCCACCGAAACAGGACGAATCATGCCCCGGTTTTTGTCGCTTTTCCTTGCGGCGTTGTGTGTGACCAGCGCTTCGCTGGCAGTCGCCGAGCGTCCTAATTTTATCATTATTATCGGAGATGACGTGGGGTGGAATGACGTTAGCCCCTACGGTCATCCCCATGTGAAAACGCCCAATCTCGATCGGATGGCGGCGGCAGGAATGCGTTTCGATGCCGCATTTTTGACTTGCAGCTCCTGCAGCCCGAGTCGCTGCAGCATCATGACCGGGCGTTATCCCCACGCGACCGGCGCAGCGGAGCTTCATATGCCGCTGCCGGAAGAGCAGGTCGTCTTCGCCGGATTGCTGAAAGAGGCCGGCTACTACACCGGGGCGGCCGGCAAATGGCATCTCGGCAAACCGGCCGAAAAGAATTTTGATCGAATCATGGGGGGCGGGCCGAGCGGCTGCGAAAACTGGGAGACTATGCTCCGCGAACGTCCTATGGACCAGCCGTTCTTCTTTTGGTTCGCTTCGTTCGACGCTCACCGGCCTTACAAAGAAGGAACGATCGAAAAGCCGCACGGCCATGACGAGATCGTCGTGCCGCCGTTCCTGCCCGATCAGCCTCCGGTCCGGGATGACCTGGGGATGTACTACGACGAAATTTCGCGGCTTGACGACTACGTCGGCAAAGTGCTGGCCCTGCTGAAAGAGCAGAACGTTCTCGACAACACGTTCGTGATTTTCATGTCGGACAACGGTCGTCCTTTCCCGCGCAGTAAGACGACCATCTACGACAGCGGCGTGAAGACGCCGTTCATCGTCCAGTGGCCCGCCGTCGTGAAAGCCGGCGCCACGACCGACAGCCTGGTCAGTTCGGTCGATATCGCGCCGACGATCCTGCAATTGGCCGGGCTGCCGATGGCGCCCACCTTCCAAGGCAAATCGTTCGCGCCGATCTTGAAGGATCCGAAAGCGGAAACTCGCGACTACGTTTTCTCGGAGCACAACTGGCACGACTACCAAGCCTTCGAACGAAGCGTCCGCTCGAAGGAGTTTCTCTATATCTACAACGCGCTGCCGCAGCTTAGCGGATCGCCCCCGGCCGACGCGGTCAACAGCCCGACTTTCCAGACGATGTTGCAGCTGGAAGCGGAAGGGAAGCTGACCGCCGATCAGCGTGGGCCGCTGGTGACGCCGCGTCCGCAGGAAGAACTGTACGACGTGGTGAAGGATCCGTACCAGCTGAAGAACCTGGTCGACGATCCTGCCTACGCGAAAACGCTCGCGACGATGCGGAAGGAATACCAGGAGTGGGCCAGCCGGACCGAAGATGAGGTCCCGCAAGAGTTCACGCCTGACAAGTTCGACCGCCGCACTGGCAAGCAGTTGGACGCGTTCAAAGCGAAAAAGAAGAAAGCGAGCTAGAGCTTCGGGATCGGCGTCGGCGGCGGGGCGGGACCATTGCCTCGCCGCTGGGGGAATCGGGTCGTATCGAAGAACGACGGCACGAGCGCGATGCCGAAGCCGCGCTCCAGTTCCCACTTGGCCCGCGAAGCCCAAGGGGTGCCGGGATGTTCTTCGATAATTTCCTTCAGCAGTTCGCGGGAATGTTCGATGTCCCCCTGGGTGATCGATTCGGCAGACAGCTTATTAACCGTGTCGAGGGCCCAGCCGCGGAATTCATGTTTCGGCGTCGGCGGATTGGGGACCGGCGGCGGATTCTTGACGAACTCGGTCAGGTACGCGCCATACTCGTACGCACGGACGCGATAGGCGAGTAGCTGAGCGTACAGCAGGTCGAAGTTCGCCTGCTGACGAACGCTAGGGGACGCATCACGCAGCGGCTGCGCCTTCTCGGTCGCGGCGATCGCCTTGTCGAGGTAGTCGATGTAGGTGAGCATCTTCGCTTGTTCCATCCGAACCTGCGTCGATAGCTGATCAAAATTCGGAGAGAAGAAGCGGCGGATCTCGATGACGTTGGCGACCGACTCCTCATATGGATTGAGGTCGTAGATCACCTTCGAGATTACCCCTTGCAGCGGATCTTGCATCGCATCGCGGGCCTGATCGCGACGCGGCCGCAGGTCAGGGCGATAGGGCTCCATCGCGGCGACGTCGTAACGATGGTCGTTCAGCTCGTTGATGTTTTTCTCTTCGCCGGGGAGCATAAAGAAGATGCCGCCGGTTTCGCGGGCAAGGCGAACTTGCTCATACGGACCATAACCGCTCGGCATCGCATCGCGGCGAATCCCGAAGCCGTCGGTCTGCAGTTGTTCGATCAAGGCCGTTTCGGGACCGCGATCGATCGGCAGCAAGTGAATGTTGCCGTTCTGCGGATCTTCCCAGCGGACCTTCGCTTCTGGATAGCCGAACATCGCTTCGCGGCCGAGAACATAAACGCGGGCATCGGCGCGGCGGCAGGCTTGAATCGCGTCTTCCAGAAAACGCTGGTTATTGTCGCTATTGCCGCTCTCGTCGGTGACCAGAATGATCGCCATCTGGCGTTTGGCGATCTGGGCGTAGCGGCGATGACGATTGACCGCTTCGATAATCGCCTGGCAGGTCATCTCTTCGCCGCTGGGATCGACCGGAACTTCGGCGATCGCGGCGTCGATGTCTTCGCGATTGCTGGTCGGCGTGCGAGTATGCAGTTCAAAGCCGCCGCCATAGCTGGCGACGCCGGTCGTGAGCGCTTCGTCTTTGGCGACGCCGACAATTCCCAGTTCGTCATAAACGCGTTTGATGCGCTGACGGATTTTGGCCTGGTCGTCTTTCATGCTCTCCGATTGGTCGAAGAGCCAAACGGCGACGACTTCTCCCTTGTCGAGCATCCAGACCAATTCTTGCGTGAGCCGGTCCATCGCTTCGTTGTAGTCGCCGACGACGACGTTGGCGACCCCTTGCGTGCCGACCGGCAACTCTTTCATCAGCGAGTCGTTAGGCTTGTTGATCAGTTGCAGATCGACCTGCGAAATCTGAGGCCCGATCATGTCTTCCAGCAGTTTCGTTTCGAGCTGCGGCGCTGAAAGCGACGCCGGAGCCATTCCTGCCAGGCCCGATACTGCGCTCGGCATCTTCGTGATCGACATCTCGGTCGCCAGATGCTCAAGCTCATCGAGCTCATCTTCGAGCGGTCGTTCGAGCGGCTCTTCGACCACGTCATCCAGGATGACGGCGTGGGCGGCGCGGTCCTTCGGCGGATCGAACGTCAGCAGCGCCAGGAAGATCACCAGCACCATATGAAAGATCAGCGAGGCCAAAAAGGAACTGCTCCCCCGGAACAGATCGTTCGTCGCCCCATGATCATCCTCAAGGGGAGGGATCTCCGGAGCCGGCGCGTCAGCCGGCATTTGGATGGGTGCAGTGGCCTGAGACATGAATTGCTAGTAGGCGTGGGGGGATTGCTAGGGGGATATAAAGCTCCACCATTGAATATCTTACGGCGAAATGGGGATTTCGCCAAAGGTTTGTTTCTAACGAATTGCCCTGGAATGGGCTGCGCCGAATTCGAGACGGCTGAATCCGCCGGGTGGAGGAGGCACGCCGCCAAGAATGCGCGACGGAGCGTTTTGTCGCCACCGCGGCAAATGCGCAAGAGAAGGAGAAGATTCGATGAGCCGGGGAGGGGAGACTCTCTCCTCCTTTGCCGAAGCGGAACTACAGCTTCGGCACCTTGATCGGCGGCGCGTTCTTGGCGTCCGGGAACCGAGTTCCATCAAAGATCCAGGGAGAAAAGGTGCAACCGAAGCCGCGATTGAGTTCCCATTTCGCACGTTCCGCCCAAGGAGTTCCTGCGTATTCTTGCATGATTTCCTTGAGGAGTTTGGAAGAGCGGGCGACGTCCTCGGCGGTCTGCTCCTCGGCGAGCAATCTCTTGGTCGTATGGCGTTCCCAGGCGCGAAATTCATGCTTGGAAGAAGGAATCTTGGGCTGCTCCGGCGCCTTTTTCATGAACTCGGTCGCATACGCTCCATATTCGTACGCTCGAGCGCGATAGGCGATTAACTGGGCGAGGAGCAAATCGTAATTCGCTTGTTGCCGGTAAGAAGGAGAGGCGTCTCGCAGCGGTTTCGCCTTTTCGACCTCGGCGATCGCGCGGTCGAGGTACTTCACGTAGGGACCCATCTCCCCCAGTTCGACCTTGACCTGCTCGACAAGCTTAGGGAATTCGATCGAATAGCGGTGACGGATTTGAACGATGTCGGCGACCTCCTTGTTGTACGGATTCAGGTCGTAGATCACCTTGGTCATGATGGTTTGCAAGCGGTCTTTCGTCGCTTCGCGCATCAGGTCGCTCCGCTGGCGGAGATCGGGGCGATACGGTTCCATCGCTTCGACGTCGTATTTGAAGTCTTTCAGCGCGACGAGATTTTTTTCTTCACCGGGAAGCATAAAGAAAATGCCGCCGGTTTCCTTCGCCAGGCGAACCTGTTCGTAGGGACCATAGCCGCTGGTCAGCGAGTCGTACCGCTTTCCGAACCCGTCGGTCTGCAATTGTTCGATCAAGCCGGTTTCGGGACCGCGATTGATCGGTAACCAGTGAACCTCTCCGGTGCGGGGATTTTCCCAGCGAACATGGGAGTAGGGATAGCCGAACATCGCCTCGCGTCCCAGGATGTAGACGCTGCACTTCGCGATATTCGCCGCTTCAATCGTCTCTTCGAGATACTGCTGATTGCCGTCGGGATCGCCGCTTTCGTCCGAAACCAGAATCACCGCCATCTTTCGCTTGGCCGTCTGGGCATAGCGTTTGTGACGTCCGATGACTTCCATGATCGCCGGCAAGGTCATCTCTTTGCCGGACGCGTCGATCGGAATGCTGGCGATGGCGGCGTCAATTTCTTTGCGATCGCTGGTAGGAGTCGGCGTATGCAATTCGAAGCTTGCGCCATAGCTGGCGATCGCTGTGGTCAACGCTTCCTCTTTCGAAGCGCCGACAATCCCCAGTTCGTCGTAGACGCGTCCGATTCGTTCGCGAATTTTCGCCTGGTCGTCCTTCATACTTTCGGATTGGTCGAACACCCATAGGACGACGACCTCACCCTTGTCGAGCATCCAGACCAATTCCTGCGCAATTCGATCCATCGCTTCGCTGTAGTCGCTCACGACGGCGTTGGAGGCGCCTTGCGTGCCGACCGGCAGTTCCCGCATCAGCGTTTCCGTGGGTTGCGTCAGCAACTGAATGTCGACGTAGGCGACTTCGGGAGCGTCGGGACCGTCCAGCAGTTCCGTTTGCAGCTGCGGCGCCGAGAGTGACGCTGGCGCCATGCCCGCTAATCCTGCGACCGCTTCCGGCATGCTGGCGACCGTCATCTCGGTCGCCAACTCGGTCAATTCGTGCAGATCTTCCTCCAATAGTCGTTCCAGCGGTTCCTCGGCCGCTTCGTCCAAGATGATTTCCCGCACCCCTTTGTCCTGCGCAGAATCGAACGTTAGCAGCGCCAGCAGGATCACGAGGGCCAGGTGGAAGATGAGCGACGCCATGAACGAACTGCTATCGCGAACGAATTCGCCGTAAGTTCTTTTAAACGATCCCGTTGCGGCTTCTCTTGTCATGGGCTCAATCCAAAGAGAACGGTTGCATGGAATAGCGTCGGCGGAAGGCCGTTTATCGGGGGGGATAGGCCCCTGCGTTCGCCCAGTCTAGCGAAAGTAATCGCCAATTGCCAGCAACTGGTTCCAGCGAATTGCTCTAGAACGAGCTGCGCCGATTTGGTAATGGAGGTGACAGCATTGGAAGTTACCGACGCAAAACGGAGTGGGCCGCAGTGTCAATTGTTCGAAATCTGTTTGTTCTGGTACTGATCGCCTGCGTCGGATACTCGGGCTACGTGATCTATTTGACGCACTACGCCGGGGCGAATCAGACGCAGCTAGACTCGTCGCTGGACGAAGCGCCCCTGTTTGCGCCGCAGTCTTTTACGACGCTGGGAAGCAACAAGACGTCGCTCGAGCCGACGATCGTGTTGTCGACCAGCCCGGCGCCGGAGATTTCGTTGCCAAGTCCGGCCGATATCGCGCCGCCGATGGCGACCGAGCCGAAGATGGAAACGCCTGCCGCGGCCAGCGGCGCGATCAGTAAGACGCAAGCCGCCGAAAGCTGGGAGTCGCTGCCAACTGTCGAACTGTTAACGGAGGCTGAGAAAAATCTTGCCGATGGCAAACCCTTTCTCGCCTATCGGATGCTGTCCACCGCCTTGCAGCGGGAAGACCTCAGCGACGACGAGCGGACCAAGTTGCTGGCGACGCTTGAGCCGCTCGCCGACAAAGTCGTCTTCGCTCCCCACAAGCACTTGGCGCTGCCGCCGGTAACGGTCAAGTCAGGCGTCACGCTCGAACAAATTGCGAAAGAACATCAACTTCCCCTCACGTTCCTCTGTGCGATCAACGAACTGGGAGTTGGCGAGCAGTTGGAACCGGGCGACGCACTCAAGGTGATCGACGGTCCTTTGACACTGCGTCTGAAGGCGGATCGCAATGAGCTTACGCTCTGGACCGCCAATGGGTTCGCGCGACGTTTCGCCTTGGACCAATTGCCGGCCGAACTGCAAAATGGCCGCAGCCAACTGCAACGCACCGCCAACGCAGAGAAGACGACGCTGCAAGTGGCGGACGTAACGATCTTCGACAGCACCGCCGCTGCGACGGCTGAACCTTGGAATCAAATCGCCGCTTTGCTGGCTGCCGAAACGACGCTGATCGTTTCCGGCGTTCGCCCGGTCGAGGCCGAAGCGGTTGCGGCTGAGCCGCCGATGACGGAAGCTCAGGTCGTTTCGGCCGAAGCGCCGGTCCCGGCCGAGATGGCCGCGCCGGAAGAAGAGTTCTCGCTGGAAGCGACCGCGCCGACCGATGCGCTGCGAGTCGAAGTCTTTTCGCCGTCGAAGCCGATCGCGGTTGGCAATGGAGCGACCTTCGGTTTGCGGATCATCAACCTGAGCGATAAGCCGGCGCCCGACGTTGCGGCGATCGTCTTTTTCTCGGAAGGGCTCGAACCGATCAAAATCGAAGGCGCCGAAGGAAAGCTGGCCGTCGGTCAGGCCGCCTTCCGCCCGATGACGCTGGCTCCGCGCGGGCATGTCGATCTGGAGATTCTCGCCACGGTGAACGATTACGGCCGCCAGATCTATCGGGTCGAAGTTCGCTGCGACGCTTGGGAATCGCATCTGGTATCGGAAGTCGCCGTCTCGGCGCTGAACAAGGCGCCGGAACCGCCGAGCTTGGAGCTGACCGAGAAGCCGCAGGATCCGGCCAATCCGAATCCGTCAAAACGGTAGCGAGATGCCGAGCCCCGGATTGGCCGCGGCTCGCTGATAGAATTTTTCGGCCAAGGCGACGTCTTCAATCGCCAAGCCGACCGATTTGAAGATCACAACGCTATCTTTGTTGTTGCGACCGACCGCCAGGTTGGCCAGCACCGCGCCGAGTTCGACCGGTTTGTCCCAGTCGAAGTACCCTTTCTCCTGGGCGACGACGAAATCGCCGGCTTCCAGTTTGCAGGCTTCGATTGAGTCGCAAACGATGTTGTCGGCCAGACGAATGGCGTCGACGTCGAGCTCCGCCTTCTGCAGCCAGTTGCTCCCCATCGCACAGACCAGGGCGCCTTCGGCCAGCAGCGTGCCGTCAAACACCGGCGCTTTGGCGCTGGTCGCGGTGATGACCAGCGGCAGGTCTTCGACCGCTTCGCGCGGATCGTGCACCGGGATGATCTCGATTTTCAACTCTTCGCTCATCCGCGCGGCGAACGATTGCCGCCGCGACTCGTCCCGCGAATAGACGAAGGCCCGCGTCAGCGGGTGGACCGCCTTGATCGCTTCGAGCTGCGCTTCGGCCTGCCAACCGGTGCCAAAGAGGCCAAGCTGCGTGATCGGGCATGGCGCCAGATAACGAGCCGCAACTCCGGTCACGGCGCCGGTCCGCATTTGACCGAGACGATCGGCCTCGATGATCGCCTTCATGCGGCCGCTCTCACAGTCGTAGAGCCCCACATGAAAGCGTGCGCCATTCTTGGTCGTGGCGTACTCTTTCCAGCCGGCGACGTTCAGGTAGCCGGCCGTCGCGCTCATCGAGTGAAGAATGAAACCCGAGGTGCGAGAGCGATGACGCGGCACGTTTTCGGCGCCGCCGATCGCAAGTTGTTTCAGACACTCGTCGACCACTTCGACCGCGGTGGTCATGTCGAGAATCTGTGAGACTTCCGATTCGCGATAAAAACGAGGCGTCATCTGGCTCTCCTTCGCTGCGCTGGACTGAGCTTATTGGCTCAACGCCGAAATTCGCTGGAAGTCATTTTTCAGCGACTTATATAGTCCTTGATATACCGGAAACGCCTCGTTGTAAATCTTCGCCGCCTTGCGATCGACCGAGGTTTCGCTGACCACCTGGATCGTCGCAGCGCACGCTTCCTGGATATTCTTGTAGGCGCCGGCGCCGGTCGCGGCCAGCAAAGCGACCCCGTAAGCCGGGCCTTGCTCGGCGTTGATCGTCACCACCTTCTTGCCGAAGACGTCGGCTTGGATCTGTCGCCAGAGCGGGCTCTTGGCGCCGCCGCCTCCGGCGCGGATCTGACGAACCGGAACGCCGAGGTCGGAAATAATCTCCAAGCTGTCGCGGAGCGAGTAGGCGACCCCTTCCATGATCGAGCGGGTAATGTGCCCGCGGGTATGGCTAAGGGTCAAACCGATAAAGCAGCCGCGCGCGTTCGGGTCGGCGTGCGGGGTCCGTTCGCCGGCCAGATAAGGAAGCGTGAAAAGTCCTTGGCTGCCGGGGGCGATATCAGCCGCTTCGGCGTTCAGGATCGTATAAGGATCTTGCTTGCCGCGACCATTCCGCAGATCGGCGCAGAGACGCTGCACGAACCATTCGAGCGTCCCGGCGGCGCAGAGGGTGACCCCCATCATGTGCCACTTGCCGCGGACCGCATGGCAGAAGGTATGGAGGCGACCTTCCGGATCGATCGCAACTTCATCGCTGTGGACGAACATCACGCCAGAGGTGCCGAGCGAACTGGCGAGGACGCCTTGTTTGACGACGCCGTTGCCGACCGCGTTCGCCGCGCAGTCGCCGGCGCCGCCGACCACCACGCAGTCGGTGGTCAAGCCGAGCAACTTCGCCGCATCGGCGGTCAACTTGCCGGTCACTTCTTCCGACTCGTACACCTTACCGAGCAACGACTCATCGAGTTCCAGCTTCGAGAGTAGTTGCTTCGACCAGTCGCGCTTCGCGACGTCCAACAGCAACATCCCGCTCGCGTCGCTCACTTCGGTCGCGTACTCGCCGGTCAAGCGGCGACGGATTTCGTCTTTCGGCAACAGTACTTTCGCCAAGCGAGCGAAGTTGCGCGGCTCGTTGTTGCGGAGCCACAAGATCTTCGGCGCGGTGAAGCCGGTCAGCGCCGGGTTGGCGACCATCTTGATCAACTTCGATCGACCGCCGGCGCGCTCTTCGATCTCGGCGCATTCGGCGACGGTTCGCTGGTCGTTCCAGAGCAGGGCAGGGCGGATCACCTTATCTTCCTTGTCGAGGAAGACCGAACCATGCATCTGACCTGACAGGCCGATCGCTTTGACGTCGCCGGGGCGAGCCTTCGCTTCTTTGACGACGCGCCGCACCGTCTTCACCACGGCGTTCCACCAATCATCCGGGTCTTGTTCGCTCCACATCGGTTTGGGGTGATGCAGCGGATAGGTCGCGCTCGACTCGGCGAGGATTTCACCTCCTTCGCGGATAGCGATGGTCTTGGTGCCGGAGGTGCCGATATCAATTCCCAGATAGATGCTCACGGGGATTCCTTAGGTGCGGGGCGTAGCGAATCAGCGATAAGGGGTTGTGCGAATCGCCTATTGTGGCTCATTTTTCTTCTGCCACCAACGGCGCCGGAAAGTTTTCTTTTTCGTGAAGTTCGCCGAAAATTAGACTCGCGGCCGCTTCGCAGCGAATCAGACCCTTTGACCCGCGGCGAATTGGCCGACTACGATGCTTTCTGGACTATCCCTGCTCGTCTCTCTTATCCGATGCGCCGCCTCATGAGTCGCTATTGCTGTTTCGCATTATCTCTGATCACCTTAGTTTTCACGCTAGGTTGTCCGCAGCCGAAGCCGCCGGTAGTGGAAGAAAAACGCCCGTCCGGTCCGTTCAAACTGCTGGTACTGGATGATCCGCAGCTGGCCGACGCAATCGAACGCGAATGGCAAGCTCGCGAAGAGCGTCCGCTCGAACTGACGAAGTCGACCGCCGCTGAGTTGCTAAAAGGGGAGAAGGTCGACGCCGACGCAGTGATCTATCCGCCGCAGTTGCTCGGAGAGTTGATCGCGCGTGAGTGGATCGAGCCGCTGCCGGAGAGTCTGCAAGACAACGAGGCGCTCGACTTGAACGACATCTTTCCGGCGGTCCGGCGGATGGAACTCGATTGGGGCGGCAAAACGTACGGCGTTCCGTTTGGTTCGCAGACGTTGGTCTTGATGTATCGTCCGGAAGTTTTTGAAAAGCTGGAACTGGAAGTGCCGACGACCTGGGTCGAATATCAATCGGCCGTCGATCGAATCGCGAGCAGCGAGTTCTGCACCGGCGACGCGCCGAAGTTCGTCTCAGCGACGCTGGAGCCCTTGGCCGCCCAGTGGCGGAGCAAGTTGTTTCTCGCCCGCTCCGCCGCCTACGCGAAGAACCCAAGCAACTACGCCGTCTTGTTTGGGCTCAGTTCTGCAGACGCGCTGATTGGTCAGCAGTCGTTCGTCAAAGGAGCGGAGGAGTTGAAGGCGGTTGCGGAAACGATTCCTGCCGACCTGCAAGCGTTATCGCCGGCCGAAGTAGGGCGGCAGTTTCTGGCCGGCAAATCGGCGATGGCGATCGGTTGGCTCTCGCTGAAGTCGCAAGAGAACGAAGCGAAGCTGGAATTCACGCCGGACTTCGCGCCGCTCCCTGGCTCTGCGAAGTATTGGAACGAACTGACCGAGACCTGGGAGGAGCGTCGCGGCGGTCGCCCGGCCGAAGTTCCCTTTCTGACGATCAGCGGACGGATCGGCTCGGTATCACGCAGCAGCCGTAGCGCTCGCGATGCGGCGCTGGGACTGATTCTGCTGTCGGCCTCTGACTCGGCGGTCCAGGTTTCCCCCGCTAGTGAGGCGACCACCGTCTATCGCAATACGAACGTCGGCGGGATCACCCAGTGGATCGATCCGCGGCTGACCTCCGAGGGAGCCAGCACCTATGGCGAAGCGGTTGCGTTGACCCTCAGCTCGAGCGAAGCGATCAATTTGAACCTCCCGGGCGTCGAGCAGTACCTGGCGGCACTGGACGTCGCCGTCGGGAAGATCCTGGAAAGCGACGCAACCCCGCAGGAGACGCTCCAGAAGACCGCCCAGGAGTGGAACGATATCACCGACAAGATCGGCCGCCCTGCCCAAATCAAGGCGAACAGCGCCAGCCTGGGCCGCTGATGGAGGTCGATTTTGCGGCCCTTACGCTTTGTGCGAGCCGCGGCGCGAACCGAAAAGCTGGAAGGGGCGTCTAGCCGATGTGGGACCTAGACAGCCACTTGGCGACCCACTAAAATCCGACAATCCAATTTGGGGCTGTAGCTCAGCTGGGAGAGCGCTGCGTTCGCAATGCAGAGGTCGTGAGTTCGAATCTCATCAGCTCCACTTTTAAAGCCTTTCGTAACTGCTTGTTACGAAAGGCTTTTTGCGTTTCTTGGGTTCGGATGGGGGGAACTTGATCGAGCGAAAGCCGATTCGGATCGACACGCTCAAATCCCGACATGCAGTAGGTAAAACTCGCCAGAGATGGCCCCTTCGGCGAGTTCGGCGAGATCGAGGATCGTTTTCGCAATGGACTCCCTCGGCATCGTGATCTTTTCGTACTGACCGGATGATTCCGGGGCGCCTTCGAGCCACTGGTAGCTGCCGGTCAGCTCAATTTTGTCTGGCCCTTCTTGAAATAGCGAACCCCACATCAGAAAGATGCGCGCCGCTTTGGGGGCGCCTGTTTTGTTGATGACGGTCGGGCCATAGTAGTTGAGCCCGTAGCCGTTCCAGGCAGCTTGATTCGCCGGGTTGATGGAGGGAATCCAGTTCAGCGTATCGAGCATGTAGCGGATGAGGTCGTCCGAGACTTTGAGGGCTCGTGGGTCGCTGACATGCTGCGCGTAGGCGGCGTAGTCCCCTTCATTTTCGGGCAATAACAAGAACTTGTGCGTCGGCATCTCGCGATTCTTAACTAGGGCCGTTCCGGGCGTTAGTCGCCAAACCAAGGGCACGTTCTTCGTCGCAGTTGGATCAGCAGCCAATCAAGCGTCAGCCCGGTGACGCCGAGCAGGGCGAGGTAGGTGTAGACGATGTTCATGTTTTGCAGACGCGACTGCATGCGGAGGGTGTAGCCGAACCCCTGGTCCGCCAGAGCGAATTCAGCTGCGACCAGGAAGACCATCGCCGGGCCGATTTGCAGTCGGGCGTTCTCAATAATACGGGGGAGGATCTGGCGAATCACCACTTCCCAGACCACTTCAAAATCGGTCGCCCCCAGCGTGTACGACTTGTAGAGCGTGTGATCGTCGACATCTTTCTGGGCGGCTTGGGCGATCGCTTGGGCCAAGGTTGGAAAGATGCCGAACGCGATCAGCGCCACGAAGATCTGCATCCCCGTGACGCCGAAGAACACGAAATAGACCGCCAACATTGCGGTAGGCGGAATCTTGGCGAAGAAGGAGATCGGCGGCATCAGAATCGCTTCGACGATGGGAAAGCAGCCCATCGCCAGGCCGATGACGAAGGCCGCCAATACGCCGACGCCGACGCCCATGGCGAGCCGAGCGGACGAAGCTTTCACGTCGGCCCAGAGGTTGATTCCATTTTCGCCGGTCCAAATATTGCGCCAACCTTCTTGGAACTGCGAGAAATTGGGGATCGTCTTGTTGCGGGGATTCTCGACATGCGCGCGATGCGACATCCAAGAATACGCGACAAGCAGCAGAAAGAAGCTGGCGACTCCCAGCAAGAGGCGGTTCCGGTTGCTTATGGGCCGGCGAATCATTCGGGGCGTCTCACGGTGACAGGCAAGCGGGATGTCGAAACGCGCGAAGGCACGAAGCGACGCTTCGTGCCTTATCCGCGACTGGTTTAAATCAAGATGGAGCCAAGCGACTACTTGGACTCGATCTTCTTCATATACGACGCGTCGAAGTTGAGCTGTTTGTCCGCTTCGCCGAAACCAACAGTCGGTTTCTCCGCGACGATGTCGTGCGACACGCAAAATTCAACAACGTGCGGCATCGTCTTTTCCTGGAACTCCTTGTTTTCAAACAAGCCGACGCCTGCTTCCGGAGTCGCGTACATCTTGGTCTCTTCGACGACGACTTCCATGTCCTCGACGCCAAGGCTCGAGAACTTCTCGCCGAGCGCCTTGAGCGTGGCGTCGCGCTGCGACTCGTCGGCCAGCATCTTGTTGACGGCGTAGAAGGCGTCGATCACCGCAGCGGCGAACTTGTCTCCGCCCGGCTTGGCCAGGCTCGACTTGCTGACGACGACCATGTCGATGATTTCTTCCGGAATCTTCCGCGAGTCGAACAATCGCTTCGAGCCTTCGCGATCACGCAGCGTTTGCAGCACGAAGGGGTTCCAGACCATGATCGACTTCACGCTGGCGTCCCCCGACTGCATCGCTTGAGCGGCGACGCCGGGATCCATGTTCTTGAACTCGAAATCGGCCGGCTTGGCGCCTTCAAGTTCCAGGCAGCGTTCAAACGCGTATTGCGAAACCGACTTTTCGAGTCCGTAGGTCGGAACGCCTTTGAGCGCGTCGATCGAGTCGACGCCAACCGTGATGCAGGCGTCCGCGCCAACGCTGGTTGAGGTCGGCAAGATGGCGACTGAATCGCGGCCCGAGGCTGGGGCCAAGCTGTCCATGTTGGTCATGCAGACTGCATCGACGGTCGAGTTGCCGTATTGGCTGAGGCACGAATCGTAGTCGGCCTGAACCAAGACGATGTCGACGCCCCATTTCTTTTCAAGTTCGCCAAGGGCGCCTTCGTCTTTGTTGAGCAAGCCTTTTTCGTGAGCGACGCCGAAGACCGACCAGCTCGGATATTCGCTCCAGGCCAGGCTGAAGACCGGCGTCTCTTCCGAACCGCCGCCACCGACGTCTTTTTTGGTCGTGTTGCAGCCGACGGCGATCGCCAGCAGCGTTACGCAGGAAACTAGTTTGAAAACTCTCACGGGTGACTTCCTTTCTGTAGACATGAATATGCGTCCGCCAAGCTATTCGTTACGCCTCCGGAATTCTTGTCGCTTCCGGGCCGTTGTCGTCGGTTTCCTTGGTTTCGGTCAAGCCGATCAACGCGTCGAACTCGTCGTTGGCCTGGCTGTTGACCGCGAATTCCAAAAACTCCGCTTCCGCCTGTTTGGTGTCGAGGCCGGCCAGTTCGCGACTGACCCGGGCCTTGGCCGAAGCCTTCTGACGCAGTTCGCGCAGCTCACGCAGCTCTTCGCTGGTGCGATCTTCGGAGAGCCCGGTCATCAGGTCGGCGATTTGCTGCTCTTCGCGGGCCGAGAGGACGGTCGCCACGGCGTCGTGCTTCTCCTCCGCGAGCTTCTCCAGATCGCGAAGTTGCGTTTGGATTTGCAGCTTGTGGCCGTTGACGTTTTGCATCAGTTGCTCCAGGTCGGCTTCGATTTCGGCGATGCGGGCCTGTTTCTCGGTCAATGTGCTGCTGAAGTCGCGAAACGCCGTCTGGCACTTTTGGTATTCGGGGTCGTTGCGGGTCGCTTCCGCATCGCCGCTGTACTTGGCGGCGACTTGGCGCGCCTTGGCGGCGGCTCCGGCCTTCAGTTTTTCCAGGTGCTCGACCTCTTCCGTAAGCGTTTTGAGCTTGTTTTTCTTGTTCTCTTCCTGAGCGATCATAGCGCTGATCGCGTCTTTGTATTGGTTGATGCGGCTCCGCTTCTCATCAATGATGCGATCGTAATTGGCGGAGATCACGCCGGGGTTCATGCGCAGCGTTTCGCTCGCTTTGTCGATGCGAAACGTGACCAGGTACCATACCGCACGTACGTACTTGCCGACTGCCTTGAACATACAGAAACCTCGCTTCGGAAAAATGCGGTTCGTTTTACTAGGTGGTCAATATCTCGGTTCGTCTAACGTTCGTATTTCGCTTCATCATGGTCCGGAGGCGCGTCGATCGAATCCATGACCTGCTCGGCTCGACGAGCGACTTCCATCGTTCGGTCCAATTCTTGACGCAGTTTCGACAATTCGTGATCGTCATCCTTCAGTCGGAAGGAATGATACTGCTGAACGGTGCTGGCCAGGTGTTCGACCGTTTCGACCACCTCGTCGACCGCCTTTTGACGCTCGGTCAACAGGGGCCGACCTGCGCCGTGCGGCAAGCGGTTCGCCTTCTCCCAAAGTTCCAGCGATCGTTCCAGTTGTCGGATCGCCGCGTAAAACAGGGCGTCGACCTGCTCGCGAAACGCGTAGGCGGTCCCGCGCGGATTCGTTTCGGATTCAAGCGACGCGTAGAGCGTTCGCAATTTCATCAAACACTCTTCGCTGCGAGGATCCTCATCTTGTTCGAGTCTGCGGGAAAGTTCGTCCAGCCTCGCTTCTCGTTCGCGGCGTTGTTGCTCGGTCAGGTATCCGTACGCCTTTTGCGTCAGCTCCTCAAGGCCGAAAATCAGCCGAGAAGCTTGAATCCCGACGCCGGTCAACACGCCGACCAATCCTAGTAAGTTTAACGTTGTATTTCCGTCGACGCCCCATGAAATCAGCCATGCGCTCAAACCGCCGACAATCGGCACGATGGTCCACGGCGAGACGAAGAGATCAAGCAACACCTTTTTCTTAAGTTCGTCCATGGGCCCAAGTCGATTCGATTCGCTGCCGCCTGCCAGGCTCAATAGGCAAGTTCGCCAAGCACAAAGGAAACCGACGTATCGCCGCTCGGCTCGACGCCGACGGCGCGAATGCGATCGCGATCGACCCCTTGCTCGACCAGGTAACGTTCGACCTCCTGCGCGCGTTCGGCGGCGAGTCGACTGTTCGCCTCCAAATCGCCTTGTCGCGACGCATTTCCCCGTACAATCACGTAGTATCGCGTCGACTGCAGGGTCCCGGCAAGATCATCCAGCAGTACGCGACTCCGCTCGGTCAGGCGAGCCGTGCCGCGGGCGAACACCAAAGTCGGCGCTCGAGCCGTTCCGACGGGAACCAACGACGCCCACTGTTGGTCGCTCAACTTCGGCATGACCGCGCCCCGCACCGATTCGGCGTCTTCGCCGGGGTGGAAGTCGCTCAGGTCCTTGAGAATCGAGTCGTCATACAGATAGTTGGGGCGTCCGTCGGTTGGATCCTTGTCGATCGAACCTGATTCGAGCATGACGCGCGTCACGCCGGCGATCATATCTTCGATGTGGGGAAGTTTCGCCGCCGGCTTGGCGCCAATGTGGGCTAGGTTCTCCTGGGTGTTTTTCCACCAGACCCCTTCAACCAATTGAGCCGCTTCGTCGCGCGTCAGCGGCGCATCAAGGGCCGCCGCGTCTTCCATCACCAACTGAACGCGGTCGGGCTGATTGCGGTAATGGTAGTTGATCGTCAGGTACGCTTTCACGACCTCGAGGACCGTCTCGCGATTCTTGGCGATGAAGTCGTCGCTAGCGACCAGCACGTCGACGATCGCCGAGGGAAATCGGGAACTGTCGACCACCACGTGCATCCGCTGGTTCTTCAGCATCTGCGCGACGAACGGTTGCCAGACGACGTAGGCCTGCTTATCGCCCGGCTTGGCCGCTTTGTATTTTTCGACCACTGCGGCGGCGTCGGCCACCTTAATGAAAGGATCGGCGGTCAGTTTATCGAGTTGGAACCGGGAGATGACGACCCGCGTGAGAGTTTCGCTCGGAGAGTCCGGCGTCAGTACAAAACGGGTCTCCGAATCGTTTAGCGCATCGACGTTCGGATAGGTGTCTTTGTAAGCGACGATCGCGTCGGCGCCGACCGTTTCGTCGATCAGAGCGACGATGGTCGCAGGCAAGTCGCCTTCCTCAGCGCAAGTTTTGACCAACGCATCGATGGTGAAAACCGCCAGATCGGTTTTTCCTTCCTTGAGCGACTTCAAACGCTGCGGATAGTCGGCGCCGTCATCCGTCAAATCGAGCTTGATCCCTTGCTTGCTCAACTCTTCGGCGAATTCGGGAGAGCGGAGAACTGCGTAGCCGCTGAATCCGTCTAGCGCAATATTCACCTGGGTGTTGTAGCGACTGGCCGATCCGCCGCGTCGCAGCGCTTCTTCCCGCTCTTTACGGGCTTTTTCCGCCGCCAGACGCTCTTGTTCGGCGCGTGAGACTTCTACGGCCGGCGCAAAGACGACTTTCCATGTGACCACGCCGACTGCAAGGATCAGCAGCCAGACGATACCAGCGGCAAGCAGCTTGCCTTTCGACACTCAAGGGTTCCTCGGAGATGTTGATTGGACGAGTGGAAAAGTGCAGGGGGCGTCGCCGTTGCGAAGAATTTTTTCCCCATTGTGACTTGCCTAGCGTTGCTTGGCAATGAAGGAAAATGCTCGCAGCACGACGATGATGATGGCGATCACGATCACCATGCGGCCAAAAGTCAGGCCTCCTCCGCCGTTATCGCCGCCGCCATGTTGGGGTGGTGCGGGAGCGGCGTTCCCCGGAAAATTCGGTTGATTGGCGACTTGCGTCCCGGAGTTGGGATAGATTGGCGGCAGATTGTCCGCCCCGGCTCGTCCCGACTCTCCGACTGGATCGTTCGCCATGCCGGTCAGCGCCGCAAGCGAAGCGGCGGCCAACTCGGACGGCACGGACGCCAAGAGCTCGAAATCGGACTCTCCTGCGTCATTCGCGTTGCTCGCACTACTTTCCCCCAGCACGACCGCCGAAATCGCCTGTTCGAGCGATTTCGGATCGCCGGCGTTGCGATAAGTGCTGGTCCGAGTCGCCAGGCTATGTTCTCGCGCCATGTTGACGCCGATCACGTCGATCAACAGTCCGCGGGCCTGGATTTCCGGAAGGAAGCGTTCAACAAGATTGGCGTCGGACGCTTCGCCGTCCGAAACGATCAGCAACTTGTAGTCGCCGTAGCGCTGGCTTTCGCGCAACTGGAGCAGAGCGTCGGCCGCCGACTTCATCGACGCTCCCAAAGGAGTTCCGCCATCCGCACGCAAATTCGAGACGGCGTCTTTGATCTCACTTTTGTCGACCGGCGCAAGCGGGATCAACCAATTGCCGGTTGGTCCGGCGTTTAGCAGAAAAACGCCCACTTTGGCGCCGGCAGGCGTTTGATCCAAGACTCGCAGCAGTGCGCTCTTGGCGGCGTCGATACGCGTACCGCCTGAATGCATCCCCTCGTTCATCGAGCCGGAGTTGTCGAGGATCACGACCACGTTCAGGTTGTCGGCTCCCAGCGTAGAGGAGATCTGCGAGAGACCTCCTGCGACAAGGAACGCTGCGATCAGCAGACGGTTCATGACTTCTTCCTCAAGGAATATGTGAACGGATGCCAGCACGCACTCGCACGACTAAAAGTCGAAGTCCGACTCGCTTAACGTTTCCGGATTGACTTTGACGATTCGGAATTCGACGCGCATATTCTGCTTCGCTTCGGCCATGCTGGCTGGTTTCGAGACGACCGGGTCCGAGATGCCGGCGCCGACTGGTTGCAACTGCGACAGGTTGACGTTCACCCCTTTCTTCTCGGCGTAGTCGGCGATCGCTTGCTTGACCTGTTCGGCCCGGGCATGCGAGAGGTTGAGCGCCGCTTGCATCGTTTGCAGCGGGCTGTCGGCGGAACCTTCAAAGGCGCCGCTCTTGATCAATTTCACCATCGCCTCGGTCTGGCCCAGGTCGAGTTCATTCGAACCGTTTTGCGTGTTTAGGTAGTACTTGTACGCTCCTTGTTGGCCAGTGCGACGGATGATTCCTTTTTCCATCCCGGCTTTCAGCAGTTGAACGAGCGTCTTTGTCGGATCGGAGTGTCCGCGAATTACCACCGCGGCGCCGCCGAAGGTGCTGGCCGATTGCAAAGCTCGGTCAAACTCCATGCCGTATCGGTCGACCGAGAAGTCGGTCTGGTTGGGTTCAAACGAAATCGTGAAGCTGACGATCGTATCGTTGTCGAAGTCGTCGTCGGGGAATTCCATCACGCCTTCCCCCTGGACGATCCGCGGGGGCTCGGAGTATTCGATTTTCGCCAACTCGGCGATCTTGTGATAATCGAATCCAGAAGGATCAAATCCTTTGCGCGACGAGGCGTAACCCCATTGGGTCGCCAGGTCAAGCGCGGCGGACAACTTCGAGTTGAAACCGCTCAGGTTCCCCGTCTGTTCGAAGAAGGCGATCTGCCCCGGCAGGCTGACGAAGTTGCAGTCGAGCAACAAACCGTGGGCGTCGACTTCCAACGTAGGCAGCACTTCTTCGCCGAAGATCGTCTGGCATTGCGCCAGCAGGTTGCGATACTCGGGCGACATCCGCTGCGTCTTTTCAAAGTCGTCGCGAAGTTTCTTCACTTGGACGGCGCCTTGCAGATAACCGGCGACGAACTTTTCGACCTTGTCCCGGTTCGCTTCATACCAGTCGTGCCGAACAGCGTAGACGTCGGCGATCGAACGCGACATGTTCTGCGTCGAGACGAGGACGTGGGCGCCTTTGACGGTTCCTTCGGCGCCGGTTCCTGCCGAATCAACGCCGCCGGTCAAACCGATCATGTCTGGCGTGATCACGCAGCAGGCGTCAATCGTCGGATCGGTGCGGAATTTTTCGGCCGCGCCGTTGGGGCCGGTCAAGTCGTCGACGAAGACGATTTCAACGTCTTGGTTGGTAAGTTGCGCCGCTGCGAGCGCGTCATAGAGCAAGCCGACGTGCGGTCCGCCTTGCTGGCAAGCGATCTTCGCCTTCTTGCCATCGCGTTTCAGGTCGTTCAGAGTCTTCAGATTTTCGCGAGAGACGATATGGTCGCCGGCGCTCCACGAAAGTTGCAGCACGACGACCGGCTTGGTTCGCGGATCTGTGCCGATCACTTCGCTCGCCTGGCCGAGCATTCGCATCGTGCCGCGGAGGAACGGCGACTTGCCTCCCATGTAGTCTTTGACTTGCTGGACGAAGTCGTCGCCGGGAGTCAGCTTCAGTTTCAAGCCGCTCTTGCCGTAGATCGACTCAGGCTTTGTGTCGAGACCGCCGTTGGCGTAGAACGTCGCCGCGTCGCCACCCCACGTAATGAACGGGACCTGAATTGGTTCGCTTGCCTGGACCGGTTTTACGTCGAGCGGACCGGTAATGCTGGAAAACTTTTCCTGCGCGGTCGCTTGCGATGCGAAAAACAGAAGCGATGCTGTCAACGCAAATAGGGTCGTTCGGAACATCAATATCTCCCGTGAGTTGATTTACGCGTCTATTCGTCGGCGAAGCGTTGTTATTGCGGAAATTACGGGGCAAGGCTGCAATAGCCGCGGAGATCGCGGTACCGCATTTCGCCCATTATTGCATATCTGGCGATCGATCGCTGGCTTTCCCGACTAGCGAACGCCTTGAAGCTCTAGCTGCTGGATTCGTTTTCGCCAATCTTCACGAACTTCATCGGTGACGTCGGGATCCGGCAACAGAGAGCGCCGGGTGCAGTTTAGCAGGGCCTGCAAGGTCTGATACTCGCGCGTGGCGCCAATCTCAGGCGGAATTTGGTCGTGAATTGCGGCGCGAACTTCTTCCCAAGTCTTCGGTTCGAGTGCGGCGAGCAGTGAGCGGAGCGAAGCGAACGCCGCCGCCGAATAGTCCGGCGCCAGCACCGATTGGTCCAATTCCTGCACTTGCTGTTCGACCGTCGGCCCCTCTTCTACCTCGAACTCTACCGCGCCAAGCAGCCAGCGGATGAACGCGAGACGATCTTCGCCGACCGGATCGAGCACCGGAATGATCAAGTCGCCGACGCGGCCTGGGCGACGAATGTCGGGAGAAAGCAAGTGAATTCGGGCGGTCATTAGCAACCAAAGGACACGTCCACGAAGTTGTCGGTCGCTCATCATCGCCTGGATCTTGCCGGTCAGACGGCGCTCGGTCTCATGGGCGTTGGCGTCGACGCTGCCAAATTGCGTGTCCGCCTCGTCGACGAAGATGACGACTTTGTCGAGCGCATCGAGCACGCGGCGGAGACGTTCAAAAATAACGTCGGTCTGTCCGAACCATTGACTGCGAATGTTTTTCAAGACCAAGACCGGCAAGTCGAGTTCGGCGGCGACCGCCTCGAAGATGAACGTCTTGCCGCTGCCGATCGCACCCGCGACCGCCGCGCCAGGAAGCGCTTTGGAGCCCTTCGCC
This sequence comes from Blastopirellula sediminis, assembly GCF_020966755.1. Classification (NCBI taxonomy): domain Bacteria; kingdom Pseudomonadati; phylum Planctomycetota; class Planctomycetia; order Pirellulales; family Pirellulaceae; genus Blastopirellula; species Blastopirellula sediminis. Next base: position 1,081,506 of record NZ_JAJKFT010000004.1, read on the forward strand.
TTGAAGCGGGGAATCAGCTCTCGATGGAGAAAATCTTTGAGATCCGAAAACCCGACGACGTCCTGGAGCGTGTGGCTCGGTTTCTTGAATTCGACGACGTCGTCGCCGAGTTGCGTACGAATGTATTCTTCGACCTTGTCGAAAACGCGATCGACGGTGAGCGAATCGCCGGAATAGGCGGCGCCGGCCAGCATTTGCCGTAGGGCCTGAATCGAGAGACCAGCGGTGCATTCGGCAAGCGCCCTGGGCGTCGACCAGAGTTTAGGCGCCGGAGTCTTGTTTTCCAGGAAGTGTTTGACGTACCCCTCACGATGTTCAAGCGATGGAGCGGGCACGTCGACGCTGAGAACCTGCGGCATCCGCGAAATGCGGCTATGGATCAAGCTCCGCGATTCGGCTAACAAGCAGACCGAGTCCGAACCTTCGGCGAATTCGGGGTCGCCGAACCAATCATGGACGATGCTGATGCGGTGCAATTGACGGTCATTGAGCGCGGCGAGGTTCCCCGCTTCCGGAAGAAGCATGTCAGCCGCTTCGATGATGATCAGCAGATTCTCGCGAAGCGCCGCTCGCGAACAAATCGTTAGTTGCCGCAGCAATTCAAGCGCCAGCGTCGGATTGCCGGTGGCGTCGCGCATGTGGCGATCGAACTCGGCCTGATAAAACTCGAGTTTCGAGCCCTTTTGTTGGAGATCCTGCAAGGCGAGCAAATTGGCGTCGACGCCAGATTTCCATTCGACCCAAGCGCCGCGGAGCTTCATCAACGCGGCTTCGTCGGTACGGATCGGGCCGTTCAGTTCATAGACCAGTTGGATCAACCCGCTGGTTTTGGTCTTTTGAAACAGAAACGAGTTGAGGGGAACGTAATTGGATCCATCCCACAGCAAATCGTAAATATTTCCGCACAACACCACGCTGCGCGACTGGCCCGAGTTCAACAGACGCGCCAGTTCGGAAAAGAACTCGTGATTGGGGTTCATGACGGCAGGGCTTTCTGGATCTCGTTCCACAGCATCGAGTGAAAAGCGTGTACCGATCGTTCCAGCTTCGAGGAATATCGGCCGCGAGTGAAAGAGAGCGACTGCAACCCGACCTGCGCCGACTCGCATACGGCGATGTCTTCTAGTTGGATGACGTGACTCTGGTGGATCGAATTGCGAATCATCCGCTTGGCGCGCCACTCTTCGACGTCGTCAAAGTCGGCGTAAAAGTCGAATACGACCTGGCACTTGTCGACGCCGAGCGGCAGGACCAGGTTGGTATCCATCATCCTTCCATAGCGATTGATAAAAAAATTCGGATAAAGCCAGGCGTACGTAACCTTCTCGCCCAGCCGTCCATCGGTTCCCTTGGTTTGGCAGATCTGCACGGACGAGCGGTCATAAATATGAGTCGCGTAACCCTCAAATTCAAGCCCGGCCGCAAGTTGCTCGTGCGCGTAAGAGACGTGATAGCCTCCGTCGAGGGAGTTGTCGACGAAAACCTTCCAATTGCATTCGATCGTATAAACGCGCCGTTCAATCCAATTCATGTTCTCGAAGCCGAGTTCCTGAAGGGGCGCCACGATCGGATTGACGTCGCAGGGAAGGTCCCGAGGATTGTTTTCGCCTCCAGCCGGACCATCGAGATCGACCAGAACAAAGGGGCCCCACGCTTCGACGCTGATCGGCGGCAGCGAAAAATCAGGAAGGCGAAAATCGATCATTTTTCCCATCTGCGGCGCCCGTTTCAGGCGACCGTCCAAATGATACGTCCAGCCGTGATAGGGGCACACCAATTCACAGGCGCGTCCGCTCTCTTGGGCGACGACGGCGGCGTGATGCCGGCAAACGTTGTGCATCGCGCGCAACGTTCCGGCTTCATCGCGGAGGACGAGGATGGGATTGCCGCTCAGGTTGGCGGTGAAATAGCTGCCGGGTTCAGCGACCTGGTCGGCTCGGCCGACGACGATCCACGCTTTTTCAAAGACCTCCGCTTTTTCGACTGCCAGGAAAGTAGGATCGGTGTACCATGAGGCAGGCGGAGTCGGCGCCGCTTCGATCGGAATGGAGGGATCGAAAGAATAATCCATCGTTTTTGATTCCAAGACGCCCTACTGGTCCCAGCAAGTTCGCCGGTTGATAATTCACCGCCGTAGTATCTTCGCTCTTTGATCTCGAATATTCGTAAGCCGTATGACCGTTCTCGATATTGTTGACGTTTCGCACGCCTACGGTCCGAAAAAAGTGCTCAACCATGTCAACCTGCGCGTCGGCGCTGGGCAGATTATGGCGTTGATCGGCCCCAGCGGCTGCGGCAAGTCGACTTTATTGCGAGCAATTCTGGGGACGCACCCACCGACATCCGGCCAAGTTCTGGTTGGCGAGAGCGAAGTCACCTCCCCCAATCGCGACGTCGGCATCGTCTATCAGCATTACAGCTTGTACGATTTTTTAACCGCACGCGAGAACGTAGCGTTTGGACTCAAGCTGGATCAGACGTCGACGCCGTTTCGCGTGTTCAATTATTTCGCGTGGCGACAGCTTCGCAAGCTGCACTTGGAGCAAGCGGACGATTTTCTAGAGAAAGTCGGGCTCAGCGCAGCGCGAGATCTCTATCCCAATCAGATGTCGGGCGGAATGCGGCAGCGCGTCGCCATCGCCCAGGCGTTGATCATGCAGCCGAAGATCCTGCTCTTGGACGAACCGTTCGGCGCCTTAGACGAGGCGATGCGCGAGGAGTTGCAGTTGATGCTGTTGCACCTCTATGCGGAAAACGTCCGGGCTCGCGGCGAGGGGCTCGTTCCGCCGCATACGATCGTCATGGTGACGCATGAATTGAACGAGGCGTTGTTCGTCAGCGACCGCGTCGTCGGCCTGTCGCAATTTCATGAAGACGGCGCTAATGGCGCGACGGTCGTGTACGATCGCCCGGCGCCGATCTTCAAGCCGGACGAGCCAAAAGATATCAGCCGGTTCGTCGAGCAGAAGGAAGAGCTGATTCGCTGCATTTTCAGTCCGAAGTTCCAGCGTGATCACCGGAAGTTCATCACCTTCTGGGACGAGCTGGAAAAACAGCAAAACGCTCAGACGGCGTCCTCGTCGTAGAAACAGAGCGGAAATTCCAAAAAAAGAAGGCCTGACCGGTTTTATTGTCAGGCCTTTTTCGTTGGCGATTCGTCGCGTTCGCTTACTTAGCCGGCCTTCGCTTCGACCTTTTTCTTCAGTTGGTCGATATCCTCGGTCAGCTGCTTGTTCTGCTTTTTCAGCTCGTCGATCAGCTTCCGCAGTTCGGTCAGTTCGCGAGGAGCGGCCGGTTTGTCGGAGCGGAGCTCTTCGATCGCCTTTTTGGCCGCTTCTTCCGCTTCCGTTTCATCGGCGGTTTCGGCGAAGGTTTCCAGCACGCTCAGCGCTTCGACGTCGCCGAGCAACCCGAGCGCTTCCAAGGCGCCTTTGCGGACCGGCGTGCGCTGGTCGCTTAGCTGGGCGAGTAGCAATTTCCGCTGGGCCGACGTGTCGTCCAGGTTCTCGCTGATGCGGGCGAGCGTCGTCAGGGCCGCCGCGAGACCGCCGGTGGTGAACGCATCGCGGCGCGACTCAATGGTCGCCATCAAGGCGCCAGCCATGTCGGAGTCGCGACGAGCGTTGATCGCGGCGACGGCGGCGCTCAGCAGTTCGTTCCGGAAGGTTTCGGACTTCAGCAGCTCTTGCAGCAAGCGATCGACCTCTTTGTCGTGGTACTTGCCGAGCGAGCGGACCAGCGACGACTGAATCGCCGGGTTCGCTTCGCTCCGGACCATTTCGATAAAGTCGCTGACCTTTTCAGGGCGGTAGAAGCCGCCGATCGCATCGACTACCTGCAACCGCACGCGGGCGTCGCTCTGTTCGGTTGAGGCGAGTAACGCGTCAAACGCCTTGTCGCTATGGATCTTTTCGAGGGCGTCGGCCGCTTCGCGACGAACGCCGTAGAACGAGTCGTTTCGCAGCGCGTCGGCCAGGGCGGCGACGACGTCGTCCGACTTCTTCTTTTCGAGCTGTTCAATCGCCCAAAGACGTCCGATCACGTCGTCTTGGTTCTTCAGCTGAGCGAACAGCATCTCGTTCGGCTTCTCGAACGTCACCCGAGCGAGCAATGCGTAGTCGGGATCGAAGCGAACCACTTCCGGCTTTTCGGCGAGCGGGACGAACCACTCATGCTTTTTGCCGTCGGCCTGGAAGGTCTTGGTGACTGAGCCGTTCTTGCCGTCAAACCGGAAGGTCGCCGGGAAGCTGTAAAGCAGAACGTCGTCGTTCACTTCCTGCGTTTGTTCAAGCGTTAGGTGGGCCAGCTTTTCGTTGGGGAGCCAGCGGTAGCTGATTTTGACGTCGGGGAAGCGAGCGTGGTAAACCCACTGGTCGAAGAATTGGTCGAAGCTCCGGCCGCTCACTTCTTCGATTGTCGATTGGAGGGCCGGGGTGGCGACGCTCTTCAACGCGTTCCGTTCGAGGTAGGTCTTCACGCACTCGCGATAGAGATCGTCTCCCAATCGGTTGCGGAGCATGTGCAGTACCCAGCTGCCCTTGGGATAGGCGCGATAGTCGAACTGTTGTCCGGAGTTGGTGTACTTGTTCCAGACGATCGGCTTCTTGTCGCCGGTCTGCGTCAAGATGCGCCCCGACGCGTCGCGGTAGAGCCCGTACAGCATCGCGTCGCGACCTGACTTGTGCCCTTCGTACAAGTGCGTATAGTAGGTGGCGAACCCTTCGTTCAGCCAGAGGTGGCTCCAGTCGACGCAGGTCACATAGTCGCCAAACCACTGATGCGCCATTTCATGGGCGTCGAGCCCATGCGACGTTTTCACGTTTTCGGTCGCCGATGAATAGATCGTCTGGTCGGTCAGGGTGGTGATCGTCGTGTTTTCCATCCCGCCGGCCAGGAAGTCGGCGATGGTGACCTGGTCATACTTGGGCCAGGGATACGGAACGCCGATTTCCTTCTGGAAGAAGTTCATGATGTCGGCCGTATCGGAGAACGAGTTCTCGGCGTGCTCTTTCCACGACGGTTGCGTGTAGAAACCAAGCGGCACGTCGCCGGCCATCTTTTCGAGCTTTTCCAGGTTGCCAGCTACCAGGCAAATCAGATAGTTCACGTGCGGTTTGTCATGCAGCCAATGGACGACCCGCAGGCCCGACTCGGCGTCGACTTTGTCGCTCAGCTTGTTGCCGTTTGAGACGACCGACATCGCCTTGGGAACGCGGCAGATCACTTCGGTGGTCGAGCGTTCGTTCGGATAGTCGAAGCAGGGGAACCAGTGCCGTGCGAAGTGCGATTCCCCTTGCGTCCAGCAATGGACGTCCTCGGCCGGGTATCCCATCTCCGGCGTGCGGAAGTAGAAACCGCCGGTCGGTTGGTTGTGATGCGCGATCTCGATGAACGCTTCTTCTCCGACCGGGATCGGTTCGGCGAAGGCGATCGTCAGGTCTTTTTTGGTTGAGGAGTAATCGGAGATCTCGGCCGATCCGCGGACGCCGTCGATCGAAATGTCGAGCGCGTCGAGCGTCAGCGTTCGAAGCGGCTCGCGGAGCGGGATGAACTTAATCGTCGTCACGCACGAGACGGTCCGATTGGTGAAGTCTGGCGTAACGTCGAGCTTGATGTGCAGCACGTCGATGTGGCGAATCGGCGCGTAGCGACGTCCGTCTCCTTCCAGATCAACGCCGAACATCCCGGCGGCGTCGTGCGACTCGCCGCAGTACCGACAGATACGATACTCTTCGGCCGAGGCGGTGAAAATCGTAGAAAAAACGGCAAGAAAAGAGAACACGCCCAGCGCGAATAGGCGATGCGTCATAAGTCTGCTCTGACGTTGGGTAGGAGATTAGGGGGCTACCTAATAATTTAGTCGCCCCGCCCAATTCGTACACCCACCAATGGGCATTCTGCGCACAATGCGTGGCGCGACGACCAATTATGCGGGGGTCGCGCTGAGGGGCGCGACTTCGACGATCACCCCCTTAAATGCCGGGGTTTTCGACTTCGGATCGGCGTGCCGCGCAACCAGAACGTTCGCCTCGGGATAGTACATCAGCGCGTTGCCGGGGCGAATATCTGCGTACTCCCGCACCAGGAAACCGCGGATCGAACCAATGTCCGACTTGATCTCAACCGGCTGATCGTTGGCCACGCCCAAGCGGCGGCAATCGTCGGGATGCATCAAGATGACGTCGCGACGATCAATGCCGCGGTAGATGTCGGTCTCTTCGTAGACGACCGTGTTGAATTGACCTTCGCTGCGGACCGTCATCAATCGCAATTGGTGTGAATCTCCTTTCAGCGGAGGAATCTCATGCGTGAAGAGTTGCAGCTTGCCGGTCGGCGTCGGAAAGATCGGCGTGTGGAACGTGCGGCCGTCGATCTGGAACTCCTGCTTCGTCTTGTCGATCGTTTCGATCTTCGCAAAGCCAGGGACCACCTTGGCGATCGCATCCCGAATTTTGCCGGTGTCCTGCATCGACTGCCAATCAATCGGGCCGGCATTGCCAAGCACATCACTGGCGATCCTCGCGATCACTTCGACTTCGCTCAGTGGACCTTGCAGCCGTCGCGGACCGCCGTCGGAAAGTCGCACGTAGTTGAACATCGACTCCTGGGTGGTCGGATGGGGCTCTTCATCGCGCGCGAGAACCGGCAGGATCAACGTTTCTTTCGCCAGGCCGTTGGCATGGCCGGTATTGAGCGTCGTGCTCATGAAGACCAGCATCTCGAGTTGCTCGAGCGCCTCGGCTGCAAACTTTTGGTCGGGGTTGGAGCCATAGAGGTTTCCGCCTAAACAGAACCCCATCTTCAGCGCTCCGGTATGCGCCGCTTCCATGCAGGCGAGCGTATCGAGCCCGGTGGTGGTTGGCAGTTGGAGGTTGAAGTTCGACTCCAAGCGTTCAAAAATCGCCTGTTTCAGTTGCGGCGTTACGCCGACTGAGCCGATCCCTTGTACGTTGGAATGGCCGCGAATCGGCATCAAGCCAGCGTTTGGGCGACCGACCATGCCGCGCAGCGCCGCCAAGGCGGCGATTGCCTGGACGTTGTCGACCCCGTGGGCGTGATGGGTGATTCCCATCGTCCAGCTGAAGACGACGTTCTTCGCTTTGGCGTAGCGTGCGGCGATGTCGTTGATCTGCTCGCGGGTGACGCCGGACTTGATGACGATTTCTTCCCAGCTCAAGCCGCGGATGTGAGCGAGCCACTCTTCGTTGTTGTCGCAACGTTCCGCTAAGAAGCGGGCGTCTCCAGCGCCCATTTCGTCGATCTGCTTGGCGATCCCTTTGAGCAGCGCCAAGTCGCCGCCGATGTGAGGCTGCACATAAAGCGTCGCGATCTTGGTGCCGAAGAGCAGACTGATTGGATCGCTCGGTACGCGGAAGTTGACCAGGCCGGTTTCGATCACCGGGTTGATGACGATCACTTCGCCGCCGTGCCGCCGGACATGCTTCAGCGTCGACATCAGACGCGGGTGATTGCTGGCCGGATTGCCGCCGATCAAAAAGACAAGGTCGGCATGTTCGACGTCGTCCAGCAACAGCGTCGCGGTGCCGCTGCCGATGGTCGAAGCGAGACCGACGCCGCTCGCCTGGTGACAATAGTAGCTGCAATTGTTGACGTTGTTGGTGCCGTAGATCCGCGCGAAGAGTTGCAGCAGAAAGCCGGCTTCGTTCGAGCTGCGACCGCTGAAGTACCAGAAGGTGTCGTCGGCCGGCAGCCTCTTCAGTTTGTCGGCGATGCGGCGAAACGCTTCGTCCCACTCGATTGGCCGATAGTAGTTGGCGCCGCGCTCGTAGAGCATCGGCTGCGTCAGACGGCCGCTATGCTCCATTTGATAGGGAGTGAACTTCGAGAGCTGCGCGACGCTGTAGGTTTGCCAGAACTCCGGTTTAACGGCGCCTTGCATGTCGGCGACCATCGCTTGCAGCGACTTTTTGCAAACCTCGGGGAAGTTCCCCAGTTCGTTGACCATGCCCCCTTTTTGCCCGCCCATGCCGAGCGCGCAGGTCTTGCAGGCATTCTTGCTGCGCATCGCCTTCCAAAGCTTCCAGATACCGCCGGCCTGGCGGGCTTTGGTGAAGGTGTATTTGATCGCTTGCCAACCGCCGCCGCTGGAAAGTTTGCGCATGATGTTCGTGGGGAGAGGAGGGTGGGGTGGGGGTTCACCCGAATCATAGCAGACGGAGCGAATGCCGACAAAAAAACGCTCGGCGATTTGCGGTTCGCCGAGCGTTTTATGGTTCCGATTGTCGCGGCAAGGTTAGCCTTCGGCGACGTTGACGAAGACCTTGAGGGCCGAGCTGTCTTCGACCAAGAGACGCATCATCTCTTTGTAGTTGTCGAGACCGTCGACCGGGTTGGTCAAGATCTTTTCGATGACGCCGGGATAGGTGACGTCGCCGAGGGCCAGATCGCGAATGCCGAGTTCAAAGTGCTCGCGGTTGGCGTTGACCGAACCGAGGAGCAGCTTGTTGCCGAGCACCCATTCGATGTTCAACTTGTCGGTCGGCAGTTCGTGATGCACGTTGGCGCCGGTGATCGAGGTCCACGCCAGCACGCCGTTGTGACCCAGGTACTTCATCGCGTCGAAGGCCATGCGGCTGCTGCCGGTGGCGTCGACGATCAGTTGTGGGCGACCGGTCTTCTTGACCAGGTCGTCCAGGTCGGTTTCCTTCGAGCTGACGTAGGTCGCTTCCAGCCCTTCGACGATTTCCGACTTCAGGTGCGGGCCCGGAGCCCGAGCGATCGTGTAGACCTGCAAGCCGCGCAGCTTCAGCACCAAAGTCGAGAGCAAGCCAATCTGGCCGGCGCCCATCACCCACGCGACTTCCGGACGCCAGACCTTCATGCGGCGTTGAACTTCGTAGGCCTGATGAATCGCCTTGGCGGCGCAGCTCATCGGCTCCATCAGCACGTGCAGGTGTTTCAGGCCGACCGGCACTTTGACGATGTAGTCTTCTTCGTCGGCGAAGTACTCGGTCAGGTAGCCGTGCAGCAGGTTAATGCCGCGCTCGTAGTAGACCTCTTCGCTGGTCATGTCGTAGGTGCCGATCTGATCGTAGATCGAACCGCCGGGACGACGGACGGTGGCGGTGACGTAATCGCCCGGCTTGATGCGGGTGACGTTGGGGCCGACCGCTTCAACGATGCCGAACGACTCATGGCCGAGAACGAGATACTTGTCCCCGGGAGGGGCGCCGCCGTACAAGGCTTCGTTGATCTCTTTGTCGGTCGCATCAACGCCGACTTTCAAGACCTTCACCAAAACCCCGTTTCCCTTGGGAAACTGGTCCAGCGACGGCATGGGGATGTTTTCTAGGTGGACGCTGTGGGGGGTGCCGGGCGTGACCGCGACTGCCTTCATTGGTGAGTTACTCTCATCAGATGGTCCGAGCGACGCCGCTAGGATGCGGCTAAGACTGCTCATCGTACCAAAGGGGGCGGCCGATCGAAAAGTAGGCCCCGCCCAACCTTGAGGGCGTTTTCTTAGGAGATTTCCGCGATTTTGGCCCGTAAATCGGGCATGGCGCCAGCATGCGACGCGACCAGCGCCGCCACCTGATTGGCGAAACCGGCCATCTCCGCGACCGACTTTTCGTGAACCAGTCCATGGGCGATCGCCGCGGTAAACGAGTCGCCGGCGCCAACCGTGTCGGCGATTGTGATCGGAATGCCAGGCTGCCGGCACTGCTCATCGCCGCGAGCGACCAAACAGCCATCGCCCCCCAGGGTGATGCAGACCGCCTGGAGACCAAAAAATCGCTGGACCTCGGCGGCGAACGACTCGATCTCGGTCGGCAGGTCGAAGTTTTCGGCCAAGTAGGCGACTTCGTCCTCGTTCAGTTTCAACGCGTTGGCCAGCGCCAGCGAAGACTCGATCGTCTCTTTGCTAAACCACGGGGGGCGAAGATTGATGTCGTAGATCTTCCACGCGTCGGTCGGCGCGGCGCGGAGACAATCGTAGATCATCGACTGGCTATCGCGGCTCCGCTGAGCCAAGGTGCCGAAACAGATGACCGCCGCTTTCGAACAGAGGACCGCCGTCTCCGGCGTGAACTCCAAGTGATCCCACGCAACGTCGTCGACGAAGGTGTAGGTAGGATCGCCGTCGACGAATTCGACGCGCACCTGACCGGTTGCATGCGCCGGATCGCGCTGCACGTATTGGTCGCTCAGTCCGTGATGGGCAAGATACTGGAGGAATTCATCCCCTAACTCATCGGTTCCAACTCGCGACAGGACGACGCCGTTGAGACCGAGCTGACCCGCATGAAAGGCGAAATTGGCCGGGGCGCCGCCGGGACGTCGTTCGTCCGGAAAGCAGTCCCACAAGATTTCGCCAAGTCCGATTACGGGTCGAGAATCTGTCATCGCGTCGTCACTCGCCTGGATCTGTTCGTCAAAGGGAATAGCCCCAGTCTAGGGATCTGAAAGCGTGCGCCCAGTCGAAACTGAGATTTGGCGGCGAAGCGGCTGCTACTATTCGCTCGAAAAACGAGCGTCGTATTCGTGGAGAATCGCAGCGGTGCGGCTCAGCCCGATGCGATCGGCGCCAAGTTCGCAGTATTGAAAAAAGGTGGTGAGATCGCGGATTCCGCCAGCCGCTTTGACCAGACAACGCGAATGTTGCCACATCAGACGGACGTCGTCCAGCGTGGCGCCGCCGGTTCCGAAACCGGTCGAGGTTTTCACCCAATCGACGTTCGCTTCGTTGCAGACCTGGCAAAGCCGAATTTTTTCGAGCTGCGAGAGATAGCAGTTCTCGAAAATGACTTTGATCTTTTGCCCCGCGTCGTGCGTCATCTGGGTCAGCTGCAGGATCTCTTTGCGGATCTGACGCCAGTGCCCGCTTTTGACGTCGCTGACGTTGACGACCATGTCAAGCTCTTGGGCGCCTTCAACCAGCACCTGTTCCGCTTCGTGCAGTTTGACCCGGAGCGGCTGATTGCCGTGGGGGAAGCCGATCACGGTGCAGGTTTTGACGAAGGTGCCGGCCAACATCCGAGCGCACCGCCCGGCGAAGAAGGACGGTACGCAGACCGCCGCCGTTTGCAGGTGATGCCCCAGAAGGCAGGCGTCTTCCAATTGGTGCTGCGTCGCATTCGGCGCCAAAAGCGTGTGATCGATGCGGGCCAGCACTTGAGCGCGAGTCATTGTCACAGGCGAATCCATTCCAGAATGAACCTCAGGACGATGAAACCATTTTAGCGTTGATCGTCAGGTTGTCTCCGCTGAAGAATTTCTTGCTCCACCTCGGCCAGGCCGGGGTCATTCGGGCGAAGCTGACGCAGGGTTGCGATCGTCTTCTTCGCCTCCTCCCATTTTTCCCGTTTTTGCTGCAAACGAACCAACGCCGTCAGGAAGGTGGTCGAATTTGGTTGCAGCTCGGTGGCCCGGGCGATCGCTTCTTCGGAGGCCGACAGTTGGTTTGCCTGGTAAAGGGCCAGGCCGAAACGGTATTGAACCTGGGCGACGTTGGGCAATTGCTCGGCGTCGCGGGCCAGGTTGACCAATTCTTCTTCCCGCAGGTGGGCAATTTCAAATTCGCGGATCGCGAGCTCTTCCACCATCTGGCGAGCTTGATCGCGCTGTCCGCTGGCCGCCAACTGTTCGAAGCGTTGCCGCTGCGGCGCCATCTTGCGGGTGAGCAATTCGGCCAAGTTCGACCGGGGACCGGTCACGTTCGGCTGAATCCGAACGGCGTCGCGATAATACTTTTCCGCACCGGCGTCGTCTCCCATCCGTTCGGAAAGGGCGCCCAAGGCGAGCAATGCGCCGGCCTGATCGGCGTTACGCAGGAGCGACTCCTTCAATTCGCCTAGCGCCTTCTCGAACGCTCCCGCTTTGCCGTTCAGTTTCAGGAATTCGATCGGTGTTCCCGCGAGGGCATTCGCGGCGTCGGTCCGAACCAGGCGGGTCGGATCGTCGAGGCCCGCCATCATCAGCTTCAGCGCTTCCGGATGGGGGACGACCGACGGCGAGAGGAACTCGGTCACGATCATCGCGGCGCTGCGGAGCTGCGGGTCGGAATCGACTAGCGCCAGTTTGATGGCGCGGCCTGTTTCGGGTTGATCGGCGTAGGCGCTCAGCTGCGTCACGGCGCTGGCGCGGACGATCGGCGGTTGTTGGCGGTCTCTTGCGAGGTCAATCAGCTTCGGGAAGCTATGCGGATCTTCGTTCCAAGCTTGGGAAAGGGTGTAGGCGAAGCTCGGCTCTTCTTCCGAGTAGTCTCGGCCGTACCATTCTTTCACCGCTTTCGCCGCCCAGGCGTCGACTTCGGCGAGCGCCTTCGCGACTTCTTCGTCGCCGTTGCGAGCGGCGGTCATCCAGTCGCCGTAGTTTTTCAGACTGGCGCGTTTTTCGTCAGAAACCTTCGCCCGGTCGAGATGGCACTTGGTGCAAGCGTTCGGCGTTTGCAATGCGACCGACAGGTCAGGGCGGGGGACCCGAATGCTATGGTCACGACGCGGATCGACTTCCATGTAGGTCGTCTCCGGCATGTGGCATTCGACGCACGACGAGCCGGTTCCATCCGCTTTGTGGCGATAGTGGGCTTCGGTGTCGTACTTGCCGGCAGGGTGTTGATGGCACGACGTGCAGAGCTTGTTTCCTTCAAACTTGACTTTGGTCGAGTGAGGATTATGGCAGTCGGTGCAGCGGATGTTCTTGTGATACATCTTGCTTTGCAGGAACGAGCCGAAGACGTAGTCCTCGTCGAGGATCTGCCCGTCGCAGTAATAGGTCTGCGGCATGATCAGTTCGTTCGAGTATTGATCGTAGTAGCTGTCGCCGCGCTGGTAGGTGGGACAAACGACGCGACGTCGCGAATGGCAGTCGGCGCAAGCTTGTACCTGCGCGACGTTGCTCTCTCCCTTCAACTGCTTCAGGCCGTAGCCATGATTGCGGTCCCAGAAGAGCGAATAGCTATTGGCGAGTTCGACATGCAAGCTGCCGGGACCGTGACACGCTTCGCAGCTGACGTCGATCTCGGTGAAGGTGGTGTGGTAGCTGTTGCTCGCGAGGTCGAAGTTTTTGTGCAGATTGGTCGAGTGGCAATCGGCGCACATGTGGTTCCAGTTTTGCGCTGCGCCGGTCCAGTGGAGCGGATCGTTTGGCTCGAGCTTCTCATCCACGTCGGGCGGCGGAAGATAGAACCACTCTTTCTTGTTCGTATCCCACGAGATCCGCAGCACTTGCACGCGACCGATCGATCCAGCCGGCGAGCCCGGCGTCGGCGGTTCGATTTCGACCATGTATTGCTGCAGCGGATCGACGCCGAAGACGTACTTCACCTCGAAGTCGGCCAGCTTGCCGTCGGGGCCTTCGGTATTGATGAAGTACTTGCCATCTTTGCGGAACATCTTCGACGTGATGTCGAAGTGGGTGAACTCGGCGTCGTTGAAGTCGCCGAGGACCGTCTCTTCGGTCGCCAGGTCCATCGCCTTGTCATGGAACGAGCCCATGAAGTCCTTGTGCTCGGCCTGGTGGCATTCGATGCACGAATTGCGCCCGACGAAGGTCGCTTGGCGCGTGGTGGGAATCGCCCAATACCAATCGGCCAGCGCCAGTCCACCCAGCAGCAAAGCGACCAGAAATGGAATCGCGACGAGGGGGATGCGGCGGAATATCGACAAACGAGAGGGCATTCGATTTATCAAAAAAAGATGGGAAAATTGAGGCGGTTTCCACTATCATCATTAGCATAGCTCTCGGCTGGGGCCGAGGATGCTGACGAAAATACCGAAGAAATCGAGTGAAGGGGAGTCGAATCGGCCGCGATTCGCCTTAATTCGCTCGAGACCCACCCTTTTTCGCCAACAGCTATTCCCATCAAGTTAGCGGCCCGGCACGCCTTCGTCTGCCGCCCTTTCCCACCTTCCTGGTTTCGCACCCTCAGGCAAAATCGATGCGCAAACTGCTCGCCCTCGCTCTTCTTCTCGTTTCGCCCGCCATGTTGTGGGCTGATCAGAAACTGCCGAACATCCTCTGGATTTCGAGTGAAGACAACGGGCCGCAGCTGGGCTGCTATGGGGACAAGTACGCTGACACGCCGAACCTCGACGCGTTGGCCGCCAAGGGGATGAAGTATCTCCACTGCTGGTCGAACGCGCCGGTTTGTGCGCCGGCTCGCACGACGATCATTTCGGGCATCTTCCCGCCGGCGACCGGCGGCGAGCACATGCGCAGTGAGACCGTCTTGCCGGCGCAGTTCAAGATGTTCCCGGTCTACTTGCGACAGAAGGGGTACTACTGCACCAACAACAGCAAGGAAGACTACAACCTGCTGCGCACCGGCAAGGTCTGGGATCAATCGAGTAACAAGGCGCACTGGCGCGGTCGCGACGAAGGCCAACCCTTCTTCTCGGTCTTCAATTTCACCGTCAGCCACGAGAGCCAGATTCGCAAACGTCCGCATACGGCGGTCCATGATCCGGCGAAAGCGCCGCTGCCGGCGTATCACCCCGATCTCCCGGAAGTTCGCCAAGACTGGGCGCAGTACTACGACAATCTGACCACGATGGACGCCCAGGCTGGCCGCATCTTGCAGCAACTGAAGGAAGACGGCCTGGAAGAAGATACGATCATTCTCTACTGGGGGGATCATGGAAGCGGCATGCCCCGCAGCAAGCGGACGCCGGTTAATTCCGGTTTGCAAGTTCCGCTGATCGTCCATGTGCCGGAGAAGTGGAAGTCGCTCGCGCCGAGCGAATACAAGGTCGGCGGCGACTCGGAGCGTCTGGTCAGCTTTATCGACCTGGCGCCTACCATGCTGAGCCTGGCCAGCGTCGACGTGCCGGAGTGGATGCAAGGGGTCGCGTTCATGGGGGCCCAGGAAAAGCCGGCCAAGCCGTATATGTACGGCTTCCGCGGACGAATGGACGAACGTTACGATATGGTCCGCTCCTGCAGCGACGGACGCTACGTCTACGTCCGCAACTTCATGCCTTACAAGCCGCATGGTCAGGTCTTGGCCTATCAGATGGAGACGCCGACCACGCGACTCTGGCGCGAGATGTTCCTCCGCGGCGAAACGACTCCGGTTCAATCCGCCTTCTGGCAGTCGCGTCATCCGGAAGAGTTGTACGACCTGCAGAGCGACAAAGACGAAACGGTCAACCTGGCCGGCAGCGCCGAGCATGCCGAGACGCTGAAAAAGATGCGAGCCGCAATTCATGATTGGCAGCTCGAAATTCGCGACATTGGGTTCTTGCCGGAAGGAGAAATCCATTCGCGGAGCGTCGGCTCTTCGCCGTATGAAATGGGACACGATCCGCAGAAGTACCCGCTCGAAAAGATCCAAGCGACCGCCGAAATGGCGTCGATGATGCAGGCCGACAATCTGCCGGCTCTGCAAAAGCGGCTGAAGGACGACGATAGCGCCGTCCGCTATTGGGGCGCCTTCGGCGTCTTGATGCTCGGACAGTCGGGCGTCGACAAGTCGACCGAACAATTGGAAGCGATGCTGACGGACGAAGCGTACGGCCCGCGGGTCATCGCGGCGGAAGCTTTGGCCGAATACGGTTCGCCGGCCGATCGGGACAAGTCGCTGAATGTGCTGATCGATACCGCCAACATCGCCGAGAACGGCCATTACGCGACGATGTTCGCGCTGAATGCGATCGACGAACTGGAAGAGGTCGCGACTCCGCTGCTGCCGCAGGTACGCACGCTGGAAACCAAGGACAAGAACGTCCCGGGGCGAATGGCATCTTATTGCAGCCGATTGGTGGAGTACATCCTCGCCGATTGATCCGTATCCGTACGGGTTATAACGATTGTGCCGATTCCGAGCGAATTGCGACGTCATTTTTTGACCCAGCCGTGAGAGAACCTAGACTTCGGGTGATTCCCAAAGTTCCCATCCCTCTCGATCTCTTCTCGGCGATACGGCAATGACGAACACTCCGGCGAACGACCTTCTGGCGCGGTTGGCAGGCAAAAACGCTTCTTCTGACGGAGGAAGCGATCCCTGGGCGACGCTCGCCGCAACCACTCCTGCGCACGAACCGGTACAAGAATTCGAAACGGTCGGCGCGGACGAAAAGCTCGACTCGTTGCTCGATCGCTTGAACAAGATGGCGAAAGGGGGACGGGGTGAAGCGGGGGCCCTCGGCAAATCGACGTCTTACGATCGCGATGACGAACCGCTCGACGCGTTCATTCCACGCGAGCCGACCAACGCGCGTGAAGCGGGGCTGACCGATACCGAGATCGAAGCGCTCGCGCTCAAATATCTGGTTTCGCGTGGTGAAGCGAGCGGTCGACAGATTTCCGAACAACTGCGTCTGCCGTTTCTGATCGTCGAAGAGCAGTTGCGGAAGATGAAGTACGACCAGTTGGTCGTCTACAAAGATACGACGGTCGCCAACGACTACGTCTATTACCCGACCGATCTGGGCCGGGAACGAGGGAAGCGTTATTCGGAGCACTGCACCTACTTTGGCGCGGCGCCGGTGACGCTCAACGATTACATCGACAGCGTCAAAGCGCAGTCGCTCGAAAAGCAGCATCCCAGCATCGACGATCTCCGCCGTGCTTTTGAGGATCTGCTCATCAATCCCGAGATGTTCCGCCGCTTGGGCCCGGCCATCAACAGCGGCCGCGGTCTGTTCCTCTACGGTTCGCCGGGTAACGGTAAAACGAGCATTGCCGAGCGGGTGACGCGATCGTTTGGCCAGCACATCTGGATTCCGCGGGCGATCGGCCTCGACGGCGAAATCTTGCGGCTCTACGATCCGAGCAACCACGAAGAGGTTCCGTTGCCGCAAGAAAGCGGGCTGCTCAACAGCGCGAAGCTCGATCGTCGCTGGGTGCGGATCAAACGGCCAACGATCGTCGTCGGTGGTGAATTGACGATGGAGAATCTTGAAATCACCTTCAATACGACGACCGGCATCAGCGAAGCGCCGGTGCAGCTGAAAAGCAACTGCGGCACGCTGGTGATCGACGACTTTGGTCGTCAACGGATGCGGACCGACGAACTGCTCAATCGCTGGATCGTGCCGCTCGAAAAGCGTTACGACTACCTGAATATGGCGAACGGTAAAAAGATCCAAGTTCCGTTCGATCAGTTGGTCATCTTCTCGACCAACCTTGAGCCGAAAGATTTGTGCGACGATGCGTTTTTGCGTCGTATTCCGTACAAGATCGAAGTCACCGACCCGTCGGAAGGAGAATTCCGACAGCTCTTCAAGATCATGTGCCCCTTGATGGGCTTTGAGTATCGCGCGGAAGTGATCGACTACGTCGTGCAAAAGCACTATCAGACGGTCAATCGCCCCTATCGCTGTTGCCAGCCCCGCGACTTACTGCAACAGGTGCGCAACCTGTGCCTGTTCGAGAAAGAGCCGCTCGAACTGTCGCGAGAGCGGTTTGACGCCGCGGTTGAGAACTACTTCGCGGTGATGTAACGAAGTATAGGGCAGGCCGTGCCTGCCGATCTTCTTGCAAACGACATCGGCAGGCTCGGCCTGCCGTACGCGCTGGGCCTGGCAAACGCATTGTTGGGTTTCGCTGCGCTGCACCCAACCTACGGCTGAGGCGCCGGCTCTCTACTTCGGTGGAAAGCCAAAGTTCAGCGGCAGCTGCGGATCTTCTTTTTCCGCGTTGGGGTTTAGCTCTTTGAACAGCAAGCTCGGCTGAATGCCGGTATTGTTCTGGTACTTGTTGCTGACGTACTCGACGATGTCCCCTTTGATCTCGTGGTAGAAGATCTGGCAGATCGGGACGCCGGCGTAGATGCGGATCGGCTGGACGGCGAACATTTCGAGAGTCCAAAAGCCATTGAAGCCGACGTCGCCGAAGCCGGCCGTGACATGGACGAAGAGGCCGAGTCGACCGACTGACGAGCGTCCCTCGATCATCGGGACCAAGTTGTGCGTTTCGGTCCGTTCGACCGTTCGCCCCAGATAAAGCTGATTCGGAGAGAGGACGACCCCTTCTTCTGGAATCCGCAACCGCCGGACGCGATGCGGCTTTTTCATGTCGAGCACGATCTCTTCGTACACCATCAACTCGTCGTGGAGCGTCAAGTTGTAGCTGTTCGGATTGACCCGGTCGTCGTCGTACGGATCGATCTGAATATCCTTGCCGAGACGTGCTCGAATCTCATTCCCTGAAAGGATCATGGGTAGCCGTTTGGGGGCGGTTGGGGGCGAAGCGTACGAAACCGGGGCGCCGCCAGGGCGACCGCCGCATGACCGTGATTATAAAGATGTGGCGAAAAATTGAAATGATCGAACCTCCGCTACACGGCGACCCCCACCTGAGGGCAGAATTTGGCGAAGTGGCACTGATCGCATTTCGGCTTTCTAGCGTCGCAGATCGCGCGGCCGTGATGGATCATGCGATGGGAAAATTGGATCCATTCTTTTTTCGGCAGCAGTTCCATCAACTCTTCTTCAACCTTTACTGCGTCCGTCTTGGCGGTCAGCCCCATGCGGCGGCTCAATCGCCCTACATGCGTGTCGACGACCACTCCGGTCGGCATGTCGAAGGCGGTCCCCAGCACGACGTTCGCCGTTTTGCGTCCGACGCCGGGAAGGGCGACCAAGGCCTCCAGATCTTGCGGAACTTCGCCGTCATAGTCGTCGACCAGCTTCTGCGAGGCCGCTTTGATGTTTTTCGCCTTGTTCCGAAAAAAGCCGGTGGTTTGCACCAACTTCTCAATCTTTGCGATCGGTAGCGCCGCGATATCTTCCGCGGTCGGATATTTGGCGAACAGCTCTTTGGTCACAATATTGACCCGCGCGTCGGTGCATTGCGCCGACAGGATCGTCGCGATCAGCAGTTGATACGGCGTTTCGTAATTCAGTGCGCACTCAGCGATCGGGTAGTCGGTCGCGAGTTGTTTGACGACGCGGCGCGCTTGTTTCTTACGGTCTTCGAGCGAGATTTTCTTCGGCAACGTTCGTTCGGCGGCTGAGAGAAGTGGCGGTTTGACGCATTTTCAAACCTCCGCGGCGATGCGTCAATTGGGGCCGGTTGCAACTCAATAGGCCGATTGCAGGTTTCGCCAGAGTCGCTGGGCGCACTCGGTCGCCTCGCGAGGCGCTTTCCCCGAGCCATAGGCGACTTCGTCATATTGCCGGGCCAGTTCCCGGGCCAAGGGGCCAATTTCGGTGTTGGAGAACTCACTGGCCAAGCGCCGCGCGAATTCCTCCACCGTTTGATCGCTGTCGCGAGGGACCCCCTTGTCGGCGCCCCAGGCCTCCAGCGCCTGGAACGTGTAACGAACAAGTTGTTCCGGCGATCGCTTCTTCGCCCCCGGAGCAAATGGAGACGCGAAAGCAGGAAAGAGAGGGGTTTTGGCGACCGGAGCCGCTTCGGCTGTCGCCAGAACAGGCTGCGTGCGGCGGCCGAAGAGATAGTCCCACAGCTTCCGCATATCGTCGACAAACTTCGCCCAACTCTCGGCGATCTGGGCACGGAACTTCCAAGCGAAATAGAGCGCCGCGAGCGCTACCGCTCCGTAGATGATCAGTTTGACCAGATAACCGAGCGAACCGACGAGGCTCATCAAGTTGAACGGTGGACTGGACGGTTGCGGCGGCTTCGGCGCTTCGCTGGGAGGTTTCGCCGCGTTGTTCTGCGACGATTGGTTTTCGGACGACTTGTTCTCGTTTGGTTGTTGTTCCGACTTGTTGTTGTCGTTCGACTGCTCGCCATCCGATTTTTGCGTGTCCGATTTCTCCCCATCGGACTGCGACTGTTGTTGCGACTTACCAGAATCGGATTTCTGCTCCGACTTCTGATCGGATTGCTGCTGCGCGCTTTGAGAATCGCTCTTTTGGGAGGAAGAGTCGTTCTTCTGATCTCCCTGGTTCTGACTCTTCTGCGACTTGTCGTCGCCGCTTTTCCCTTGATCCGATTTCTTGCCGGAAGAAGATTGTTTGTCGCCGTCTCCTGATTTTGTTTGGGTCTCGCTCTTTTCGCCTTGATCGCCGTCGCCTGCTTCTTTTTGCTCTTTGCCGGCTTGCTGCTGATCGTTCGACTCGGTCGTCCCCTGTTTCTCATCGTCTTGCGTCCCATCTTTGCCGACGGCGTAGTTGGAAGCGGCCCGCTTGAGCATCTCACCGACGCTCGGGATCTTGGCGACTTCATATTCGGCATGCGGCCGCGGCAGGATCGCGGTGACCAGCATCACGACGGCGATCAATACGGCGCCGGTGCCGAGCCAGATGCCGACCATCGACGTCGGCATCTCCAAGTTCCGCTTGCCCAGGTAGCGACGCAGACTGAGAAAGCTGGTCGACATCAACAAGCCGAGGGCCGAGGCGACGTACGTGAAAAGGTAAAGAAACAGCCGCCAGCGGAGACTCGCATCACCGCTTGGTTCGAACGCCTGACCGAGACCAAACAGCGGCAGCGCCGCCATCGAGAAATAAATGATCCAGACGCCAGGGGCGAATCGGGTGGAAGTCGGATCGAGCACATCCCAGAGCCAACTCCGCTTTTTCTCCGGCTCTTCGTCGGCTGCGACCTGAGTTTGCGGCGGCGTTTTTTCTGGTTCGCTGCCGAGGCTGTCAAAATCGGCCCCGATCCACTGCATCAACCCTTTTTGCGACGTGTCGCGGGAGTCGTCGACCAGCGTGCAGTCGAAGGTCAATCGGTTGGCGCACCACCAGATCACGACCAGCAGAATCAGGCCGAGCCAGACGGCGTCGGGGACAAATCTCCACAGGGCCAGCAGCATTACGAATGCGAAGATCCCGCCGAGCCGCCCTGACTTTTCAAATCCTTCTTCGATCGTCAATCGCGACAGCAACACGCAGGCGAAGACGAAGTCTCCCATGATGAACTGCATGCGGCCCATATACGGTCCGCGGTAGAACAACTCGAGCAGAAACAGCACCAAACTGCCGACCAATAGCATGATCAGCGCCGGATTAATGGCGATGACCGCGTAGTCGAGTTCAGTTTGTCGTTTGCCCATTACTTTCGCCAAGTTGCTAGAACCACGAGAACGCTTGTTCCTGGCAGATGGTGCTGATGTTTTCCAGGTTGTTCAATTGGCGACAACGAATTCCCTCCGCCAGCAGTTTACCAGCCGCTTGGGCGAATTCGTATTCGTCAAAAATGTTGATGATGGCGGTGACGGTGTATCCGGCGCGGCGGAGATTGCCGAGCGCCAACGCCGTTTCGACCGTCGTCTCGGTCAAGACGGCGATGACCGTCGCGTCGCGGGGAATGCGACTGACCGTCTCGGTGATCAGTTGCGACATCGTCAGGCCGTCGGTCATTTCGGCCCGGGCCAGCATCTTGCGAATCAGCGCCATCTGCTCGTTGCCGCGGCGCGTTTGGACCAACTGCGGCACGAGATGGTCGTTGTTTTTTTCGACGTTGGCGACCGAGCGGGCTTCCGCCCGACTTTTCACTTCGGTGACCAGCGTTTCGCGCTTGATTCGCTCGGCGGCGTCGCGAGCGTTGGTAACCAGGCCAACTTGCTGGCCGGTCTCTTGCACCGCGCCGGCGATCGCGACCGCCAGCGAGATCGCCATTTCGGAGCGGATCGGCTCGTGCTGCGGTGCGAAGCTATCTTTGTGGAAGTCGAGGACGATCGTCGCGCCGGCGATGCTCGACGGTTCATAGACCTTGCTATGAAGCACGCCGGTCCGTGCGGTGGCGGACCAATTGACCCGGTTGATCGGATCGCCGGCCTGATAGGCGCGGACCCCGGCGATCCGAGTCGGATCTTCAAACAACCGATGGGTCATCTTGATTTCCCCCATCGGACGTCGCGACGCGATGTCGAACCCGTCGAGCGGAATTACTTTCGGCAGCACTTGCAGGTAATCAGGCGGCGCCAGGACGCGAAACAGCCGATAGAGCCCGAACAAGTCGCCGGTCTCGAGCATCGCTGGGCCGATCGGAAAATAACCGCGCCGATTGCAGCGGAGTTGGTAGTAAAACGACTTTGACTTCCGTGGGCCGAGCGAAGCGAGCGTGATCCGATCGCCGCTCGTCTCCAGGGCCGGAGGGCGATGCAGCGTCGCGCGGCGGGGAAGCGTATCTTCGACCAGCAGCCAGGGAATCGGCAGCGCCCCGGTGTTAGTGACCGTCACGTTCACCGCGATCGCGTCCCCTTCTTCCACTTCCAAGCGATTGACCGACCGGGTGATCGACAAGTGCCGCGACCAATAGCGAGTCAGCAGCCGACTGGCGATCATCACCGCCAGCAGGGCGTACATCGAATAGACGAGCAGGCTCAGTCCGAATAGGGACGAGATGATCAGAATCAGGATGGCGCCGACAAACCAGCGCACTACACTCGGGCCTCCATATCAAGAACCGGCGCCGGTACCGCGCTGACGATGTCGTCGAGCACTTCGGCGGCGGTGATTTTGCGGAGCCGACTCTCCGGCTTCAGAATCATGCGATGCGTCATCACCGGCGCCAGGATCCGTTTCACATCGTCGGGCGAAACGAACTTGCGTCCCAAAATCGCCGCCAGCGCTTGCGAAGCGCGGAACAGGGCGATCGATGCGCGGGGACTGCCGCCGAGCGCCAAATGTTCGTGCTTACGCGACTGATGGACGATTTCGAGAATGTAACGGCGAACTTTGTCGTCAATGTGAATCGTGCGAACCGCTTTCTGGCAGGCGACCAGTTCTTCGGCCGAAACGACCGGGCCGATCGCATCCAACGGGTTGCCGCTTTCGAGCGCGCCGAGCATTTTCATCTCGTCGTCCATGCTGGGATAGCCAAGACTGAACTTCATCAGAAAGCGGTCGAGCTGCGCTTCGGGAAGGGGAAAGGTCCCTTCGTGATCGATCGGGTTCTGAGTGGCGATGACCAGAAAGGGCGGATTGAGCGTGTGCGTCGTTCCATCAACCGTGACGCGCGACTCGGCCATCGCTTCTAGCAGCGCCGCTTGCGTACGCGGCGTGGTTCGGTTGATTTCGTCGGCGAGCACGATGTTGGCGAAGATCGGTCCCGGACGAAATTGAAACTCGCTCGTCTTCTGATTGAAGATTGATGCGCCGGTAACGTCGGTCGGCAACAAGTCGGGCGTGCACTGCACGCGCTTCAACGTGCAGCCGACGCTCTTGGCCAACGTGCGGGCTAGCATCGTCTTCGCGACGCCTGGTACGTCTTCCATCAGGACGTGCCCTTCGGCCAACCAGGAGACGAGCGAGAAGACGATTTGCTGTCGCTTTCCCATGATGACCCGTTCCGAATTGGCGATGATTTTTTTGGCGATCGAAGCGACGTCCATGGGCGAATTCACGAGATAAGGTTTGCAAGCGAATTAATGGCAGGAGGAGGAACTCTCATTATGCCCGGAAAAGCGAAATGACGCTTGCATAACGCGTGAAATCGAAAAGGAGAATTTTGGGAAATCCGATGTGAAAATTTGGACGATTTCGACAGTCAAATTTGATTGTTCTTGACCACCCGCCGATCAAAGGATTAGAATTCGGACTACCGCTGAAGAGGGAGGAGAGGCAAGCCATACCTTTTCATATTTGTTATGCAGGGGCTTATATCATGTCAGGGCGCATGAAGATCACGTTTTTGCTAGCGACGTTGATCGTTTCTGGGCTTACAAACTACGCGCAAGCTCGCATTTGGGTCGACGCCGAAGGACGTTCGGTCGACGCTGAATTCATCAAAATCGAAGGGAACACGGTTCATCTTCGCCGGAATGATACCGGCGCAGAGATCGAGGTCCTGTTCGCCAAGTTTAGTGAGGCCGACAAACGTCGTCTGGCGGTCCTGCGCGATCAAGCGGAAGGGACGAATTCGGCCGCGGATGACGCGGAAATGCCGGCCGATTACGCTTCGAGCGTCGGCAGCGACACGGCCGGTGACAAGGCCAGCGAATCGAAGAGCGACGTGTCGGAAGCCGACGCTCGTCGTGAACTAAGCCGGTCTCGCAAATGGACCGACGAAGACGGCAATCAGATTCAGGCCAAGTTCGTCCGCATCCATGACGGCAACGTGATTCTGTTGCAAGGGAACAAGGGGCACAACGTCGACTTCTACAAGTTGTGCGATGCCGACCAGGACTACCTCCGAACGCAGTTGACAGCGCTCGGCCAGGAAGACGACGTTCCGCCGGTCGTCGTGAAGAGCTATAGCCCGTCGGTCGGCGCCAATGGCGCGATCGCTGGGAATCCGTCGGGAATGTCGAACTTTCCCAACCAGTTTGGCCCGAATGGGATGTCGAACCCGCCTGGATTTTCGCGTCCGCCGGGCATGACCGGCCCGAGCGGAATTTCCTCGAATTCTTCGTCGCCGATCAATCCGAACGAGTCTGATCTCGATCGTCGTATTCGTGAATACAACGAAAACTTCGCGAACTCGAAGCTGGCGAACAATTCTGCCAATTCTGCGCCGCCGCAGGTTGCGTCCAGTTCGTCGAACTCGGGCATGTCGTCTTCGTCGTCGAGCTCGCCGAGCTACAATCCCTGGGCGAACAACAGCGGCAGTTCGAGCGCCGCTCCGCCGCAGAACAACACGGCGCCCCCGTCGATTCGACCTCCGTCGTTCCCGAACAACCCGATCGCGAATCAGCCGCCGATCAGCACTCCTACGATTCCAACGCCGAATCTCCAGAACCAAATGGTCTGGCAATGCAAGACGTGCGGTACGCAGTTCGATACGGTCGAAAAGCCGTCGTTCTGCCATTTCTGCACGTCGATCAAAATTGGCGGCTTCCTCCTGTTGTCGCTCGTCGGCGCTGCGATCAAGGGAGCGATGAGCAGCTAAGTTAACACCTCCTCAATAGCCGCGCGTCATCGGGTTGTGATGACGCGCGGGCACATCCAGCCCCACCCCCCATGCCCAAACTTCACGCCCCCACGCTTGGAGCGTGGCTTCTTTTCATTTCCGCCTGCGCATGCGCGGAAGATCCATTTCAAAGCAATGTTCGCCCAACCGATCCGCTGACGGCGGAAGAGGAACGGGCGACCTTTACGGCGCCCAGCGGATTTCGCGTTGAACTCTTCGCCGCCGAACCGCAGATCGCCAAGCCGTTGAACATGGCGTTCGACGCGCGGGGGCGACTCTGGGTCACCGAGACGCGCGAGTATCCTTATCCCGCGCCGCTCGACAAGCCGGCACGCGACGCGATCAAAATCCTCGAAGATACCGACGGCGACGGCCGCGCTGACAAGATCACGCAGTTCGCCGATGGGCTGAATATCCCGATCGGCCTTTACCCTTTCGCCGGCGGCTGCATCGTCTACAGCATCCCGAATATTTACCTGCTCCAGGATCTCGACGGCGATGACGTCGCCGACCAGCGCACCGTCCTTTACGGTCCGATGGGATACGAGCGCGACACGCACGGGATGAACAACTCGTTTCGTCGCGGTTTCGACGGTTGGCTCTATGCCTGCCATGGCTTCAGCAACGTGACGCGCGTCGCCGGTAAAGATGGACATCAAATCGAGATGACCTCTGGCAATACCTATCGGATGCGACTCGATGGCGAGCGGGTCGAGCATTTCACGCACGGCCAGGTCAATCCGTTCGGGATGACGACCGATCCGCAAGGGAATTTGTTCACCGCCGATTGCCACAGTAAGCCGATCTATCAACTGCTCCGCGGCGGGTTTTATCCCAGCTTTGGCCGCCCTGACGATGGGCTTGGCTTCGTACCGCCGATGATGAGTCACCTGCATGGCTCGACCGCGATCGCCGGCGTCGTTCGTTATGACGACAATCGTTTTCCGGCCGAATACCGCGAGGACTTTTTCTCCGGCAACGTGATGACCAGCCGGGTCAATCGCAATCGGGCTGAATACCATGGCTCAACGATCCTGGCTGTCGCGTGCGACGACTTCGTCAGCACGACCGATCCCTGGTTCCGCCCGGTCGACGTCCAGCTTGGACCCGATGGCGCACTCTACGTCGCCGACTTTTACAACAAGATCATCGGGCACTACGAAGTGCCGCTCGAACATCCTGGTCGTGATCGCGAACGCGGCCGCATCTGGCGTATCACCTACGATGGAGATGGCGCCGATCGCCCGCATCAGAAGACGCCGAACCTGGCGACTGCTGACGTAGCAACGTTGATCAATTCCCTGGCGGACGTGAACCTGACGACTCGGCTGCTGGCGACGCACGAAATCGTCGATCGGTACGGCGCTGCGGCGACGGAGCAGCTGCGTGCAGCGCTAAAGTCCGCTTCGCCAACGACGCGAGCGCATGCCGCATGGTGTCTGGCTCGCATCGGCGATATCCGCGCCAGCGATCTTCAGCAACTGGCCGGCGATCCAGACAAGTTAGTCCGCATTCACGCGATGCGAATTCTGAGCGAATTGCCGAACGCCGCTTGGAACGACGAAACGCGCACCCTCGCAATCGCCGGAACAAAAGACGAAGACGCATTTGTCGCTCGGGCTGCGGCCGATGCCCTCGGCATGCATCCCCAGTTGGAAAACGTTCGCCCGCTGATCCGGCTGTGGCAACTGACGCATCATGATGACAATCACCTGGTGATGACCGCGCGGATTGCGCTCCGCGAGCACTTCCGCGATCCGGCGACGGCGCCGCAACTGATCGCCGCCGACTTTGACAAAGCCGAAACGCTGATGCTGGCTGAAATCGCCATCGCCGCTCGTTCGCCGCAAGGCGCCGAGTTCCTGCTGACCCACTGGCCGACGCTGCGTGGGGAAGGGGAGCTCGCCAAGCAGGCGTTAGAAAATGCGGCGCAGTATTCGTCGCCAGAGTCGATCACGAAGTTGGGAGAAGTGGTGACGAGCGACTTGCCGTCCGATCTCGCCACGCAGCTGCGCGTGTTGCTGCCGCTGGCCCAAGGCGCCGCCGCGCGTGGTCAGTTAGCGGCAGGGTTGGCAGCCGCCGCGAATCGTTTGCTCGGCGGGATGGAAGCGGAAATCGACGAGAATTCGGCCGCGTGGCAGTATGAAAACATCGCCGATCCCGACGCCGCGCCGACATGGAACTTTGAGCCGCGAAAAGATGAAGCGGGCCAGACGCATCGGATGCTCTCGAGTCTTCCCGGCGGCGAGAAACGCACGAGTCGCCTGATCAGTCCCGAGTTCACATTGCCGGCGAAGTTGACGTTTCGGGTCGCAGGACATAACCGATTTCCAAATACGCCGGCCCAGGGTGAAAACTTCGTCCAGCTTCGTTTGGCGAACGGCGACGTGGTCGCGAAAGTCGACGCCCCGCGAACCGACGTCGCGACCCGCGTCGAGTGGGACTTGAGCGACTACGCCGGAGAGCAAGGACGACTGGAAGTGGTCGATCAGGACCATGGCAACGCCTATGCATGGATCGCCATCGGCGATTTACCGACCGAGACGATTTCGTTGCCGCAAGTTTCGCCGGCCGAGCGTTTCGTTGCGCAAGCCGCCTTCGTCCAACTGGCCGCAGCGCTGGGAGAAAAAGGGGATCAAACGGCCACCGTTCGTTTGTTGCAAAGAACGGCAGAGCCGCAGCTGCGCCGGCCGCTCGCAATCGAATTAACCCGCCGCGGTGATGCGGCGATCTATCGTCCGCTGGCGGAACGATTGGGCACAGGCCTCTGGCCGCAGCGGATCGATGACCTGGTTGTCGAGATCGCCTGCGATGCCAAAGAGGCTGACCCGCAGGAAGTCTATCGCCAATCGGCCAACTATTTTGATTTCGCCGGCAGCCGAAAACTAGCGGACGAATTGGCTTCGACTGTCGTCGGGGCTCGCATTCTCACGCAGCTGATCGACGAAGGAAAACTGCCGACCGCGCTGCTCGCGGATGCGGCGCTGCGAGAAAAACTGCTGCTGCATGCGGATGACGCGCTGCGAAAGATGGTCGAGAAACAGAGCGATGCCGCCGGCGCCGCCGATTCGGCTCGGATCGAAATGCTCGCTCAGCGTATCGCTCAATTCAAGCAAACCCCTGGCGACGTCACGAAGGGCGCGGCGATGTTCAAGAAGCATTGCGCCGCGTGTCATCAAGTGGCCGGCGAAGGAGCGATCGTCGGTCCGCAACTCGATGGAATCGGAAACCGTGGCGCCGAGCGCGTCCTGGAAGACGTGCTGTTGCCGAATCGCAATGTCGATCAAGCGTTTCGGACGTCGATCTTGCGTTTGGTTAGCGGCGAAGTGATCACGGGGCTGGTTCGTAACGAAAACGACGAGTCCTTGACGATCGTCGATCAGCGCGGCAACGCCCGAACGATTGCGGCCGACGACGTCGAAGAGCGTCGCGCGAGTCGACTCTCGCTGATGCCGGAAAACGTCGCCGACGCGCTAAGCGAGAGCGAGTTCTACGACTTGGCCTCGTTTTTGAGTTCGCAACGCAGCGAAGTGAAGAAGGAAGAGTAGGTCTTTCTTTCGGCGCCAGAAAGTTCATTCGAGGAACGATTCGGCGTATTATGATTCGCGCAATCCGGTAGAGATTGGCTAACTTTTTTTGCGGCGGATTTCCAGCGAATCTTTATACGAAGATCGCTAGGAGAGCGGCGTACCCTGTTCGGGGTGACCGGCTCCGAGAAGATTCCTGAAATACGGCATTCTTCGACAATCAGCGAGCGAAATTCGCATATTGCCGACTAAACTGGTATCAGTTCAATTACGATCGGTTTGTGCGGTTTTCTGCGATATGTCTTCGGCGTCCGCTTATCCAATTCGACTCTTTCCGCTTCCTAACCTGGTGCTATTCCCAGGCGTGCTGCAGCCGCTCTACATCTTTGAGCCGCGGTATCGCGAGTTGCTGGAGAGAGCGAAGGGGGATGACGGCCGGATCGCGATGGCCCTGCTCAAACCAGGCTGGCAACAACAATACGAAGAGAGCCCGGCGCTGTACGACATCGTGTGCATCGGCGAAATCGTCGCTTGTCAGACGCATGATGACGGCACCTCCAATATTCTGTTGCGAGGGAGCAAGCGGGCGAAAATCTTGCACGAGATCGACTCGCCGGGCGCTTATCGGATGGCGGTTGTAGAAGACCTGCCAGGCGCCGCTACCAACGGCACCAACGCCGCTGGCGAAGTCGCCTTGCGGTTGAAGAGGACGCTCGCCAAGACTGAATTTGCCCAAATGTTTGAACAGCCTTCGCTGGGGGCGAATCCGTCGCTTGACGTATTGAGCGACGCCGTCGCCTACGCACTGCCGTGGCCGCTGCTGATGAAACAGCAGCTGCTGGCCGAGACCAACGCGATTCGACGCGGCGAACAGCTGATCAGCTGGCTCTCGCAATCGGCCGCCGACCCGCAATCGCTCGGCCGTCCCACGTTTCCGTTGCGGGCCAGCGCCAATTGAGGCTGCGGTCGAAAGCCATACGTTTTGGATGTTTCTTCGGCGCCGTTGACGTGGCAAACGCTTGAATTCCCGCCTCGCCGACGCGTAACCGGTAGACTTTGCGCAGTCCCGATCTGCGTCTTCTTTGGGGATCTCCCCACGCAGCTACTATCCCAGGGCTTGCCCTATCCCTTATGATATAGAGAGGTTACGTCGATATTGGGCCGGCCCTGGGTGATCGACTGCGGACCCTTCGGCGTGACCTGGTACTACCGTCAAGTCATTTCGTTCGGTTCGGCCTTGTTGGACATGCTCTTGTTTTTGGTCGTCGGCAATCAGCGGATCGGTTATCGCTGCGGCGCAGAATATCGGAACGTTCCCGGATTTCCTGCCAATGATCCGTTGGATGGGGAAGCGTACGAACGTCGCCGTCAACAAGCGGCAGGCGCTTAAGCGGTTTTTGGAGATTCATGGATCCGGAACGGGAACGAATCCGAGCTGACCTGCGCGGCGTCATCGACTGCGAAGTCCTCTGCGACGATCTATCGCTGCAGATGTACTCGACCGACGCCAGCATCTTTGAGATCAAGCCGCTGGCGGTGGTCCGGCCGCGTCGCGCGCAGGAAGTGATCGCATGCGTCCGCTACGCGAACGAAAACAAGATCCCGGTCCATGCCCGTGGCGCCGGTAGCGGTTTGGCCGGCGAATCGCTCGGCAGCGGCATTGTGATCGACTTTGCTCATGCTCTGCGGCGCGTGGTCGAGTATGGTGAGCAAACTGTTCGCGTGCAGCCGGGGGTTGTTCTAGCCCAGCTCAATCGCCAGCTCGCCGAGATCAATCAGATCTTCGGCCCCGATCCGGCGAACCGCGCGATTGCGACCATGGGAGGCGTGTTGTCGGTCGACGCCAGCGGCAGTCACTGGCTGCTGCATGGTTCGGCTCGTGACCATGTCGAAAGCCTGCAGGTGATTTTGGCCAACGGCGACCTGGTGCAATTTGGCGCCGAGCCGGTCGAAGAGGCGCTGCAGGGAGACTCGAACAAAACGCGCATCTGCGCTGGGCTGGTCGACATCTTGCAGCGCAACAAGGCGCTGATCGAAAAGCATCGGCCGGCTACGGCGGTCAATTGCGCCGGGTATCAGCTCGACGGCGTACTCGAAAACGGGATGCTCGACGTTTCCAAGTTGCTGGTCGGCTCCGAAGGTACGCTGGGTTTGATTACCGAAGCGAAGCTCCGCGTTTCGCCCCGCGTCAAACATCGCGGTTTGGTCCTCCTCTTTTTTGAGAAGCTGGACTTAGCGGCGAAGGCGGCGCTGGAGATCCCGGCGCTCGGCGCCTCGGCGTGCGATCTGCTCGATCGCCGCGTGATGGCGATCGCGCGGGAAACCGATCGCCGCTATTTCAATCTGATGCCGACCGAAGCGGAAGCGATGCTGCTGGTCGAGATGCCGGGCGATTCGACCAGCGAAGTGCAGGATCGCTTGAATCAAACGGTCGATCGAATTCGCCGTCGTCGCCGTTGGGCCTTCCATGCGATCGTCACCACGTCGCCGGAAGAAGTCGGCATGTATTGGGAATTGGCGCGACGCATAGCGCCGATTCTCTATCGCCTGAAAGGAACGACTCGGCCGCTTCCTTACTTGGAAGACTTGGCGGTTCCGCCGCAGAAGCTGCCGGAGTTTTTGACGACGGTGCAGAACGTTTTGAAGAAGCATCACGTCACCGCGTCGTTGTTCGCGCATGCCGGACAAGGACAACTTCATATTCGTCCTCTTTTGAATCTGGCCGATTCGGAAGATGTGGCGCGAATGCAGCGGGTTGCGTCGGAGCTGTATGACGAGGCGTTCGCGATCAAAGGGACAATCAGCGGACAAAACGGCGACGGCTACAGTCGCACGCCGTACCTCGAACGACAATACGGGCCGCTTTACGCGGTGTTTCAAGAGATCAAGCGATTGTTTGATCCGGTCGGCATCTTGAATCCGGACAAGAAGATTGTCGTCACGCCGCATCCGTTGGAATCGCTGATTCGTCCGTTGCCCTCGTTTACGCCGAGCGAAAACGGCGAGACGCAACCGGTTCGTCGCGGCGTGCGGGACGAAGAGCTGACGTTGGCCTGGTCGCCGGAAGAGATGGGCGCCGCCGTTCGCGCGTGTAACGGCTGCGCGCGATGTCGAACTAGCGGCGCCGATGCGCGGATGTGCCCGATCTTCCGCTTTGAACCGAAAGAAGAAGCGTCGCCGCGAGCGAAAGCGAACCTGTTGCGCGGCGTACTGACGGGACAGATCGCGCCGGAAGAGATGGCGACCGAACCGTTCCGCAAGATCGTTGATCTTTGCGTCCACTGTCATCAGTGCCGCATCGAATGTCCGGCGACCGTCGACATCCCAAAGATCGTCACCGAAGTCAAAGCGCAGTACTACGAGACGAATGGTCTCTCCTTCAGCGACTCAGTCTTGGCGAAGATTGATCGCTGGGCGGCGTGGGGGCATTTCTTCCGACCGCTGGCCAACTGGGCGATTCGCAATCGGGGTGCGCGGTGGCTGATGGAGAAAATCTTCGGCATCGCGCAAGGTCGCAAGTTGCCCCTCTTTGCGCGGCGATCCTTCTTGCGACTGGCGCAGCGGCGGCGACTTAGTCGTCCGACGCGGCGAAGCGGGCGGAAGGTATTCTACTTCGTCGATATGTACGCCAACTTGTTTGATCCGCAGCTGGCCGAATCGCTCGTGTCGATCCTGGAGCATAACGGCGTCGCCGTTTACGTGCATCTTGCGCAAATGCCATCCGGCATGCCGGCGATCGCGCTGGGCGCCATTCCACCGGCGCAGAAACTGGCGCAGCAGAACTTGCGGCTGCTGGCCGAGGCGGTCCGCCAAGGCTACGAGATCGTCGCGACCGAACCTTCGGCCGTGATGTGCCTCAAGCATGAATATCGGCAGCTGCTCGGCAGCGAAGAGGCCGACCTGGTCGCCAACGGAACAACCGAGGCGTGCCACTACATCTGGGGGCTGCATCAAAGCGGCGAGCTGAACTTGGACTTCCGGCCGCTCCATGTGTCGGTCGGCTATCATACGCCTTGCCATATTCGTGCACTCTACCAGGAATCTGCCGGCGTTCGGCTTTTAAAGCTGGTGCCAGGACTGCAGTTGCGTTTAATTGAAAAGGGATGCTCCGGCATGGCGGGCGCCTTCGGGCTGTCGAAAAAGAACTTTCGCAGCAGTTTGCGGGCGGGTTGGGATATGATTTCGTCGCTGCGGGATCCGCAAATTCAAATCGGATCTTCGGAATGCAGCGCGTGTAAAATGCAGATGGAGCAGGGGACGGCGAAATCGACGGTACATCCCCTCAAATTACTGGCCGCTTCCTATGGATTAGGGCCGGGGCTCGACCAATTGGTCGCCCGGGCGCCGCATGAACTGACGATTTCGTGAGAGTTTGCGTCAAATTGTTCGCCGCGGTGCGGGACATCGCCGGGGATGAAAAGGTCGAACTGGAAGTTTCCGAATCGGCCGATATCGCCGAAGTTCGCGCCGCGATGATCGCCAAGTGGCCGAAGCTCGAGCCGTACTCGCGGTTTTTGAATTTCGCCGTTAATCAGAATTATGCGACCGCTGCAACTCGCGTAGCGGCCGAAGACGAGATCGCTTGCATTCCGCCGGTCAGCGGCGGCTAATGCAAGTCGAATTCGCACTTGTTAGTGAGAGATGACGTACCCGTGGCGAGCCTAACGCACGAAACGATCGATCTTCAGGCGATGTACGACCTGGTCGCCACGCCGACGGCTGGCGCTATCGTCACGTTTAGCGGCGTTACCCGCGAGTTGACGCACGGGCGACAGACCGATTCTCTCGACTACGAAGCGTACGCCGAAATGGCGCTGGCCAAGCTGCAAGAGCTGGAGCAAACGGCGAAAGAGCGCTGGCCAATCGAAAAGTGCGCGATCACGCATCGGCTGGGGCATTTGGAAATAGGGGAAGCGAGCGTCGTGGTAGCGGTCAGTTCGCCTCACCGGGATGCTTCGTTTCTGGCCGCCAAATGGCTGATCGACACGCTCAAAGAAGAAGTCCCGATCTGGAAGCGGGAGAACTGGAGCGACGGCAGCACCGAGTGGGTTCATCCCGGCTTGCCGACAGGAGACGCGTCATGACGAAACCAGCGCCGCTGGTCGATCGTTTCGGCCGCGTCCATACCAGTTTGCGAGTCAGCGTCACCGATCGCTGCAACATTCGCTGCTTTTATTGCATGCCGCTGGAGAACGTGCAGTTCAAGCCGCGAGAAGAGCTGCTGACGTTTGAAGAGATCGAGCGCGTCGCGAAGATCGCCGTCTCGCTCGGCGTACGCAAGTTTCGTCTTACCGGCGGCGAACCGTTGGTGCGCCATCAACTGCACGAACTGATCCGGCGGCTCGCTGCGATCCCTGGCGTTGAAGATCTGGCGCTGACCACCAACGGCTTGCTACTGGCCGATCAAGCCGCCGCGCTGCATGCCGCGGGACTTCGGCGGTTGAACGTGAGCCTCGACAGCCTTTCGGAAGAAGTCTTTCAGCGGATTACGCGGCGTCAGGGCGTCGAACGCGTGTTGCAGGGAATCGCCGCGGCGCAGGAAGTTGGATTCCGCGGTATCCGGCTGAAC
Organism: Blastopirellula sediminis; assembly: GCF_020966755.1. Classification (NCBI taxonomy): domain Bacteria; kingdom Pseudomonadati; phylum Planctomycetota; class Planctomycetia; order Pirellulales; family Pirellulaceae; genus Blastopirellula; species Blastopirellula sediminis. The sequence goes on from NZ_JAJKFT010000004.1 coordinate 1,115,331, forward strand.
GCCGTTTCGATCCGGGGGCTGACCGAGAGCGAAATTGTCCCGCTCGCGCGTTTTTCCCGCGAACAAGATTTAGAACTCCGGTTTATCGAGTTCATGCCGCTCGACGCCGATCGCAACTGGGGCGAAACCCAGGTGCTGAGCGGCGCGGAAGTGCGGGAGATTGTTTCCCGCGACGTGGCGACGCTTTCGCCGGCGCCGCGGGACGACCTCAGCCAACCGGCGGTCGACTTCGTTTACTCCGACTCGCCGGCGCGAGTCGGCTTTATCAATTCGGTGACGGCGCCGTTTTGCGGCGCCTGCAACCGGTTACGAATCACGGCGGAAGGGCAGCTGCGAAACTGTCTCTTCTCGACCGAAGAATGGGACGTTCGATCACCGCTCAGGCAAGGAGCGACCGACATGGCGATCGCGGAAGTTTTCCGCGATTGCACCAGCGCAAAGAAACTTGGGCACGGTAGCGATGATCAACAGTTCGCCCCGACCGAGCGGGCGATGTATCAAATCGGAGGGTGACGCAGCATGAACGTAGAGGGGCAGCAGCGAATCTATCTGGATAACGCTGCGACAAGTTGGCCCAAGCCTCCCGGCGTGGTCGACGCGATGCGCCGGCACTTGGAAAAGATTGGCGCTCCGGCTGGACGTAGCGGCTACCATGAAGCGGCGGTCGTCGAACGTGCGGTGACCGAAACGCGGCGGCAACTCGCTTACTTGCTTGGCGTGCGCGAAGCGGATCGGGTCATCTTCACCTTCAACGGCACCGACTCGCTCAATACCGTCATGCATGGTTTCCTGCGCGAAGGGGATCATGTCGTCGCCACAACGCTTGAACATAACTCGGTGCTTCGTCCGCTCAACTATCTGGAGTCGCATCGTGGGATCGAAGTTCGCCATGTCGCCGCTGATGAACAGGGAATCGTCACGCCGCAGTCGATTGAAGAGGCGCTGACCCACAGGACCCGTTTGATCACGATCAGTCATGCGTCGAACGTCACCGGCGCGATCCAGCCGATCGAAGAGATCACCGAAATGGCTCATCGCCGCGGCATCCGCGTGTTGGTCGACGGCGCGCAAGCGGCCGGGCACATCCCGGTTCGCATGGATGATAGCGGCGTCGACTTTTACGCTTGCTCTGGCCACAAGGGCCTGCTCGGTCCGCTCGGCGTCGGCGTCCTCTATCTGGCGCCTGGCGCCGAAGAAGAGACCGAGAGTTTCCGCCAAGGAGGAACCGGCACGCTCAGTCAAAGTCCGCAGCAGCCTGACACGCTGCCGGACAAGTACGAGAGCGGCAATCCCAACGTCACGGCGATCTTGGGACTGCAAGCGGCAGTGGAGTTCCTGCGGGATAAGACGGTCTCTGCCGTCGAGCGACAGATACGCGAACGAACGGCCCATCTGCTCGAAGGTTTAGCGGGAATGCCGCAAATCGAAGTATACGGGCCTCTCTCCGCGGCGAGCCGCGTTGGCGTAGTCAGTCTGAACGTTCCTGGCTTTGACCCGCATGAGCTCGCGAGTTTTCTCGACTCGGCGCACCATATTCAGGTGCGAGCCGGGCTCCATTGCTCGCCGCTGATGCACCAGCAACTGGGGACCAGCGATCGAGGCGGCGCGGTCCGATTTAGCGTAGGCGCCTTTACGACGGCGGCTGAGATTGAGAAAGTGCTATCAGCGCTCAGCACGCTCGTTCACCACTAGCCAGTCGCCGCCGCTAGCCAGCGGCTTTGCAATAGCCAGATTGAAAAGGGATCTGATGTCGAACTCTCCTTGGTATCGCGACGGATTGCGTTTTGAGTGCTCGCAGTGCGGCGATTGCTGCACTGGCGCTCCTGGCTATGTCTGGGTCAATGACGACGAAATCGCTCAACTTGCGGCGAGCGTCGAGCTTCCGGTCGATCAATTTGAAACGACGTACGTACGGAAGGTGGGCTTACGCAAAAGTTTGCGTGAGTACGCCGGCGGCGAGTGCGTCTTCTTTGATACGAAGTCGCGCGGCTGCACCGTCTACTCAGCGCGGCCGCGGCAGTGTCGAACCTGGCCCTTCTGGGATTCCAACATCCGGAGCGAAGAAGATTGGCAAGCGACCTGCGAAATTTGCCCCGGAAGTGGGAAGGGGCCCCTCTACCAGTTGGAAGAGATCGAAGAGCGTCGAAGTCAGATTCGGATTTAAGCAATTCCCCGAATCGGGCCGAAGAGTTCAAGATTGACGGTTGTATCGCCGATAACGTCTAGTGGGTGCTACCAGCAGTCGCAGGCGAACAAAGTGCGTGACGACTGTCCCGGTGGTGTTACTTGTTTTCCCGTAAGGACTTACGGCTTTGCAGGTCCGCCCCGAGTCATCACTTGGCTCGTAAGCTCTTTGACAATCGAAACTTACTAAGATTTTCCCACGTCCCAAACGCGAACGATTTTTCGTGTTGTGACGTGACGATCTAGGCGAGAGAATTCGCCTAAGTCGTGATTGATCTTGACTCTAGTGCTTATGACACCTACACTTGGAGCGACGTTGGGGTCGTTTGGTTGGCCCGCAAAACTCGATCAGGAGCCGCGTCGTGACCAAGAAAGAGATAGTGAAGACGATTTCAGAAGAAATTGGTCTCACCCAGCTGAAAACCAAGGAAATCGTCCAAAAGACGTTCAATGCCATCGTTGATACCTTGGTGGAAGATGGTCGAATCGAGTTGCGAAATTTTGGCGTCTTTGAAGTCAAAAAGCGTGCGGCTCGCAAAGCGCGAAACCCGCGTACCGGCGAGAAGGTTTATGTTCCGTCGAAATTCGTCGTAACCTTCAAGCCTGGTAAGGAGATGGAAGAACGCGTCCGCCAAATGGAAGAAGCGGAACGTCGCCGCGAAGAGGCCGAAGCGATGGCCTCGGGTAACCTGGATATGATGGGCGGCTCACCGAGCCCCTCTAACCAGTCTCCTGAACCCCCAACCAATACATTCGCCCCCCCGCAAGGCGATTTCGACCATTGATCAATCGGCGCGTCCTACGTTGACGCGTTCTAAGATCTATCTGTATAAGCGTTTGCCGTGATTGGAGTCGCGGCTGCGCAAAACAAATCACGCTTGTCGGAACCGTAGGACGATTTGGAGTCCTGCGGAGCCACTGCTTCATGGAGGAATGCAATGCGCAAGTTGATCCTGAGCGCCCTGTTGGGCGTCACTTTGATGGCGAACGTCGGTTGCTTCGTGCCGATTTACTCGGCCGACCCCGCGCGTCGTACCAACCAATTGCTCTACACGTCGGAAGATCTGCGCACCGTGCTCGACGAATGGGAACGCATCTGGTTCCTCGATCAGCCGAGCCACATGAAGCCTTACCGTACCCACGGCGGCATCATCTAAGTCGTGAATACGCGGCTTGCGGATATGCGTAGCAAAGCGTGAGCGCGTCTCCCGACAGGGGAGCCGCGCGCTATGGCGCCGCATTGTCGCTAAACGCCCCAGGGGATAGGATGAACGCTCGTCGTTTGATCCGTATCCCCTTGGTCTGTTGATGTCTCTGCCCATGCCTGCCAGCTTGTCGGTCGAAATTGGTTCTCTGCGACTGGCAAACCCGATTCTGGTCGCTTCCGGCACCTTCGGATACGCGCGTGAAATGGCCGGCATGGTCGATGTCGGCCGGCTCGGCGGCATCGTTCCGAAGACCATCACCCAAGCTCCACGGCCGGGGAACGCTCCTTGGCGAACGATCGAAACGACCGCTGGTCTCTTGAATTCGATCGGGCTCGATAACGACGGCATCGACGCGTTCATCGCCCATCATTTGCCCTATCTCGGCTCGCTCGGTTCGCCGGCCATCGTCAGCATCGCCGGTCGCACCTCGGAAGAGTTCGCCCAGATGGCGGCTCGCTTGTCGCAGTATGACGAAGTCGCCGCGATCGAACTGAACATCTCCTGCCCCAACGTCAGCGGCGGGGTCGACTTCGGCATCTGTCCCGAAAGCTGCCGCGAATTGATCGCCGGCGTTCGCCAGCATTGCACCAAGCCGCTTCTCGCGAAGCTGACCCCCAACGTCGCGCGCATCGCCGACGTCGCCGCAGCGGCCGAAGACGGGGGCGCCGACGGCATCTCGGCGATCAACACGCTGCTCGGCATGGCGGTCGATTGGCGACGTCGCAAGCCGCTGCTCGGCAACATCATGGGCGGTCTGAGCGGTCCAGCGATCAAGCCGGTTGCGCTCCGCTGCGTCTATCAGATCGCCCAGCGGGTGAAGATCCCGGTCATCGGCATCGGCGGGATCGGCACGATCGACGACGTGATGGAGTTCCTGGTCGCCGGCGCTACCGCGGTGCAGATCGGCACGGCGAACTTCAACGATCCGACGGTGTCGACCAGAATACTCGATCAGTTGCCTGGGGCGCTCGCCGAGATTGGCGCTTCGTCGGTCCAAGAGATCATCGGCACGATCCAGACCGCGCCGCAGCCGGCGCCAAACGTGGTCGGCTCGCCGGTCGCGTAACGTAGTTTCTATATCCAATCCTTTACTCGCTGTACGTGAATCATGCGCGTTTTGTCCGGCATTCAGCCCACCGGAAGATTCCACTGGGGGAACTACTTCGGCGCCATTCGGCAGTACATCGACCTGCAGAATGAGGAAGCGTCGTACTACTTCATCGCCAACCTCCACGCGCTGACGACGGTTCGCGATAAAACGCAGCTCGAAGAGAACACGCGTGACGCGGCGCTGGATCTGCTTGCGCTTGGCCTCGATCCAAACAAGGCGAGTCTCTTCCTGCAGTCGGACGTGCCTGAAGTCTCCGAGCTCTGCTGGATTCTGATGACCGGCACGCCGATGGGACTGCTTGAACGCTGCGTTTCCTACAAAGACAAAGTCGCTCGTGGAATCAACGCCGGCGCGGGGCTGTTCACCTATCCGGTGCTGATGGCGGCCGACATCTTGGCGTACGACGCCAACATTGTCCCGGTCGGAGCCGACCAGGTGCAGCATATCGAAGTGACCCGCGACCTGGCTCAAAGCTTCAACCATCACTTCGGCGAAGTTTTTGTGTTGCCGCAGGCGAAGCTGCTCGACGCGTCGGCCAAGGTGGTCGGCACCGACGGCGAGAAGATGTCGAAGAGCTACGACAACACGATCGGCATCTTCGAAGACGCCAAAGCGATGCGGAAGAAGATCATGCGGATCGTCACCGACTCTCGGCCGATGGAAGATCCGAAGGATCCGGAGACCGATCATCTCTTCCTGTTGTTCCGCTTGTTCGCCACGCCGGAAGCGCTTCAGGAGATGGCCGACCTCTATAACAAAGGGGGCTTCGGCTACGGTCATGTCAAAAAGGCGTTGGCCGACGCCGCCGACGAATACTTTGGCGAGTTTCGCGCCAAACGCGCAGAGCTGGCCGCGCAGCCGGACAAGGTTCGCGAAATCTTGGGAGATGGCGCCGCCGCCGCTCGCAAACAAGCGGGCGCGGTTCTGCGTCGCGCTCAAGAGGCGTGCGGGCTGATGCCGGCGTAACAGGGCAGGGGAAGAGCAATGAACGTCGTTGGAATCGGTACCGACATCATCGAATGTCTCCGCATCGCCCAGATGATCGAACGCCATGGTGAGCTGTTCATCAACCGCGTCTTTACGCCGCGCGAGATCGACTATTGCAGCTCGCGGAAAGCGGCGACGCAGCATTACGCCGGACGCTGGGCGGCGAAAGAAGCGGTCCTGAAAGCGATCGGCACCGGCTGGATCAAAGGAATCGCATGGCGCGACGTCGAAGTTGAAAACCTCTTCGGCGGCAAGCCGCGCATCAACTTGAGCGGGGGCGCCCTCGAATCGGCCCAGCGCCGCGGCATCCTCGACATCATGATCAGCATCTCCCACTGCCGATCTCACGCGATCGCCTACGCGACCGCAATCGGCGGCGACGATTTCACGAACCTCGGCGGCCGCGAATAATCGATCGCCTGATCGTCCCCTCATTAGTAGCCCGAAGCGCCAGCGAGGGAAATGCGTCCGCAAGCTGAAAACACGGACGCCACGATTCATCCCGCCCAACGACCCGCCAGTCGACAAGAATCCGCCGCCGCCCGGGCGATTCATCGCAAGATCGACCGAAAAGAGTCGAACATCCTCTAGGTTGCGCGATGACCTATGGCGCATGCCGCTCGTCCTTCTAGTCGTGGGAGAGATTCATGGTCGATTGGTCCCTGCTTGCCCAACAAAACGATGGCGCCGCTGTAGTCGGTTTGGGGATGGGCCTTATCTGCATGCTGGCCTTCGGGCTGTTGCTCTCCATCTTCTGGGTCTGGGCTCTGATCGACGCGATCCGTAATCCTCGGTTGTCGAGCAATCAGCGATTGATCTGGGTGATCGTCATTCTGCTTACGCAAATCCTGGGAGCGATCATCTACCTGCTGATCGGGCGAGAAGGTGATCAATCGGGCTCCGGATAATCACGAAGCCAGAATCTTTGAGGAGTGGACCGCAGCGCCCAATTTTTTTCTTGGGATGCGCATCTTCCGTAGGGTCCGCTGTGCGGACCACTGATGCGACGATCGGCTTAGCCAATCGGCTTTCGCTTCCCGTGGACCACACAGCGGACCCGACGAGTGGAGTGGACTGGACCGCGGCGCATTTTTTTTCGGGACCACCTCGGAAGCCCTCAAAATGCGTTCTGGTAATCTGCGTCCCTTTGGCGATCTTGCATCTTGCCTGGTTTTCCTATCATGTGGACCGCTGCGCTCATTTTTTTTCAACACGGAGTGGACTGGACCGTGCGCGTTTTTTTTGAAACCGGGTGGCCCGTCCAGTCTCCCAAAGACTGGGCGGGTCGCGCAGCGACAAGATGCCGCGCCATCCGATCGGATCCCTTCATGGGACGTGCCCACGAAACTGGACTGGACCGCCGCACTCATTTTTTTCCTCACGGAGTGGACTGGACTGCACGCATTTTTTTTCTGCTCACGCATCGACTGGACCGCGGTAAGCCCGCTCCGTCCCGGCAGCGCATACCGGTAGCGCAAACGCGACCCCGATCGCGAATTCAAGTTGTTGAAAATCCGTCGGCCAACAAAGCCGACGGCACGCTCTTCCCAGAGCAAAACGCGCCGCAGAATAGACGCCCTGTTCCTTCAAGCCACCCCGAAGTCGACCACAATTCCGTGCGCTTTGTCAACAGACAAAGTTAGGGCGAAAGCAGCGTAACGACGCCTCGCCCTATTGAGCCTGTTTCCCTACTGGAAAACCCTCAACACTAGCCCGCAGCGCAAGCAAGGGAATGCGGCCGCAAGGTTAACAGAGATGTCGATACCAACATGACAAGCCGGGCAGAGCTCGTTATTTCGTCGAGCAAAGACTCGCCATTCTCTAGGCGATGCCATACAATCCGGACTGAAAACCTCTGCAAATGGGAATCGCCCTTGGCCGTCTCTCTTGAAGGCGCCCGGTATGACCAAAGACCTGCGTCCACTTTCCTTGGGCGCCGACCCGGCCGCTGACAAACCAGCCGATGCGCCCCAGCGTGCCGCCGTGTCGATCGCCGGTCTCTATCGTGCCCTTTGGCTTTATGCGTACGGCACGCGCTGGCGGTTGGTGTTGGCGATGGTGCTGCTCCTCGCTTCCAGCGCGGTAAAGCTCGCGGTTCCTTGGCTTTCGGCCCAGGCGATCAACGCGCTGCAAACCGAAGGGGGCGAGGCCGTGATGGAGGCGGGCAAATGGGCCGCCCTGGTGATCGCGGCTCATGCCCTCTCGTGGGCGATGCACGGGCCGGGGCGAGTGCTCGAACGCGTGGTTAGCGTCCATGTGCGCCAGCAACTTTCCGACGCGCTCTATCTCCACTTGATGCACGCGCCGCTCGCGTGGCACGAGCGGCAGCATTCGGGCGAACTGCAGCACCGCATCATGCAAGCGACGCTGGCCCTGTATGGGTTTGCGCAGAACCAGTTCGTCTACCTGCAGATCCTGGTCAACTTCTTCGGGCCGCTAGTGGCGCTCTACCTGCTGTCGCCCCCTAGCGGCTTGATCGCGATGGTTGGCGGAGTGGTCATCGCACTGATCGTCGCCCGGATTGACCGTACCTTGATGCGGCTGGCTGCGGAAGAGAACCAGGCGGAACGCCGCTATGCCGCGGCGCTGCTCGAAGCGCTCGGCCACGTCGGCACCGTTCTTTCGCTCCGGCTGGGGACAGCGATGCGGGGGCTGCTCGAGCGCCGCCTGCAGGCCGTTTTCGCGCCCCTCAAACGTCAGATCGTGCTGAACGAGGCGAAGTGGTTCACGGTTGATATGCTGGTCCTCGCGCTGACGTGGGGACTGGTCGCGGCCTACGTATGGCAGCATTACTCGGCCGGCGAGGCGCTGCTGATCGGCAGCGTCTTTATGCTTTATCAATACGCGCAGCAAGCGGGCGGCGTGCTCGGGCAATTGGCGGGGCAGTTCCAGAGCATGGCCCGCACCCGCACCGACTACGCGAGCGCCGACGTTGTCTGGAACGCGCCGCAGACGGCGCCGCCTGGGGCGGCCGTCCCCGAAGATTGGCAGCGTTTGCACGTCGACCGACTGCGGTACGAACATCCGCGTCATCACCAGGCGGCGGACGGTCGCGCGCCGAGCGGCCTGCACGGACTGAGCCTGACTTTGGAACGCGGCAGCCGCGTCGCGTTGATCGGCCCGAGTGGCGCCGGCAAGAGTACGCTGCTGCGCGTGCTGGCCGGGCTGTACGAACCAATCGCCGGCGACTGGACGTTGGACGACGCGTCGATCCCCGGTCTGCGTCAGCCGGCCAATGTCGCCGCCTTGATGCCGCAAGAGGCGGATGTGTTCGAGGCGAGCGTCCGCGAGAACATCGCCTTCGACTTCGCCCCCGACGAGACCGAGCTCGAGCGTGCGCTGCACGTCAGCGCCTTTGACGAGGTGGCGGAGCGCCTGCCGAGCGGTCTGGAGACGCCGATCTCGGAACGAGGTTTTAACCTTTCCGGCGGCGAGCGCCAGCGGCTTTGCTTGGCGCGCGGCGTCATCGCTTCCGAGGGTAGAAGCCTGCTGCTGCTCGATGAGCCGACCAGTGCACTCGACGCACTAACCGAAGCGCGGGTGCTGGAACGATTGCACGCCCATTTTCCGGAGGCCTGTATGGTCGCCTCCATCCATCGGCTCAGCCTGCTGCCGCAGTTCGACACCGTAGTGCTGATGGAAGCCGGCCTGGTGGTCGACCAGGGAACGGTCCGCGAGTTGACCGAGCGCCAACCGCTGATGCGGCGTTTGCTAAGCGGGGCTGACTCGGAGTAGATCGGTCAACGGTTGTCTGGCGATGTTGGATCTCGTCCAGTGGTCATGGTAAAGTGACGCCAGTCGACCCGTTCAAACGTCGCTTTCTCTTGTCCAGCACCAAACGCTCGAAGACATTCCGGATGACTCGCACCAAACTTCGCCCTGCTGCCCGCGTTCTGCTGACTTTGGCCGCAGGTTTGTTTCTGATGTACGGCTGCCGCGTGGGGTTGATTGAGGTGGTGATTCTGTTCGCGGTCGCCAGATTTGGGTACGGCTATTGGCGGAAGTTCGCTCGGTCGAAGACTCCTGTGCGACCGGCCGTAGCTTCCGGCTCAACCGTCAGCTGAACGCTGGCGCACCTAACATAGTGGCAGGTCAGGCCTTGGCCGGATGCAGGTTGACGCGACCGCCGCTACTTTGGCGACATCGCCGGCCGCACTACGTCAGGCGGAAACTTGACTGGCCTTTGGCGTGATTCGCGTCATGTCGCGTACTGGCGTTGCGGAGGTAGGACGCGCGCTGCGGCGCCAGGAGCACGCCGATTTGACGCGTGAGATCAGTTTGCGGGTCTTCGCTTTCGACTTTCGATCGAGATACCGCAAGAGGTATTGGAGGAGGGAGGTGGAACTGCTGGGCGCATCCTGGTTGGTTGCATGAATGTCCTTCCAGCCCAAGCCCTCGAGGGCGAGCACTTTCATGAAGTCGCGGCCGGACAGCCAATCGCCGTCGACGTCGTTACCGAAAGGCCCGGCCGAATGTTGGGGAAAGGAGATCGGTGTGGGACGTCCTTGTTGGCAAGTAATCACGCGATTCGCGTAGACGTCGCTGACAGTGCCGCCGTCGACCAGTTTGAACGCGTTGTAGCCTCCCTGGGCGACCAGCAGCGCAAAGATTTCAACCGAATGCGACTCGGAAGAGACGTAGGGCGGGAAAATGCCGGCGCAAAACAGTGCCCGTAAGATTTGGGCGTCGTAGTGTTCGATGTCAATTTTGACGTAGTGAGGCGTTCCGTAGCGTTCGACGACCTCGGTGATCGTTTGCGAGGGAAGCGTGACTCGCTCGAATTGCTCCATTTCGCTCGCCGCCGGCGGAGGCAACTGACTCAGGACATGGTTCGACCGATGAATGTAGAAGTCGACCTCGCCTGATTCCCCCTCGGCGTTAATGACGCAGTTCTCGACGACCAGGCGGCCTTGCTCGATTTCGGACTTGTATTTCTGGCCGATGAATTTGCACAGAACGGGGTTCGCTTCCACGGCGACGACCAGGTCCGACTTCAAGAGATAGTACGGAATGTCGTCGCCGGTATTGGCGCCCAGATCGTAAATTACCTTCGTCGTCATGGCGGCTAATCCATTTGTACCCAGGGCAAGTTCTCGAACGACGATTTTCGTTGGTTGATGGATTTGGCGGAGGCGATTGGGGCCACGCTATTTTGCGATCAGGCCGACGCCATTTCGTCGCTATCAGATCGATTGCTCGCCAAATTGACGGTTTTTAACTTTTCGTGCGTTCAGGCGGTTCATGGAGCTCCATACTGAGGGGTGTCGAAACTCTTTATCGACGTCAAATGCGGGGGGCGTTCAAAAAAGTCAGGGGGAAACCAGGAGCAGAATAACGCTTTCTTGGGGGGATCGATAGCAAATGGGCGGTCTACGTTAATTGCGAGTATTTCCAGATCACGAATGATCGATTTCGACGAGCGGCGAGCCCGTATTGGACCATGGCGTTTGTTGCTGCGAGCGAATGCTAATAGACGAGGAATACGCCCATGTCAAGATTGACGCAGCTTTGTAGCCAGTGGAGGAGCTCATGCAAGCAAGGCAGCGTCGACCGACTGAGGTAGGTCGGAAAGTCGGCGTGGAGCTGTTCGTAGATGGGAAGCTTGCGACTCCCTATGACGCGGCGGTCCCAACGGCGCTTCAGACCGGTTAGCCCGTAGATCGGTGCATGCATCGCTACCAGGGCAGGGCGGTCGAGCGGGATTGGAACGTCATCTGTTTGAAGCTTTGACTTCGGAGCAAGGTCGCTACGCAGACTTCTCCGTCGCTTGAATCAACGATTGCATCAGCGCCAGCGCCGTTTGCGTGACCGCTTTTCCCATCGGATCGTTTTGCATCGCGTTCATCGGTCCCATGCCGATATGAATGCCGGCGGGAGTGAGGATGTTGATCAGCATCATCCCTTGGCTCGGCGGATCAGGATGCGCTTCGTCCCATGGTTGGGTGTTGTCGCCGACTTGTTGGGCGACATCGAGAAAGATGTCGATCAACTCGTTCATCTCGGGCGTTTCGGTATCCCAGATGATGACCGAGCCTGCCTGGTTGAAATAGCGAGCCGAATGATCCTGGTACGCCGCGACTGAATCGACGCCCATTTCCAAGCCGACTTCGACGACCATGCCGATCGCTCGCCGGCGAGTTTCTTCGTCCGGCGTCACGCCGAGCGCTCGCAAGTAATGCCAGGCCTGCAGATAGGTGCGTGATTCGACCTGAGGCATGGTCAAGATATGGCGGAGGTGCTGCTCGGCCTCGGCTTTGTCGGTCGACGCAACCCGCTGAGCGGCGGCGAAGTGAAACCAGGGGGACGCCGGATCGTCCTCTCCCTTGTCGTACGAGGCGGCTTTCTCCAGCGTCTCACTGGCCAGGATCGAGCCGCGGAGTTGTTCGTAGGGGGAAGGAGGAGTGGTTGGATTCATTTTCAACCAGTTGGATATTGGCGGGGCGTCTTTGAGGGATCTTTAAGCAGCGGACGCAGGCGTGTCCGTTATGCGTCAGGCCAAGGCCTGACCTACAACTGACCTACGCTTACTGCGCCTGCACCGGCCCAATCAGCGGCGTTTTTACCGGTTTCGCCAATCCGTAAAAGACGACCGTGCCATTTCCACCGAAGCGGGTCGAGAGGGCCAGGTCAGGCTCTTCTTTAAAACCTTCGTCGGGGCGATCCCAGTTGTTGGCGACCCAAAGGTTGCCGGCCGGGTCGACGTCAACGTCGGTGATGATCTGCAGACCGCCGATGTAACCGCCAGGGGGCGAAATTGCGTCGCCGGTCTGGAAGCCAGGCGGGCAAGTTTCGGGACGGACGCCGCATAGCTGCGTGACCGATCGGCCGGTCGAGTTGGCGACCCAGATGTTGTCGTTGCCGTCGACGGCGATTCCCCAGGGACCGGTGATCGTCTTGCCGGCATGAAACGGTCCGAGCACTTTGCCGTCCGGTCGAATCAGCGAAACGTCGCCGCCGGGGAAACGCTGGAGGATTTCGTAGAGATTGATCCACTCTTTCGCTTCCTGATCCGCTTTCGACTCGGTACCGATTCGCGATTCAATCGCCGCTTTGAGTTTGGCCTGGATCAGGGCCAGTTTTTCGCGCGTATCGGGATGGCCGACCGTGTTGCAGACCCACGCGTTCCCTTGGCTGTCGATCGCCACCGCCCGCGGCGCAAATCCGACGGTAAAGACTTCGAACTTACTGGGGTCTTTCGCGGGAAAGCGAATCACGGTGTTGGCGCCGCTGTTGGTGATCCAGATGCGGTCTTGTTGATCGATCGCCAGGTGGAAGGGGGACTTGAGAGGAAGCGTAACGCCGCTGCCGTTTCCATTTTCCGTTGCGGTGAAAATCTTGCCGCGCGATGCGTCGCCTTGCGGGAGGTAAACAACTTGACTGTTGCCGTTGTCGAGGGCCCAGACGTCGCCGTTGGGAGCGACGATGATTCCCTGCATCGAACCAAGTTTGCCGCCGAAGTCGTAGCCTGACTCGGGCGAGAGAGGCTTGCCGGTCTTGCGATCAAAGACCGAGATGTTCTTGCCGGCCAGGCTGGTCGCCCAGACTTTATCATCGGCCGAAATGGCGATGCCGAAGCCAGGGCCGTCGATGCCGCCGCCCCGATAACCGAGGGTCATCGGCGACAGAGGACGACCATTCGGAGCGATTTTCCCGAGACCGCCGCCGAACGACTGGTAGATGGTCGATTGCGCGCCGACGAGAAAGTTGAGGTCGGCCCACATGTTTCCTTCGCCGTCGATCGCGATGCCGCCGAGCGAATTAAGTCCGCCGCCGGCGAAGACGAGCGACAACGTCCATGCGCGGGGCGCGAAGCTGAGATAAGGAATGAAGGGAGTATCGCGCCAACGCTTACCGGCCGGAACCGGGTGGAACTGATCGAGCAGCGCGTAGATCTCCTTTACGTTATGCCACGGATAGCGCGCGATGTTTTGCATCGCCGAGAGGGTATCGGTCGGAGTCGCTCCGCCCGGCGGCGTCGCCACGGCGAATAGTTGCTCGCACGCTTGCGGATCGTTTACGCAGGCCGACAGCAAAATCGCGAGCGTGTTGAACTTGGCGAGCGTCGTCGTTTGCGAACTGTTCAGCGGATCTTGAATGACAGGGCCGAGTTCGCCGGTTTCGAGGTCGACCAGATTCGGAACGTTGCCGGCGGCGATCCGTAGGCCGAGGGCGTTGCCGCGAAGCGCACTGCCGGACAGAAACTGCGCTCCGGTCCATGCCGATGCGAGGGTGGTCAATTCATTGACGGTGACGCGCTTGGGGGGCGATTCTCCCAGCGTCGCCATCAGCGTGATCGCGGGGCCCTTTTGAGCGATCAAGTAAAAGACTCCGGCGCCGACTTTCTTTGCGGGAAGCGGCATCTCGAAACTGCCGTCCTCCGCCGTCAGCACGGCGGCGATTTCTCGCGGCGCGTCGGGACTGGCCAACAACAGGGAAACCTTGGCGCCAGCGATTGGTTGGCGTCCCCCTGCAACGCGTCCTGCGATTTGGTCGGCCGCGACGACCGACGATTGCATGCCGACCAGCAAAAGGAAGATGGCGAACGATCGCAGCATTCTCGAGAAAGGGGGACTCATCAGTTTCTCGCTTCGCGGTAGATAGGCTAGGGCGTTACGTCAAAGGAGCGAAAGCGTCGCTGGTTTCCTTCGATGCGGGGGAAAAGCGAACGCATGGGGATGAGAATACCCGCTGCACCATGGCGGTTCAATCAAATTGCCCGATTGGCGCCTCTTGACGGCGTTTGCATCCGAACTTCACGATCGCCCGCCGAAAGGCTACGATTTTGCCAAGGAAAACGGACGCCGTCTTCTTTGGCTCGATGTATGGGCCGCTTTCAATGCGTCGGGAGGGGATCCGCGATGATCGTCAGTAGAAATCTTAGTTTTCAACAGGTGCTCTTCTACGCCTGGAAGAGCCTCCTCTATTTCTCCACTTTGTCGATCGCCGTTTATTTTCTGCATTACGAGTTGGCGATTCCGAATCTGACGGTCCCGTTCGAAGCGGTGGCGCTGCTCAGTACGGCGCTGGCGATCTTTCTCGGTTTTAAAAACAACAACGCGTATGACCGGTGGTGGGAAGCGCGGAAGATCTGGGGGATGCTGGTCAACTACAGTCGCGCCTGGGGACGCGAAGTGTTGACGCTCGGCATCGACGAATCCGGCAAGCCGAGCGAAGAGTTGGCCCAGTGGCAACGGCGACTGATTTATCGCCATATCGCCTTCGTTCACGCGCTGCGGGTCTTTCTGCGCCAGCGCCGCGCTTATAACAAATATCAGGACGAGTTCTTCGAAACCTCGAACACGTACGATGACATTCGGCCGTTCCTGACGACCGACGAAGCGGAAGAAGTGCTCGCCAAGGATAATCCGCCGAATTACCTGCTGATGATTCAGGGGCGGGAATTGCAAGAAGCGTATCAGCGCGGTTGGCTCTCCGACTATCGCTTCGTGAAGCTCTCGCAAACGCTGACCGAATTCAACAATCACCAGGGAATGAGCGAGCGAATCAAAAACACGCCGCTGCCGCGGGCCTACAGCTATTACTCGCGGATCTTCGTCTTTCTGCATGGGACGCTGGTGCCGTTCGCGTTCGTCGACTTCTTGGGAGTCTTCAACATTCCGCTGGCGATGCTGATCAACTTCATCTTTTTGAGTCTCGATCAGATCGGCGAACGGACCGAAGATCCGTTTGAAAATCGCCCCGGCGACACTCCGCTCACGTCGATCAGCGTCACGATCGAAGGAAACCTGAAAGAGATGCTGGGCGAGACCGATATGCCAGAGAAGCCGGCGATGATTAAGGGAATTGTGCTGTAGTCGGGCGGTCGCCGGGGGCCTTGCTTGTTTGGGGGATGCGGGGGGACTATAGTCGAAATCGCCCTCCATGCATCTCTTAGTTTTTACTGTGAGCCCCCTCTCATGACGTCTGTTCGTGTACTGATTGCGTTTGCCATTTTCTCTCTCTCCCTGATTGCGACGAACGCCGCTGAACCGACCGGCGATGCGAGCGTGGTCGAAAAGACTCCGGGACTGGTCGCGTTTTGGACGTTTGGCGAAGAGCCTGGCAATCCGCGGGCTTCGGTTGCCGGCGACGCGCCGCATCCATTGGCCGAAGAAGGGGGCGCAGTGGCTCGCGCCGATGGCGGGCCGTACTCTGGTTACTCGGCGCAGTTTCTGGGACGCCAATACTTTCGCATCCTGCATGACCAACTTGGCAAGCTCGATATCCATGGCAAAGATGCGCAGGTGTCGATGTTCGCCGTCGTTCGTCTCGAGGAGATGAAGAAGGGGGTGACGATCGCCGGGATCTGGAACGAAGGAGAAGGGAAGGGGGATGACCGGGGCGTTCGCCAATATGCGATGCTGCTGAACATGCCCACCTATGGCGGTCCGCGTCAGTTGACGCCCCATATCTCGGCCGAAGGAGGCGTTACCCGACGCGCCGACGGCAGCCCCTTCCCGTGGTGCTGCGACTACGCCGCGTCGATCTCGCAGGTGCCGGAGAAAGAATGGGTGACGCTGGGCTTTACCTATGACGGCAAGTACATTCGCGCTTACTTCAACGGCGTCTTGGAAGAGCGTGAGCTGGATGCGAAGAAGGACAAACGCGAAGATCGCTATTTCACGACCGAAGGCCCGGACGGGGGCGATCGCGGGATGAACCCGTACTACCACGGCCGCGGCATCTTCACGTACGACGTGGAGAAGCACAAAGAAATGAAGCCGAGCGGCCCCGCCGACTTCACCGTCGGCGCTCGTTACGCCGTCGGCAGCATTTTCAGCGAAACGCTGAAAGGAAAAATAGGCGGTCTGGCCGTCTTCGATCGCGCGCTGAGCGACGAAGAGATGAAGAAGCTGCACGATTCGGCGAATATCAAGGAATTGCCGTAACCCGCGCGTTGCCCGTAAACGGATGGTTGGGTGCGTTTCGCCGCACCCAACCTAACTGACTACCACTTGTCGGTGTTTTTCGGCTTCTTCGGTTTCTTTTCGGCGGTCGCTTTCTTCGTGGTTTTCTTGGTCGTCGCCTTCTTGGTGGCGGTCTTTTTCGGCGTGGCCTTTTTGGCGCTCGCCTTTTTGGTCGCCTTCTTTTTCTTCGGCGGCGCCTTGGCGGCCCGATCGGCCAACAGGGCGAGCGCCTGGTCGAGGGTCACCTCTTCGACCGTCACACCCTTCGGCAGCGATGCGTTCGTCTGACCGTCGGTCAGGTACGGTCCATAGCGGCCTTCCATCAGTTTGATCGGCTCTTCGGTGACCGGCGACGCTTCAAAGGTACGGAGCGGTTCTTTCGCCGCGCCACGGCCGCGACCAGCCGCTTTCGGTTGGGCGAGCAGCGCGAGCGCCTGTTCGAGCGTCACATCGACCGGCGAGATGTCGCCGAGCGAGCGGGTCTCGGCGCCGCACTTGATGTACGGGCCAAAGCGGCCGTTCTGCGAGATGATCGGTTCGTTCGATTCGGGGTGAACGCCCACTTCGCGCGGCAGCGACAACAGCTTTAGCGCCACTTCCAGCGTGATGTCGCTGGCCTGCATCCCCTTCAGCAGCGAGGCGTTTTTCGGCTTCTCTTTGTCGGCCGCCTTCTTTTTCCCCTTCGGCTTTTCTTCCGCTTCTTCTTCGACCGGCTCTTCGTCGGTTTCGAGCAGGCCCAGTTGGACGTAGTCGCCGAAGCGGCCGGTCTTGATGAAGACCGGGCGTCCGGTGGCCGGATCGTATCCAAGCGGCTCATCGCCGAGCTGCGCCTTGTCGAGCAGTTCGAGCGCCTTGTCGAGCGTCACTTCATCGGGGGCCAAGTCCGACGGAATGCTGCCGCGACGTTCCCCTTGTTCGACGAACGGTCCATAGCGACCGACGCGGACGACTACTTCGTCCTGGAACTGGCCATTGGCCGGTTTGCCGAGCGAAATCGAGTTCACGACGCGAGCGTCGACGTCTTTGATTTTCCCTTGGACGATCTCTTTCAGGCCATGTTCATCTTGGCCGAAGTAGAAGTCGCGCAAGTAAGAGCCTTGATCCGCTTCGCCGCGGCTGATCGCGTCGAGATCGTCTTCCATCTTCGCGGTGAATTGGTAGTCGATCAGCTTCGGCAGATGCTCTTCGAGCAGCTTGGCGACGGCGAAACCGAGCCAGGTCGGCGCGAGCGCCGTTCCCTTCTTGAAGACATATTCGCGATCGAGAATCGTATCGATAATCGACGCGTACGTACTCGGGCGACCGATCCCCATTTCTTCCAGTGCACGGGTCAGCGACGCTTCGCTGAAACGCGCCGGAGGCTGCGTGGTATGGCTCTTCGGCTCGAACGTTTCTTTGTCGACCGGCTGACCTTGCCTCATCGCCGGGAGCAGCGTTTCGCGATCGGCGAGTTCGGCGTCAGGATCGTCCGAACCTTCGACGTAAGCTCGCAAAAAGCCGGGGAATTCGATCGTTTTGCCGCTGACGTAGAACTTGGCGCCGCCGCCGCCCAGAGTGATCGCAATGCGGAAGCCGCGCGCGTCCGACATCTGGCTGGCGATCGTCCGTTTCCAGATCAACTCGAACAGACGGAACTCGTCGTTGTTGAGCGTTCCCTTCAGCGCTTCCGGCTTTTGGAACGGGTGACCGGCGGGACGAATCGCTTCGTGAGCTTCCTGCGCGTTCTTCACCTTCGAGGCGTACACGCGCGGCTTCTCCGGCAGATAGTCGGCGCCATATTCGCTTTTCACCAGATCACGGGCCGCATCGATCGCCACCTCGGCCAGGTTGGTCGAGTCGGTACGCATGTAAGTGATATGACCGTTTTCGTACAAGCTCTGCGCGATTCGCATCGTGTGACGCGCGGTGAAGCCAAGCTTGCGGTTCGCTTCCTGCTGCAGGGTGCTGGTCGTAAACGGTGCGGCCGGCTTGTTGGTGAACGGTTTGTTCTCGAGCGATTCGACCGAGAATTGAGCGCTTTGCAGACGCTGCAAAAGGCTCTCGGCGCCCGCTTCATCGAGCAGCAGCATCGCGGCCGGATTCTTCAACTGTCCATTGGTGGTGTCAAAATCTTTGCCCGACGGAATGCGGCGTCCGTCCGCTTCGGTCAGGACGGCGTTGAATTTTTTACCGTCGGCGATGAAGGTTCCGACGAGGTCCCAGTAGGTGGCCGAATGGAACGCCATCCGTTCCCGTTCACGCTCGACAATCAGGCGAACGGCGACGCTTTGGACGCGACCGGCGGAAAGCCGCGGGCGAACCTTATACCAGAGCAACGGCGAAACTTCGTAACCGTACAAACGGTCGAGAATGCGGCGCGTTTCCTGGGCACGGACCAGGCCGTCGTCGATCATGCGCGGGTGCGCAACGGCGTTCAGGATCGCTTCTTTGGTGATTTCGTGAAAAACCAGTCGTTTGACCGGGACTTTCGGTTGCAAAATCTCTTGCAAATGCCAGCTGATCGCTTCCCCTTCGCGGTCTTCGTCCGTCGCGAGGTAAAGTTCGTCGGCCTCTTTGAGTAGCTTTTTCAGCTTGGTGACTTGCTGTTTTTTGCCGGGCGGAACGATGTAGACCGGCTCGAAGTTCTCGTTGACGTTAACGCCAAGATAACTCCACTCTTCATTCTTAAATTGTTCGGGCATCTCCTTCGCGCCATGCGGCAGGTCGCGAACGTGCCCAATACTCGCTTCAACGGTATAACCCGAGCCCAGATACTTCGAGATCGTGCGCGCTTTCGCCGGAGATTCGACGATGACTAGTGCGTTCTTCGAGGGCTTTGCAGCTTTCGCCATGGGGTGTCATTCTCAATGTGGGGGAAGGCTTCACGCGGCGTCTTGCGTCTGTCGTCATTACATATCTGACAGATTGCGTGTTCTTCCTAAGTTACGTATTTGTGTGTTGGTTATTCGTTAATACCCGAGTAATCAAAATTCCCGGCACATGGGGGGCGAATTGTGAAAAAACAACGCTCCGCGCCGCGTGAAGTTTTGACTTCCGGCCAAGGCGCGGCCAAGGGGAACGACCCAACTTGAGCATCGCTAGGCGATACTGGGATTGAATTTAGGGCGCGTCCCCCTACAATCGGTCGAATTCGTCCGCGAGCCTGAGCCGCAGCAAACCAATAATGCGTCTGGTATCGCGATGTCAAGAGGTGACGCTGGCGCCAGAAGCGCCGGTGTTAAGGATTGGAACCTATGCGCAACCCGTTTCATTTCTTCCGTAAAAATCAAAAAGCCCTGCTGGCTGTCTTCGGCGTCTTGCTGATGATCGTCTTCACCATTGGTGGCGTCATCACCAGCTTTTTTCCGCAGCGTGCCGCCTATGAAGAGCAGGACAAAACCGTCGTCAAGATTGACGGCAATCCGCTGACCGCGCCGGAGATTGATCGGCTGCGAGCCGATGCGAGCCTAGTCTCGTTGATCACCGGATTGGCGATGGCCCGCACGCAGGAAGTGGGCGGTTTTCCGAATCCGCCGGCTCCGCCGATTTCGGGTTTGCGTTTTCAACCGGCCTCGGGTCCGAATTCGCCCGGCGGTCCGGTTCGCGAAGAAATCTCGACCCGTCAGGTCATCACCGACCATCTCTTCTCGCTGGAAGGGGACCGCTTGGGAATCGCGATCAGCGACGACATGGTTCGCGAGTTCATGACCTCGGTCACCGGCGGGATCATCACCCCGGATCAATACAACGAACTGCTGACGCAGGCCGTGGGTAACGAGGGGCAGATCACCTACGACCAGATGTTCGAGATGTTCCGTCGTGCGATCCAGGTGCAGAAGACGAAGCGTCTGCTCTTGGAAGGGATCAGCACTGCGACTCCGGCGACCGCGTGGGTCAACTATCGCAACTTGAATCGCACGATCGACGTGCAACTCTACCCGGTCAAGACCTCCGACTACTTGTCGAAGGTGACGCAAAAGCCGAGCGACGCCGAACTGCGTAAGCTGTTCAACAAATACAACGACCAGATCCGCAATCCGCAGACCGGCGATCCCGGCTTCCTGCAATTGGACAAAGCGGCGGTCGCCTTCGTGAAGGCCGACTACAACAAGTTCCTGGAAGCGGAATTGGCGAAGATCTCTGACGAGCAAGTCAAAGAATTCTACGAAGCGAACAAGGACAGCAGCTTCCGCAAGCCGATCACCGACGCCGAAACGCCGCTGGGCCAACCGGCCGCCGAACCGGCGACCGAAGAAAAGCCGGCGGAAGAGGCCAAGATGGAAGCTCCGGCGACCGAAGAAAAGCCGGCGGCCGAAGCTCCGATGACCGAGAAACCGGCTGCGGAAGAAAAGCCTGCCGCTGAAGAAAAACCGGCGACCGAAACTCCGGCGGAAGAGAAACCCGCTACCGAAGAGAAGCCGGCCGAAGAAAAACCGGCCGCGGAAGAATCGAGCTTCCTCAGCCGTGGTCCGGAAGCGATGCTCGTCGCGTTCCAGGACGAAACGCCCGCAGAAGAGGACAAACCGGCCGAAGAAAAGCCGGCGACCGAAGCTCCGAAGACCGAAACCCCGGCGACCGAAACCCCGGCGACGGAAACTCCGGCGACGGAGCCGAAGAAGGAAGAAGCCCCCGCGGCCGAAATGAAGCCGATGGGTGAAGCGGCCGCTCCGATGGGCGAAACGCCGGCTGCCGAACAGCCGCCGGTCGAATACCGTCCGCTGGATGAAGTCAAAGATCAGATCAAAACGTCGATCGCTCGCCCCTTGGCTCAGGCCGCGGTGAAGACGGCGCTGCAAAACGTGGCTGACATTTTGCAGCGTGAATACGACGACAACTTCTACGCCGACGTGCAGGAAGCGAACCCGTTCAAAAAGCTCGACCTGAAGAAGCTCGCGCAAGAAAACGGCCTTGAATTCGGTGAGATCCCGCTGATGGATTACCTGGCGGCGATGGAGTCGCCGTACGGTCAGATCTCGCACGCCGAGTTCAGCTTCAATCCGCAACAGGGCGGTCTGCAGCGGAACGATCAGCGGTTCATTGACGCGATCTTCGGTACGAAGTCGCAGCTCTACAGCCCGCAAGAATTTCCTGGTCCGAGCTCGGCCAGTATGTTCTCGATGCCGGCTGATCAGCAGTTCGTCTTCTGGAAGACCGACGAAAAGAAAGGCTTCGTGCCGACGTTTGAAGACGTGAAAGATCAAGTGCTCGACGCTTGGAAAGAGCAGCAAGCGGCGAAGTTGGCCGACGCCGAAGCGGAAAAAATCGCCGAATCCGCGAAGGGTGACGCTCCGCTGAACGAAGTCGTTCCGGCCAAAGACGCGGTAATCGTCGCCGACAACATCACCTACTACCAGGAAATTCGCCAACCGGGACAATACCTCCCGGCCGAAATCCCCGGCGTCGAAAAGACCGGCATCGAAACGCTCGACGCGGTCTTCGCCTCGCCGGTCGGTAAGACCTTCGTCGTGCCGAACGCCGACAAGTCGGTCTGGTACGTCGCTCGCGTCACCGGCGAACGAAAGACTGAAGCCGAACTTCGCGACCAGCTGAAGTCGGAAATGAACGGCGAGTACCCGTTCAGCGTCGTCTACCTGGAAGGGATGCGTTCGCAAATCCGCTGGGGCGAAGTGCAAGACGACCTGTTCGAGCGATTCAACGTCCAGTGGCAAATGATTCCGGAGAACTAATCCGGGACCTGGCAGCTAAAAATAAGAAAGAGCCGGCGAGCGATTGCCGGCTCTTTTTGCTTCTTGTTCTTCGACGTATGCGAGGCCGTGCAATACTAGCCCGAGGCGCGAGCCGAGGGAATGCATTGGGAAATGTCGAATGACGAAATCAGAATGTCGAACGCTTTAACATTCTGGCTGCGACAATCATTGTTTACTTGCGAGCGCATTCCCTCGGCTCGCGCCTCGGGCTAGTATCGGCGCACGGCGTGACTTGCGCAAAAAAAGAGCCGATCCAACAGGACCGGCTCTTTCGTCGTTCGATTTGTCGGCGTTCGCCTTAGCAGGGCTTCACCACCACGCAGGCCAGCGGCGGGATGTCCAACATGATCGAGTTGTCGCGGCCGTTCCATTGGACCGGGGCCGATTCCAGCTCGTCGATGTTGATGACGTTACTGCCGGCGTAGCGAGCGTTGTCGGAGTTGAAGATCTCGCGATACGATCCGGCCTGCGGCACGCCGATGCGGTAGCCGTTGTAGACGACCGGAGTGAAGTTGCAGATCGTGATTGTGAAGTCGCTCGGATCTTTTCCTTTGCGGACGTAGGCGACGACGCTGGCTTCCCAGTTATCGCAGTCGATCCACTCGAAGCCGTCTCCCTTGAAGTCGACCTGGTGCAGCGACGACTCGTGGCGGTACATCGCGTTCAAGTCCGAGATCAACTGCTGAACGCCCTTGTGCGATTCCCACTCGAGCAGGTCCCATTGCAGTTCGCCGTTGGCGTTCCACTCGTTCCACTGGGCGATTTCGCCCCCCATGAACAACAGCTTCTTGCCAGGATGGCTCCACATGTACGAGTAGAGCAATCGCAGGTTGGCGAATCGCTGCCACAGGTCGCCCGGCATTTGATCGAGCAGCGAACCTTTGCCGTGCACCACTTCGTCATGCGACAAGGGCAAGCAGAAGTTTTCGGTGAACGCGTAGATCAAGCTGAAGGTCAGTTCGCCGTGGTGGAACTTGCGGTGAATCGGATCTTTCCGCATGTAGCGGAGGGTATCGTTCATCCAGCCCATATTCCACTTCAGGCTGAAGCCGAGACCGCCGGTCGAGGTCGGGTGCGAAACGCCGCCCCACGCGGTCGACTCTTCGGCGATGGTCAGGATGCCTGGGTATTGCAGGTGAGCTTGTTCGTTAAACTCGCGGAGGAACGAGATCGCTTCGATGTTCTCGCGACCGCCGTACTGATTCGGGACCCACTCGTCATGCTTGCGGCTGTAGTCCAGATACAGCATTGAAGCGACGGCGTCGACGCGGAGACCGTCGATGTGGAACTTGTCGAACCAGAAGAGCGCGTTCGAGATCAGGAAGTTTTTGACCTCGTTGCGGCCGTAGTTGAAGATCAGCGTTCCCCAGTCGGGATGTTCGCCCTTGCGGGGATCGTCATGTTCGTACAGCGCCGTGCCGTCGAACTGACGCAGACCGTGATCGTCTTTGGGGAAGTGAGCCGGCACCCAGTCGATGATCACGCCCAAGCCATGCTTGTGGCAGTAATCGACGAAGTACATGAAGTCTTCCGGCGTGCCGTAACGGCTGGTCGCGGCGAAGTAGCCGACCGCCTGGTAGCCCCAGCTGCCGGTGAACGGATGCTCGGAAATCGGCATCAGCTCAATGTGGGTGAAGTTCTGCTCTAGGCAGTATTCGACCAACTGGTGAGCCAAATCGCGATAGTTGTACCAGCCCGACTTCGATTCGCTGTTCCACTTCCAGCTGCCGAGGTGAACCTCGTAGACCGAGATCGGTCGTTCCAGCTGGTTTTGTTCGGCGCGGCGAGCCATGTATTCGGCGTCGTCCCACGTGTAGGTCGACAAGTCCGAGACGATGTTCGCCGTGCGCGGCGGAACTTCGGCGGCGAACGCATAGGGATCGCACTTGTCGACGGTCCGGTCATGCTGATTTACGCGGTACTTGTACTGCACGCCCGCCGTCAGATCGGGGATGAAAAGCTCCCAGATGCCGCTGGAGCCGAGCCGGCGCATCGGATGGACGCGGCCGTCCCATTTGTTGAATTGGCCGACGACGGCGACGCTCTTGGCGTTCGGAGCCCAGACGGCGAAGTTCACGCCGCTGACGCCGTTCACCGTGCGCAACTGGGCGCCGAGTTTGTCGTACGACTTCCAGTGGGCGCCTTCGCCCAACAGGTAGAGATCGTAGTCGCTGAAGTAGGAAGGAAACGCGTAGGGGTCTCGGACTGAGTTCATCTGGCCGCTCTGGTCACTGGTGCGCAATTGATATTGTCCCGACTTCATGATTTCATCCTCTGGACAAATCGCCTCGAACAAACCGCTCGGATGGATCCGCCGCATGGGCATGCTGTTATTATGACCTGGATGGAACACCCATGCTTGCTCCGAATCGGGCAAGTAGGCCCGAACGGCGATCGCAGGTTCACCACGGTGCTCGACTTGATGGGGACCAAGAATGCGGAACGGGTCCTCCGAACGGCATTCAATTAAAGCCCCCATGTTATCTAATGTAACATTCGTCCGCACGCGCTTCTCCTCAGTGATTTTGTGTTCAGTAGGGGGGATAATAAATACCGCGATAGGAAATCAGCCCGCGGCGGCTGTAAGTTCTTGATCTTCAATGCGAATCGTGCGCCGGTTGCGACGCTGGCCAAAATGTGTTCGCTCGACTGGCAATTGGTCGTCGTCATGCTCCTCGGCGTCGATCGCCTCGAACCGCCAAGGGCGACAATCAACCCGGTGAAATTGCATCGCTTGGGCGATGCGCTGCCATAGATCAGCGTCGCGAACCGGGGCCAAGCGGCCGAACCGTTCCCAGCGGAAGCCCGACTCGCGCCAGACCGACAAGCCGTAGCGGAATCCGCGGCTGACGTAGCGCGAAGGAGTGAGCAGGGTGACGCGAGATGGCTCTGGAAGCGCTTCTAGTCCGCGGACGACCGACAAGAGGGCCAACCGATCACGATCGCGCCAAGTTTCCTCTCCCGAGGCGACAAGACGTTCCGATTGGCCAACGCATTCCAGGACGAATCGCCAGGTGCCGCCGTAGGGGCTATCGGCCGATTCGCAAAATAACAGGTAAAGGGGAGTCGATTCGTTCATCGCGGCATTCAGGTGGCGACTGCTGGATTGGTAAATCCGCTCCGTCCCCGACAATCTGACGATTGCTCGTCAAATGCTAGCTTTCCTTGCCCGCACGGTTTGCTTATCGGCAATCCAAACCTAAACTCCCCAGTTTATCCTGCGTGAAAACTTCACCTTCTTGGCACATTTTCAAGAATTGGGGGCGTTTGGTTCGCCGCTGACGCTGCAAAGTGCCTGTCCGCTTCTGCTCGCTCGTAGCAATTCCAGGACTGGATTGCTAGAATCTGGCTGAATCTCCTGTTCAATAATCACCACCTTTGGGCCTCCGTCGATGGATTTGATCGCGCACATTACGAATCACGAATTCCCCACTGTTTTGGTCGCTCTGGCGAGCGGCATCATGATCGGAACGGTTTTGACTTGGGCGACGATGCGTTTTTGGGGACGCGGCCGATAGACGCTTCACTCGACTAACTTGCGGAGGGGATGATGGGGACCGAAGCAAACTCACCGCCGCCTGAAGTTTTCACGTGGCTGCGCAAGGAAATCGCGGAACGACGTCAGATTCGGATCGACTTGATCCAGCCTGAGAGTTCCTTGGCCGAAGATTTGATTCCTGACTCGTTCGAATTGATCGAGTTGGCGACCGCCGTCGAGCAACATTTCGGCGTGCGGATCGACTTCGATGAAGTCGCCGACATTGATACGCTTGGCGACTTCAGCGCCTTGATCGAAAGCAAACGCTAAGTCTCTCTCCCTCTCCCAACGCGACGAACAACATGCCTGCGAAAAAAATCTTGATGCTGGTCGGCGACTTCGTGGAAGACTACGAAGTGATGGTGCCGTTTCAGATGTTGCTGATGGTCGGCCACCAGGTCGATGCGGTTTGCCCTGATAAGAAAGCGGGCGAATCGGTCGCTACGGCGATTCACGATTTTGTCGGCTATCAGACTTACATCGAAAAGCAGGGGCACAACTTCACGCTGAACGCGACGTTCAGCGAGATCGACCCGGCCAGCTACGACGCGCTGGTCATCCCCGGTGGTCGCGCTCCGGAGTACCTGCGGCTTAATCCCCGTGTGATCGAGATCGTGCAGCACTTCGCCAAGGCGGACAAGCCGATCGCTTCGCTCTGTCACGGACCGCAAATCCTGGCGGCGGCTGGCGTCCTCGACGGCAAGTCATGCAGCTGCTACCCGGCGGTCTCGCCCGAAGTGTCGCTCAGCGGCGGGACGTTCGTACCGGCGAGCGAAGGCTATGACAACGCACATGTCGACGGCAATCTGGTTACCGCGCCCGCCTGGCCGGCTCACCCGGCGTGGATCCGAGCTTTCTTGGAAGTGCTCGGGACGAAGATCACGCTGTAGCCGGCGAAGGTCCCAACCCAAACATTAGCCCGAGGCGCGAGCCGAGGGAATGCGTTGGGAAATGTCGAATGACTAATGACTATTGTCTAATGCTGAGAACCTCCTCTCATTCATTAGGCCTTAGTCATTAGGCCTTAGTCATTTGCTTGCTTGCGACCGCTTTCCCTCGGCTCGCGCCTCGGGCTAGTATTGCGGTTGGCATTTGGCGCCGCGTTGTTCTAGACCGCGTTGCGGAGCGGCATTTTGCCGCTGGGCGCCGTGGCGAGCTGCTCTAGGCAATACTGCCAGTTCGCTGGGCTGCCGGGCGTGATGCGTCCCAAGACGCGGGCCGCTTTCGATCCGGTCAGCATCGTCACGTCGGCCGGAAAGCGTTCGAGGAACGAGAAGGCCAGTAGTGCGGCGACGGCGGGGCCGTGAATGCGGGGGCTCCAGCCGAGATCTAGCGCCGTTTCGACCGTCAGCTCGGTTCGATCCCGAATCTTGTCGGCGATCTCGTCGACGCCAAGCGGTTCGCCTAGCAGCACAATTCGCTGAGCCGCAGCCGAGGTCGGCAAATCGGCTTGGATCGCGTGTGCGACTTGTTCTTGCCAGAAGCGGCGCAACAGCGCTTCTCCCTGGCTTTCGTCAACGCGCCCATCCGCTGCGGCGGCGAAAGGAGCGAGATCAAACAGATCGGGACGCCAGATCGGCGTTTGATAGAGCGATTCGATTTCGCGCCAAGCGCTGAGAACCGCTTCGAATTTGCTTTTGCCGGCGGCGGCCGGTTGAATCTGTTCTAGCTGGTCCTGAAGCAAGCGACCCGGCGCAACCGGCGACCAGTAGATCGCCGGAATCTCGACGCCGACGCGCCGCGGCGGAATGAAATAGGCGTCGACCGTTTCGTCAAACGTGACCGCGATCGTCGGGCGGCCGGCGCTGGACCATTGCGGCGGCGAGAACAAGAGCCAGAGCGGCAGCGCATCGAGCGGACCGCCGGTTCCGCCGGCGGCGATGTTTCGTTCCGCGAAGGCGTCGATGACCGTCGCGCCGGTCGCTTCGGCGACCAGTTCCGGTGCGCCGATCGTTTCGGGCGCCCAAGCTTCGCCCAGCGGACGCCAGGCGGTTGGCCCCGACAAGCCGACGGCAACTTGTCGTGCATCAAGATCGACCTCGTGGAGCAGTCGTTCGACGACGACTGTTTGCAGTTCGGCGATTTGCCGCGAGAGTTCAACCCGTTCGCTCGGCGAAATTGGTTCGCCATGCAGATGTTGGCGCAGCGTGATCGCGATCGGCTTCGGCAGTTCGACGTAGCCTTCGCTGACGACTTCGACGGTCGCTTCCAAGCCGCGGCCGCGCGTGGCGATCACCACGCCGTCAACCGTTTCAGCGCGCAGCCCTACGGCTGCGCCGAGAAACCAGCGACGTCGTTCGAGCGAGATGGCTGCGTCCGATCTCACGGCCGCCCCTTCGCGAAGAGGAATGGTTCAGCTATCCGTGCCAACGAGAAATTCCCCAGGGACCGGTCAGCATGTGCGCGGACCGATCCAATAGTTGGCCAGAAGAGGCTACGTCCCGCGACCGATTGCGGGCTCGGTCGCGGGACGCCCCAGCTTTTGCTTATCGACTATCTGCCTGTTGAAAAATGCCGTCGTGGCATTTTTCAATCTCGCCAGGCTCAGAGCGAAGCTCTTCGCGGCTCGCAAAATATCGACTTACGTCGCTATTTTGGGGTCGCATCCATGCGAGCCAGCAGCCTGCCGAGAAGTCAACAGGCTGCTAAGCGCCAGCGACGACCGGAGTGCGGGGGACGCCGTACTGGGCATGAATTCCTTCGATAAACTCTTCGAAGATCCGTTGATCCAGGGCCGAGGCCGATTCGGCTTCGGGATGGAACTGCGTGCCGATGGCGACCCAATCGTCGCCGGCCCATTCGATCGCTTCGATCAGGCCATCGGGAGCGCGAGCGGCGACTTGGAAACCGGGCGCGAGTTCGTCAATCGCCATGTGGTGCATGCTGTTGACGCGAACTTCGCCGTCACCATAAATGCGGTCCATGATCGTACCGGGAACCACTTCCAAGCCGTGACGATGACCCGCGTCGATCGGATCTTTGTGCGGCAAAGCGGTCGGCACGTCGGCCGGAATATGGAAGAACAAGTTGCCGCCCATCGTAATGTTGAGCAATTGCAGGCCAACGCCGATGCCGAACACGGGCATACGACGACGAACGACCAGCGACATTAGGGTGCGATCGAGATCTTCACGGCGCGACTCCATCGGGCGAACCGACGCGTGGCGCATGAATCCGTCGCGATGCGGATCGAGATCGGGTCCACCGATAAACACGATCCCATGCAGTCGATCGAGAATCGCTTCCATATCCGCCGCTTCGGCGACCGGTGGAATTACTACGGGAATGCCGCCAGCAGCGATAATCGAGTCGTAGTAACCTGCCCCGACAAACGAAAAGGCGGGACGGTCATGGGTAGCCGGGCGAAAATTGGCGTTCAAGCCGATCAACGGTTTGGATTGCATCTGGGACTTTCCTGTGTGGGCACATCATGTGCCGGAACATTGGTAACCTGCCCAAGACGACGGATCACAGGCTAGCGAACCACAGGTCAGATTTCACAAATCCAGTTTCTAGCGACAATCCTGCGCTGCAATGACGTTGATCTTGTCCAGAGATCACGGCTTTGCTACATAGATTGCCCGCGTAAATTCGGCTTATGTGGCAGGCATGCCGCAGTCCTTCAGAATGCCTTCCCTGACCGAATTCGCACAGAAACGAATTTTTGTTTGTGAAACCCTTTCTTGGTTTCGCTAACCACAGACCTCCATATCCGTAGCGTCTCGGGCAACGACCAGTCCAAGTCAGCCCAGATTGATAGCAAGACAGTCGCAGAGTTTAAGGATTGCGCCGACTTTAGCAATCGTTGTCACGATTTTGGGTTTGCGCCAAAGTGCTTGCACAACATCTTGTGTTGACTCGGTTTTCGAGTATTTCGGGGCCACAGCGACGCAACCTCGATTCTCCGCAGGCGAGCAGTTGCTTAATCGACCCTAAATGCTTACATTTAGTAGGGTTATCGCTTTCTTTACGCCCTACTCGGCCGCTGCATGAATTTTCATAACGTCTGTCTAGAGTCGTTCGGATACGTATTGCCGGCCGAAATCGTCACCTCGGATCAGCTGGAAGCCCGCTTGGCTCCGCTGTACGAGCGTCTGCGTCTACCGGCAGGACGGCTGGAATTGATGACCGGCATTCGCGAGCGACGCTTCTGGTCGCCTGAGACGATGCCGAGCGAGATCAGCATCGAGAGCGGTCGCAACGCGATCGAAGCGGCCGGTATCGACGTCGGCGAAATTGGCGCGCTGGTCCATGGTTCGGTCTGTCGCGACCATCTGGAACCAGCGACCGCTTGCCGCGTGCATCATGAGCTCGGGCTGCGACAAGACTGCGTCATCTACGACGTCTCGAACGCTTGCCTGGGCCTGCTGAGCGGCGCACTGCAGATCGCCAGCATGATTGAGCTGGGCCAGATCCGCGCCGGGCTGGTGGTTGGAACTGAAAATGGGCGTCAGCTGGTCGACAACACGATCCGCACGCTCAACGAAGATATGAGCCTGACGCGCAACCAGATCAAGCTGGCGGTCGCGTCGCTGACGATCGGCTCGGCCAGCTGCGCGATGCTGCTGTGCGATCGCGAGCTGAGCCAGACGCAGAACTTGCTGCATGCCGCCGCCGTGCGTGCTCATACGCAGCATCATCAACTTTGTCACAGCATCGCCGGATCAGGCGAGACCGGCGTCGGCAGCCCGCTGATGCAGACCGACTCGGAACGGCTGATGCTGGAAGGGATCGAAGTTGGCGGCGCCACGTTCGACGACTTCCTCCGCAACTCACGCTGGAGCCGCGAAGAAATCCAGCGGACCTTCAGTCACCAGGTCGGCCTGACCCATCGCAAGCTCGTCTTGGAACGTTTGGGCCTGACGACCGACAACGATTTCGCCACGGTGCAGTGGCTCGGCAATACCGGCTCGGCCGCGCTGCCGGTCACGATGGCGATCGGCGCCCAGACCGGACGAATCCGCCAAGGGGATAACGTCGCGATGCTCGGCATCGGCTCCGGCATCAATTGCGTGATGATGGGAGTCGATTGGCAAGAGGCCCGCGTCCGCGGGGCAGGGGAGTTGCCGGCCGAAGTACTGCAAGTCGATCGCGATCAAGACGCAACTACTTGTTCATCGTCCGCTCAATAATGTCGCGATCGAAGTAGTTGATCGACATCCCCGCGTCGACCACCAGGTTCTGCGCCTGGATGCCGCTGCTTCGCGGGCTGAGCAAAAAGATCGCCACGCTGGCCGCTTCGTCGGTTTGCAGCGCCTTCTTCCGCGGGATCGCTTGTTCGGCGAACAGGTAGGCGTCGACATAGCCGGGAATCCCGGCCGACGCCGACGTCTTCAGCAAGCTCGGACCCACGGCGTTGAAGCGAACGTGCGAAAACTGGCTGAAACTCTTCGCCAGAAACGCGAGCGACGAATCGAGCGCCGCTTTGATCGGGGCCATGAAGCCGTAGTTCTCGCTCGCCATCCGCGTGGTTGAAATCGAAATCGTCACCACCGATGCGTCGTGCGCGAAGAGATCCTTCAGCGCGTTCGATAAGGCGACTAGCGAGAAGCAACTGATGTCGACCGCTTGCAGGAACTGCTTCTTGGTCGTTTCGTGGAACGGCCGCATCCCTTCGCTGTAGTCGGCGAAGGCGATCGAGTGAACCAGCCCGTTGATCACCTGGTGATTCGCGGCGATCTTGTCCGTTAGGGCGGCGATTTCCTCTTCACGCTCGACGTCGCAGACATGCACTTCGCGGTCGGCCAGCAGCTTCGCCAGGCTTTCTTTGCGGGCCTCGCTACGGACGACGTAGACGACTTTGGCGCCTTCGCCTTCGAGCATCTCCGCGATCTTCCACGCGATGCTCTTCCGGTTGGCGACGCCGGTGACGACGAAGGTTTTGCCGGCCAGTTGCAGGAAATCGCTCACGCGGTTACTCTCCCGGCGCCGGAGCCAAGGTGCAGGCGAAATCAAACCGAACCGCGACTTTCCCTTCGCAGGTCGCTTTCCCCTGCATGAAGAAGGCGTCCGCCATCCGCTCGGTCAGCTTCACTTCCATTTCGATGGTGTCGCCGGGGCGGATCATCTTTTTGAACTTCACGTCGCTCAAGCGGGTCGCAACGGGAACTCCCTTGCCTTCGGCGGCGAACTTCGACAGCAGGATCGCGCCGCACTGCATCGTCGCTTCGCACAGGATGACGCCGGGGACGAGCGGGAAGTCGGGGTAATGCCCTTGGAAGAAGTACTCGTCAGCGTGGAAGGTCTTGCGGCAGACGATCGTATCTTCGGTTTGGCTGACGATCTCGTCGACCAGCAGCATCGGCGGTCGGTGCGGGATCGCCGCGTAAATAGCCTGGCGAGTCATGTAGCTTACTTCGTGGTGGTGGCGAAAGGATTCTTCTCGGCCGTCTTCAGCAGATAGGCGTCGACGTCGTTCGAGACGATCACGCCGTAGTTAATCGCCCCCAACCAGCCCGACATGATGATGCCGACGCTGCCGGCATGGTACAGGCCCGGAAGTTGATCCGGCAGCGCGCGGCTGACGGCCAAGCCTTCAAACTTGGTCCCGAAGCTGGAGCCCAGGTTGTGCTTGGTGTAATGCTGGAAGGTGCGGGGAGTCGACGCTTCGGCATGGTCAATCCGCTCGCGAATGTTCGGAACGTACTTCTCGATCGCGTCGAGGGTCGTTTCGACCAGGTCTTGCTTACTCGCTTCGTATTCGTCTTCCGGCAAGTTCGCCCAATCTTCGTAGCGAGCGTTCGTGCTGGAGACGATCAAGCAACGCGGGCGACCTTCAGGCCGAGTCCGTGGATAGTAGAAGCTGTACGTGCGGCTGGTAATGTCGCGGCTCAGCAGCAAGTCGGTACGGAACGCCGGGGCGGTGCTGCTGAAGAGGAGGTCGCCGGTCTCTTCCGGAATCGTGTCGTCCGGCTTCAGCGCCATATAGACCTGGGTGCTGGAGTTGTTCAGGCGAACCGCTTTCGTCTCTTCGACGAACTTCGCGTCGAACTTGTCTTCGCCGACCAGTTCGAGGATCGTGCCGCGCAGGTTCGAGTTGGAGATAACCGAACCGGCCTTGATGGTGCGGCCGTTGATGACGACGCCGTTGGCGCGACCATTTTCGACCAGGATTTTCTCGACGTCGCAGCGGATACGGATATCGACGCCGCTCTTCTTCATGTCCTCTTCCATCAGATGGATCAGGCGGTCGGTCCCACCTTCAAAGGTGAAGACCCCCTTCGACATGAAGTTCGAGAAGACGATGCCGTAGCTGATCGCCGGATCTTCCAGGGTCGAGCCGTTGGCGTAGGTGATCGGCTCCATCAGCAGCCGAATGACGTCTTCACGACCAGGGAAGAAGCGATCGAACAGCTCACGCGTCGTCGTCTGTTGGTCGTCGTAGAAGTTCATCTGCCGCGCGGCGTCGAAGAACGCATGGACCGTTTCGGTCGGAACCTGAAACTGCTCGATCAGCAGCCGGGTGAAGTCTTCGCGGTTGAAGGTGGTGGTGAGCGAGAACATCGGGTTGTCGAACCGGATGTTCTTCAGCTGCACGATCGAGTCGGCGATTTCCTTCGTCCAATAACGCTTGCAGCTTTTGATCATGCCGATCGGAAAGCCGTGGAGCGAAATGTCGAAGATGTGCCCCCCGGGTCGCTTGAACCAGGTCGCCATGCCCCCCAGCTTGTAGTGTTGTTCGCAGAGGAGGACCGAACGACCGGCGCGGGCCAGCGTGTTGGCGGCGGTCATGCCGGCCAGGCCGCTGCCTATCACCACGACGTCGTAATAGTCTTTGGCTCCGGCGAGAAAATCTTTCGGCATGCGTGAACTCGATCTGATTCTGAAGCTATTGGATGTGACTGGGCCGCGTCGCGAGGAGTACGGCGACCGACTAGCTGGCGGACTGCAAGACGTGCCGATTGGCGATCGACAAGCCGCTGACGATCGACCCTATGATACCGACAAAACCTTGGTCTGTCCCGCAGATGTAGAGGTCTTTCAGGTGCGTTTCGCCGCTCAATCGCTTGTCGGGGGCGCCATACACCGCGCCGTTGTCGTGCCACGTGTAACGATGGATCGTTTTCGGCGTGAACATGTCGGTCGCGACGATATGCCGGCGGAAGTCAGGGATAAACCGGACCGCCGAAGCGACCGCCGCGTCGTACCACTTGAGCTTCGCCAGTCGATACTCATCGTCCGACATCGTAGTCCAGCGGTCGAAATTGGCCAGGGTCGTGATTCGCATGAACCCTTCGTCCAGCTGCGCTTCGCCGGGATAGACGAAGTTGTTGGGAGAGCAGATCACGCCGGTCCGCGTATCGCAGATCTCGCCGCGGGGCATCTCCCAGTGGAACTTTTCGGAATCGTTGTAGAAGACGATGGTCGGATCGAAGCCGACGTCGCGCGGTTGCTTGTCGAGGACCGAGATGCTCTCGATAAAGCTAAGCACCCCCGGCGAGCCTTCCAGCTTCTCTTGAGGTTGCCCGCACATCCGCATCGTCTCGAACCAACCGGCCGAGGAGATGATCTTGCGGGCTTGCAACTCTTCGCCGCTGTCGAGGACGACGCCGACGGCGCGATCTCCTTCCTGCACGATTCGCTGCACGCCGTTCCGCAGTCGCAACTCGCCGCCGAGTTCGCGATACTTGCGAACCAGGTTCTTCAGCAGTAAACGAACGCCCTTGTACGGTCGGGCGAAACCTTCCAGGAAGATGCTGCGGAACATGATGCAGAACTGTCCCCAGTCCATGTCCCGTTCTCGCGCGTTGCCGTACCACATCAGCGGGCAGAGGATCATCTCGACCAACAGCGGATCGCCGAGCGTCTCGTACAAAATATCGCGAGCCGATCCGGCGTAGTTGTCGTCGGAGATGTCGTCGTAGTCGATGATGTTGTCGAGCAGCCGCTGAAACGCGTCGGCCTTGCCGGGGAACTTGGCGGCGACTTCGCTCTTGAGCAATTCGATATCGTTATCGAACGCCAAGGTGACGTCCGGAAACGAAATCAACGAGCCGCGTTGTTCGCAGAGGGCGAACTCTTCCCACTTGAACCGCAACTGCCGCAGCAGCCGACCGAGCGGACCGCGACGGTCTCCCTTCGGCGCATAGTTGGTCACCGCATGCAAACCGACGTCGAAATCGCGTCCGGCCATCCGGTAGAACGAGTTGAGCCCGCCGATCGTGTAGTGGCGCTCGAGGATGCAAACGTTCTGTCCGTAGTAAGCGAGCCGAATTCCGGCCGACAAACCCGACATCCCAGCGCCAATGATGATCGCGTCGTACATGGAACAATAGCTGGGAAAAGCGAACGGTTACGGTTGCGAGCGGCGCGCGAGACGCGCCGCTTGCCGATAGGGCCTGTTTACAGGTCTTTCATGAGGGGTTCGAGATAAGCGACGGTGCTCGCCATCGAACCGAGTTCCGGATAGTCTTCTTCCGGAATCTGAACGCGGTGACGCTTGCGGAGTTCCATGACGATGTCGAGGAAGTCCATGCTGTCGAGTTCGAGTTGTTCGCGAAACGGCTTCGCGTCGTCGATGTCGGAAATGTCGTCATCTGGAGCGATGTCGCGCAAGATGTCTAGAACTTCCTCACGAATTTCCGCTGGCGTCACTGCGTTATCTCTCCTGCGTTGCCGCTTAAAGTTTGCGAATGATGGCTACTGAGTTGATCCCTAACATACCGAACGAATTGTTCAGGATGTAACGGACCGGCCCGATTTCTTTGGGCTGATTGATCACGAGTCCTGGCAGTTCGCAATCGGGGTCGAGGTCGTCGACGTTGATGGTCGCATGGACGACGCCGTCTGCAAACGCCGGCAAGTTGCCGGCCATTTCCAAAGCGCCGGCGGCGCCCATCGCGTGGCCGATGAAGCTCTTCGTGTTGTTAATGTACGTCTTTTCGCTCTTACCGAAGATTCGCCGCAATGCGTCGCATTCCTGCGAGTCGCCGAGCGTCGTGCCGGTGGCGTGCGTGCTGACGATGTCGATTTGTTCGGCGGCGAGTCCGGCTCGCTTCAGGGCGAGTTCAACGCACTCGGCCTGACGTTCGGGGTTCGGCAGAACGAAGTCGGTCGCGTCGGTATTCATCGCGTAACCGGCCAGTTCGCCATAGATCTTGGCGCCGCGCTTCTTCGCGTCCGAGAGACGCTCCAGCACGTAAACGCAGCCCCCTTCCGCGACGACGATGCCGTTACGGGCTTTGTCGAAGGGGCGCGACGCCTTTTCCGGCGTGTCGTGATGGGCCAGCGCGCCTTGGCTTTTGAAGCCGGCGAAAATGCCGAAGGTGTGAATGCTTTCCGAGATCCCGCCGGCCAGGGCGACGTCGCATTCGTCCAGACGCAACATCTGGGCGCCTTGGATCAAACCCGCGTTCCCGGCGGCACAAGCGGCGCCGATCGTGTAATGCGGTCCGGTGATCGCCCGGTTCAGGCAGATTTCGCCGGCCGGGTTGTTGGCGACGGTCCGCGGGTTGTGGTGGTGCGACCAACAGCTGGTGTCGTAGTCGTACCCCTTCAGCTCGTAGACTTCGTTTTCGGTCTCGACGTTGCCATGTTCGGTGACGCCCATGTAGACGCCGACGCGGCTTTTGTCGGTGTTTTCCCAGTCGATGCCGGAGTCGGCGATCGCTTCGGCCGAGCAGTAGATGCCGATGCTGCCGGCTCGGGTACCGCGACGGACTTCCCGTTTCGTCTGGTAGCGTGTCGCCTCGAAGTCGCAGATGCCGGCCAGCGTGTCGCCGACATATCGGATGTGGTAGTTCTGAACGCCGCTCTTACCTTCCAACAGCGCAGACCGGTACTCGGCATACGAATTGCCATTCGGAGAGGTCAAACCGATCCCCGTAATGACGATGCGCTGCGAATCCGGAAGTTGGTCGGGGCCCGCGATCATGAAGTGCTACCGAAGGGTCCAGAGAAACAATCCAAACTACCGCTTCGCCTGCATGTTGACAAGATATGGACGACGAATGGAGGAGCGTCGATTAGAGGGTTTCGGCCAGTCGCCGCATCCCTTCTTGCGTGTTAATTTTTGGGGCATAGCCGAAATCATGACGCGCCGCGGCGATGTTGAAATAATGGTTGGTCGCCAACTGAGCCGCCAAAAATCGGGTCATCCGCGGTTCGCTGTTGTATTTCCCGAGGATTCGGTAGCCCCACTCCATCAGCCAGCCGATCGCATACGCGGCGCGATACGAGATTTTCCGGGTCAGCGGAGGAATTTTAGCCAATTTCAGCAGCTCATTAATCCATACCCAGCACATGACCGGCTCCCCCTGGCTGAGGAAGTACGCTTTTCCGCAAACCTTGCCCCCCTCGCGCAGCGCGTCGGCCGCCTGAAGATGGGCGAAGGCGGCGTTTTCGACATAAATCATGTCGACCATATTCCGGCCATGCCCGACAATCCGCAGTTTGCCTGATTTCGCGCGTTCGATCAGTCGCGGAATCAGGTGCTGGTCGCGTGGCCCCCAGATCAGATGGGGACGCAAGGCGCAGGTTAGCAGCTTGCCTGGCTGATTGGCCTTCAGCACGTACTGCTCGGCGATCGCTTTGCTGCGGGGGTAATGGGCGAGCCAGCGAGTCGGGTAGGGGACCGATTCGCCGACGCCGTTCTGATCGGTTCCGTCGAACGTGACGCTCGGGCTGCTGGTATAAACCAGGCGGCTGACGCCATGCTCGTGACAGCCGGCGACGACGTTCTCGGTCCCGACGACGTTCGCCTGATAGAAATCTTCCCAGCGTCCCCAGATGCCGGCGATCGCGGCGGTATGAAAGACGACGTCCATGCCGGCACAGGCCTGGGAGACAATGTTGGCGTCGGCGACGTCGCCGCGCACGCATTCGACTCCCAGCGCCGTCAAGTCAGGATAGTCGCGGCGTCCGAGAACGCGCACCTGATCGCCGCGCGCGAGCAATTGCTCGACGACGTATCGTCCAAGAAAACCTCCACCGCCGGTGACGAGCGCACGCACCAGATCCGCCTTTCTTTGCTGCTTTGTCGAGAGTTAGTCGAGACCTTGGATCATCGAGCGGGGGACTTTGAATCGGAACGATCCCCCTCCGCCGACTGCCTGACCCGGCAGGTCAAGATAGAGATTTTGCACCGTCTTCGGATTGAAGTTTTCGCCGACGTCGAAAACGATCGAATCGGTTCCGTCTTCCTTCGGCTCGAACGTCTTTTCGGGCGTGTTCCACTTCAGCTTGGCGATGTCGTCAAAGCGAAGGGGATAGTAGACATTCCGTTGTTCGTCCGAGAGCTGCGCGGTGCGGAAACCGGCCGGCGATTTGAACTCGGTGCCGTACCACGTTTTGAAGTCAATCGGTTTGCTGGAACGGTTGCCGATCTCGAGGAAGACGACCATGAACGGCTGTCCGGAAGTGACCAGTTCGCCGCGCTCATCCTGGCCGCGAACTTCGCCCCACTCGACGTGATGAACTTTGACCTTCAGGCCGTCAATGTTCAGGCTTTTCCTGGTCGCATCGGCCCAGTTGATGTAGAAGTCAGGATCGTTCTCCGCGCGATCCATCACGTCCTGAATCTTGTTGCCGACGTTGGTGTTGGTTTCGGTCGCGACCGTGTTGTCGGGCTCTTCAACGCTTCCGCTGCCGACAAACAGATACTTGCCGACCGCGAAGACCAGGAACAAGGCGACCGCGCCGACGCCGCCGGCCACGATGTTGAAGATCAGCTTTTCATTCTTCTTGAAGAACGAAACTTCTTCGTCACTTTCGGTCGCTTCTCCTTCAGCGCCGGGAGCGGCCGGTTTCGGCTTTTTCGGCGCTGGGGTCCGGCGACCAGGGGCGTTCGGTCGCGTTTGTAGGGACGGAGCTTGAAGAGTTGGCGGCTGCGGCGCTTGCATGACCGGAGGAGCCGGCGGAGCGGCCGGAGTCGCCGCGAGATCCGGAACCATGAACTGACCGCTGCAGCTAGGGCATTGCACCTGGGTACCGGCAGGCGATTGGATTTCGAGCACAGTCGAACAGTGAGGGCATCGCATTTGCATCGGGCAGGAACTCCAGACTCTTTGTAACGCTTCTATTTTAGTCTTGCGGCGGCTGGTCGAGTCGCTCCTCGGCCCAAACCGCCAGCTTTTCCCGGAAAATCTTCGCATTGTGGCGAATATCGACCGGAAACGCGGGATGTAAAAGGAAGTCGTGAATCGATTCGGTCAGCGGATGCGGCGCGCACTGCTCACCCACTTCGGCCAATAGCGCGGTAATCGCTTCTTTGGTCTGCGGATACTTGTCCGGCCATGGTTCCACGATCATCACGGGAAACTGTTGACCAGGTTCCCCCACGCCGACCAATGCGCTCCGGTAGATCGCGGGATGATTGTTGGCGATCGCTTCGCACGGAATTGTGAACATGTCGCCGTCGGGCGTTTGCACGCGATGCGCTTTACGACCGCAGAACCAGAAGCGATCGTCGGCGTCGAGATAACCGACGTCTCCCATTCGATGCCAGATCCGATCTCCATCAGCGATCTTCGCCAGCTTCGTCGCTTCTTCGCTGGTGAAGTAGCGCCGCGTAACGACCGGGCCAGAGACGATCAACTCGCCGATTTCTCCAGCGTCGACGGCTTCGCAATCGTCGATCGTCGCGATCGGCGCGTCGCTGATCCGGATAACGCGCCACTCGATGCCGCTGAAGCGACGACCAACGCAAGTGCCGGCGCCTTGTTGCGATTGCAGTTCGGTCCCTTCGAGCACTTCGCTCGCGGCAATCGAAGCGATTGGCAATGCTTCGGTCGCGCCGTACGGCGTGTGGATGTCTCCTTCGGGATGAATCACGTTCTTCATCCGCCGCAGCACATGCGGCGGAACTGGCGCGCCAGCCGAGAGGACGCGCTTCAGCGTGGGGAGACGAATCTGATGCTGCTCGCAGTAGAGTCCGACCTTGTTCCAGACGGCTGGCGATGCGAACGACTGCGAGATCTGCCAGTCGTGGATCGGTTCGATGATGTTCAGCGGATTAACCGCAGCGGGACGACTCGCGTCCATTTCCGGTATGACCGACGTCACCCCCATCGCGCTGTTGAACAGGCCGAACAGCGGAAAACCAGGCAAGTCGATTTCGCCCGGCTGAATGTCGTAGCGATCGCGAATCTGCTGGACTTGTTCGTAAAACCCTTCATGCCGGAAGAGAACGCCCTTCGGCGGTCCGGTGCTGCCGGTCGTGAAGATGATCGCCGCCGGATCATCGTCCGCTGCAGCGAACGGTTGAAACTGAGTGACGTCCGCTTTCCGCAGGTCTTCGATCGTCGGGCCGCCCCAAAACCAGCGGCGGCCGACGGTGACGTTCTTTTTCGCTCGGGCGTAGCGGCGTCCCATCAAGACGCGGACAGCCTGCACGATCGAGATCGCGACGAACCCTTCCGGCTCGACCTGATCAAGACAGCGAAGCAGATTTTTACGTCCCATGCCGGGATCGATCAGCACGCTCACCGCGCCGACTTTGAATAGGGCGAAGACGAGCGAGACGAAGTCGATGCTCGGTTTGACCAGTAGGGCGAGCCGCGTCCCCGGCGTTACTCCCATCTCCGCCAATCCAGCGGCCAGTCGAGTACTATCCGCTTCTAGCTGGGCGAACGTAATCGTCTTGTAGATGCGCCGGCCATCTGGTCCGCGACGACCTGGGGTCGCAATCGCGACAGCATCGGGGCGCTCCTCAGCGACTTGTGCCAGGAGAAAGCCGACGTTCTTGGTGGTGGTCGAAGCGGCGGTCGCCACTGATGTTACCGTTCGGGGAAAGCGAAAGGGATCAAAGCTCGGTAATCTAGGCCGATGAGCGGCTCTCCACAACCGCCCGAACGTGGGAAAGCGTTTCCGCGGCGATATCGGCCTGACAGGCGGCGGCCAGCGCTTTCCAGCCGGGAACGCCGTTCACCTCCAAGAGATAAAGGCTTCCATCCTTGCCTGGCAGCAGATCGACGCCGGCCATGTCGAGCTGCAGCGCGTCGAGCGATTGGAGGGCGATCTCGAGCTGTTCATCTGTTGGAGCGTGCGGTCGACTCTCGGCGCCGCGCTGGACGTTGGTTCGCCAATCGCTGACGCTATGCCGCGTCATTCCCCAGATTTTGCCGCCGATAGCGAGGACTCGGATGTCGTAGCCGTCATGCGGTACGAACTTCTGGAGAAAGAGAACTGAGTCGGTCCGCGATAGCGTTTTGAAGACCCGCTCGGCCAGATCGGGAGATTCGACCCGCAGAATTCCACGGCCTTCCCCTCCGAACAGCGGTTTGACGACGACGTCGCCGCCGAGGGTCTCGTAGGCGGCGAGGGCATCTTCCCACGTTTCGCAGAGATAGGTCTCGGGAACCAAGATTCCGCGAGCCGCGAGCCGCGAGAGGGTCAGATACTTGTCGATGGCGATTTCAAGACTGCGGGGGGCGTTCAGAACGACGGCGCCCTGGCGTTCATATTCGGCGAGCCAGTTCATGCGGTAGATGACTTGCTCGAGACTGCCGAGCGGCATCGTCCGGACTAGCAACGCTTGCAGCAGGTCGGCATTTTGCTGATCGCCGTGCGAGAATTGGGCCGCTTTGCCGACGGTCGCCTGCAGGCGGCGGAAGTCGACCGTCGTGACGTCAATCTCCCCCAGTTTGGCGGCGGCGCGGGTCAGATCTTGGGCGTACCAGCTATCTGGCGCCGCGAGCAATCCGACCTGTAGAGGGGGCTTGGCCATCGAAAACCGCCAGACGCGGGGCTTTGATCTGAATAATCAGGAAAATGGAAACAATCGATTCAATCGTTAGAGTCGAACTGCCGATCACCATAGTGACAGAATCTTATGCACGCTAGCCGTGGCCGCAAAACCAAGGGCAACAAGCCGAAGTCATAGTTCAGGGTCGGGAACCGAAAAAATGCAAGTCAAAGTCTACGTACCGAAAACCGTCGAAATTCCGAGCGAATACCTGCCGGCTCTCGTTCAACGCGCCAACGACAATCTGGGCGACGCTGGACGTAGCGTTGCGGCCTCGCGCGGTCACCTGGTTCGCCAAGCCGTTCGTGACGGCCTGCTTCGCGAACTGGATCACCTGATGAGCGAGGACGACGCGGTCGATCTCTACTGCGATCCGGGTAGCGAGATTCCGTTGGAAATCGAAAATCGCACCGTCACGCTAACCGAACTTCTCGAAGCTTTGCAGAACAAGAAAGCTTCCTGGGGGATTAAATCCGAAGATCTCTCCGACAAACAGCCCGGCATTACTCCGCGACGCCGGGCCGCCTAGTTTCCAGGATTGCGGCCGAAAATTGGGCATCGAAAACCAGGCAGGACGTGCTATCGCAGCAC
Organism: Blastopirellula sediminis; assembly: GCF_020966755.1. Lineage (NCBI taxonomy): Bacteria > Pseudomonadati > Planctomycetota > Planctomycetia > Pirellulales > Pirellulaceae > Blastopirellula > Blastopirellula sediminis. The sequence goes on from NZ_JAJKFT010000004.1 coordinate 1,157,226, forward strand.
GTCCTGCTCTCATTTCTTGGGGGGCTGCATGGGGCCTAGTCGACTTTTCGGTTTGGCGGAACTCTAGCGGCCAAGTTAGCTGTCCCATCCAAGTTCGTTTGATGCCGCATGGTCCCTGTTAAAACCCGATCATCTCCTACATCAAGGAACACTGTTATTTCGATGGCAAGGATCGGAATAACTAGTTAGGGGTCAGCGAATACGGGCAGGCGGAACCGAAAATGCATACGGGGCTAACGAGTCGCAGGGCTGATTGTCCGCTATGCGGAACAGCTCTGAAGCGCGACGAAGATAGCGTCCGCGATTTGTGGAATTGCCACAGTTGCGGATTGTCGATCGAGCTTGCGCAGCCGCGTGACTCGATGCCAGATCTGGCCCCAGCCCGCAGCGGTCCGCTGTGCGACGACAAAGACGAAGATCAACTCGATCGTTGGCTCGCCGGCAAGCCGATCGAACGCAAAGTTCCCCCTCTGACTCGCCGGCTGCAGCGTTGGTCCCAGGAAAACTGGGGAGCGGTTACGTGCTTTCTGATTGCGATGCTCGGCGTCTCCGGCATTGCGGCTCATGCGATGCAAAACAGCGTCGTCGCCCAGCGACAATTGGCGGATGAACGTGCCGCCCATGCTACGACCCGCGAGCAAGCGGAACAGCGCGACGAACAGCTGCGGCTGTTGGTCGACTCGGCCCAAATCAAAGCGCGGGCGCTCGGTAAGCAGCTGGATCAGGCCCGCTTGGAATCGCGGCGCGACTTGTCGCTGCGTCTGGCGGATGAAGCGACGCGGCTGGAGCAAGCGGCGCCGCAACGTTCGCTGATGTTGGCGGCCGAATCGGTGCAGATCGCTCGCGACTCGCGGCATTTTCCGGCCGCCGGGGCGGTTCAAGTTTTGTTCGATCAGTTGCAGGATCAATCGCGGCTTCGCGCATCCGGACATAGCGACGTGGTCCGCTCGATCGCCTTTAGCGGCGACGGCACGATGTGGGCCAGCGGCGGCGACGACAATCGCGCCATTCTGCATAGCTTCGACGGACGACGAACTTCGATTCCGCTGGAAGCTCACTGGAGCCGCGTCAGCCAGGTCAAGTTTTCGCCCGATTCGCGCAAGTTGGCGACCGCCAGCTTTGACGCGACGATCTGCTTGTGGGACGTCCGCAGCAGCGAAGTGGCGCAGTCGCCGGTCGTGTTGTCGGGACATGACGAACGGGTCCTGTCGATCGACTTCAGCGCTGACTCGCGTTGGCTCCTCTCGAGCGCTCAAGCGGCGCCGGGGAGTCCGAGCGAAATCTTGTTGTGGGATCTGCAAGCGAAGGGGCACCCGCAAGTCACGCAGACGTTGGGTCAGCATTTCGGTCGCGTCCATGCGGCGCAGCTCAGCCCCGATGGACGCTGGGCCTTTACCGCTTCGGCCGATGGATTCGTCCAGCTATGGCGGCTCAATCCGAAGAGCGGCGATCGAATGACGGTCGCGATGCGGGCCCAGCATGGTTTGACCGATCGGGTCTGTTTCTCGCCCGATAGTTCGCAATTGGTGACGGTTTCGGAAGGGAGTAATGGGGAGTGCGTCATTCGCCGTTGGCAGTTGGGCGAAATGATTCGTCCCGAGACGATCGCAACCTTGAAGATCGCTCCCTTGGCGGCGGACGTTGATTTCAAGAATGAAAACGTCGTGATCGGCGGCCAGCGTGGCGAACTGAAGGTGGTCAATTGGAATCTGCGGACGATCACCCCGGTGGTTGGCCATGAGCAGCGAATCCAATTGGTTCGTTTTCTGCCGGATGGAGCGCTGGCCTCGGTCGATCAGCAAGGACTTGTACGCCGGACGCTTCTGGGTGGCAAAGACGAAATGGCGCTCGGCGTGAAGTTGCCGCAAGTTACCGGCCAAATCGAAGCGGCGGCGATTTCCGCCGATGGTCAGTGGGTCGCGGTGACCAATGAAAAGCGGGAAGTGATGATCCGCCAACTCGATCCAACGATCTTGATGGGGGTTGCGTTCGATCGACTGCAATCGCTCAGCGGCGACGTCGAAGTGATCGCCTCACAGCCGAGCGAAGAACGTCGCTAGAGTTCAAAACTCTCGCGTAACAGCGCTTCCGACGTTTCGCCGAATGAGTGAAGTCGGTCGTTATTGACGTTGATCCACGTCACCTGCGCTGGGCTGAAGAGCATCGGGTCGATTTGATAGAAATCGAACTTGGCGTCGCGCAAGATCTTCTCAAACGGCGTGCCGAAGGCAGGCGAACTGCTGCTGGGCAATTGGCGGCCGACGTCGCTGATTTCTTCGTCTTCGGCGTCGACCCATAACGTGACGTGTCCGCCGTAGAGGATCGCATCGTTGGTGCGGCCAATCCCTTGAACGTCGTTTTTCGCCAGCGGCGGCAGCGGGGCCGTTCCCTCGGCTTTGACAATCTTTTTCAGATCAAAATGAAGCTCGTGCAGCTTGTGCAAAGCTGTTTCGACGCTGCGCGCGACGATCTGCACATGCCCCGCGACGCTGGCGGTACGTGCGACGAGCAATCGCAACTGATTCGGCTGAACGCCGCACTGCTTGGCGATTTCAACGCAAACTTCCTCCGGCGGAAGCTGCGCCGTCTCTAGTACTCCGACCGCGACGTCGGCCGACTCCGCAAGTCCCAGTTCGGCAATCAGCGGCTCTTTGCCAGCGAGCGCTCGCATTGGACCGGAAGCCATCGCGAAGAACTCGCCGTGCAACACCTTCCAGCCGGCATATTGCGAACCCATGCAAGCGACGACCGGCTGATCCGTCTTCACATGCACGTCGAGAGGTACGCCGGCGAGACTTCCCAGCGTGAACTTGACTTCCCCTAATCCGGAAAGGCAAACCTCGGCCAACTTCAGTCCGGCGGATTGTCCGCCGGCCGCTCCGATTCCCAGGTCGAGAATCTGCGTCCCGCACGGGCTTTCGTGGACGATGGCCTGATATTGCTCGGGCTGGTCGATGATCGCCTGAGCGGCGGCCCATGCTCGTTGGTTAAGGTTCAAAAGGGGGCTCCGTAGATGAAATTGCTTACCCATGTTGTTTCAGCAAAACGGGTTACTTGCAAGTCCGGCGCGGCGGGTCGATTGTTCCGGCGGCCTGCTCTTCGTAGAATTGGCGGTCGCTACTGACAGGAGAGTTGAGTGCAAAATCTGACGATAGAGAATTACGTAAAAGCGATTTACCAGGTCTGCGCCCGCGGAGACAAAGAAGCGGCGTCGACCGGCGAGTTGGCGGTCGCGCTCTCGGTGTCGCCGGGGACGGTGACCAGCATGCTGAAGACGCTCAGCGAAGCGGGGCTGGCCGAGTACATGAAGTACGAAGGGGTCAGTCTGACGCCGGCCGGGCGAACGCTCGCGCTTCGCGTGCTTCGTCGGCATCGCTTGATTGAAGTCTTTTTGGTTCGGACGCTCGATCTGACGTGGGACGAAGTCCACGAAGAAGCGGAGCACATGGAACATGCCGTCAGCGATCTATTAATCGATCGGATCGACGAGTATCTCGGTCATCCCGAAACCGATCCGCACGGCGATCCAATCCCACGGGCCGACGGCAGCATGGTCAACATCGACACCAAGAAGCTGACCAAGTGGGAACCGTCGCAGCCGTTTCGGTTGATTCGGGTGATGGATCAGACTTCCGACTTCTTGCGTTATCTGACCGAAGAGTCGCTCGCGCCGGGCTGCGAAGGAAAGATTGTCTCGTTCCGCGCCGAAGCTGGCGTGATCACGATTGAAGTCGAAGGACGTCAGACGACGCTTGGATTGGACGCAGCAGAGAAACTGTTGGTCTCGGCCCTGACGTGACGACGGCACCCGTTAATTTACGTCTGCGGTTGCGGGGCGTTGATCGGTTCGTGACCGAGGGAGCGGCGCACGACGGACAACTGCCCGGTGTGCATCCCTTCGTGCCAGACCGCCGTTTCGAAGACCGCGCCGACGTCGTTTAAGAAGTCAGGCGATCCGGCCGGCGCCGCGGCCGACATCCCTTCTTCCGTGATTTCGTCGAAGGCGGCCATCAATGCGGCGCGACGCTGACGCAAATAAGCGAGCACTTCTTCCGCCGCCGGGTATTGGTCAGGATCAGCGACCGGATGCGAACCGACGCCGAAGAGCAACTGATACTCGTCTCGCGGCTCCGCCTTGTCGGGGGCGATTTGGCTGAGGAAGAAGTTGTCCATCAGCGCCAAGTGTCCGGCGATCCAAAGAGCGTGATTCGTCTGATGACAGACCTGCTGCGTCCATTCTTCTGGAGTGTGGAAGTCTTGCAGCAAGCGTTCGGTGAACTCGCGGGCCGCGATCAGTCGTTTGCGTAGTCGCTCTTTCGGAGTCATTCGCTGATCCTGTCAAAGTTGTCGGCGGGAAGGGGAACTTCCCGTCCTCTGTGATGCCGCGCAGCATCGTGAGAAACCGTTCGACTTGGTCATCCTGAAAGTTGGTAAGTGACGGGACGCATGGCGCCCCCAACTGATAGGAGAGCGAACGATCGCGGCAAGACGGCCTATAGGGCGCAAATAGTCGGAATACCAATAAACGAAATTCTAGGGATCGCCGTGGCGATGGGACAAGCGTCTTGATTGATCGAACGCCAGAGGCCTACAATACTTGCTGTCGATTTTTGCACTACGTAACGGATTTTACCGCAACGGTTTAGGGCCTTTAGCCCGCCTGACCTCCATGCCTGAAGACTTCTACAAAACCTTAGGCGTTTCGCGGGGAGCGACTTCTGACGAGATTCAGAAGGCGTACCGCAAGCTCGCCAAGAAATACCATCCGGACGTCAATCCTGACGACAAAAAGGCGCAAGAACGCTTCAAAGAGATCCAAAACGCCTACGACGTTTTGGGGGATGCGGAAAAGCGGACCAAGTACGATCAGTTCGGCCATGGCTTCGAGCAGATGGGCGCCGGCCCCCAAGGCGGAGCATGGCGACATGCTGGCGGCGGCGGTGGAGCGCAAGAGTTCGACTTTAGCGACCTCTTTGGTGGCGGCGGAGGAGGAGGAGGGGGAGACGCCGGCGGTTTCTCCGACATCTTCCGGCAATTTACCGGCGGAGGAGGGCGGCGTGCCCGTTCGGCCCCGATGCGCGGCGCCGATCTTCACCACGAAGTAACGGTTCCATTTCGGACCGCGGTTGAAGGGGGGGAAGTGATGCTGAGCGTTCGGCGCGGCAACAGCGTCGAAACGATCTCGGCCCAGATTCCCGCTGGCATCGAAGATGGCAAGAAGATCCGTCTCCGCGGCCAGGGAGAACCCGGCCCAAACGGCGGACCGGCCGGCGATATCCTGATCAACGTCCATATCGACTCGCATCGCTGCTTCGTCCGCAACGGCAAGAATCTGGAAGTCAAAGTGCCGATCACGCTCGAAGAAGCGGCGCTCGGCGGCAAGATCGACGTTCCGACTCCGCACGGCACGATCACGCTGACCATTCCGCCGAATTCCTCGAGCGGCAAACGTCTTCGTATTCGGGGCCAAGGGGTCAAGCAGAAGTCGAGCGAGCCGGGTGACCTGTACGCCGAATTGCAGATCAAAATGCCGGCCGAACTGGATGAAAAGGGGCAAGAGCTCGTTCGCCAACTCGGCAAGCTCTACACCGAAAGCCCGCGCAAAGACCTTGCCTGGTGAGTGGATGAATAACCAGGAGGATCGCGGGTTCGGCAAAGAAAAACGCCTGCTCCGCAGCGCTCAGTTTGACCAGGTCTTCGCCGGCAAGTGCTCGGCCGCCGACGGTATTCTGATCGTCTATGTCGCCGAAAATGAGGGGCTAGGGCCCCGAATCGGCCTGGTCGTTTCGAAGAAGGCAGGCAACGCCGTTCGCCGCAATCGGTGGAAGCGGCGTCTCCGCGAAGCGTTTCGGATCCAGCAATCTCGCCTGCCGGAAAACTGCGATCTGGTTGTGATTCCGCGGGCCGCAGTCGAACCGCCGTTCGAGCGCCTTTGCCGTAGCCTGGTCGAAACGGCGCGTCGTGCTCGCAAGAAGCTGCGCCAGCGAGGCTCGGAAGGATGAACTTGCTCGAAATCTTGCTGCAGGCCCTCGATGGGCTGCTAGCGGAGACGATGATCTTTGCGGTGCGGCTTTACCAATTCTTTTTGAGCCCGATCTTCGGGCGGCAGTGCATTTACCAGCCTACCTGTAGTCACTACTTTATCGGCGCCGTCAAAAAGTATGGGCCGATCAGCGGACTGCTGCGGGGAGCGTGGCGAATCTGCCGCTGCAATCCGTTCTGTCAGGGCGGTTACGATCCTCCGTAAAACGTTTCGTAAATCGGCCTTGACCGTGCTATCAGATTAAAATAGCCTTCGCCCCGAAACTTCGACCTCAATGCGCCGCAAGGATTCGCGGCGCGAGAAGCCACGTCGACACGGAGCGTCGCACGCTATGACTACTCGGGCACTTCAATCTCGTTCACGTACCGCCGCCGTTTTGCTGGTCGCCGGCGGCTTGCTGGTTTCGCCTGGGTGCGTCTCGTGGTTTCATGACGAGGAACCGCCGGCCATCGTCGACACTTCGCCCGCCGAGTGGGAACTATCGCGGGTTGTCGGCGATTTGACCGTTCCGGTTGGTCTAGAACCGGCGAAGATCCAAGCGGTTTCGATGGTGGTCGGTCTCGACAACACCGGTAGCGATCCCCCGCCGTCGCCGCTGCAAGAATCGCTGATCAACGAGATGCGGATTCGCAAAATCGCGAATCCCAATACCGAACTCGCGTCGCCGCGCACGTCGCTGGTGATCGCCGAAGCGTACATTCCGCCAGGTGCTCGAGCCGGCGACCGCGTTGATATCCGCGTGCTGACGCCGCGCGACTCGGAAACGACCAGTCTGGTCGGCGGCTGGATGTTGGAAGCGGCCCTGTCGGAATCGGCCGTTCTCGAAGGTCGCTTGCGTAAAGGGGAAACCTTCGTTCGCGGCCATGGCGCCATTCTCACGGACAACGTCCGCCAAGGTCAGGACGATGCTGAATTGCTCCTGAAACGGGGCGTGATTCTCGGCGGCGGCATCCTGAAGAAGGATCGTCCGATTGGGCTGGCGATGGGCGCCAGCGACGTTTCGATCCAGGCCAGCGCTCGCGTCGGCCAGGCGATCAATGGCCGCTTTTTCAGCTATCAAAACGGGGGCGGCAAGACCGGCGTCGCCAATCCGCTGGACGACAAAAAGATCGAACTGCGAGTTCATCCGAAATACTACGAAAACGTTCCCCGCTTTCTCCGCGTCGTCCGCTACATCCCGATCGGCGACACGACTGAAGAACGCTTGCAACGGATTACCAACGCCGAAGCGGAGATGCTGATCCCGGAAACGGCCGAAGCGGGCGCTATGAAGCTCGAAGCGCTCGGCAAAGATTCGCTCGATTCGCTGAAGAAGGGGCTCGTCTCGAAGAGCCCACTGGTTCGCTTCTGTGCGGCGGAATCGCTCGCCTATCTGGATGATCCGGCGGCGATTCCGACGTTGACCGAAGCGGCTCGCAGCCAAAGCGAGTTCCGCCATCGGGCGTTTCTCGCCTTCGGCACGCTCGACGATCTGTCGGTGATCGACGAACTGGAAGGACTGCTCCACTGCGAAAGCGTCGAAGCTCGCTACGGCGCGTTTGACACGCTGCTCAAAAAGACCGGCAAGGCGCCGATCGTCCGCGGCGTCGACATGAAGGGGCGATTCGTCTTCCATTCGATCCGCACCAACTCGCCGCCGCTGATTCACTTCCGCATGACTGAACGCTCGGAAGTGGTCGTCTTTGGCGATCAAATTCCGGTCCGGACCGACGCCGTCTTGCTAATGCCGAAGGGGTTGACCATCACCGGCACGACCGATGGCAAGCTGAAGGTGACCCGCGTGGTCGCCGGCCGCGAGAATCAGGCGTTCGTCTGCGAGCCGATCGTGGGCGAGCTGATCAAGGGAATCGTCGACGCCGAAGGGGACTATCCGGAGGTGATGAAGGCGATTTACAGCCTGAAGCAGCAGGGCGCCATCGACGCCAAGGTCGAAGCCGATTCGCTCGCCAGTAACGATCGCGTCTATTATCTCGATCGGGAGGAGATTGACGATTCGGCAGAATGGGCTGCGGATGAGTCGGAAACGGAAGCGGTTGAAGAGGATACGGCGGAGGCCGACTCAGAAGAAATTGCTTCCAGCGAGAAATCGGACGAGAAAAGTTGGTGGCGGTTTTGGTAAACTAAGAGACTCCGCGTACGTATAGTACGGGGAAACTCATTAACTACCATAGATGGCTGCCCGCGCTTGCGCGGTAGGCTGCCGGTTTACCTTTACCTCCCCCGCAATCGTCTGTTTCTATGCTGAAGGCGCTCGAACTTGTCGGTTTCAAGAGCTTCGCCGACAAAACGCGGTTCGAGTTTCCCCCCGGCATTACGGTGGTGGTTGGGCCCAATGGTTCCGGTAAGTCGAATATCGTCGACGCCATCAAGTGGGCTTTAGGCGAACAAAGCGCAAAAAGTCTCCGCGGCAAAGAGATGGCGGACGTCATCTTCAAAGGTGCCGCCTCGGGTGCCCGCAAGCCGGCCAATTCGGCCGAAGCGACGATCGTCTTCGACAATAGTGAAGGCCAGCTCTCGATCGACTCGCCTGAGGTCCATGTTTCCCGCCGCGTTTACCGCAGCGGCGAAGCCGAATACCTGATCAATCGCCATCCCTGCCGTTTGCGCGACGTCCGCGATCTGTGCAGCGGAACCGGCGTCGGCGCCGACGCCTACGCGATCATCGAGCAAGGGAAGGTCGACACGCTGCTGCAAGCGTCGTCGAAAGATCGCCGCGCGATCTTTGAAGAAGCGGCCGGGATCAGCCGGTTCAAATCGAAAAAGCTGGAAACGCAGCGGCGGCTCGAGCGAGTTGAGCAGAACCTGCTCCGCTTGGCCGATATCGTCGACGAAGTGGGCGGTCGTTTGAAAAGCGTCCGCGCTCAGGCCGGCAAGGCGCAGCGTTACCGGGAATATAGTCAACGTCTGCAAGATTTGCGGGTTAGCGTCGGCCTCGTCGATTGGCGAGCCCTCACCGCACGGCTCGAAGAATACGAAGTCGAGCTGTCGCAACTTCGCGAAGAAGCGGCCTCGCTGACGCAAGCAGTGAAAGCGTCGGAAGAGCGGAGCGCAGCGCTGGAGACCGAAGCGCGGGCTCTGACTGACGGCATGGCCCAGGCCGAAGGGGATCTTTCCCGCGCCGAACAGCGGGTTGCCACGCTTTCCGCCGCCTCCAACATGCAATATCGCCAGTTGCATGAGCTGACCCGCGACATCGCCAGCCGGCGTGAACGGGTTTCGCGGCTCAAATCGGCCGAAGCCTCGCTGACGATCGACGTCAAATCAATCCGCGGTTTGCTCGACGCGGCACGCTTGCAGTACGAAACGGTCGTTGAAGAACTCCATAGCGTCGAAGAAACGGCCGCCGACCTGGAGGCTGGCGTCGAACAACTTCGCAAAGACCGGGAAGAGCGTCGCCAGCGGCACGTCGAACTGCTGAAGGAAGCTTCGAGCCTGGAAAACTCGATCGGCGCCATCGAAGCCGAAGTCGCCGCCGCTCAGCGCCGGTTGAGCGAAGTGGCCGAGCAATACAGCGAGATCTGCGCCGCGATCGCCGCCCAGCAAAGCGAGCTGGAGGCCTTTGAAGAAGAAGGCGCCCGGGTCGCGATCGACCTGGAGAAGAAGCAGGAGCGGCTCGATCAGACGCAAGATCGTTTGTCGCGGCAGCGTGACGACCTGCGAACGCGGCAAGACGCGCTCACTACCCTTTCTCATCGTCGTGCGGCGATTCACGAGCGAGCCAAGGTCCTCGACGAGCTGGAAAAGCGGTACGAAGGGCTCAACGCCGGCGTGAAGGAAGTGCTGTCACGCGCTCGGGACGAAAAGGAATATCACTTCCGCTCGGTCGCCGGCCTGGTCGCCGACGTCTTTCAGGTCGACGTCCAAATCGCCACCCTGATCGAAATCGCCCTCGGCGACGCCGCCCATTACGTGGTGCTGCGCGACGCCGCGCTGGTCGACGCTATCGAAAATGGCCGCGTTCATTTTCCGGGACGCGTCGGCTTGATCGAGCTGGAAAGCTGTCTTCCCCGCGTTGGCGAAGATGACGAAGAGCAGCTAGCAGAAGATGGCGACGTTCGCGGGCGAGCCGATCGCTTTGTCGAGACGGCCGAAGAATTCGCTCCGCTGGTCAGCCAACTGTTGGGTGACGCCTGGATTGTGACCGATCTGGCGGCCGCTCGTCGTTTGCATCGGCAATACCCGCGTCGCCGCTTTGTGGCGGAGACAGGGGAAATGCTCGAAGCGGACGGCCGAATCTACGTCGGTCCACGAGCCAACGCCTCTGGCATCATTTCGCGACGTAGCGAACTGCGCTCGCTTCGCGATCAGCTGGCCGATTTGGACGAGGAAATTGAAACAGGCCGCGGCGAAATCACCGCGCTGCAACACGAAATCGCCGAAGCGGACGACGAACTGCGCAGCGCCATCGACGAACATCGTCAGGCGACCCTCGCCCAGTCGGAGCATCGCGCTCGTCTGGCCGCAGTGCAGCAGCAGCTCGAACATCTGGCCCGCGATCAACATCGAAGCGGCCAAGAGCAGGAATCGATCCGCCGGCAGATTGAGGATGGGGACTCGCGACTTCAGTCGGTGCGTCACTCCTTGGCCGAAAAACAGCGGGAAACGGCCAATTTGGAGCGAGCGGCCGACGACGACCACGCCAAGGCGGCGATGCTCGAGAGCGAACGAGCCCAGGTCGGGCAGCAAGCGACCAGCTTGAAAATCGAGCTCGCCAAAAGCGAGCAGCAGGTCACTTCGCTCGGGCAGCAAGCGAAACAGACCGAACAGGCCTTGGCCGAGAAATCGCAGGCGATCGCGGAAAACCGAGATCGTCTGACCGGCGAGCAAAAACAGTATTCGACCCTGGAGCGGGAAATCCTCTCCGCCAACGGCGAATTGGCCCATTTGTACCTGATTCGCGAACAGCGTTATCGCGAAGTCCACTCGGGCCGCGTCCGTCGCCGCGCGATTGAAACGCAGCGAGCCGAAATCACCGCCGATTCGCAACGGATGCGGCGCGAGATGGAAGGAATCGCCGAGCGAATGCATCGCAAAGAGCTGGCTGGCGGCGATCTGCGACATGAACGAGGAACGCTAGCGGCTCGTTTGCTCGAAGATTACGGCATCGAAATCAACAAGTATGCCGACAAAGAGGATCTTGAGCCGATCGAGGATCGCCAGGCGGTCGACGAAGAGATCGCCGACCTGCGCCGCAAAGTGACCAACATCGGCGCCGTAAACGTCGACGCGCTGCAGGAATTGGACGAGTTGGAGCAGCGTTACGCCCATCTGTCCGGTCAGCTGAACGATTTAACCGAAGCGAAGCAGTCGCTCGAAAAGATCATTCACAAGATCAACGCCGACAGTCGCCGGCTGTTTGAAGAGACGCTGACGACGGTGCGGGATAACTTCCGCCAGCTCTTCCGCAAGGTGTTCGGCGGCGGCTCGGCCGACATCATCCTCGAAGAGGGAGTCGACGTCCTGGAGGCCGGGGTCGACATCGTGGCGACTCCGCCAGGTAAGAACACGCTCCACATCTCGCTGCTGAGCGGCGGTGAGCGCGCGCTGACGGCAGTGACGCTGCTGCTAGCGATATTCCAGTTCCGCCCGAGTCCTTTCTGTATTTTGGACGAAGTGGACGGTCCGCTCGATGAAGCGAACATTGGACGCTTCGTCGACGTCTTAAGAGGGTTCCTCGACTGGACGCGGTTTGTGATCGTCACGCACTCCAAGGCGACGATGGCTGCGGCCTCGACGTTGTATGGGGTGACGATGCAAGAGTCGGGCGTGTCGAAGCGGGTCTCGGTGCAGTTCGACGACGTCAGCGAAGACGGCCAGATTTCGCAGGCCGCCGTCGACCGAGATGGCGGTGACGCGCAGGTTGCGTGACCGTATAACCCGCGTAATCGCTACCATCCGCACGACTCGCTCTATCTTCCGCGCCTATAATTTAAGTATTAGCGAAGAAATCGTTGGCGGGGGCATGCCTAGGGCTGTCCATTCTAACCCGGCTAATGAGAACGACTTGCATCGGCCCAATTCGATCGGATTCGGATGGCGACGGTCGCTCCGTAAGGCACGATTTTGCTTGTTGGCAGCATCTATCCGGAAAGATGCTAAAGAAAAGCCCCCGATTGATTCGAAATTAAGCTTCGGAAGGTTTGTTCTGTCGAGTCACGTCACCTAAACGCGGCTCAAAGACAAACCGGCAAGGGGGGTACATCTCAATCAGGGCGTAAGCCGCATCGTTTCGCAAACGGACGGGATGCGAAACGAGGTGGAGGTACGTCTTCTCTGAGGGGATCCCTTATGCCGCCACCTCGCCGAATCATTGGATTCGAAGCGACGCGAAGGCGATGGGAAAAGATTTCTCACCCTCTTCGCTGAGATTCGCTTTCAGTGGTTTAGAGACTTGAGGCGCGGAGTCAGAAGGAACTGAACACGAGCCACAGAGCGATGCATTTTTATCAGCCCTAACCCAGATGTTTGCGAACGCCGGACAAGTCCCACTGTCGACGCGAGGGAAGAAGCGTCAAGGCGATTAGCGAGCAAGGGCTGGACGCGTGTTTCCGATTTACGGGAACGCGGTGGAGGTCAACTCAACTAGAGAGTAACGGAGAGCCTGAGATGAAGGTCTTCACAACAGGACAGGTCGCGAAGATCTGTAAAGTGGCCCCGCGCACGGTAAGCAAGTGGTTCGATTCGGGCCGTCTTAAAGGTTACCGGATTCCGGGATCGCAAGATCGCCGAATTCCGCGGGAATATCTGATTAAGTTCTTGAAAGAGCACGGGATGCCCTTGGGCGACCTGGAAGACGAAGCCATGGCCAAGTGCCTGATCGTCGCTCAAGATCAAGTCTTGGTCGAAAATCTGCGTCGTGAATTGCCGCCCGAAAAGTCGTTCAAGGTCGCTGTGGCCGCGAGCGGTTTTGAAGCCGGTATTCAAGCCGAAGGTTTCCACCCGGACTGCATCATCGTCGACTTTTCAATCGGTCGCGTCGAAGCGTTGCAGATTTGCCAAAATCTGCGTCGCAACATCGACTTCGCCGAAACGATCCTCATCGCCCTGCTGCCGGATGACGGCAACCCGATGAGCTTCGATCGCTCGACGATCAATGAAACCTTTAAGAAGCCGTTCGACGCCGCTTTGCTGGCCGAGCGCCTTCGCACGCTGATTGGCGCCAAGAAAGAATTGGTCTAGTCAGTAATCGATATAGAATCGCCGATTCGCATTACGCCGCGGACAGACCCCCGCGGCGTTTTTTTTTGCGCTCGCCCCAATCTTTCCCACCTCCGGCCAAAAGTGCGGTTATCTACGGGCCCCGCTTACGGTTGGAAAGCTGGGGACCCGCAATGGTTTATGGTCAAAAGGCCTCTTTTCAAGGTCGGTTGGCAGGGTACCATGGTGGGTTGTCCTAAGTTCAACCCAGACAGCGGATATGGCCGGCGAACTGACCCATTTCGACGACTCCGGCGCCAGCCGAATGGTCGACGTCAGCGCCAAGCCGACGACGGTCAGAACGGCCAAAGCCGAAGCTTCCGTCGTTATGGCGGCGGCGACGGCGGCGAGGATCGCCCAACGCGATCTCGGCAAAGGGGACGTCCTGGAAGTCGCTCGCTTGGCCGGCATCATGGCGGCCAAGCGGACCGGCGAGTGGATCCCGCTTTGCCATCCGATTCCGCTGGAAGGGGTGACGATTGACTTTCGCTTTGTCGATGCGACGACCCTGGTGATCGAAGCGTCGACGCGAACCACCGGCAAGACCGGCGTCGAGATGGAAGCGCTTACCGCCGCTTCCGCCGCCGCTCTCACCGTGTACGACATGTGTAAATCGATCGATCGAGAGATGGAGATTCGCGCGGTTCGACTGTTGGAAAAGACAGGCGGGCGCTCGGGTCACTTTGTCCGATCTGCCGATGGCGACCAAGCGGACTCCGCATCATCGCGGTAACGCCGATTTTTCGACTGACAGTTTTAGGGCGATTTTGTTGTGAGCCAAGCAGCCAACGGCGTACCCCGCTCTTTACCCGCTGACGCCCAGTTTCTTTCCTCGGCGTACGGCGGCATCGCGCACGAAATGGCGGCGGTCGAAAAGATCCTGACCCGCGAGATGAGCTCGCGCTACGAAGCGGTCAACGAAGTCGTTTCGTACGGCTGCATGCTCGGCGGCAAACGGATGCGTCCCGCGCTATTGCTGTTGGCGGCCAAAGCCTGCGGCAACGTGACCGACGCCCACTACACGCTCGGCGCCGTGATCGAGATGATTCACACTGCGACGCTCGTCCATGACGACGTCCTCGATGAAGCCGATCAGCGCCGTCATTTGGCGACCGTCAACTCGCGCTGGAACAACGAGACCAGCGTCCTGCTCGGCGACTTCCTCTTTTCGCACGCGTTCTACCTGGCGACCACTTTGCCGACCACTTGCGCCGCTCGCATGATCGGTCGTTCGACCAACGTCGTCTGCGAAGGGGAACTGCGCCAGATCGCCAGTCGCCAGGCGTTTGAAACGAGCGAAGAGGAATACCTCGAAATCATCGACGCCAAAACGGCGGAGCTCTGCGCTTGTGCTTGTGAACTCGGCGCTCGCTACGCGGAAGCGAGCGAAGAGCAAGTCGCCGCGCTCGAGAAGTTCGGCCGTGATCTGGGCGTCGCATTCCAGATCGCTGACGATCTGCTCGACGTCGAAGGAAACGAAGTCGAAACCGGCAAGTCGCTCGGCACTGATCTCGAAAAGCAAAAGCCGACGCTGCCGTTGATCTACGCCCTGCAATACTTCCAGGGTGACGAACGGGAACAAGTTCTCGCGATCGTCGAAGGCCCGGCCGAACGCCGCGGCATCGATCTCAAGCCTTGGCTCGCCCAGTGCGACGCTCTGGGATATGCTCGCCGCCGCGCCAACGAATACGTCCAATCGGCGATCGACGCTCTCGCGGTTCTCCCGCCGTCCGAAGCCCGGACGACGCTGGAACAATTGGCCAGCTTCGTCACAGCTCGCTCGTGCTAAACGCACAACACTAGCCCGCAGCGCAAGCAAGGGAATGTGTTGGGCGATTCTAGGAACGGCGGAACCTGGCGTTCGAACGAAATAGGATTCGTCGTATGAGCTTCAACACTAGCCATTTGCTTGCGCACGCATTCCCTCGCTTGCGCTGCGGGCTAGTGGAAGAAGAGTGATCGCGAAGTCATCTAGCGCTTACTGCGGCGTATTCGGATTACGCGGCGTGTTCAGCATCGGCTGCAGCTCATCCACGAAGTCGTGAACGTCTTTGAACTCGCGATAGACGCTCGCGAAGCGGACGTAGGCGACCTGGTCGATCTTCTGCAGATGACGCATCACCAGTTCGCCGATGTAGTGGCTTTCGACTTCCCCTTCGCACTCGGCATAGATGTCGCTTTCGACGCCGGAGACGATGCTCTCAATTTGCGATTCGCTGATCGGGCGTTTCCAGCAAGCCAGGGCCAACCCTTTTTTGATCTTTTCGGGCTGAAAAGGCTCGCGGACGTTATCCTTTTTGATAATCTTGATCGACATTTCCTCGACCCGCTCGTACGTCGTATAGCGACGTTTGCAGCCCAGGCACTCGCGGCGGCGACGGATCGAGAACCCGTCCTGACTAGCGCGCGAGTCGATCACTTTGTCGTTATCCGTACGGCAAAATGGGCATCGCATGCTAAATGATTCCGCGAGGGGGGAAGAAGCCCGATCAACGAGCGATTTCCTCAATATACACAAACGGGCCCGTTTGCGTGCGAAAAATCGGCCCGTTTCCTGCCCCCAAAGGTCAGGGGAAGGGATGCGTGCCGCCCCTATTTTGAACCGCTATAATGGCCCACTGGAGGCGGCCAAGATTTCGCCGGCTGGAACGAATAAATAGACGAAATTCACCGTACGTCGCAGCAACAAGGTTACCCCATGGATAAAGATGACTTCGCTGACAAGATGAAGCCTCGCGATGACAGTCGCCGTGACGACCCGGAAGAAAAGCTGTGGTCGGGCGATTATTCGGCCAAAGATATGTATGGCTCCTGGATTATCGCGGCCGTGCTATCGATCACGGCGCTGGTCGTCTCCGGCATCTTTTTCTTTCCGGCGATCCTGCCGGTGATCGGCGTCGTGGCGCTGGTTTGGATCATCCTCCTCTTCCGGTTGATGTGGCGAAAGTGGAGCGTCCATTACGAGTTGACGACGCAGCGGTTCGTCCATGAAAAGGGAATTCTCAGCCGGACCACCGACCGGATCGAAGTGATCGACATCGATGACGTCACATTCACGCAAAGCATCTTTGATCGTATGTTCGGCGTCGGGACGATTTCGATTACGTCGAGCGATCGCACCCATCCCTCGTTAGTGCTGGATGGAATCGAAGACGTCCGCCGGGTCGCCGAGATGATCGACAGCGCGCGTCGAAAAGAACGGATTCGCCGTGGAATTCACATCGAATCGATCTAGTTTGTAAGTCAGCTTACGCAATCCGAAGAGTCGCCGGGTTTAACCGTTGTAAGCGGTGCTATCGGCGACTTTTCCGTTTCCATCCACCTTGCCGGGCCCTTAAAGAACTTTCATCCGGACTTTTCGGAATCGTCGATACGTCAAGCAGTATCGGAATGCCAGGAAAATGCGTTCCGATGATTAGCTTGCGAATTAGTCGACGCCCGGGGGCGGATGAACCGTGACGTGGAAACGAATCTTCTCGACGCAGCGACTGCTGGCGATTGCGTTTTTGGCGGCCGCATTGACGAGCACCGGCTGTCTCGTTGGGCCTGACCATTGTGATCCCGGCGCCCCGTTCTTGCCTCATTGGAGCCGTCCTCTTCCCGACGGAGTCAGTGACGCGCCGAACGATTCGGTCGCCTGGTGGACCAAGTTCAACGACCCGGTCCTCTCGGAAATGATGGTTAGGACCGCGCAGTCGAACTTGACCCTCGGTCAGGCCTACGAGCGGATCGCCCAAGCCCGCGCACGTCGTGCGATCGCGCGCGGCGGATTGTTTCCTGACTACTACATGGACGCCAGTTACTCGCGGGTCAAGTCAAGCGGCAACGGTAGCCCGTTCGGTTTGACGTTCAATACGCCGGCGTTTAACTACTGGAGCGCCTCGCTGGTCGACGCGTCGTGGGAAATCGACGTCTTCGGCGGCGTCCGACGTAACTTGCAAGCGGCCAACGCCGACATTGACGTCGCGATCGAAGATCACAACGCGGTCCTCGTTTCGCTGCAAGGGGAAGTTGGCGCCAACTACGTGCAAGCTCGTACCCTGCAGCATCGCATCTTGATCGCCCAACGCAACGTGCAGTTGCAGCGTCAATCGTTGCAGATCGCCGAAACGAAGTTGGAGGCGGGTACGGTCAGCAAACTCGACGTTTATCAAGCTCGCTCCAACTTGTACTCCACCGAATCGAACATTCCGACGCTGCGTCAGAACCTCGATCTCTCCTATAACCGCTTGGCCGTGCTCCAGGGAATGCCGCCGCAAGACTTGACCAACGAAGTGATGGGAGCGCGTCAGCTCTTCAAGATTCCGGACCATATTGCGGTGGGGCTGCCGATCGATTTGATCCGCCAACGTCCCGACATTCGTTCGGCGGAACGCCAGCTGGCCGCCCAGTCGGCTCGCATCGGCGTCGCGACCTCCGATCTGTTTCCGAAGTTTACTTTGACCGGCACCTTTGGCGTCAACGCGACCCATATCAACCAGTGGTTCACCACCGAGAGTATCGCGTACAACTTTGGTCCGACCGCTCGCTGGAACGTGTTGAGCTTTGGTCGCGTCTGGGGCGACATCGAGTTCCAACGGGCTCGCTGGCGCGAATTGGTATACGCCTACCAGCAAACGGTGTTGGACGCTTCGGAAGAAGTGGAGAACGCGCTCATCTCGTATCGCTTCACGCAGGTCCGTGCTGAAGAGCTTCGCAAAGCGGTTGAAGCGGCTCAAGGCGCCTCGCAGATTTCCGAAGTGCAGTACGAAGGGGGTATCATCCCGTTCCAAACCTTGTTGGACGCTCAGCGTTTCCAGGCTGACCTCGAAGATCAATACGTCGCGGCTCGCGGCGACACCTACTTGTCGCTGATCAACCTCTACAAAGCGCTCGGCGGCGGCTGGCAAGAACCGTTCGCCTTCGGTTCGATCGACGAAGCGGCCGGCGTTCCTGGCGAACTGCAACTGGATCCGCAAGCGACGCTGCCGGGGCCGAACGCTCCTGGCGCCAACCCGCTGAACCCGGTCAATCCGGTCCCGCCTGGGGAACCCGTTCCGCCGCCGATGGTCATCCCGGCGCCGATGAACAACTAGTCGCTTTCTTCGCACCGATGCGTGTTGAAACCGCGGGAGAGTCATCTCCCGCGGTTTTTTGCGTTCATGGCTCGACTTGCGTTGACTCGGCGGTGCGTTCAAAATGGCGACAACGCCTCCCAGTCCCACCGTCGCCGTCTTCCGCTTCTGCGATTCTGGCGTCCGCCCCCCGCTGCGAGAAACAACGACGCCATGCATGTTCGCCTGTTTCTGCTGATTGCGCTCGCGATTGCGATTCCGCTAGGAACGTGGTTTGCGATCCCTTATTTGCCGTCGGTTCGTCCCGAGAAGAGCGTCTTCGCTGGAGGAACGCACTATCCGGCGTCGCCGGTGAAGTTTGAGTTTCAGAATCTGGGAGGAGCGGTCGTCGACTTGCCGCTGATCGCCAATGTGCAAGTGATCGACTTCGACCAGGATGGACGAAACGACGTCATCGCCTGTGATGCGCGTGGCAATCGGGTCCTGCTGCTGAAACGAAACGCGGACGATACGTGGTCCGAATCGACGCTAATCTCGGACGTCGCCGTGCCGGCGCATGCGACGGTCGTCGACATTGATCACGACGGCGACCAAGATGTGATCGTCTCGGTCTTGGGAAACATTCTTCCCGACGACGGCGTCATCGGGCGGGTGGAGCTCTTTGAAAACCAGGGGGAGCAATTCGTGCGTCACGTTGTGCTCGACGACGTGCGACGCGTCGCCGACGTTCAAGTGGGAGACTTCGACGGCGATGACGATTTGGATCTTGCGGTCGCGGTCTTCGGTTACGCACGGGGCGGAGTCCTCTGGCTCGAAAACCAAGGGAACTGGAAGTTTCGCGACCATCAACTGCTGAGCGCGCCCGGCACAATTCATGTTCCCGTCGGTGATTTTGATGGAGATGGCGATCTCGACATTTCCGCGATCGTGACGCAGGACGAAGAAGAGTTGTGGGGGTTTGAAAATCAGGGAGACGGGAAGTTCGCCGCGCATCGAATCTGGATGACCTCCAACTTGGATCTCGGTGGCGCCGGCTTAGTCGCCGCCGATCTCGATAGCGACGGCGATCTCGATCTCGTGCTCCCGGCCGGCGACAACCTTGAAGACTTCGACGCCTACCCTCAGCCTTACCACGGATGCTATTGGTTCGAGAATCAAGGAAAGTGGGAGTTTGCGATGCATCGGATCAGCGATCTCGGCGGAGCGTATTCGGCCGCGGTCGCCGACATCAACCAGGATGGGTTTCAGGACGTCGTGCTGGTTAGTCTGACCAACGACTGGCTCTCGCCCGAGAACGCCGCGGTCGTTTGGCTGCAGAATGACGGCAAGCAGAAGTTCCAGTCGTGGCAGATCGCCTCGCAGCCGCTTCACCTGGTGACCGTGGCGGTGGGGGACTTGAATGGAGATGACCGGCCAGACATCGTCGCCGGCAGCTTGAACGTTCGTCGGCCGCATCAGCGTTTGGGGCGGATCTCAGCCTGGTTGAATCAGGGAGACTCGCAACCATGAGAATCGCGATACGCGTTTTGTTGGTCTTGGTGGTGATCGAAACGTTGGCGGCGGTCGGCGTCATCGGTTGGCGGATGCTGCGAACTCCGGCTCAACTGCCCTTGGTTCAGCTCAATGATCCGCTGATCATTCCGCAGCTGAAAGAATTGGCGGAGAAAGCGGAATCGGGAACCGCTCGCGACTGGACCCGATTGGGCGAGGCGCTGGTCGGCAAGGGTTTTTATGGGCATGCCGAATTGGCGTTTCGCGAGGCGCTGCAGCGCAATCCAACCAGTTTCGCCGCCCAGTTTGGGCTCGCCTTTTGTCTCGATCGAACGGGGCGAACCCAGGAAAGCTCCCAAGAGTACGAAAAGGCGTTGTCGCTGCAGGTCGGCAATTTTGAGCTTCCGTTCGCCAAGTATTACGCTTCCTACGCGATGGGGCGTAACGCACTGCGGCGCGAAAATGCAATCAACGCCCAGGATATGTTCGAGCGGAACGCCGATTTCGCCCCTGCCGACTATCAGTTGGCCAAGTTGCTGATCCGGTCGGATCATGCCGATCAGGCGTTGCCGATCATCGAGCGGAATCTACAACGCATTCCCTTCTCGCTCGAGTTCCATTTTCTCCGCATGCAGGCGATGCACGCCCTGGGGCGAGAAGACGAAGCGTTTGAGTCGGCGTTGAAACTCGAACGCTCGGCGGCGCTGGTCTCGATGAACTTCAGCACCGACTACGTCTCCCCGTTGGATGGACGCACCGGGTTGTCGGTTCCATTGCGAGAATTGGCGGAATCGGTAGAGAAGGGCGATCTCGACGAGATTGAAAAGCGCTCTCACGAGATCAAGTCGATCGTTGGCGAGAAGCCGGTCTTTGTGGTGCATGAAGTGGACGATCGATTGATGGAAGCGGCGCTTCGCAGGAATGATCCAAAAGGGACGCTGCAGATCATTGAAGAAGTTCGCAGCGCGGGGCGAGACGATGCGGCGCTGCGGGAGTGGGAAGGGGACGCGTATGCGCTGATGGAAGGCGGCGGCGAACGTGCCGCCGATTGTTGGGAGCGGGCGCTGTTGGTGACGCCCAGCGCCAGACTGCATGAGAAGCTGGCCGCCTACTATGGCGACGCTGAGCCGGCTATTCGCGATCAGCATCTCGGTCGCGCCGCGTTTCTCAACGGCGTGGCCGAATATCGAAGCAATCGCCTGGAATCGGCGATCACGGCTTTGCAACAAGCGGCCGAACTCAACCCTGCTGATCCCGATCCTTGGTTCTATCTGGGGCAACTTCGTTATTACCAGCGGCGATTCAACGATGCACAAGAAGCGTTCGATCGTTGTTTGTCTCTCCGCCCCGAACATGGACGAGCCGCCGAGATGTTTGATCATCTCCAGGGCAGATAGCAGGCCCATAAAACGGCGAAGCGGAAACCAGTCCGCTATTGGCTGGAATTGGAGTTCTACGGCGTAGTTTCTTGCTTTCTCTCAATCTATGGAAGGGAATATTTTCACTGGTTGTGTTTGTATAAAAATTCCTATAAAATTACTTTCACTGAGAATTTTTGCGTCGATTCGCAGTGAAACTGCATACGCCATATTGGCTATTTTAGATCCCCAAGAAAGAAGTAGGAATGACTGGTCCAATTCGACTCCTCCTGGTTTGCACTTTGTTTGGGCTGGGAGCTTGGGGTTGTGCGAAATCTGCGTCCGACTTGCCGAACCTCTCGGAGATGAGCGGCGCGGTGACGCTAGACGGAAAGCCGGTCACAAACGCCGCCGTTTCGTTTGAGTCGGCGAACGGCCAGGTCGCTTTTGGCAATACCGATTCGGAAGGACGCTACGAGTTGATCTTCCGCGACGGCGCCAAGGGGGCGGAGGTCGGCCCGAACACAGTCCGGATCGAAACGGTTCTGGAAGGTCCGCCTGCTCCCAACTATCGCGACCCAATTCCGGCCAAATACAACAAGGCCAGCACGTTGACCGTCGAAGTTACCCCCGACGCCCACACCCATGATTTCGCCTTAGAGTCGAAGTAAGACTCGGCGAACTCCATACCTACCGACAAACAGTCATATCCGCCGATTCGCCACTGGTCAGTCGGCTCCATTTCGCGGCGTTTTCGTCGCTGAATTTCACTTGCTCGTCGCCTGTTCGGCAGGCCGCGACGCACTACTTTCGTTTTTTATCTTCTCTTCCATTTTGATGTGAGACACGAACATGGTCGCGCGGACTAGTCGTGATCCGTCAAGCAACGCCGGTTTTACGCTGGTTGAGTTGCTGGTGGTGATCGCCATTATTGGAGTATTGATCGCTTTGTTGCTTCCCGCCGTTCAGCAGGCGCGAGAAGCGGCTCGTCGGATGAGTTGCTCGAACAACCTGAAGCAGATCGGGCTTGGTCTGCACAACTACCATGACACGCACTTGGCTTTTCCGGCCGGTTTTGTCGACAACAACCCAGACCACACCAGCGGTTCGGCACAGGGCGCCGACGGCAATCGTAACGGTTTGGCCTGGTCGGCGATGATTCTGCCGTTCGTCGAAGCCGGCAATCTATACGACCAGGTGCAAACGCAAACCGGTAACTTTGGACATCACTGGATGGACGGTAACCACGACGGCTCGGTGAACGATGCGATCGCTGCGTCTCGAATCGGCGTGGAAAACTATAGCTGCCCTTCGGACACGATGGACTTAATCAACACCAAGCGTAGTGGGTACGGCAAGACCAATTACCTGGCGAACTCAGGCAACTCCGCCGCGAACGACAAGAAAGGGATTTTCTGGGCCGCCTCGAACACCAGGATTCGGGACATCACCGACGGAACTTCGAATACGATGATGGTCGGCGAAAGCAGTGGGACGAAAGATGGCGCTAACCAGTTGAACTGCGGCGGCGCCGTCTGCGATTTCAAAGCGGGTCTCTGGATCGGTGGACGCTTCGCCAACGGCGGCACGGCCCAAGGTTGGCATCCCGGCATTTATGGGCATGACGTCCTCACCTTTGGCGGCGGCAGCGCGACCTATTTGATTGGACGCAGTACCGCGACTTGGGGACACGACTGGATCAACAGCAGCCTGCATCCCGGCGGCATTCAATCCGTTCAGTGCGATGGTTCGGTTGCGTTCATCTCCGAGAATGTCAACGTCAACACCTACAAATGGCTGCGCGCTCGCGCCGACGGTCAGGTGCTGGGCGAATACTAAGATCCTTTGGCGACAGCCAATCGATTCGAAAACAGAACAGGGCGCCGCAGTTGTACTGCGGCGCCCTGGTTCTTTCTGCGTAGCGGTCGCGTGATTTAGAGGAAGGTCGACAATAGCTGGATCGCCGCAGCGACCGAGTCGAGCGACGCCGTTTCTTCGGCGGTGTGGTAGCCGGTTGTCGGGATCTGCAGCGTCGTGCCGTTGATCTCGCCGTCGGTCGCAGCGACCAGGCGGCCCAGTTCTGTCCGGCCGAGCGAGAGTGGTTTGCTGCGGTCGACGTTTTGCGATTCGATGTAGGCGTCTTTGAACATCGTGGTGACGCCGAGCGCCTCACAACGTTTTTGCAGTTCGTCGGTAATGCCGGGGGCGAACTCGCCGCTGGCGTCTTTGCGCCGCAAGACCAGCTGCTGGGCAGTCGCGGATAGAGTGTCGGGAAATGGACTCGTGTCGACGACGATCAGCTTTTGCGTCGTCAGGTGTTGGCGTTTGAACCATTCCAACGCGTAACGCCAGCTGCGGCCCGCTTCTTCTTGCGCGGTAAACAGACAGGTGCCGCGGAAGCCTTTACGGAACATGTGAACCAGCATCGCGACCGAGAGGACGTTGTCGAGCTGGGCCGAGAGGAAGCCGTTTTCAATTTTCAGGCGATCGAGGAACGAGATCGGGGTCCCCGGCTGCAGGAACTCTAAGCCGTTCAACTCGAAGATCAGGTTGTGTCGCTGCGGGCAAACGTACGAGCGGGTGATCGACGCCTGGCCGAGGTAGGTTCCGGCGTAAGGCAAATGGGCCTGGACGCGCTGTCCGGCGAAGCGGTCGCCGATGTTGTACATCATCTGTTCCGAGACCGAGTCGCCGGTCAGGTCGCAACGGTTGCTGGCGATAAACGCGGCATACTGGAACTCATTCGGTCCGGTGCATAACAGGCCATGCCGGTCGATATGGGCCGATAGAATCAGGTCGTAGGGACGGCTCCCCTGGGCGACCAGAACCCCTTGGTAGTATTGCACCCGGGCGCCCACTTCCTCCAGTTCGCGGCGGAGTACCCGAAAGAATGAGTCCTCAGTCCCGACGACGCTCGGCTCCCGAATCAGCAGTTGGAGGATATCCAGAAAGTCGGCCAGGTCGGCATCGATCAGAGGGGAACTGCTCTGATTTTCGGCGCCGGCGATCCGGGAAAAGGTCGCAATGCTCATGGAATCAGCACTCCGCAGGTTGGGAAAACCGTCTGCAGAGAGCAATGCATTTTGCGAGCCAAATCTTGGCAAACGGCCCGGTCAACCAGGTTCGTTAAATAGCCTCTCCCCCCGACCGGGATGCGAGGATGGGAAGCGGCATAGTCTGGCAAGATGCGGCAGATCACCCGGCGCTCGTTCAGATCGGCCGGTCCGGTCAGCGGAATTTCGTCGTCCGTGTCGTAAAAGAGGTCATGCTCGTTCATGATGATCAGGCGCCCCTGAGCCTGTTCGCGCAGCTGTTTTACGATTAGCCGATTCGGCATGGTCGACTTCCCCTCGCTGCTGATGACGTTGTAGTCGATTCGACGCCATGGCTCATCTTGGAAGAAGGAGGCGTCGTCGGTGACGTAGGCCTCTCGCCAGTGCACGAATGCCCCCGGCCTCGCCGGGGTTTGCAGTGGAGTTGGGAACCGCCTGCGTTACCTTCGCTGAGACTGGAGTCGGGGGGCTTTGACGCCGCGGTCAATCGTCGCTTCCCGCCCAATGGCGATCGTGCATGCCGAGATTCATTTTGAGCTCCTTGAAGGCGGCGAAGACGACCGGCACGACGAAAAGCGTCAGTAGCTCGACGGTCATTCCCCCGACGACCGGCCAGGCCATCGCCTTGGCGACGTCGCTGCCGCGACCGGTCGAGAGGATGACCGGGATCAGCGCGATGATCGTCGTGAAGGTGGTCATCAAGCAGGGACGAATCCGCTTCATGCCGGCTTCGACGGTGGCGTTGCGGATATCATCGATCGTCTCCAGTCGCTTCCGCGTGAAGACCTGGTCTAGGTAGGTTGCCATGACCACGCCGTCATCGACCGCGATGCCGAACAACGCGATGAAGCCGACCCAGACCGCCGTGTTGATTTCGATGCCGTTGATCGCCAGGCAGATCATCCCCCCGGCGAACGCGACCGGTATGCCCGAGAAGACGGCCAGCGAGATCGGCAGGTGGCGAAACTGCAGATAGATGATGAACAAGTTGATACCGATTACGAGCGGGATGACCCACATCAGGCGCAGATTGGCTTCGATCTGGTTTTGGAATGAGCCGACCGCTTCGGTGGAGTATCCCTTTGGCAATGTGACGTCGCCATTTTGTTGCGCCTCCAGCAAGCTGCGCTCGACCGAATCGGCAGTTTCCAAGTCTCCCAGCGAACCGGAAGGTTGAAAAGAAACGTGAGCGACCAATCGGGCGTCTTCGCTGTTGATGACGCCGGGGCCCCAGGTCGTATTCATCGTCGCCAGGTTCGAGAGAGGAACGACTTCACCGGAATGGGTGACGACCGGCAAACTTTCGAGTTCATTGAGCTGTTCGCGCAGTTGGCGTTCGTAGCGAACTCGTACCGGATAGCGTTCTCGCCCTTCAACGGTCTTGGTGACGTTGGCGCCGCCGAGCGCCGTCTCGATCACCTGGTTGACCATTGCCGTCGACATCCCATAGCGAGCAGCCGCATCGCGATTGACGTCAAACTCGACGTACGGTTTCCCGAGCACGATGTCTGGATTTACCGTCGCGCCGTTGACTTGCGGCAGCGCTTTCAAGTGCTCCGCCACTTGCCGCGAAGCGTCGGCCAGTCCGTCCAGGCTGTCGCCGTAGATTCGGATCGCCATCGAAGCTTTGATGCCGCTTTGCAGCATCACGACGCGTCCTTCAATCGGTTGTAAGGGCGAAGCCGGGGTCACGCCGGGAAGCGTCGCCACGGCGTTGATCTGTTCCCAAATATCTTGCGTCGTGACTCCTTCCCGCCATTCTTCTTTTGGCTTGAGCATGACGTAAGTTTCGATCATCGCGGCCGGGGCCGGATCAAGCGCCGACTCGACGCGGCCGATCTTCCCCAACACGTTTTTGACCTCGGGGATTTCCTTGATCAACGCATCTTGCGTTTGCAGCACTTCCATCGCTTGCGAGAAGCTGGCGGCCGGGTAGAGGGTCGGCATATAGAACCAGCTTCCCTCGTCGAGCGCAATCCAATCGTCCGACTCGAGCCCGGTGAAGGAATGTTTGAGATCGACATAGCCGGGGACGCCGTTCAGGTCGGCGCCCAGGTTGGTCGCTCCACGTTCCAGGGGGGACAACACGGTCGGCAGTCCGATCCAAGCTCCCAGTCCGAGCAGGATCACCAGGCCGGGGAAAGTGAGGAATAACCCTTTGTGGGCGAGGAACAAACGCAAGAGCGGTTCGTAAATCGCCAGGATCAGACGACTGACCGGATTTTCATCGACTGGCCGCAGTCGCTCACTGAGCATCCAATACCCAGCAAATCCGAATAAGACGCCCATGCCGACGACGGCGAACAGCGGCGAAACGTTGACGATCGTCGCGATTTCCTTCCCGAGCATCCAGCCCACTAACAAGCCAGCCGCCGTCAGGGCGGCGGTTGCGATCCAGCGCGTTCCCCTGCTCACTTCGGAAGATCGCAGCAAGAGGCGGCTCAAAAGCGGCACCAACGTGATGGCGACAATCAGCGCCGCCGTCAATGAAAACGTTTTCGTCCAGGCGAGCGGAGCGAACAGTTTGTAGTCGCGGCCTGTCAGCATGAAGACCGGCAGAAAGCTGACGACGGTCGTCATCACGGCAGTCACCACCGCAGGGGCGACTTCGCCGGCGGCCTCTTGGATGATCTTGAGCCGATTCTCGGCGCCGCCCGGTCGGCCGTCTCGTTCCCAGATGGCAAGGTGATCGTAAATCGTCTCGGAGACGATGATCCCCATGTCGACCATGGTCCCGATTGCAATCGCGATCCCGGCCAGCGACATGATGTTGGCGTCGATGCCGAAGGTGTACATTGCCCCAAACGCCATGAGCACCGCAATTGGCAGCGTGACCGCCACCACAATGCTGGCCCGAAAGTGGAGCAGAAACAGCAGGATCACGACCGCCGTAATCAAAACTTCCTGGATCAGCGCCGTCGTCAGCGTTGCGATCGTTTCATTGATCAGTCCTGTGCGGTCATAGACGATGTTCAGCTTCACGCCATGAAGACTCGGCTCGATCTGCGCAATCTTCTCTTTCACCCGATCGATCACTTCGCGGGGATTCTCTCCGAATCGCATCACTATCACGCCGCCCACCGCTTCCGTGCCGTTCAGGTCGATCGCACCGCGGCGGAATTCCGGGCCGAGTTGAACATGCCCCAGATCGCGAATACGAAGCGGAATGCCGTCGCGCGACCGAACGACGGTCGCTTCGATATCGGCGATCGCTTTGTCGGTGTCATGATTCGCGCCGATGAATCCCCGGCCGCGGATAATGAATTCCATGCCGCCTGACTCGACTGTCTTGGCGCCGACGTCGATGTTCGACTTGCGAACAGCGTCGACGAGCTGATCGAGCGGCACGTCATGAAAGCGGAGGCGATCGGGATCAATTTCGATTTGGTATTGCCGCACATAGCCGCCGACGCTCGCCACTTCGCTGACGCCGGGGACCGCTTGCAGTTCGTATTTCACGACGAAGTCTTGCAGCGAACGGAGTTCGGCCAAATTCATCCCCGGCGGAGCGTCAAGCGTGTAATACAAGACCTGGCCCAAACCGGTCGCATCGGGGCCCAAGGTCGGAACGACTCCGTCCGGCAGCATCGCCGACGCCGTCCCTAACTGCTCCATCACGCGTGAACGGGCCCAATAGAAATCGGTGCTATCGTGAAAGGTAACTTGTACGAAACTATAGCCGAACAGACTCTTGCCACGCACCGACTCTGCATCGGGAACCGCCAACATCGCGACCGAAAGGGGATAGGTGATCTGATCTTCGACATCCTTGGGAGAACGCCCCGGCCACGCCGTAAAGATGATGACCTGGTTTTCGCCGATGTTGGGAATCGCATCGATCGGGACCTTCTGCGTCGCGTACCAGCCGTAACCGACAATGACGATCGTCACGACGAACATGATGATCGTTTCGCGGCTGCAGAAAATGATAATGCCACGCATCATCTTAGCGAACTCCTTCCGCCGCGGTCGGTTGTTGTGCCGGAGGCGCCATCGGCGTCATTGGCGGAGCGTCGGGAGAAAGCGTTCTGACATGCTCGCCGCAGCGAAGCATCTCGCTGCCATAGTAGGGATTCAGCAACTTGTCGTCCGCTTGCAGCCAATCCCCTTCGCCGCCCTTGACCATCGGGCAGAAGAATTGATGAAAGGCCTGCGTCGAACCGTCGCCGCGGACTTCGGTCGCCAAAAGCAGAGTCGCATGACTGATCGGCTTAAAATTTTTCCGAGCCTCGGCCAGCGAAAGATGATGGAGGTGCTCCGCGTTCTTGGCGACGTCGGCAAATTGCTTCCGCTCCGGCTCGCTCAATTCGGGCGACTTCGAGAGCTGGCCAGCGAGTTCGAAGAGCCGCTTTGCCGCGTCGGGCGCCGGCTGTTTATCGGCGGCCAATTGGCTTTGAATGGCAAAGTAAGTCTGGTAGAACGCTTCCAGGTTCTGACCGGTTTCCCCGCCGACTTTGGCTAGGTTGGTAGAGTCGACTTGCAGCGGCGAATTGCGAGTCTTTTTGTGCACGAGACGGGATGGATCGATCAGGCTCGGCTTGCCGGCCAGTTGCATTTGTGAGTCGATCAGGAAGTTGCCAGAAGTTGCGACCAGCTCGCCCGGTTTGATGCCGTCGAGGATCACCACTTTGTCTTTCAAAATGGGACCGAGCTTCACACTGCGAATCTCGAAGCGCCCCGGCTCCGTTTCGACATAGACGACGCTATTCTTTCCCGCGGTGAGGAGGGCCGAGCGGGGAATAACGGTCGAGGGAACGCGTCCGAGCGGCTGGTCGGAGTAGCCGTATCGCGACGTCGGCACGAGTTCCATGCCGCAGATCGGGCACGCCCCTGGTTCGTCGCGAATGATTTGTGGGTGCATTGGGCTGATCCACTTGCCTGCAAGTTGCTCGTCGTAGACCGCTCCTTGCGGACCAATCGGGATTTCGATCGTCGCTTCTGCGTAATCGCCTGGTCGTAGTCGTCCTGAGTCATTCTTGAACTCGACGCGGACGCCAACCGTCCGGTTCTTGTCATTGACTTTCGGATCAATGAATGCGACGCGGCCGATCAGCGTCTCCCCAGGTAAAGAGGGGAGTTCGGCGGTGACAACCTGGCCGAAACGAATCTGGGAGGCGTTTTCCGGATAGAGTTCCAGCATGAGCCACACCGTCGAGAGATTCGCGATGCGATAGATCGGTTCTCCTGCGGAAATGTATTCTCCTTCCTCGGTCAACTTCTCAATGACCGTTCCGCCGAAGGGAGCGTAGATCGTCAGACGCGACTCCGGTTTTCCCGATTTTTCGAGCTCAGCCAGTTGCTCCGGCGTCATCCCCAACTCGACCAGTTTTTGACGCGAGTTCTCCATCAACTTGGTTTGCGCTTCCCGGATTGCTGGGAGCGAGTTGGCGTTCATCCGCCCGACGGTGTTGCGCGACTCAAGGTACTCGGCTTGTGCAGCGTAAAGTTGCGGGCTGTAAACGATCGCCAAGTGATCTCCCTTGGCGACGAGGACGCCTGTGTAGTCGGCAAACAAACGCTCGACGCGCCCATTGATGTAGGCGGCGATCGTCGCTTCGCGGCTTTCGTCGATTTCGATGGCGCCGATCGTCTCGATCGTCGTTGAGACCGGCTCTGACGTCGCTGGCGCCGTTTGAATTTGGGCCAACCGTCTTTGCGCCGGCTGGATCGTCACGGCGAACTCATCCAGGTCGGCGGCGCCTGACGAAGCGGGAACCAGGGGCATCCCGCAAATTGGACATCGACCAGGACCAGGTTGCCGAATCTGGGGATGCATCGGGCACGTGTAGATTTGCTGAGCGCTGCCGCCGCTTGTCGCTGCAGAACTTCCTTCGACGCCGATCCAACCGACGCGCTGCGCCAGTCCAAGGAGAACTATCAGGATAATCCCGGCTGCGAAAAAGAACGCGATCGGCGTCAAGCGGGCAAACCACCACACAATCGACTGCTGCGTTGGCTCCGGCGCGTCTGCTTTATTTACCGGCGTTGACATCGGAATCTCACTGTCTGAGTCGTGAATGGAAACAAGGAGCGGCTGGACCGAGACGCTTACCCAGCGTTTGGACCGCGCCAGAAATTGCTCCGGCCAGCCGCCCCGATTCGGGTGAACTGTTCAAGTGGCGATGTTCGCATCCAAAGTCGATGTACGACCGTGGTGGCGAAACGACGAGCGCGCAATCGTAGACGTCGCAAATGGGGCGAATACGTTGCAAGCGGAAGAAGACCGGCCGGCTTAGGTCAGCCAGACGCAGAGCACGATTCGGCGAAAGTCCGAATCGGGAAAAGGGAGATGTGCCGTCGCAATCGCCGGGCGAGGAGCGCAAACCACTTCCAGTTTGGCGAGTTCGTCAGCAAACGGCGTTAGCGCGACTGCGTCAGCCAGAACCCCTTCCGAAGAAATCAGAGAGTCGCCAAGGTTGAGCGGAACAAGATGGCAGTGGCAGGTTGAATCGCCCCGAACGCTCTCTCCGTCACCGCACGACGTGTTCGCCGCAACGTGACGTTGGCAATGCGGACAACCGGAACGACGTTCGTTGGAAGCGGTTGAGCGGCAGCAACGATGGGCGGTTGTGGAATAGGCTTCTTTCGCACAGCAACAAGCGCTTGGCGCAGCGAAACTTGCCGTTTGCAGGAGCAACGACAAGATTACGGAAAGCACGGCGGTTTTGCGTAAGAGTCCAAACACTTCAGATTCCGAGAACGCCAAGCGATATCTTGAAGTCTAAGACGGGGTTCGGTCAGCGTCAACGTCGTTCCAAGCGGCTAAGCCCCACCTCCCTAAACGCTTGCGACTCAATTGGCCGCCGGTTCTCGACTTATGGCCCCGTGCGAACGCCGGTCGTCTGATAGATTTTGGCGATGGCGGTCGCCATATCGCCGATCGCCTGGTGGTAACCGATCTCCAGCGTGAGAAGATTGCGGTAGTCGCGGATCACGCGGTCAAATTCGACGGCGCCATTGGAATAGGACTCTTGGTCCGCTTTGAGCGTTTGCTGGGCCTGGGGCAAGATCGTCGATTCGTAGAGTTCCGCTGTCTCTTGGGCTCGTTTCGCTTCGGCCACCAGGTCGACGATCAACGAAGCGTAGCGATCGGACAATTCTTCGACGGTGTTATGAGCGGCCTGATGTTTCCAGAGCGCTTCGTCTTCGATGGCGTCGTACTTGTCGCGCCAAATCGGAATGCTGATCTGGGCGCCAAGCGCCCATGGGTCCTGACCGACGTCAACGACGTTGCTCGGCGGGCGATTGTTATCGGTGGGATAGTAGCTGGCCGACAGCATGAATTCGGGCCGCCGCATCAGCCGCGCGACCTCAACTCCCCACCGCGTCGCTTGGGTTCGCATTTTTGCGGCTTCAATCTCGGGCTGAGAATGCAAAGCGATCTGCGTCAGCTCACTCGTATCCATCGTCGGCATGACGCTGTGGATCCGCTCGGGCGATGCAATTGGGGTTTCCGCGGATTGGGCGAGCAGCCGATTGAACTCGGCGACAGTTCCTTGTCGTTGACGCCGCAACGTGAGCAGCCGCTCTTCCAACTGCGACAATTCGAGCGTGCCGAGCAGGACGTCCCCCTGCGAAGCGGCCCCGGTCGCGATTCGCGCGTTCGCTACGTCAATCAGCGACGTGAGCAACTGTTGATTGGCGACCGCAATTTCAATCTGTTTTTCCAAGACGTACAAGCGATACCACTGCGTGCGAACGGCCGCTTCAACGCGCAGAGTCTCCGCTTCCAGTTCCGCGTGGATCGCATACGCGTCAAAGATGGCCCGCTGTTCGTCAGCACGCAGACGCGCGATCCAGGGAACGGCCTGACTGAACGTCATGTTGGCCCGCTGCGAACCGGCCGCCGTTTCAATCGGATCGCCAAAGATGTTGGCGCCAAAGCGAGGGTCAGGCAACTTGTCGGCGTAACGCGACTTGGCGAGCGCCGCTTGGTACTCGTGATGCAGACGAATCAAACGGGGATTACGCTCGCGGGCTAACAGTTCAAAACCATGCAGCGCGTCGGACGAATCGCTCGCTTCGTGCGTCACCAACTGGACCGGCGCCACGCTGGGCGGCGAAGAAGCGAGTTTGGCGTCCTGACCAACCGCAGCATCCACAGGAATGTGCGGCGTCACCGCGATCGGCGGCTGAACCTCGTTACGAACAACCGCCAGGGGAGAGCCAGAGCTGGCGCACCCGCCTGCAAGGAGCAGAATCGAGAGCGACTTCAGAAACTTCGAGTTCAGTGCCAGCATTCTACGGTCTCACCATGCATGCATACGTTCTCGTGAGCGAATGCTACGCACAAGAGATACAAAGAGAGGGTGAAGTTGGCACGGTCCAGTAGAAAGATCGGGATCGGCGGCGGTCGGGCCACGGCCGATTGTATCGAAAGGAGGCGTTTTCCGGAAAATGACGGTCCGGTTGTTCCGGTTAGGCAAAGTTGAGCGAGAGACGCCGCGGCGGCGTCGCAAGGGTAATACGCTCCCAAATCGGGCGAGATCAGTTCTCTAGCTTCGGCCCGAAGGCGAACCAGAGGCCGATCGTGGTGGAGGCGAGGATCAGGCCGAGTGCAAATGCTCCCCAGAATCCGAGGCCGAGGCGTTGCGAAATCGCTAGTGGGATAAAGAGCGGGAGTCCCAGTGGGACGAGGACGAGCGTTTCGCGTGACAGTTTTGAGACGGTGGCCAGGTCTTGGTCTTTCCACCATACGGCTACGAACGCCACGATGCTGACGATGGGAAGCGTCAACAGTAGAGCGCCCAGTCGCGGGTAGCGGTCGGCGATTTGTGATACGGCGGCGACGACGAGGCCGGCGATGATGGCCCGGAGCAGCATGGGGAGGACCTTTCCGTGGAGTGACCCAGACCCGCAGCCATGTTTGCTGCGGGTCTGCAGAAACTGGGGACGACTATTCGACCTTGATCGGGACGTCGAAGCTTACCGGTTCGCCGCTCGACGGGACGATCCGAAAGCGAATGGCGACCTCCTTGGCGTCGGCCGGGATCTTCAGACCACCTTGAGCGTAGTGGGCAGGCTCTTCCGGCGTTTCCGGTTCGTAGATCGTGCCGACTTCCTTCGCCAAAACCGTCGCGCCATCCTTCGACACCAAGGCGTTAAAGACCTTCACGTCGGCGACCGGCTTGCCATCCTTGGTGATCGAAACGGCCGGTTCGACTTCTTCGCCGGCATGCAGATGCGAGCCGTGATGCCCCAGCTTGATCGTGAGCCCGTCATGTTCTTTCGGTTCGCCTTCCCAGACGAGGGCGTCGTCGCCGCTGTGGGAGTGGCCATGTTCGTGCCCATGC
Source organism: Blastopirellula sediminis (assembly GCF_020966755.1). Classification (NCBI taxonomy): domain Bacteria; kingdom Pseudomonadati; phylum Planctomycetota; class Planctomycetia; order Pirellulales; family Pirellulaceae; genus Blastopirellula; species Blastopirellula sediminis. The sequence goes on from NZ_JAJKFT010000004.1 coordinate 1,190,715, forward strand.
GCTTCTTCGGTGAAATTGCCAGCGTACGGAGTTCCGTCCACAGCGGCGCTCAAGGTTCCTTCATACTCTTTGACGGTCCCCAAGCCTTCGTGCTTGCCGACGAAGCGAGACGCTTTTCCTGCCGGATCGCCTTCTTGCGGCTGCGGCAGCAGATCGGTTTGGAGCTTCGGATCTTTGATGGTGAGCAAGACCGACTCGGCGGCGATCGGTACCGGCGTTTTCTCATCGCCCCCCAGGATGTAGACGGTCGCTTCTTGCTTGGCGTGATCGACGGTGAACTCGACATGATAGGCGCCGCCGCCCCAGTCGGTGAGAACGCCGTCGTGCGGACCGGGGGCATGGCCATGGCCTTCTTCGCTGTGGTCATGGGTGTGCCCGCCGGGTCCGTGGGTATGGCCATGATCGGAATCGGCGGCGGCGTCCGACTTAGCCGGCGTCGCATTGTCATTCTTGCAGCCGAGTATTGCGGCAGCTGCAAACAGGCCGGCCAAAAGTGTGTAGCGGAGAATGTTGCGTTTCACGAAATCGCTCCTTCTAACGGGGTGAAATTGAATTCTGTGTTTACGGAATGAGTTCCTCTCCCGACTGTTCGGCGCGGGCCAGACGCAACGCATCCTTGCCGCTTAGCCGCCAGAAAATGCCGGGATGAATGAGGAATTCACAAAAAGTGGAAGTGACGAGGCCGCCAAGGATCACCGTGGCGACGGGGTAAAGGATCTCGCGTCCCGGCTCCTGACCGCCGATCACTAGCGGCAACAGCCCGATGCCAGCGGTGAGTGCGGTCATCAGCACCGGAGCAAGGCGTTCTAAGCTGCCGCGGAGGATCATCTCTTGCGAGAAGTCCTCTCCCTCTTCCTTCATCAAGTGGAAGTAGTGCGTGACGAGAAGAATGCCGTTGCGAACGGCGATCCCGCCGAGAGAGATGAAGCCGACCAGGCTGGCCACCGTGAGCGTTTGCTGCGTGATCACCAGCGCCAGCACGCCGCCGATGAAAGCGGTCGGTAACGCGTTCAGAATCTGGAGCACGACGCGAACCGAAGGAAAGAGAACCATCAGCACGACGAACATCCCGACGACCGAAACCGCCGCGAGAATCGCGATCGTACGAGTCGCCCGCTGTTGGCTCTCGAATTGCCCGCCGTATTCGATGAAATAGCCTTCCGGCAAGCCGACATTGCTGTCGACGCTCCGCTGGATGGCGGCTACGGCGCTCGCCAGGTCGCGACCTTGCGTGTTGCAGCGGATGACCATCCGGCGCCGGGCGTTCTCTCGATTGACGGCGTTGGGACCGACGCCGGGGCCGACGTCGGCGATCTCGCGAAGCTCAATTTGCCCCTGGCCGTTCGGCAAGTCGATGCGGAGTCGTCCCAAGTTGGCGTAATCGGTGCGGTACTCCTCCTCTAGTCGGACCAGCAAATCAAATCGCCGCTGGCCTTCCAACACTTCAGAAACGATCGCTCCCTGCAGGGCGGTTTGCAGCACGTTGGCGACATAGCCGCGCGTCAGACCGTAGAAGGCCAGGTCGTCGGTACGCAGATGGATTTGCAACTCCTCCGTCTGCTGAATCGGCTCGATCACCGGAGGGGTGATCCCGTCGATTTGTTGGATCGTCCCTTTGACCTTTTCCGAAAGCTCACGCAGTTTGTCAATGTCGTCGCCAAAGATCTTGATCGCGATTTCGGCGTAGACGCCGGAGACCATGTGGCTGATCAAGTGAGCGAGCGGCTGCTCGACTTCGATCGAGACGCCGGGAACTTCGTCGCTTAGTTCTTCCAAGAGGCGCTTGATGATCTCGTCACGTTCATGATGACTATCGGGATTCATGCTCAGGATGTATTCGCCGGCGTTCACCGGCGAGGCGTGCTCATCCATTTCGGCTCGCCCGGTCCGCCGGACGAAATAGAGGACTGCTCCGTCCGGGTTCTGGGCGTTTTTCTGCATCTCGCGAATCTTGCCGTCGATGAGCGCCGAAACCTGGTTGGACGCGTCGAGCGATGAGCCTGGGGGGAGCGTCACGTTGATCTGCACGCTCCCCTCGTCGAACTCCGGCAGAAAGTTTTTGCCCAAGTTCGCGAGTTCCCACCCGGCGAAGCCGACGCCGATCCAGGTAATCGCCAGCAACAGTAAAGGAGCCGCCATGCTGAAGCGAATCAGGTAACTAGCGCCCCATTTCAACGAGCGCAGGAGCAAACCGTCATGTTCCGCATGGGCTGCGCTCGACTGCGGCAGCAAATAATACGAAAGGACCGGCGTGACCGTCAGCGAAACGAGCAGCGACGCAAGGATCGAAACGATATACGCGACGCCGAGCGGAGCGAACAAGCGACCTTCGACCCCCGACAACGCGAACAATGGCAGGAAGACCAGGATCACCACCGCGGTGCCGAAGACGATTGCGCTGCGGATTTCTTTGCTCGCTTCGTAGACGACCTGCACAGCAGGGCGGGGGTGCTCGAGCGCATTGTTTTCTTTCAGTCGCCGGAAGATGTTTTCAACGTCGACGATCGCGTCGTCAACCAGTTCTCCCATCGCCACCGCAATGCCGCCCAGCGTCATCACGTTGATCGAAAGCTCCGATCCAGACAGAAATCCAATCAGCCGAAAGACGAACGTCGTGATGACCAGCGACAACGGAATCGCCGTCAACGTGATGAACGTCGTACGGAAGTTGAGCAAGAATAGGAACAAAATGATGATGACCAGCGTCGCCCCAATGATCAGCGCCTCGCCGACATTAAAAATCCCGCGGTCGATGAACTTGCGCAGCTGAAACAGTTCGGGGTTGATAACGATATCGGCGGGCAGCGACTCCTCCGACGCGGCGAAGGCCTCTTCAAGCCGATCGGTCAAGCCGCGCGTATCGACGTGCGGCTGCTTCACGATGGTGAAGACGACGCCTGGCCGGCCATTCACGCTCCCGTCCCCTCTTTTGAATTCGGCGCCTTCGACGACCCGAGCCACTTGTTCCAGAAGGATGGGACGTTCACCGGTGTTTTTTACCGGCACTTGCGACAAGTCGTATAGCGTGCGATCGGAGTCTGGTCCCAGACGACCGAGAATTCGAATGGGACGCTCCGTTTCTCCCTTCACGGCGAAACCGCCGCTGGTGTTGATATTGCTCTCCTGAATCGCCTGTTCGACTTCCTGCAACGTGACGCCGTATTCCAGCAGGGCGGTGGGGTCGATGCGAACCTGGTACTGCTTGCGGTCACCACCCAGGATGAACGCTTCCGCCACCCCGGTCACCTTCAGAATGCGGGGGCGTATCACCCAGTCGCAAATCGTTCGCAAGGCAAGTTGGCGAGCTTCCGCCGAAGGAAGCGGGACTTCGTACGTTTCTCCGTCAATTCTCAACGTGGCGGACGGAGTTCCGGCGATTCCCGGAGCACTATCAGCCGGTGCACGCTCCCAACGCACAATCTCCGCCGCGACCGGCTTCCAGGTATCAACCTGGTCCCGAATCTCAGGCCGCCAAACTTGCAACGATTCCTGGCCACTTTCATCGGTCGCAATCTCCACCATCATCGGCGTCTTGCTGATCGGGTATAACTCGCCGCCGCGGGGTCCTTGTTGACGATAGATCCCGGCGACGACGATTTGTCCCATGATCGAGGAGGGAGGAGTCATCATCGGCGTGACTCCGCTGGGGAGAACTCCTTCCAGCGTCCCGAGTCGCTCCTGCACGGTTTGGCGAGCCGATTTGATTTCGGTGTTCCAATCGAATTCGATGTAGATGACCGCCAGGCCGGCCGTCGACTGGCTGCGAACAGCCTGCACGCCGCTCGCTCCGAGCAGCGCGATTTCGATCGGTTGCGTCACTAACGTTTCGACTTCTTCGGTCGCCAGGCCGCGGCATTCGGTCAGGATGATCACCCGTGGGCGATCGAGATCGGGGAAGACATCAATCGGCATCTGGGTCGCGAGATACGAACCATAGACGAGCATCGCCAGGCTGACGAGCAAGATCAGCAGGCGATATTGCAGTGAAAATCGAATAACGGCGTTGAGCATGCTTGCGTCCTCTTAGTGAGCGGCGTGAACGGTTCCATCCGCGTGAACGTGCACGTCGGCACGCACGCCGCTGGCAGCCTGAGCTTTCAGCACACGATTGAGGGAAGCGGCTCCGTTCTGAGCCAGGTACAAGCCTGGCGTCACGCTGCCGTCATCGGCCAGAATCACATTCAAGCGATCCTCTTGCAGCACTTGAACCGGAATGCGATTGAACAAGTCGCCGTTCTGTTGAAACACATAAGCGTCGGGCCCATCGCGGACAACGGCGGCGCTGGGAAGCACGAGCACGTCATGCAACTCTTCGACCGGCACATGGAGCCGTACTCGCTGTCCTGGACGAAATCGCCAGACGACGAAGGTCTCGCCGTTCTTTTCGTACAAGCGAGGTTGATTCGTCAAAGGAATATAAAAGTCGAACGTGCGGCTTTCGGCGTCGACCGCGTTCGAGAGATACTCGATCTCGAACTCCTGCGACAAATCGGGCCAATGCTCGGGAGAATCCTCCGCGAATTCGACCGTGACTTTCCAGCGGTTCTGGGCCGCATCTTCCAAGTAGGGAGCTTCCCGCTTGAATGCATGTCCCTGGATATAGAGCCGGCGATGATTCGAGAGCGTGGCGAGCAGATCGCCAGCTTGCACTTGCTGCCCGAGCGAAACTTGAAGTTGCTGGACTTCGTACGCGGCTTGGTCCTGTTCGTCGGAGGCTTCGCCAGGTTCGACGGCGCTGCCGGTGATTGACCCGCTTGCCGAGCGAACGGGAGGGGCAGCGATGTTGATTTCGCGGATGAATTCTCCGGCGGCGACTTCGTCAACTTGCTGTGGGGTAAGACCGCAGATGAGTAAGTCCTGGCGATAACTTTGGATCAGCGCCTCCTGGCGAAGCTCCTGGCTTTCGAGTTCGATAATTCGCGCCCCCGGCACCGCGCCGCTGGTCGCCAAGGGACGAAGTCGATCGAGTTGCTCGCGCACGATTTGCCGTTCCTTCGTCGCGGTGAAAAGCTCCTTCTGCGCGCTTTGGAGGTACTCACTGGAAAGTCGCAGTCGGAAGAGACTTTCTCCGGGACGTACCGTCTGGCCGGGATAGGCATGAATTTCCGTGACCACGCCCACGGCCGGCGCAGTGACGCCGCGATCGGTTTCGCCGGGGCGATTGGCCAGAATCCCCGGAATTTGAATCGTGCGCCAATAGGTCTGCGGCCGCGCCGGCTTCACAACCAGGCCCAGGTTCTTGCGGGCCTGCGGGGAAAGCTTAAGAACCTTCGGATCGTCTACGGGGGCGACGACTTCCGATTCTTCCTCGGCTACATTGCCAGGATTCACGAGCGGCAACCAACGCTCTTGGGTGAAGTAGGCGATCGCGGCCACAACCAGCATGACCAAGGGAGCCAGCGCGTAGCGAATCAAACTTGGGATAGGCATCGGATCAAACTCCAGACGGACGCAGAAGAGGTTCTGCGATGGTGGGGCCGACAGTTACGGCCAACGCAACGGCGTTTTTAGAAGGTGCGCGTACCGGAACAGTCCAGGATTCAGCACACCGCAGAAAGGTTTAGCAGCGAATCGAGAGAAGCTGCTCGTAGCGCGCGCACGAAGGGCGCAAAGGACTGTCCCAACCGAGACAATAGCGAGTTTCCGCTTTACAAGCCGCTTGAATAGAGCTGGCTGCAATCGGGCAGACGCTGAACCACGACCAGGTCAGTTTAGGGACCGAAGTCGAAACGTTGTCAATGACCGCGTCGTCGGCCGTCAGGAAAACAGCATCGCTGTCATGCTCCACCGGCTCCGGTTCCGGGGCCTGCGAAGCGTGCTCGTGGTGATGCCCCTTCTCTCCATGCAGATGAACATGAGGCCGAGCCGCATGCTCCTCGGTATCGCACCCTGTCTCTTCTCCATGCCAATGAGGCGCAGCCGCAAGCGACTGCCCTACAAGCAGAAAGATGAGCAAGATGGAAACGAAACGTCGCATACCGAAGCCAAAATGTTGTGCTGAGACAAAATAAAGGATAAGCCGCTGCTCACGGTTCGGCAAGTTGAATAGAAATGTACGGCAAATAGCCGGTACTGCAGATGGGTTTCGCATGCGAAGAGATTTGACCGAGTCGCAGGTCTCCGAAACCGCCTCGTAATCTTGGCCCTTCCACCAACTCACGATGCAGGTCGACGTGCGACTTCATACTGCCGAAGAGCATCCCATACGGTTCCAGTCCATGCGGTCGACGCGGCCAACCAAACTAGAAGCCCAGTATCCAACGCATTTCGTCTGCAAATAGCTGAGGAGCTCGTCGCCGATCGCCAGACGGCACCACCTGGAGACGACCCAGGCTGCTTTCGACACGGCGGCGACCGGAAAGGCCGACCAAAACGAGGGCTGCAACGGATGCGTCAGATTACGGAAATGGCGGGAATATCGGAGCAGGCAGTCTAGGCGATATGTCGGAAACCGAGATACGACAACAACTGGCCTCTATTTGCTCCAATCCCCCCTCTATCGAAGGTAGGCCAGGCAGGACTCGAAAGTGGGCCGAATTCCTCGGGGAAAACCGGGGTTGAGACCCAAAGCGGCGCAGAATCCGGCGCAGTTAGTGCATCAGGAGAGAAGATTGATGAGGACTTGGCAAAACTGGTCGCTGCCTGGCCAGGCTTGAGTCAGGAAAAACGGGCTAGAATACTCGTTATCGTAAGCCAAACGTCCTCAATACGACGCTGAGGGGGTTATCGATCGTTTGATTTGAAAGGATTGGCTAGGCACCGGAAGCTGTAGTGGTGCGTGACGTTTGACAATTAAGAGTGGTCCGATCTGCAGTGCTTCTACTGTACCGGTGTTACGGTTGGTGCCTCGTTGAGTTGCGGATGGGGGCATTCTATGGGGAGTCTGGAGATTTAGGGCTGTGTGTCCTCGTTGAGCACCAGTGCGTTCGTTACCACTTTGCCGTCGATCTGTTTTACGAGAGCGTTTATCGCCAAACGCGCTTCTGAGATTTGGGAATACGAGAGAGAAAAAGCCTCCCCTTCCTTTAATCCAACCTGCGGGTGTCGAGCCGCATACTCCGCATCAACGACTCCATTTTGGTGAACCAAAATGTGACGCATGTCAAGGTACGGCAACGCGGATTCCACAACTGCGACATCAAGCTGAAGGTTTAGCTTGGCGTCAATTGCTTCGATTAGCTTTATTGTGCTTCGCTCGTTCTCTAGCTTTCTAAATAGGTCATTGGCGATTTGTTGAACGACAGCATCCCATGAGCCCAGTTGAAGTAACTTATTTGCTTCGATCGCAAATCGATGGTCGCCGATCAAGCGATTGGGATCGAGTGACTTCTTTGCACAGCAACGAATTATTTCTACCAGAAAGTGGCTCAATTCCTCGTAGACGTCCTTGATGTAAGCCCCGCGCAGAGTTGTGTTGAGATGTTTGCAGGCAAGGGCACGGTTGTGATCCGACCGCTTTCTCTTCGCCAATCGAGGATGTTTGTGCTTGGCAATGCCATCAAATAGATAGATCTTCGATCGCTGGTGCTTCCAATGCGATGGCTGCGAGAAAGCATCGGCCAGTTCCAGGTCGGCATCGAATTGTGCAGTTCGATTCAAGTACTTTACGTACGCCTTCGTTTTCATGTGTACGTCCCACGTGTGCTAAAATGTGTCTATGTGAATCTCTTTGTCAAATCTATGCCAATTACATTAACATTTTCGATGTCAGGATAGTTAAGAGCTATTTCTTGCCAAAACTGACGTAGGGAACTGACCAAACCGTCAAAGTTCATTCTCTTTCTTGAGCCTGGAATCTTCCATGATTTCCTCTTCCCTTGGTGCACCAGAATGAAAACGCCTCGATTGGAGCGTGGATCGCGAAGGTAGTCTCCACAAAGCTGGTTTTCAAGTCGCTCAAATAGAACGGGGCCAGACCATTTGTCCGATAGTTTGAGTTCGCACGGCACAGGTGCGTCAAAAGTAATGCCGTGAACTCTCAGGTCTGGTCGCTTTGCATCCGCAAGTTCCTCCTCCTGAGGGATTGCGTATCTACCGAATGACTTTTCGCGAAGTTCTCGGCCGATGAAAACTCGCATATCGGTTTCGAGATTCACTTCCTGTAGTATCTTGGCGATGCTTGCGTCGCCGTCCTCGAGGTCAGTTTTCAGATCAAGTAATCGTAGATGTACCAGCTCTGCGAGCTGTCGGTGATTCTCCGGCGAGCACTCTAAATTGTCATAAAAATCGCGTACCTGAGCAGGCGTCCAGGTGCACAAATCGGCATCCGATTCGGCTTTCGCCTTGGCCAGCGAAGAAAACCACGGCCTATACTTGCTTGTCGGGTGCGCACTTGCGATCTCATTCAAGGCAATGAAGGCATCCTTGCCCGGAATGGTGCGGAGGATTTCGGCGAGGCCATTGCGTGCGTCTTGAGCTAGGTCTCGCAAGCCTGGGGAGTACGCTCCCTTGCCTATTCGATTGATATCGTCATTGGCCTGAATGTATTGATGCATCAGAAGGTACAACTGCTTCAGAAAGACTGGGAATCGATATGCGCCACGAACTCTTGAAAGTTCTCCGCGCCGACTTCCCATCAGCCTTGTGACGAATTCCATCGCGAAATCAGTGCGAGCTTCAGGGGCTAGGATTCTTTCTATGCGGTCCTCTAATGCGGGTATGGCCTTTTCTGGGGCCACGCCGACCCAAACTGCGAACCAGCATGCCGCATGCTGTTGACGCTTCAAGGTCTTGCTTTTCCTTGCTGCTAACTTGGCGATATCGCCATCCGATACTGACGAGTTTTGGACGATGCTAAGCAAACCAACGAGGTTGTCGAGATTGGCTGGTTCTTTGGCTTTCAATATCGAGAAGACATCCGGGCCAAGTTGATCCCAGGCCCATTCTCCGTGCCAGTTGATGTCGGAAAGTATATAGTGAGAGTTCTGACCGCTTTTGGTGGTCGCCGACTCATAACGGATTTCGTTGATCATGAAGTTCTGAACAACTGTTGGGAATGCATCGAAGAGTCGCGGCAGCCAAGTAGGAAATCCGTTGATTTCGTACGAGGCATAGCGACACGCCAACTCAGCATCTTGAGGAGTCAAATCGGCAGGCCAATTGTCCGTTTCCTGGGCCTCGATCAGTAGGCCAGTGAGTCCAAAAATCACGGGAAATGAAATCTTGTTTGCGGGGGCGCCTTCCGAACGCAATTTAGGAACGAACTTTCTCCAGAAACCAGTCACGCCATCGCGAAATGCTTGAGCAACGTCGTCTCCGAACTCTCCGATAAGACACCTCCAGTTTCCGTTGCCCAAGTGGCTGGACTGGTTGTTTTTATCTCTCAACTCCTCATGAAGGTGGTATTGGCAATTTGAGAACTCTCCTGGTGCTATGCCGTTGCCACGCAGCAAAGCGGTGTTCTCTTTCAAGAATTCCCGCCAATCTTCTCGTCGCTTTGCCTCCTTGGCTTGTCTTGCCTTGGCTTGGCGTTTAAATCTAGCATCCATCACTTGCCATTTTGATCTTCCCCTTGCCGGTGGCCGCAGGTAGTTTCTTAAACTGCCCTCAAGTACCTTGTCACCTGCGACGATCTTCTTGAGTCTGTTTCGTTGCCTTCGATCGCGACCTCCATCGACGTATAGCCGGAATGCGAGCGACAGTGCGATCCGTTTGTCAGTTGGGGAAAGGCTGTCGGTGATTCCTTTGACGGCAAATTCAAAGTCTGACTCGTCAAATTGCCAATATCCTCCCGGGATCGAGACTTGCCAAAACTCCGTTGGGGTGTCCTTGGTGGGGTTTTGAGATTGGTGCACGTCGTGCCAGAACAGGGCCCGGTTTAGTTCGGGCCACATAGGCACGAGCTCAGCTATGCGGAATGACGCATCGCTATAGTCCCCAAAATTGGAGCGATTGACTAAAGTGAGCTTGTGGAGGATTGACAGATTGGCGTCTTCCAGTGCCTCGGGAAAACGCTCCTCGATTAGCCGCTCGGCGGCATGTCCGGCAGCCCTCATTAGCCAGCCAAACCTTTGCGAGACGCCGCCGCGGTCTCGTTCTAAGCTTGGTGGCGTAGTGAGCAGTCTATTCAACTCTTTTACCCACATAGGGAGAACTTCAGGCGGGACGCGTAGGATATAGGAAACTACGGCGTCAAGCAGACCATCGGAGCGATTTAGATTGGGCTCATCGGCTTTGGCGAGGCAACCGAGTAACCATTGGGTTGATTCTGCGTTGGGCTCCAACTGATCTATTAGTTCCTCAAGCCAGTCTCGATTCAGAATGGATTCCTCACTGAGAAACTTCTGACGAATCTCATTAACGTCCTCGGTCGTTCCAATCGCTTTTACAGCCCTGAATGCTGCAATGCGTGTGTATTTTGACGAATCTGCATCTAGGGCAACCGCTTTGGCTTCGGGGAGGACTTCTCTAAGTTCTCCAATCCAAACCATGCGAAGCAAAAAGAACAAGAGTTCGTCGCTAGATCTATATTCCTTGATTAACTTCTTGATGTCAGGCACAAGGTCTTGATTGGCAAATCGTTGAATTGCTTCATTGCCTGTAGCACCGTGATTTGAGGCACCGTCGACAATTCGCATGCACACTTTCTTGAGAAGGCGACTGCGAAAACTCAATGGCAGCTTGTTGGGGTCTCCTCCTTCCAGGAGAACTTCAGGTGCGATGTCGTTAACGCGCTCACAGATCTTTTCGTCTTTAATTGCAAGCCAGGGGATCACGGGGCGCATTGTCGGTATGACGACATCCACGCCGTATTGATTACGGAATAGCAGAGCTTCAATCTTGTTTCGCGAGGTCGCGCGATCCAATAGCTCTAGCATCCACGCGGCAGTTAGGAATTCTCTAACGGAGCGATGATGAAACCGTACAGTGCCATAGATGGCATCGTCAAAAATTGGACGTTCCAACAAGGTTGCGATATCTTTGTCGTCCCAATCCGGCAAGACCTTTGAGATGGGGATTCCATCGGAGTTTTCGCTTCCGTCGGGCACGCAAATAGTCGGGACGCGACTTATGGTTGCCGCTGCAGCCAAAAGCATCGCCCCGAGTCTTGCACGATTCATCGTTAGGCGGCGTGCTTCAGCGCGGCCTTGATCTCTTTCGCTCAGCCGGCGGTCAATGCTGTGCTGTATTAGCTCTAGTCGGCTTCCAATTCTGCCGCAGTCGCTCCAAAACTCTGCTAGTTCAGCCAGGTCCTGAGGCCGAGTAGTAAAAGCCCATGCGTCAACCCTTTCGACGGCGTCAAGTAACGCCTTTGTGTCTTGAACGCCCTTTGCCGCGACGAACGTTTCGATTTGTTCCGCGTTTAGGTTGTCCAAGGCGAGAATCAGGAATCCATCCTGCTTGTTAGCAGCTTTCGAGTCGTCTGCGTCGAAATCTTGGCTAGGGCCATCCAGTTCGTCTGTAGTGCTGGGAACGACCGCTATCGATGAATCATACGGGAAGTGCTTCGTGCAGTGGTCGAGGTCTGTCCTGGGGCGCCACGCGGTCGTTCTGCTAGTTATGACGATGTGTGCGCGCTGGTGCGCCCTAGATATGCGTCTACCGAGTCTGCGTATAGCTCTTTCAAAGTCACCCGGGTGACGCAGCCTTGCTTCATCGACCGAGTCGAGTAGCAGCCATCCTTCTTCCTCCGAATTCAGCCACTCTTGGAATTCTTCCCACGAGCCAGTTTCAAACGCTTCCTCAAGGTCTTGGGGGATATGCTCGAGACGCAAAAAGAATGCTCTTTTCCCTTCATTACGAAGCGTATCGGCAATGTTTCGTATTTCCGCGGTCTTCCCCGAACCTGCTTCGGAAAGAATAACAACTCGGAATCTAGTGATAACGTCGTTCCATGTCATTTGCTCAGAAAAGAGACGAGTGGCGGCGAAGTCCAGGTTTTCATCGCTGCTGTCTTGTGAAAGCTCGCGAAAAGTACGATGAAGCTGAACGAATTGACGGTGTTCCGAAGTTTCTGACATCTCTTGTCTGCTCGTCATACGAATAATGTGTGAATGTTAAAATTACGGACTTCGTCATCGTTCAATAGAGCTGGTCTTCCTTTGTCGGCGGATAAGCATCTGCCATGTTTAGCAACCGAATAGTCGAAAAAGCAGTTTTCGTGCTCGCAGCGTAATCCAACATTGATTGAATCGGCTATTTGTGGGGAGTATGGAATTGGAGCCGGTAGCTCATCGCAGGAAAACTGGCGCATTAAACCATGGGTTCTCGCGCTGAAGCGTCGGCGATCGGATGTGGTTGATGGCTAGGTTTCGCTCGTTTTGAGCAATCTATTCAGCTCTCGCGTGATTTATCCGAGATAATCTCGCTGCCAGTAACGAGGTATTTTTTTCGCTATTGCGAGTGATACCGGCTATAGTAGCGTTCAGAACGGTACTACCCAAAATTCCGGTTGCAAATAGTAGTTGTTCTCGCCAAATATCGGCCTCGACTGGATTGGTAATGGTAACAGTCGTTGATGCTTTTAAAAATCTCTCGGCCCATGACAGGAGCAATCGGAAATGCCTGAATTGCTGATCGAGACCCCAGGCAAACAAATCCATCGCCGGCGCATTGAGGAGTTGCTGAACAAGTCAGAGGGTCCAATTCGCATTGCCAGTCCGTACATCACCGAGACCGACTTGCTGGCGCGTTTGGCACAGCGCGATTCTCGCATACTGACCAGCACAACGCCCGAAGATTTGGCCCGTACCAGTTCGTCTCTTTCAGCACTCGGCGAGATTCTTCGCTTGAATATCCCCTGTTGCTATTACGACGATGGATTTCTGCACGCCAAGGTCTACATCTTTGGCGAGAAGTACGCGATCGTCTCATCGGCGAATTTCACGAAAAGCGCTTTGGGCGAAAATCTGGAGATTGGCGTGCAACTGGATGGAGCGGAGGTGGCCGAATTGATTCGTTGGTTCGATGGTCTCTGGAATCCTGACCAATTGCTTACGATTGAAGAATTGGAGCGAATTCGGCCCCAGGTAGAAGCGGAAGAACTTGCGAAGGCCGCTGTTCCTGAATCTCAAATTGAGGGTTGGCGTTTTGAGAAGCCGGCCGGTAATGAACAGCCAGAGTCGCACGATTTCGTTGAGAGCGAGTACCCGGATTCTCCCGAACTCATTATTCATCCTACGTCGAAACTTATATCTCTCCTGAGAATGGATAGACCAGGCTGGGTATGCAACACGAAGCGTGAACCGCCGAATTATCCGCTTCCGATAAAGCTCGAAGAGTTGATGCGCCGGCGCTCTCTCGCCGCAACCTGGCAGGATAATGTAGCACATAAGCAAATGCGCCTTGTGCAAGAAGACGATCTGGTCTTAATGCACGGCAATAAAGGCGGAGCAGATTTGCCTGGATTGAAAAACGGAATCGTTGGAGTTGGGCTCGCCAAAGGCAGTAGTTTTCAAGCGCTCGATGGCTACGATCCTGAACGACTATCGATGGCGGAGCTCGGAGACTTCGGGCCATCGGAACTTGAAAAACATCCGGAGTGGCGAATTGGCATCAAGGAGTGGCTGTTTTGGGATCCTAAGAATCCGATCGAAATAGACGGGACGCAAAACAGTTTTCACGAACTGAAAGATGACCGTCGGAAAACGGTCATCCAGCGCCTCCGAGCCCGCCTCGCCGAACAAAAATAAATCCCGAGGCAAATTCTCCCCCACCGGACCAAATGTGTCCGCCACCTCTTCCATAATCCCCAAAGTCACCCGCCAAACCTGCTGCTCAAATGGCTGTTCGGCGACCCCGCGATGGGATAAAATCGCGGCGTTTTCCCTTTTCTCCCATTGCATGACGCACCGGGCGCCTCAGACAAGAACGTCATCCCACCATGGCCAAAAAGAAAGCCGCGGCGAAGAAAGACTCTTCGGCCGCCAATATCGGGTTTGAAGCCAAGCTCTGGCTCGCCGCCGATAAGCTCCGCAACAACATGGACGCCGCCGAGTACAAGCATGTCGTGCTCGGGCTCATCTTTCTCAAATACATCTCCGACGCCTTCGCCGAGCTGCACGGCAAGCTGATCGACGGCGAAGGGGACTACGCCGGCGCCGATCCCGAAGATCCTGACGAATACAAGGCCGAGAACTGCTTTTGGGTTCCGCCAGAAGCTCGCTGGCATTTTCTGCAGGATCATGCCCGCCAGGCGAAGATCGGCAAGATGATTGACGACGCGATGGTCGCGATCGAACGCGACAACGTCCGCCTGAAGGGAATTTTGCCGAAGGACTACGCCCGGCCGACCCTCGACAAGCAGCGGCTCGGCGAATTGATCGACCTGATCGGGACGATCGGCCTCGGCGACGCTGAGAACCGCAGCAAAGATATTCTCGGCCGCGTTTACGAATACTTCCTCTCCGAATTCGCCAGCGCCGAAGGCAAAAAAGGGGGCCAGTTCTACACGCCCCGCTGCGTCGTTCGCCTGCTGGTCGAAATGCTCGCTCCGTACAAGGGACGCGTCTACGATCCCTGCTGCGGCAGCGCCGGCATGTTCGTGCAAAGCGAGAAGTTCGTCGAAGAGCACGGGGGCCGCATCGGCGACATCGCCGTCTATGGCCAGGAATCGAACCCGACGACCCGCCGCCTGGCGATGATGAACCTGGCGATTCGCGGGATCGAAGGGGACATCGGTCCCGAGCATGCCGACACCTTCCGCCGCGATCTGCACAAAGATCTGAAGGCCGACTACGTGCTGGCCAATCCGCCGTTCAACGATTCCGACTGGCACCGTAGCGAAGAAGACGTCCGCTGGAAATATGGCGTCCCTCCCAAGGGAAACGCCAACTACGCCTGGGTGCAGCACTTCGTCCATCACCTGGCGCCAGGCGGCTTCGCCGGCTTCGTCCTGGCCAACGGCAGCATGAGCAGCAACCAGTCAGGCGAAGGAGAGATCCGCCGCGCGATCGTCGAGGCCGACCTGGTCGACTGCATGGTCGCCCTGCCGGGGCAACTCTTCTACAGCACGCAAATTCCGGTCTGCCTCTGGTTTTTGACCCGCGACAAAAAGGACAAAAAACGCCGCCAACGATCGGGCGAAACCCTCTTCATCGACGCCCGCAAGCTCGGCCAACTGATCGACCGGGTCCATCGCGAACTGACCGACGAAGAACTGCA
The DNA here is from genome assembly GCF_020966755.1 of Blastopirellula sediminis. Classification (NCBI taxonomy): domain Bacteria; kingdom Pseudomonadati; phylum Planctomycetota; class Planctomycetia; order Pirellulales; family Pirellulaceae; genus Blastopirellula; species Blastopirellula sediminis. Next base: position 1,205,817 of record NZ_JAJKFT010000004.1, read on the forward strand.
GCGCATCGCCGACACCTACCACGCCTGGCGCGGCGATCTGAAGACGATCAACCCGAAAAGCAAGGTCAAGAAGTACGAAGACGTCCCCGGCTTCTGCTTCTCGGCGACCAAAGAACAAATCGCCGAGCATGGCTACGTCCTGACGCCGGGGCGCTATGTTGGCGCCGAAGAGCTGGAGGAAGATGACGAGCCGTTCGAGGAGAAGATGGCCCGCCTGACGCAACACCTTTCTGAGCAATTCGCGGAAGGCCGGAAACTGGAGAAGGCGATCCAAGCAAATTTGAAGGGGCTAGGCTATGGCTTATGATCCTCACAAACCGTTCAACGATCTCCCCCTGCTTCCTCCCAAAGAGGAACTGGAGACCAAGCCGGTTCTCAAGAGCTGTATCGCCGCCAATACTGCCCTGGCCGAACTGAAGGGAGCGGGCGGGCTGATCCCCAATCAAACGATTCTCATCAACTCGATTCCGCTCCAGGAAGCCCAATCAAGTTCCGAGATCGAGAACATCGTCACCACCCAGGACGAGTTGTTCCGCGCCGCGGCCGGCGCCGAGGATCTGTCCGATGATCCGGTGACCAAGGAAGTTCTCCGCTATCGGTCGGCGCTGAAGCTGGGGGGAGAACTCCTGAAAGCAGGACCCTTTCAACTTTCGGTGCTGCAGCAAATCTGCTCGCACCTGAAAGGGGAGGAGATGGCGTTTCGTAGCGACAAGCTCGTACGGCTCTCCAATCCCACCACCAAAGAGGTCATCTATACGCCTCCACTCACCCAGGCCGTCATTCAACAAAAGCTCGAGAACCTGGAAGCCTTTCTCACTGCTCCCTCCGATCTCGACCCCTTGGTGCAGATGGCGGTCGCACATTACCAGTTCGAGGCGATCCACCCGTTTGAAGACGGCAACGGCCGCACCGGACGGATCCTCAACTTGCTGCTGCTAGTCGATCGCGGCCTGTTGGAGATCCCCGTCCTCTACCTCAGCCGTTTCATCATTCAGAACAAGCAAGACTATTACTCCGGCCTGCTGGCCGTGACCGAAACGCAGCAGTGGGAGCCGTGGCTCTTGTACATGCTCGAGGGAGTGACCCAAACGGCCCGGTGGACCACCGCCCGCATCCAGGCGATCCGCCAATTGTTCGACGAAACCTGCGAACTGGCCCGCGAAAAGCTCCCCAGCCGGGTCTACAGCAAAGAGCTGATCGAACTGATTTTCGAGCAGCCGTACTGCAAAGGGAAGTTTGTCGTCGATCGGGGGCTGGCCAAGCGGCAAACGGCCGCCGACTACCTCAAAGAACTGGAAAAAGCCGGCCTACTGACCAGCGAAAAGGTAGGCAGGGAAACGATTTACCGCAATCCGTCCCTCCTCGAAATCCTAAAAAAGGGAAATGTCGACGATATCGACACATAGCAGTTTTGTGTCGATGAAATCCTATTTTGTCGACATATTTTCCGGATGTGTCGAAATCATCGACCTATTCAAAAGACGTGTCGAAGCCGCAAGAGATCGATCAAACGTGTCCCTATTTGGAGAAAACGTGGACATGTTGCGGGGTATATGTCCACGACTTGGACATGTCGTTTTGACGGTAATTGACCAAGGACCAGCGCCATCGCCAGAGCATTCATCCCAATTT